>JBGVRA010000031.1:0-104385 GCA_045127955.1 Anaeroplasmataceae bacterium
CAAATTGAGTAGGAGTCATGCCTTTTAAATTTGCTTGAAACCTCTTATTATTATAAAAGTCGATATATTCAATTATTGCGTTTCTAATTGCAGTTTCATTATCATATTTTATTCCATAGAACATTTCTGATTTTAATGTTCCCCAGAAACCTTCCATAGGTCCATTATCAATACATTTTCCAATCCTAGACATTGATTGAATCATACCTGCATTATCTAGTTTCATTTTAAAAATTTTTGATGTGTACTGAAATCCTCTATCACTGTGGAATAGTGGTTTTGCATTTGGATACTTTTCCATAGCTAAATCAAAAGTATCAAATACTAATTTGTTATCATTACGGTTGCTTATTACATAAGCCACTATAGATCTATCGTATAAATCTATAATTGCTGATAAATATATTTTTTTATTATATCCAGGTATCTTAAATTCAGTGACATCTGTACACCATTTTTGATTTTTCCATTGAGCTTTAAATTCTCTATGTAATATGTTTTGTGCTTCTGTTTCAGGATTTGATTTTAAATAATTACATTTTTTCTTTCTTATTCTTGCTTGAATTTTAGCTTTTTTCATTAATCTATGAATGTATTTCTCGCTATATCTTGTATGATTAAGAATATTTATGAATAAAGTCATACGTCTATAACCTAAAATTCCATGGAATGTTTCATTATACTCGATAATCAAGTTTGTTAATTCTTCATCTTGAAGTTCTTTAGATGTTTTTGCTCGTTTATTCCACTTATAATAACTAGAACGTGGTATTTCTAGTACTTCACATAGAAAATCTACTGTAAAACCTGGTTTATTCTTAAACTCGACTATTGTTTGGTATTTATCTTCTTGTCTAACAAGCGAGAATTCTTTTCCATACGTTTGCGAATTTCCACGTTTTTTTTAATACTTCATTGATCATCTTTTGACGCTCTAATTCTTTTTTTAATCTTTCTATTTCAATAGTTTGTTTTTCTTCAATTGTTAATTCATTGTTAGTTTTACAAGAAGAAGGACGTCCTCGACTATCTTTTAATCCATCTTCACCAATATCGTTATATTTCTTAACCCATTTATATACACTTGCATAATGAATACTATATTTATCCGATGCACCCTTATAATCTAAATCATTAGCTAATACATATTTAACAATTTCTATTCTTTCTTCAAATGTAGTTTTTCTCGATTTCATGGTATAGACATCCCCTTTTGGATTATAATCTTTAATTTCTATACCTTCATTATACTTTTTTACCCAATTTATTACAATTGATGTAGAAGAAATATTATATTTATTTACTATATTATCTAAAGAATCCTTCCCATCAAGATATTCTTTTATAACCCGTTTTTTTAATTCTTTGGAATAAGATTTATTAATACGTGACTCATCAAAAGCTGATTCTCCTAGTACTACATATTTATTTGCCCACCTTCCAATTGTCTTTCCGTGCCCATAAGGAATTCTATACTCATTACAAAGTAAAATGTTTGATTCCCCTTTTAAATATCTTTTAACAATTTCTAATTTTAATTCTTTACTATATTTTGTTTTTCGTCCCATAAAAAAATACCTCCAAAATAGACTTAATAATCTCGAGGTCGAAAATCCCCATGGGGATTGTTATTCCTTTTAATTATTTTATTTGTCTACTTTGGAGATATCATATCACACATCCGACTCTTTTAAGTATGCTCCAAAGGAATATATTGTAATTATTATAAATTATTTACTTTCTTTATTCTTCTGCTGTTGTTCTTCTAACAATCTATACGGTTTTAAAATGTACTCATTATCATATTGAGGATATTGCCTACTTAAAGAATCTGACATTTTCTTCTTGTCTAATTTAGGTAATATGTATGCAGTAGTATTTATATTATTAACTAATTGAAATAAAATTCTTCCATTTGGAAATTCATAATTACTTCCATCGCTTATTACAACATAATCGTAAAATAATATGAATTTTCCTTTTTGATATCTCATTCTATCGTTATATACTTTATTTATTATGACATACTTGGGTTTCAAAGCCTCTATAGTTGAATGTACTGTGCTAAAGTCTAATTTATGAGGCTTTCCATCTATATCTTTTATAATCATTGTTCTTCCTGGGATAATTTTCTTATTCAAAATTTTAACATTAAAGTCTCGTGGTAATTTCTTTAATTCTCTTTGCTCGTTTAAGCTTTCACTTTTCAGATGTTGATTACTGAATTCAAATTTAAATACCATTGCACTTTCATCATTTTTATTATCTTTTTCTAGTGCTGACAACAGTGCAAATCGAGAAGCAATTGCAGGACTTGTAGTAATGTCAATAAGTGGACTATACGCCACTGCATGTTGCATGTATGCTATAAAATCAATTGATATGTCTTCGTTTTTCTCAAGCTTATCTATTGTAGAATTGTATATGTCTAAATAACCATTTTTTCCATACTTATCAAACATCATCGCTAAATCAAAATATTCACCATCACAATCATTATCGTGTTCAAATTTATAGTTTCTAAACATACTCGGTATAACGCCCCATCTATAATCAGATTGTCCTCTATATACATTACTTTTTTTGTTTGTTTCTATTAGCAATCTAGAAAAGTCATTAACACATACTAATTTTGTTTCATATTTACCTCCCATTGATATCTTATAATCAAAAATTGTATAGGCATAAAGGCATTGTAATAATTTTTTTAAAATTTTTAGTGCTGATTCGTAAACTTCTTCGTTATTACTTTTTTCCTTTAATTGTATAAAATCAACTAATTGATGGTATTCCTGTTCTTCAAACAAAAGTTCAAAACTTAAAAAAGAGTTCATCACCATTCTATTATTTTCATTCCTGTTTAATGTCTTTATGACTTCTTCAGCTGACAAAACCTCAACGTCAAAAAAATCTAAATATTTAATATATCTATCATCTTTTATCCAACAATTCAATTTATCATCTAGTCTTGATATAATGTTTGTTATTTCTTGTTTCATGTCGTCCACCTCTAAATCCATGTAAAATACCATCTTATTACTTTTATATTACCATTCTAACCACACTTAATCAATAATAGTATCAAAAAAGAGTCGGACACATCCGACCCTTTTAAGTATGCTCCGAAAATACATACCGCCATTCCAATTACTAGTATACCATAATTGTTTACAACTGCAACACATAGGAAGAACAGCGTCCGCTTTTTTTGCCAATAATTATATTATTTCTTACTCTTGTGCCCGTCAACTCCTAAAACTTGATAATGAATTATATACTTTCCAATCTTTTTATTAATCTAAATAAAAACAAAAATTAGATAACCCAAGAGATTAAATATATCATTTACACTAGTTGTGTTTAACTAATTCCACACTTACTTTTTGTTCTATTTTGGTCACCGTTATATAGTCTATCTATAACATAATTCATCCTAATACACTAATCGTTATACATTGCATTCTTTTTTTGGTATTCTATTTCAATAACTTCTCTAATAAATTCTACTGGATGCATATAAGCTAATCCACTATTTTCAGCACGTATTTCCTCAATAGAGTTTGTTTGCAAATTTACTAATTGAGTCTTGTATGGAATGTATGAGTGTAGAATACCGATTAACTTTGATTGCAAAAAAGACTTTCCTTTCTCAAAGGACATCATCTCAGGTCGATTAATCACAGGACTCCCTGAGTTGCCAGGGAAATTTTGAATATCCAATAAAATATTATCGCTTTCTTTTTCAATATACATCCTTGCAATACATCCAAATCTACAAATAGGTTTCTTAATTTCTTTGTCAGCTAATCCTAAGGGGTAGCCCAAAGAGTATATGAATGTCCCCTCGCCTAATGCGTTATCTTCCATTTCTTTTGTGCTTAATGCTGCATCGTATATATCAAAATAATCAGTTGTCATATTATATGCTTTTAAATATTGGCCATTAATATGAATGGCGGCTATGTCTATATTTTTTTTAGGGTGAACTGAATAATTCATTATGCCATTCTTATATAACTCAACTTCGACTCTTTTTGTTTTTTTGTTGTCTTTTTCGGTAAATTCAATTAGAATTTTTTTTTGATTTTCTATAACATGCTTGTTTGTAACTAAATACAACCAACCAGTTTTTTCATTTTTTCGTTTTAAAACCATAAATCCAGTCCCAATCACTCTGTTATCTTCTGTCGATATTGACACAATTGCATTAAAATAATGTTTTGGAATAACCACTTTTACCACCTCTATTTTTTATATTTTACTAATAATTTCATAACACACTCTCTTCTAATTCACTTCCTAAACAATCCTTTAACATTTGTTCTACTATTTCATGAATATTTAAATCAGGATTCTCACAAAAATATTCAAAATTAGAATGTTTTACCTTGCGTTGATTAGGAATATTTGACAAACCTTTTTCGTTGTTATATCTAATTTTTTTAGCACGCTTTATTGCAGCTTTAACATCATCTAATGTAATAGTTTCAAGTATGTTCTTAAATTCTTGTTCTTTCTTGTAGTCATCAATGTCTTCAAAATGTTTATTAAAAGCATTATTTATATCATTTACATATTCTTTTCTATGACCTCTTGAAACTACCATATCTTTTTTATGTAGACACATCCACAAATCAAATGTTAAATTTGAATATCCTAATTTATAATCAACTATTCGTTTTGCTTGTTTAATATCTCTAAGTAAATCTTCAAATTTTTCTCTTTGAAATTTATCGTTGTGATCTTCAATATCTTGTATATGAAAGAACGGGATCCCTAAGCTTGGAAAACTTTTTGCATGACTAAAAGGACTTTTCTTGACCCTTATTTCTGGTTTATATACACAGCGATATCTCTTAGTAGGACAATTATTAATTAGATTTTTCAAATGTTCAAAATATAGTTTTTCACATTGTCCTTCAACCGTTAATGAATAAGTAGAACCCTCCAATTTTTTAGACATCGTTTTCACCCCTTATTCATTATTTTTTCAAACACTTCAGATAAATCAACATATTCAATGGCTCCATATTTATTCATGAAATAATTATTGATATAATCTGTTGTCTTTCTTGTAGGCTTATTTGAGTTTGTCTTGAAATCTGACAACTTATAAAATTCACTGATTTTTGTTTCTCCATTTTTTTCAACAAAACACATTTCATCTCTTCTAAATACACTATTATTTAAATAGATTGGATTATGTGTGTTAAAAATTAATTGAGCATTATGTTTATTAATGTCTGGATTATGATATAAACTCACAACACTCATTATAACCATTGGGTGTAATGAAGAATCTAATTCATCAATAATCAAAGTCACACCATTTGTTAAAGAACTTAATAACGCTGGAAATAAATCGATAAAATGCAATGTTCCTACCGATTCTATAATACTAGAAGGAATAAACACTTTTTTTCCTTCTAAATCTAATCTCGACAACAACGTTGGAAATTCACTTTCATCTTTTCTTTGATAAAACATATTTGTTGCTAGAACACCTATTTTAGATACAGCTTCATATAATTCTTTTGGTACCTCAACAATTTCTTTTTCGTCCGAATATAGTCCAGAACGGAAATGATCAAAACTAGTAAAAATCAATAGTTTTTCGCTAAACCATTTATATATAGCATTATAAATTTCTTTAGAAACTAAAGATCTAAATTCAGTTGATAAAAATAAAGTTGTTGGCTCAATATTTGAATTGAATATATTTTGGTATGAATCCCACAAACTAACATTAAGACCATCATTAATCAATTTTGAATTGATGTTCTTAAAATACACATCAACACCTAAATTTGTTCTTAAAAATTGTCTTTTGCCATCGACTTCTAAAAGTTCTTCTAAAATTTCTCTTTTTCCTTTTGATAAGAATTTTCCTATTATAAATTTTAAAAAATAACGATATTCAATTTTTTCATATTCAAATTCAATATCAAATTCAATCGGATCTTCTATTTCATTATAAATAAAAGGAATAAGTTCTAAATTTCCGGATACCATATTTCCTCTATTGCTGCTAGAATTTTCAATATTGCCATTTAATACGATATCCTTAAATCTTAAAAATGTTTCAATTACTGTTGTTTTACCAGCGGCATTAGGTCCATACACAACTGCAGATGGTAGTATTTTCTTTGATGATTTATCACATCTTAATAAACTATGTTCAAGATCTCTTACCCTCGATGCCTTCATCGTGAAATCAAAGCCATCCTTAAAAGACTTATAATTCTTAGTTTTAAAATTTATTAACATAACATCGCTTCCTTTCATGTTATTCTTCAATATTATTATATCATAAAATTCAAGTTTTCAACCATCGAAATGCCATTTTTTTGCATTTCAATTATTTTTTAAGGTAGATTAATGGATATTTTAATGTTGAAATATAGAAGAAACAAACAAAAAGATTTTTTTTATATTTTTTCTCAAATATTAATTCTATTGCAAAAAAAGCATCCAAAATTTGAATGCTTCTTATGTTAATGTATATTTATAATACTTTAGTTGATATCTTATTCTAATCCTTTTTATACTAACTAAAAACTTATTATTTTTTATTATTTTCTTACACCATGTACGCTTACTGCATACAGGACATTTTAAATGGCGAGTAAATCCTCTATGCTTTGCCATCAATACTTCTTTATATGTTGGTACAATTTCATGACCACAGTTTTTACATTTATAAACACCAACACTTACTTCAAGTTTTAATGCATAAAAACATGGTATTAAAAAAACAATGCATATTACTAAGATTGCTACAAGTTGCCAAACACCTTTTGGTATTAAGAATGCCACAATAAATATACCCGCAATTAAAGCAGTCACACTCATTACCATAACCACCCACATAGATGACCAAATCGTTTTGTTTTTTGTTTCTAATTCTTTTGCCACATTAAGTAAAAGTTGCTCGTTTTTTTCATTACTATTTGCCATTTTTATCATCTCCCCATTTAATAATTCATTTACACTAATACCAAGAATATCACATAATTCAAGCATAATCGAAGTATCGGGCATTGCTATACCTCTTTCCCATTTGGAAATTGCTTTATCAGTGATACCTAATTTATCTGCTAATTGTAGTTGTGTTAGTTGTTTTTGTCTTCTACATTCAGCAATAAATCTACCAATTTTTAATTGATCCATAGGCCTCCTCCTTCGCATTAATAATATTATATACAACTTTCATAGTACACCTACCAATGGTTTAGTAGGGAGAAATAAACCATTAGTAGTATTAGAAACGTGCATTTAATTTTACTTAATTATCAAATTGATTTTAACTCTTTCAATACGAAATTTTTTCATCTGTAGCTTTATTTAATACTTCGTATTTAATTATATCCTTATCATAATTTGCCTGTAAATTCATCCAAAATATTGTATCAATACCTAATACATATTCTAATTTTTTTGCAAAACTTAATGAAATATCTTTCTTTCCATTTAATACAGTGCTAACGTATTTTTCACTAACACCACACCTTATAGCTAACTCCTTTTGACTCATATTTCTATCCTTTAAAAACTCCTGTAGAGTTTCTCCTGGATGTATTATAAAATCACGGGATAAGACAGTTGTTTTTTCCATTGTCATAATAATCAAGCACTCCTTTAATCTTTATTTATCTATTTCTAATCTAATAATTGGAACAATTCCAATATCATGTCCTACTGTAACTCTAGCATTAAATCCTCCATGATACTCAATATACCACACTTCACGTTCATTTCGAGGATTATATGGTGGTTTGTATGGTGTTCTAGTCCAATACCAACCGTTATCTTCTAAGTGTTTATCTTTTTTAGAATAAATAGGATATCCTGATGCTTTATTTGATTTAGCCCAAGGTGTTATTTTCTTTATTCTTTCATCTCTACTTATTTCTTTTAAATCTTCTACAGATGGAATAAATACTTTATCTATAACATCTTCTAACTGAGTAGGTAATATCATATCTAATTCTTCTTTTGTAAACGCAATAGGAATAAACTCTTCGTGAATATATTTTCTAACTGCACTATCTTTATAGTAACTATAATATCTATCATACATAAAATTAGTTAATATTTTTTCAGTTATAAGAGTTAAAATATTATTTTCTCTTTTTATAATTATCCATTTGATGGGTTCTTTTTCAGTTCCGTTTTGTGGATAATTACCAAAAAACACATACTTATTATCTATTATTTCTAAATTTCTCATTATATAACACCTACTCGTTAATTATAATTTAATAATTGCTTATTGTTTTATTATAGCATCATATAATGAATTTTGCTATAACGATATGAGTTGGTAATTATGCAATTACTATATATCCATTAAAATAACACACTTTTTGCGTAAGACCTAAAGCTTTACGGAGTTTTTTTAAAAAAATACTATGATTATAGAAATTACAATACTAGAAAAAGATTATTTAAATAATTTACAAAAATCAAAAACCATAAAATTCTAACCAAAATAAAAAGTTCGTTTCATCCATTTTGAAACAGATTGAAACGAAACTTATTTTTTTATTTTGAATATAATAATATCACCTATGTGCGCAATAATATTCAATTTGAACATTATGCAAAAATAAATGTTTTACAAAATGATATTATACGTATAATTTGAATTATTTTTTATACTTATTAGATACTTGATTTTTTGTCGTAACGAGAGTTCTTTTACCAAAGAATAAAACTCTACTCATTTAAATCAATTGAATACACTTTATTTTTAGCTTGTTTTTCTTCTTTTATCAACTTTTTATTAAATAATGAAACAAGCACTTTTCTTGTGGTTGGTTCAGATGTTTTAATAAACGAAGATATATCTTTAATCTTAACTTTTTCACCTTTAAAAATTTCAGTTTGATATAATAACCATAAAATCTTTTTTTCTTGTTCTGTAAGATCCATATTTAATAATTTGTTTGAAGCATCATTCAATTCACTTTGCTTTATCAATAGATAATCATATGTTTTTTCATAAGCCTTTTGAATAATTTCAATAAACTCATACACAAATGTAGTAATATCTCCTTTGTTATATTTACTATTTGTATAATCAAATGCATCATAATATTGTTTTTTATTCTCTTTAATTGTTAAACTTAATCTAAATGCAATTATTGGATTATATGACATTTTTAAATATAGTGAAGAAATAAACCTATTAGTTCTACCATTTCCATCGTAGAAAGGGTGAATATATGAAAAAATATAGTGAAAAATAGCAATTCTAATTATCGGCTCGACTGTTTCATCATTTAAAAAATTTATGACATTTGACATCATATCAATTATTTTAGCTTCCGGCATTATCCCTTCGTGCATAATTTTTTTAGAAATCTCATTTAAAATTTGAACAGAATTAGCCCTAAATATGACACCGTCTGGTTTATCTTTAGGATCGTATGCTACTACGTCATCCAATACTAATTCATCATACAACTTTCTAACATCATTACAATTATTAATAGTAAAATCATGTTGATTATCCATAAGCATCAAATATTTATTGATTAAACTTTGAATCTTATTAGGTTTACTTTTTTCATTATTTTTAATAATATCAATTATTTTGCTTATTTCCTTTCTAGTACTAATTATTCCTTCAATTTCGTTAGTATATAATATTTCATCTATTAAAGATTTTTTTATATATAGTGTTTTGGCTATAGTAGGAAGAACATTTAATATATTAGTTACTTTTTTATCTAGAAAAGAAATATTAGATATCATTCTTAATATATCTTTGTGATAAAAGAAAAAAGCAGGATTATTGTGAATATTAAATTTAAATTTATATGTATTTTCCGACTCAAATCTTTTTTCATATAAATCATTAAATTTACTTTTATCAATAAAATATATTTTATATAGAGACTCCTTCCACATAAAAATCACCTCTTTTTTATATTTTAATCCATAATTTATATTTTGTCAACGAAAAAAATGAACGTTTTTTTTGTCGAAACTTTTCTATTTGTTGTTTTTATGAAAAAAATGATATTTTTTATTAATTATATATAAAAAGAAACAAATAGATTTAGCTGTATTATAGTTTTATTTTCTTTCAAATTTTACTAAAAAAAACAGGATGATTAACTCATCCTATAATTTGTATTAATATTTCTTATGGAAATAAACATATGCACTAAGATAGATTATTATTATAACTGCTAATATACCTAATAAAGTATAGAAAACATAAGAATTAATAAAACCAAATATAATTAAACCAATACCAATTACATATATTAAAATCTTAACAACTATAGCATTTGTTTTAAGACCAATATAAGTAATACGTTCATCATTTCTTTGTGTTAAAACTAAATCACAATAATCTGCATCAGTTAAGATTTTAATATATCTAAATATCTTAACCCCTAAATATCCTTCTAAAGCAACAAAGATAGAATATCTCATTGTTACAATAGATTTATATACTACTAAAGCTTTTATATCTGATACATAACTTAAAAGAAATAATAAAGCGATTGGAACTAAAGTTAATATGGCTCTAACTGTTAAGTTTCTTTTTGTGCTTGCTATTAAATGATCTCTAGTAATCATTGCCATTGTCCTCCAAGCTAAATATTTTTTCAACAGGAACATTAAATACCTTAGCCATTTTCAATGCTAAAGGTAATGATGCAATATACTTACCTTGCTCAATGGAAATAATTGTTTGTCTTGTTACGCCTAATTTTTTAGCAAATTCTTCTTGAGTAAGTTTAAGTTCTTTTCTTAATTCATGAACATTGTTTTTCATATCACCATCAGCAACCTTTCTAAACAACATTTCTTTAATTATATTGAAAAAATTAAAAAATTACAAGGATTTATGAATAATCGGTCAATAAATGTGAAAAAAGTATGCCCGAAGACATACTTGCTTATTCACTACTATTTAATATAAATAGTTATTTCAGGGAAAACTGCTTCATAACCATGATTTAGATAGTAAATAGTTACCTTACCAGTAACACCTAGCTCAATTAATCGCGAATATGAAATGTTAAAAACAATAGTTTCATTATCAAGAATTCCTATTTCATCTATGGTTTCATGTACCAAAGATGAATAATGTCCGTATCCAATTATTGGAGCATTATCATATGTAATAGTATCAAAATTATAACCTACCATATAATAACTTAACCAATCGCCTTCACCCATAATATAAGCATCTAATTCTTCATCGTATTCAAAATCAGTAGTAAATACTTCAAATTCTTCAATATATGGGATATCAATTTTTTCACCTAATTCTACAAAACGATTTAATCTAATAAACTCACCGTGATACGTAAAAAACATTTCACCCTCACTATACAGTGTACCAAGACTTTCAACAAGATTATAATTTATCCTTACTTCAATTCTATCTTCATAATATTTATATATACTACACCCTTCGGCCATAGGATATCCAACTCCACCAATTTGGAAAAATAACGGCGCTGATTCATATTCATAATTATAAATTATATCTAAATTTTTTCCTTCTATAACTACAATTAAAATTGTACCTTGATCTATTGTATAGGTTTTAGTTTCTGGATTATAATAATCTACAGTTTCATCAAATTTAATATCAGTAATTTCATATAATAAAGCACCACATAAATCACATTCAGGATATCCTTCAACACTTGTGTGAGAATGTTCTGTCTCTCTTATCCCGCCACATACATCACACTCTTCATCACAGTCTGATGCATATGTATGAGGAAGCATATCAACAACTACATCAATAGTTGCATCTGCATCAACTGTAAAATCGGCACTATATTTAGCTTCTCCAAATTCACTACAAGTAGCCTCTTTCAATACTTCAACAGTTGTATCAACAGTTTCTGATTCTTTATGTGTTTCATCGTTTGCACATACACGAGTTGCGGTTGCTGTTTGATAATCTTCACTCCAAGTCACTTCATACTCACCATAACTATGACCTAATTTAGGGTTTGTTGCCTCATCATAGCTATGACCACAAACACCACAAACATAATGGTTTTTACCATCTTCTTCACATGTAGGGGCTACTGTTTCTGTTTTATATTCGTGATCAATCATACTAACTACTAAATCTGATGTTTGTAATTCATTTTTTCCTGCTTCATCTTCATATAATTTATCACAATCTAAACAGTAATAGTGTTCAATCTGTCCTTCTTGTATACAAGTTGCTGCAACAGCATCAACTTTTTCTAAATTGTGGGTATGGTTCTTTTCACACGCAAATAATGTTGTTCCAACACTTAAAATAGCTAATGTAAATAATATATTTTTAATCTTCATGTTAATTCTCCTTATTATTTTTTCTGTAATTATTATATTTTAATTATTAAAAACGGAAAACATACTTAAAAAAACTAAAAAAGACAATTTTGAGGTTTGAAATTGTCTTTTTTATTAGATTTATAGTTATATATATTTATATTTTCAGCACTTTTAAGTCTTTAAATTTCGCATTAGCGAAATATTTTATTCGTTAAAACGAAATTATAGTATGTCAGATATCTCTGATTTATCAGAAATATCTGTTTTTAAGATAATTCTAGATATAGTTTGTTTAACAGTAGATTCACTAATTTCAAGCATAGCTGCAATCTCTTTATTAATAAAACCAAAAGCCACCAACTTAGCTACTTCTCTTTCTCTTACTGTTAAATTAGACGCTAAACTCTTATTTCTTGCAAGACCACTAATCTTAGCCCAACCAGTATAATATTTAGAATATAGTTGCTTAATGATAGGAAGAACATTTTCATCTAGTAACATAATTCTTTCTTCTAATAAACCATCAAAATGTCTAATATATTCAGCAATAATTCCATATAGTCCATCAGCTAAAGCTAGTTTTAAAGCTTTATCGATGTGGGCTATTGTTTTTTCTTTATCTCCTACATTATGATAAGCTACAGCACAAGACATACGTAAGAAAATTTCAGGAATAATAGTTTTATCAACAACTGCTTGAGTAATAAGCGGTTCAATAGAATAAGGAATCAACCTCATAAATGCTAACCCTTGAACCCCTTCTAATTCCATTTGTTTAGATGCGATAGCAAAAGCTTGCATATATAAATATTTTATATAATATACCTTTGCGGCAGGATGAGAATCACTTGGTAAAATTTCAAAATTACCAATTTTAAACCACTCTGGAAAATCTTTATTATCATAAATAGAACTGTCAACAATAGCTAAAGTTAAAGATATGATTTCTCTTTCTGCTTCTGTTGTACATGGTGCCTCACAAATATGGTGTTTAGCTTCATACCATAACTTAATATCACCACGCCAAATAGCACATTGAGCAAGTAACATACCTCCACCTAATATCGCATAAAAGCCTGAATGTGAAGATAAAAAATATCTAGCTCGATCATATACTTTATTAATTTCACCTCTTCTATAAGCTATTTGAGCTTCAAATAAAGCATAAGCTTCAGGGTTATTAATTAATAAATTAGCACATTCATCTGCTTTACCAATTGTATTATATAAATTAGTCATGTCTAAAAACGGGCTTTTCTTAGGCATAGGTAAATGAGGGTCTTCTTGACTTCCCGATCCAGGTAATACCGCATGAACTGGTATCATCCAAACTCTACCAAATCTAGTAACTCCTTTTATTTTACCTTCATTACATAACATTTGCACTCTTCTTTCGGAAACATTCCACTTAAGAGCTGCCTCTTTTACTGTAATTAAATTCATAATTCACCTCTTGTTTCGTTATAACGAAACTAATAAAATTATAGTCCTATTTTATTAAAATGTCAAACAATCGAACTTAATCATATAATAAAATATAAGGAATTGATTTTATGCAGTATGATTTAGAGTATCATAAAAGTTTAGATAGGTCTCACATCTTACCTAATATATTACAAGGAGCACAAACAGGAATATTTTCTCAATTTATATCCGATATAATCTTATCTTTATTACTTTATAATGAACAAATAATAGTAGAAGATATTAAAATAAGTCAATTACCATCTTATTATGCCGCTATGGCTAGTGGCATAATCGCTTCCTTTTTATCTATTTATTTAGATCCAATCGCCTTAATAGCTTTTTCAACTATAACATATGGTTATGTTTTTGAAATAAGTGATTATATTATAAATAATAACGAAATAACATTAACTCCTGCTGAAGATGTCTTTGACATCGGAATAACTATTTTATTTGTTGTCTTATTTGATCCAGTAGCCAGACACCAATATTTAAGATTTTCCCAAAAACGTCATTTAATTGAACCAACTCTAGAACGCAAAAACAGAAGTTTAGGTTTAACTATTTTTATAACAGTATTTACTAGTACATACGGCTTTTTAAAATTAACCTCAAAAGAAAAAGATGAGAAACAAATCTCATCTTAAGCTTTTAATAAATTATTAATAGCATCCTCAGTAAATTGATTTTTATATAACTCAAAATAATATCCCTTTAAAGCTAACAAATCATGATGTTTACCAGATTCAACTACTTCTCCATCTTTCATAACTAAAATAACATCAGCATTAACCACAGTAGACAATCTATGAGCAATCATAAAAGTAGTTCTCCCCTTTAAAACAACATCAATAGCTTTTTGAATCATAGCTTCTGTTTGAGTATCAATAGATGAAGTTGCCTCATCTAACACTAAAATCTTAGGGTCAGCTACAATAGCTCTAGCAAAACTAATAAGTTGTCTTTCACCTAAAGATAACTTACTACCACTTTCACCTACTAAAGAATTATATCCATCATCTAACTTTTCAATAAACTCATCTGCTGCAACAATTCTTAACGCATTTTTAACTTCTTCATCTGTAGCATCTAATTTTCCATATCTAACATTATCCATAATCGTTCCACTAAATAATTGTGGAGTCTGTAAAACATACCCTATATTAGAATGTAACCAAGTAATACTTCTATCTTTATAACTATGACCATCTATTAATATATCACCTGTTGTAGGTTCATAAAATCTACAAATAAGATTAACAATCGTAGACTTACCGCTTCCTGTATGACCTACAAGAGCAACACTAGACCCTGCAGGAATATGAAGATTAAAGTTCTTTAAAACTGTTTCACCCTTAGCATATTTAAAAGTAACATCTTTAAATTCTACTTCTCCAATTAATGGTTCAAAGTTTTCATATTTAGGTTCAAAAATAGTACCATATTTTTCAATAACATCTTCTCTATCTTTAATTTCTGCTTCTTGTTCAATTAAAGAAATAATACGTTCGGCTGAAGCTTGAGCTTGTTGGAAATCGCCTATTACTCTTGATACTGCAATGATAGGATCAAAGAATTTAATAGTATAATCAACAAATAAATATAAAACATCAACACTTATCGCAATTAACGCCCCAACATATAAAGTACTACCAACACCAGCATAACATAATATAAATGTTACAGGACCAAATATAGCTGAAAAGAACACAGCTCTTAAAGATGCTTTTTTATAATCTAATGCTTTTTTATGGAATTCTTTTGAATTCTTTTCTTCAATAACTAAGCTTTTAGTTGCTTTAGCACCCATAAAACCTTCATTATATGCCGCTGTTATTTTTGAATTATAACGTCTAGCATCTCTATAACTATGTAACATTTTCTTTCTAATAATTATAGTTAAAGTAAGCATAATAGGAAGTAAAACTAAAATAATTAATGATAATCTAAGATCAATAACAAGTAATACCCCTAATATACCAAACATAGATAGTAAACCCCATAATAAGTCTACACAACCCCAAGATATAATTTCTGATAGTTTTCTAGCATCACTAGTAACACGAGCCATTATCCAACCTTGAGCTGTTTGATCAAAATAACTAAATGGTAGTTTTTGTAAATTCAAATATGCTTCTTTTCTTAATTCATATGAAGTATGAATTTCAACCTTACCAGCAAAATACAAAAATCCAAAAACAATAACACCATAACCAATAGCCACACCAATATATAGAACAATAACAACCCAAATATCATCAAAACGATTAGGATCACTAGATTCAAAGAAATGACTAATTACATAAGAATTAACAAGTGGATAACATACATCAAGTACAGCAAGTAATATAACTGATATTAATAATCCAACTACAAATCCTTTATGTAATAAGACTGTTTTAAATATTTTTTTCCAAGGACCTTTATTATTCGAATGATAATCTAAATCATTCAATTCTTCTTGTTCGATATCGTAATCATCCATATGTTAATCCTCCTTCCTTAGAATCTTAACAAACTCTTCTTCTAACTCTCCTTGAATACCCCATAAATCTTTATATAAACCATCAACATTTACTAAATCATCATGAGTTCCCATTTGAGCAACCCTACCCTTATCTAATACTATAATTAAATCAGCTTCTTTAGCTGTAGTAGATCTATGAGTAATAATAATCATAGTTTGTTCTTTCTTTTTCTTTTTTAAAGTATTTCTAATTAATAAATCAGTTTTAGTATCTAAAGCTGATAATGAATCATCAAAAATAATAACATTAGAATCACTAACAAGCATTCTCGCAATAGCAACTCTTTGTTTTTGTCCACCTGATAAAGTAGTGCCCTTTTCACCAACTATCGTTTTATAACCTTTTTCAAATTTAATAACTTCTTGGTGAATAGCAGCCATCTTAGCTGCTTCATAAACTGCCTCAGTTGGTAAATTAGAATCACTAATAGCTATATTATCATAGACATTTCTAGAATATAAGAAAGGATCTTGTAAAACTAATTTTATGTTTTTTCTTAAGTGCTTCTTTTCAATATCTTTAATAGATACACCATCAATAACAATATCCCCACTATCTATTTCTAACATTCTAGTAAGTAAATTACAAATAGTTGATTTACCACTACCTGTTTTACCTACAATCGCAATAGTTTGACCAGCTTTAATATTAAAAGAAACATTAGTTAATAAATGCTTAGAATCATCTTCAAACTTAAAAGAAACATCCTTAAATTCAATATTACCATTAATAACAGGTTTTTTATCACCATTAACCAAATATTCACTTTTATTAGATAAAACCTCATCAATTCTATTTACCGCAACAACAGCCTTACCAAAAGAAGCAATAATTCTACCTAATCCACGCATAGGCCAAATAAGCATACCCATAAGTAATAAACAAGCAACAATATCAGAAGCATCTAATAAACCTTCTTTAGCTAAAAAAACACCAACTGTCATAGTTAAACCATATTGTAAGAACACCAAGAAATCACTACTTCCCCAGAAAAAAGCCATAACAGTATTAAACTTACCATTTTTCTTAGTATATTCTTGATTAGCTTTATCCATCTTTTCAAATTCATATTTTTCATTAGAAAAAGCTCTAACAACTCTAGCACTATTAACATTTTCTTGAATAATAGTAGTCATCTTACTTTCTGATTCTTCTATTTTTTCAAATGCTGTATTACAGTACTTAAAATATAAAACAGAAGATAACGCAGTAAGTGGAACACTAATTAAACTCACCCACATCAATACAGGTGAAATTTGATAAACACGATATGCCCCAATAGACACAGTAACAAAAATATCAATAAGACCAGGAACCATCGATGCCACAAACGTAGAAGTTTGATCAACATCCGTAGTAGATCTTTGAATTAAATCACCAATATCAGAATGATTATGATAAGAATATGATAAATCCATAACATGATCATAAATCTTAATCCTCATATCGTGTCCAATATAATGAGCTAACGCCCCTTGATAGTAATTATCTAAAAATCTCATAAATGATCTAAACGCTTGAAGAACAATCATAGATAAACCAACAACCAAAATACAAGTTAGTGTATTTTCAATATTGTTATACCAATTAATTAAAAACGCTGGTAAATCTGTTTTATTTTCTACTGCCCCACCTAAGCGTTCAAACGCATATTGTACAAAAAGAGGTAAATACGCATATAACCACTGCAAGATAGTACTCATAGCTACTATACCTATGATTATATGTAAGTATCTACTCCCCCATTTCCATATTTTCTTTATCCCTTTCATAACTTTTCTCCTTTTCTCCAAAACAAAAAGAGCCCAAAAGGCTCTTCAAGGTTTTAATAAATTGGAATTGCGTTTGTCTTCTTTTCTGCCCCAACTACAATAGTAGTGTCAATATTATTAACAAATGGCAAGCTTAAAAGTTTGTCAAACACCAAATCCCTATAATATTGGAAGTCCTTAGCAACAATCTTTAACAAGAAAGCTGCACCCCCAGTAATAGTATAGCATTCTACAATTTCAGGAATTTCATGAACTGCTTCAATAAAACATGATGATGTTTCACGATTTAATGGTTGCATAAAAATCTTCGCGAAGCAAGTAATTTCATAGCCAATTACTTTTTCATCCACAACAGCTGTAAATTGTTTTAAAACCTTTTGTTCCTTTAAATTTTTTACTCTTAATAAACATGATGATGGTGCTAAACCAATCTTTTTTGATAAGTCTATATTACTAATTGAAGAATCTTCTTGTAATAAAGTAACAATCTTCTTATCGTAATCGTCTAAATGAACTTTGCTCAATTCACAACACCCCTTTCGTTAACATTCGCAAATATAATTATACCACGAGAACAACTTAAAGTAAAGGTTATATTTTTTGCTTTTTGGCCAGTGGCAAAAACAAAGAAAAAAACCTTTATGCAAAGGTTAATTCATTTCTTTAATATTTTTTCTTACGTCCTCACACGAAATTCCCAAAATTAATGAAATATCTTCTTCTGTTTTATTCATTTTAATCATTCTTTTAATTATTTCTTTTCTATTTTTATCTACACCTTTTTCAATGCCCTTTTCTACGCCTTTTTCAATACCTTGCTCGATTCCGGCTTGAACACCTTTATTATATTTTTCTTCTAAAGCATTTTCTTTTTCTTGAAAATCAAATATCTCATCTATTTCTTTTTTCATCATACAATATCTCAAATCAGGATCTTCATTGTACTTAAACATCATTTCAATAATACTATCCATAGTTTCGTCCCTGCCTTTAAATATACTAAGATTCTTTGTGAGCATTAATTCTAACACACTTCTTACCATTATATTACTACAATTTTTATAATTTGACAATTGTATTACAATTAAATTATGATTTTTTAATATTTCTTTATTTCCCATCATTTCTTTTTTTACAATAATACATTCATCACTATCTATTATATTATTTTTACAAAAACAAATCACAAAAGTTTTTCTTTTCCGATAGTTGTCTCCTTTTTTTAATGAATCTAATTTTAATGATGATGCATATGTATCTAATCTTTCAATTAAATCATAGTCAACAGGGTTATACATTTGAATTTCTACATCGACATATACTTTATTTTCCACTCTAAACACAATATCCATTTCAGGAACAAATTCTTTCAATTCTCTTTGTTTTTTACTGTTCATAAATATTATATCTTCAGCATTAATTTTTATTTTGTCTTGAATAATATTAAATAACCATGCTGTAAATTCTTTGTTTTCTTCTCTACCAAATATTAATTTAAACATTATATCTGATGATAAACCTACTTTTATTTCATCCATTTTTTTTACCTTCTTTTCTTATTTTTTCATTAATAATAAATACGTAAAAATTTAAAAAAATAAAAAAAACTTAAAAAAGAGCTAAAGTCTATTAAAGATAAGACATTAGCTCTTAATGATTTTTGTAACACTATTCATTTTGATTAAATTGTAGTGTGTTTCAACCTATCTACCAAAACAATAAAATAAAACAAAACCTATTATAAAAGCAATAATAGGATATAAAAACAAAGTTCTATATAAATGCTTAATAATAAACTTCTCTTTACAAATCTTCTTCAATCTAACCATTAACATAAACGATGGTCTTTCGATATAAAAACAACTATTTTCCTTTCCATAAATAATTAACACATTAACTTTACTATTACGAGTCCAAGTATCTCCATTGTCATATTTAACTCTAATAATATCATTTATTAAAATACATCTATTACCATCATAAATTGCTTTATCATCCATTTTAATGTAAGCTTTAGTAAAACTTTTTGATATTAAATTTATAAGCAAACAAATACTAATATCAGCACATAAAAATATTAAAATCAAAGACACTCCAACTTTTAACCATAACTCTTTATCTTCTGAAAAAAGAATAGGAGGTATTAATGCAATACCAAACCATATAACTACAAACGTACAAGAAAATAAAGAAGACAGTGCATAACCAGGTTTATAACTTTTCATGAAAATCTCCTATTTTGAATAAAATTGAATTAAAAATATAATAATCGCACCAACCAATGCTAAACTGGGCCATAAAAAAATAAGTCTTTTAATATGATTAATTTTAAACTTATTTTTGCACTTAGAAATTAATTTAAATAAAAACATAATAGATGGTCTTTCAATGTGTATATAACTATGTTTTTTGCCCATAATAATTACACTTTGTGGAATTGTTGAGTTATACCTGCCTATTTCACCAAAATCATAGCTAATTGATCTTATATCATCATAATCAATGCAATCATTACCATAAAAAATAGTAGTATCATCTACTATAACATTATATTTGGTAAAACATTTTGATATTAAATTTATAATTAAAAAAAGAATTAAAAATATACAAGTAAAAAGAATAAAAGTTCCAATGATTTCAAACCAAGAAGCACCATTAGTTCCAAAAACAACAAGAATTGGTGCAATAGCAATATACATAAGAATCATAAAATATTCAATACTACAAAATAAAGTCCAACCATAAGTAGGTTTATATTGTTTTCTCATATAGCCACCTCATTTTAATATATATTATATATGAAAATATCTATTTTTCATATTACATTTACTGCAAAATTTAACAACAAATTTTAACTAAAAAAAAGAATAACTGCTACCAGTTATTCAAAATAATATAGTTTTAATTTTGGATCATATAAAAGAGTTTCGTTTTGGTATTTTTTAAAATATTCTTTTAAGTTTTTAATATAGCTCCACATTTGGCGATTATTAATTTCATATTTACTTAATATCATCTTTGGATCTAACTTTCTTGTTTGTTTTAATTCATCATACAAACACAGCAATATTAAATATTTTTTATACTCCATGGGACACCTCAAAAAAACTAAAACTCTTATATATAATTATAAGAAAATTACTAAATTAATTGAACTACCAATAAATTGTAGTGTATACAAATAAAGCACCAACCAAAAGCGGTTGATGCTTATTTTTTTATTCAGTTTCTTTTCTTCTTTTTTTAGAAATATATAAAGTAATACAACTTAAACTAATTATTGAAATCATAGATTGTTCGAATCCTCCGAAACATCCTTTTTTAATCTTTGGAATTATATCTGATTCTTTATATCCACATTCACAAGAACGTTCTGTTAAACCATTTTCTGATGTTGTAGGTTCTTTTACTATTTCCCAATTACTAAATTTATGTTGATCTTTAATTATATCTCCACAATGACATTCTTTCCAGTGATGAGTATTATCATATTGATATTCTCCATAAGTATGACCTGTTGGATTTAACTCTTTATCATAAACATGAGTTGGATCATTTGTACAAACAAATGTCATATATCCAGAACTTGTACATGTAGGTTCTGCTGTTTTTACATGTTCATAATTATGACCCTTAGCTGGAATTTTTTCATATGTAGAATAATCACATCTATTACATGCATCATATGCTTCATGACCATCTTTTTCACATCCTGGGGCTTTATATTCATAATGTGTTAAATCATGACCTAAGGCAGCTACATATGTATCTTCGTAACTATCACCACATACGCTACATGTATGAGTTGTATAACCTCTTTCTAAACATGTCGGATTAGTTACTACCAATTCATAAGCATGACCTAAAGCTTTTAGTTCTTCTTTATATGTATGTGATTCATTATGATTACATACATATACAATATATCCGTTAGTTTCACATGTTGCATCTACTTTTTCAGCAATAATATAATCATGACCTAAAGCATTTGTATAATTATCAATATAATAATCATAACAAATTATACAAGTAAATGTTGTATACCCTTCTGCCTCACATGTTGGATTCTTTATAACTTGATGATATTTATGACCTAAAGCATCTATTTCTTGATATGTAGTATAATCGCATCTACCACATTCTTCATATGCTTCATGACCTTTTTCTTCACATGTTGGAGCTTTATATTCATAATGTGATAAATCATGGCCTAATGCATCTACATATGTATCTTTATAACTATCATCACATCTACTACATGTATGTGTTGTATATCCTTCATCTAAGCATGTAGGTTTTGTAACTACTGCTTCAAAATTATGACCTAAAGCGTCTATTTCTTGATATGTAGTATAATCACAGTTTCTACATTCTTCATATGGTTCATGGCCTTTTTCTTCACATGTTGGAGCTTTATATTCATACTTAATTGTATCATGACCTAAAGCATCTACATATGTATCTTTATAACTATTACCACAAACATTACATATATGTGTTGTATAGCCTTGTTCTAAACATGTTGGATTAGTTATTACTGACTCATAACTATGACCTAAAGCTTTTAATTCTTCTTTATATGTATGTGTTTCATCATTTGTACATACATATTCAATATATCCATTAGTATCACATGTTGGCTCAACTCTATTAATTTCATTATAACTATGACCAAGTGCTGGTACTGGTCTATATAAAGTTGAACTAGTAAATCCATCTATAGAGAATTTTCCCGGAACGTGCTCATTTAATCCATCAGTTTCACATGTAGGAAGAGTAATAACATTTACTACAACATCAACAGTTTCAGATTCAACATGCGTTGGATCTAAAGCACAAACTCGTGTGGCTGTTAATTTAGTATAATCATCATTATACACATATGATGCTGAATTATAAATATGACCTAAAGCAGCTATCTCTTTATATGTAGTATAATCACATCTTAAACACTTTTCATATGCTTCATGACCGATTTCTTCACATGTTGGAGCTTTATATTCATATTGTTCTGTATCATGGCCTAACGCAGCTAATATTATATCTTTTGATTGAACTACAAATGAAGCATTTGTAAAGTTATTTGATACATATCTACCTAAACCTTCATTTAAACATGTTGGTTCTGTTATTACATTATATGTTGTAGATACTGTTTCTGTTTCTATATGTGTATTATCATTTAAACATGTATGAGTTGCAGTTAATGATGTATAATCATTATTCCATACGTATTCTACACTACCATAATTATGACCTAAGGCTTCAATGTAAGAATCTACATAAGTATCATTACATACTTGACAAACATGTGTTGTATATCCTTCAGTAAAGCATGTTGGTTTTGTTATAGTTGATTCATAGTTATGTCCTAAAGCTGCTATTTCTTGATATGTAGTATAATCACATCTATTACAGTTTTCATATGCTTCATGGCCTATTTCTTCACATGTTGGTGCTTTATATTCATATTGTGTTAAATCATGTCCTAATGCTGCTAATGTGATATCTTTTGATTGAACTACAAATGAAGCATTTGTAAAGTTATTTGATACATATCTACCTAATCCTTCATTTAAACATGTTGGTTCTGTTATTACAGTATATGTTGTAGATACTGTTTCTGTTTCGATGTGTGAATTATCATTTAAACATGTATGTGTTGCGGTTAATGATGTATAATCATTATTCCATACGTATTCTACACTACCATAATTATGACCTAACGCTAGAACATATTCATCAGTATAACTATCTCCACAATGACATTGATATAACGTATATCCATCTAATTCACAAGTTGCTGCGATTATAGTTGATTCATAACTATGACCTGTTGCTGGGATTATTGACTGTTCTAATAATACCTCATTACATATTAAACAATGTTTACCTTCTGTTAATCCTGATTGTGTACATGACGCTGATACTGCTTCATCTATTACTTCGTTATGACCTAAAGCGCTAATTTCAACATATGTAGTATAATCACATCTGTTACATTTTTCGTATGATTCATGACCGATTTCTTCACATGTTGGCGCTAAGTAATCAAAATATGTTAATTCGTGGCCTAATGCTGGCAATACCACTTCATGTATTTGAGCAGAGAAATAACCATTAACAAATGCATTAGATACATATCTTCCTAATCCTTCTTTTTCGCACGTTGGAGCTATTAGCACAATATAATCAACTGATACAGATTCCATTTCAATATGTGAATTATCTCGGTTACAAATGTGTGTTGCTGTAAGTCTTGTATAATCATAATTCCATGCATATTCAACTCCACCATAATCGTGTCCTAATTCATCTACATATGCATCATTATATGAATCACCACAATGACATACATAAGTTGTATATCCTTTTTCTTCACATGTTGGAGAAATTATCGCACCTATTTCATACTCATGACCTGTTGCTGGGATTATTGTTATATCTCTACTTAATTCTTTTTCACAAACATTACAATATACCACTACATCATATGATCCTTCAAATATACATGTAGGTAAAACCTCATTTTCTTTTATAGAGTTCATAGGTTTGTGTCCTAATGAACTAATCTCAACATATGTAGTATAATCACATCTATTACATTTTTCATATGCTTCATGACCTACATTTTCGCATGTTGGAGCAAGATATGAATATCGTGTTAAACTATGACCTAAACTATCTTTATAGCCATCAATATAGTTATATTGACAAGTTAAACATGTGTGAGTTGTATAACCCTTGCTTTCACATGTAGGATTAGTTACTATAGATTCATAATTATGACCTAATGCTGGGATTATCGTTTGTTCTAACAATACCTCATTACATATTAAACAATGTTTTCCTTCTGTCAATCCTGATTGTGTACATGAAGCAGAAACTGATTCATCAATCACTTCTGTATGTTTATTAATGATTCTTTCATCTTCTAATAAACAATCAAAACATTCATATTTAATTATTCCATCTTGAACACATTCGATTCTATCAACTAATACTTCTTTTTCTTCCCATGTATGTTGATGTTTACTATAAACTGTATAAGTTTGGCCCAAATCATTAATTTCAGTTATATTTACAAATGTATTTTCAACGTATTCATTAACATTTGTTATATTATTATTTATTGCAATAGAAAGTAAATTTTGCATTAAATAACCATTAGAACTTGTTGAAGCTAATGTGCTTGCTATACTTTCGCTATCAATATAAACTGATTTTAAATTACTACATCCAATAAATGCAAAATTATCTATTTGAGTTACATTTTGTGGAATTATCAATTGTTCTAAACTTGTACAATTATCAAAAGCCATTGCTGCTATATTTGTTAACTCTAAAGGTAATTTTACATCTTGTAAACTTACACAATCACAGAAACAAGAAAATGGAATTGTCTTCACTTTATTTGGAATACTTATAGAAACAAGGCTACTGCACATTTCAAATGCTTTATTACCTATAATTTCCAAACTTTCTGGAAGTATTATATTTTCTATATTAGTACATTTATAGAATGCTTTTTCAGCTAGTTCTGTACCATTTGTAATAGTTACCGATTTCAAACTAGATGGTAAACTAGAATTATCACTACCAAACACATAACCAATAATCGAAGTTGACATATCTAATAAAGAATTTCCAATAAATGGAATAATTATTGATTGAATATTTGTACAACCAGATATTATTCCATATCCAATTTTATCAATAGAATTTATTTCTAACTTTAGTAAGTTACAATTTGCAAATGCATTTTCTCCTAATTCTTTTAAACTATTAGGAAGTTCAATGTATTCTAATTTTTGACATCCACTAAATGATGACTTTCCTATATATTCTAAATTTTGTCCTAAAGAAATATCAATTAAATTTCTACAGTTTCTAAATGCATAATCGCCTGTACTATTTAAATTATTTGACCATACAACTTCTTTTAGTCCTATACAATCTGCAAATGCATAGTTTTCAATTATTTTAATCGTATCAGGTAAATTTATTGATGTTAATGATTTACAATCAATAAATGCATTTTCCCCTATACTTTCACAGATACTACCATCTTCAAATTCTACACTTATAATATTAGCTTTTTGCGTATTGTAGTATACGTTAAATAAATTTGCTGGAATTCTTGTCACTTCTTTACCAATAATTAAAGTTACTTCTTTATTTTCTTGGCCCACATATGCAAAGACATAATTTGAAGGGTTAAAATCATTTAACAATTTAGAATTGATTTTTATTTCTTCTAATTCTTTACAATATGCAAAAGCAAAATCACCTATACTTGTAACATTGGTAGGAATTGTTATGCTTGTTAAACTACTACAATTAGAAAATGCGGAATCACCAATGCTAGTAACGTTTTCCGGTATTACAATACTTGTCAAACTACTACAATTATAGAATGCACCATACTCTATATTAACTATAGATTCTGGAAGACTAGCTTTTGTCAAATTATAACAATCACTAAATGCAGATGCTTCAATTGTTTCGCCATTCGTTATAACAACTTCTTCTAAAGCTGAATTTTTAATATAACTAGCAGCGATAGCTGGAATAATTGCTTGTTTAATAGGACAATTATTAAATGCTAATATTCCTACCTTGGTAACAGTCTTTGGAATTGTTATTTTTTCTAGATTCTTACAACCACTAAACGCGTAACTACCTATACTTTCACATATACTACCCTCTTCAAATTCTACACTTATAATATTAGGATTATTATTATCCGAGTTATATGGATAGAATAAATATGCTGGAATCTTTGTTACACCTTTTCCTATTATCACATCAACGCCATTTCCATTTTTACCTACATATGAAAATACATAATTGCTATTAGTTAAATCATTTAAATTCACAGCATTATAATTAATTTCCTCTATGTTTTGGCAGCCATTAAATGCTAAATTTCCTATTGTTTCTACATTTTCTGGAATTGTAATACTTGTTAAACTATTACAACCATTAAATGCATTACTTCCAATAAATACAACTCCTTCTGGAATATCCACATTCATCAAACTACTACAACCATTGAATGTATTACTTTCAATTCTTGTTAAGGATTCTGGAAGAATAATGTTTGTTAAAGAACTACAACCATTAAATGCACTTTCTCCTATACTTATAATAGTGCCTGGAAGGGTAATACTTGTCAAACTACTACAATAATTAAACGCAGATGCTTCAATTGTTTCACCACTAATAATTATAACTTCTTTTAAATTTGAATTACTTATTTGAGGAGCAACAGAAGCAATAATAACCGCATACTCGATAGGACAACCCCTAAACGCACCACTTCCAACTGTACTTACACTTTCTGGAAGTTCTAATTTTGTCAATCCTAAACAGCCTTCAAAGGCAGATGCTCCAATACTTTCACATACACTTCCATCTTCAAATTCTAATCCTATGACATTTAAATTAGAATTATTTCCAGGATAGAATGCATACGCAGGAATTTTTGTCACATCTTTTCCTATCTTAATATTTATTCCTGAACCACTTACTCCAATTTGTTCAAAAACATAATTATAGTTAGATAGATCATTCATATTTTTTGCATTAAAATAGATTTCCTCTACATTAGAACAATTATAAAAAGCGTATGTTCCTATCGTTGTTATATTTTCAGGAATTGTTATGCTTGTTAAACTACTACAATTATAGAATGCTCTAGTTCCAATGGTTTCACATACACTACCTTCCTCAAATTCAATACAAATAATATTTGGTAACATATCAATTGAATTAGAAGAATTAAATAAATTGGCTGGTATTTTTGTTACTTCTTTACCTATTACAACATTAACACCATCAACATTTTCACCAACTCTTGTAAAACACTCATTTGAATCTGTTAAATCACTTAAATTAATTGCATTAAAAATTATTTCTTCTACATTTATACAATTAGCAAACGCTGATGCACCTATTTTTGTAACATTTTTTGGAATTTCTATTGTTGTCAAACTACTACAATTATAGAATGCATTGTTTTCTATACTTAATATACCTTCTGAAAGGTTAATACTTATTAAACTGCTACATCCACTAAATGTAGACTTAGAAATTTGAGTTATTTTTGAAGGAATAATTATGTTTGTCAAACTACTACAATTATAGAATGCACTTTCTCCTATACTAGTAATACTTTCTGGAAGTATAACTTTAACTAAATTATTACAATTACTAAAGGCTGATTGTTCTATTACATCTCCACTAGTAATAATTACTTCTCTTAAATTTACATTTTTAATATACGAAGCAATAATCGTTGGTATCGTAGCTGTTTCAATTGGACAATTGTAGAATGCAGATGAACCCACATAACTAACATTATTTGATACAATAATATTTGATAAACTACTACATCCACTAAATGCAGATGATCCAATGTAATTAACATTAGTTGGAATTTCTAAAGCTGTTAAACTGCTACATCTATTGAAAGCAGATGATTCAATAGTTGTTAAAGTTTCAGGTAATTCAATATTAGATAATTTGCTACAACCATAAAAAGCATTTTCTTTTATACTTGTTATTCCTTCTGGAAGAAGAACACTTATTAAATTACTACAATTATAAAATGATTGAGTTTCAACCTCTGTGCCACTTATAATTTCTACTTCTCTTAAACTTGAATTTTTGATATAAGGAGCAACATTAGCAGGAATTGTTGCTGTCTCAATTGAACAACCATTAAATGCTGAATCGCTTATAGTTATATTTTTTGAGAAAATATGAATGTTTTTCAAATTACATCCACTAAATGCACGCATTCCAATATTAGTTACCTTTTCTCCTAAAATCAAATCCTCTAACAAGTTACAACCTAAGAAAGCATATCCACCTATAGAAATAATACTTTCTGGTAATTCTAAATTAGAAAGATTATTGCAACCATTAAATGCATTTTCTCCTATCACTTCTATCGTTGATGGTAAAATTAAAGAAACTAATGAATTACAATTATAGAATGCATTATTTCCTATTTCTTTGCAAATGCTTCCATTTTCAAATTCTACACTTGTAATCTTTGGGATATCAAAAGAATTTGGAGCGAATAAATATGCTGGAATAGCTAAGACATCATTTCCTATAATAACTTTGATACCATCTGTGTTTTTTCCTACATTAGCAAAAATGTTATTATTGTAACTTATTTGATTTATCTTTGATGCATTATATGTAATACTTTCTAATTCTAAACAGTTTGCAAAGGCACTTTTTCCTATACTTGTTATAGATTCAGATAATTCAATACTTGTTATTCCTGAATTTTCAAATGCGTTTTCTCCTATACTAGTCACACTAGATGGAATAGAAATATTTTTTATACTAGTACAGCCTTTAAATGTATATGAATTAATAGAATTTAAACCTTCCGGTAACTGAATGTCAGATAAAACGCTACATCCACTAAATGCGTATGAACCAATATAATTAACCTTAGCAGGAATATCTAAAGTTGTTAAACTACTACAATTCGAGAATGCATATGAATCTATACTTATTATACTTTCTGGAAGCGTAACACGTGTTAAATTAGTGCAATTCGAGAATGCGCTTGATCCAATTGTATCTCCGATTGTTATTACAACTTCTTTTAAATTTGAATTTTTAATTTGTGATGCTGCCATAGCTGGAATAACTGCTTTTTCTATTTGACAATTACCAAATGCATTTGTTTCTACACTTGTTATATTTGTTGGCAATACGATTTCCTTAATGTTGATGCAGCCACTAAAAGCAAATTTACCTATACTTTCACATATACCATCTTCTTCAAATTCAATTTCTTTAATGTTTACTATTGAACTTGTGCTATATGAATAGAACAAATATGCTGGTATTCTTTCTACATCTTTACCAATTACAACTTTTACTCCATCTGTATTAGATCCAACTAAAGAGAATAATGAACTATTTGATGTCAAATCACTAATCACATTAGAATTAAAATAAATATATTGTACATTTGAACAATTCTCAAATGCATTATTTCCTATCAAAGTATCCTTGTTTATAATTATTTCACTTATCTTGTTACAATTATAGAATGCATTATCTCCTATATTTGTAATATTAGTAAAATCAATATTATTTAAATTACTACAATTATAGAATGCAGATGCTTCAATATTTGTTACTGTATTTGGTAAAATAACACTAGTTAAATTTGTACAATTTGCAAACGCTTGACTATTTATTATTGTTCCACTAATTATTGTTACTTCTTTTAAATTAGAATTTTTAATTTGTGATGCCACCTTAGCAGGAATTGTTGCTGTTTCAATAGGGCAACCACTAAACACATTGATTCCAATATTGCTTAACGTATCTGAAATATAGACACTAGTTAAACTACTGCACTTTGCAAACGCCGAACTATTTATATCAATTATTTTTTCAAGTTCTATTGCTGTCAAATTAACGCAACTATAAAATGCATTTTCGCCAATAGCAAGAACATCTTTTGGAATATTTATATCTATTAGTTGAGAACATCCATAAAATGCGTTATTTCCTATTTCTTCTATACTTTCTGGCATTTCAACTTTCGTTAAACTACTACAATTATAGAATGCGCCCGCACCTATTTCGTTACCACTTGTTATTACAACTTCTTTCAAATTTGAATTTTTAATTTGTGAGGCCGCCATAGCAGGTAGTGTTGCTGTCTCAATAGGACAATTTGCGAATGCATTTTCTCCTATACTTTCAAGCGAATCTGAAACATATATATCTGTTAATCCGCATCCATAAAATGCATAAGTGCCAATAACTTTTAAATTTTCTGGTAGATCAACCATTTTTAACTCAGCACATTCATAGAACGTTGAATTTTCAATAGATAATATATTATTTGGAATAACAATGTTTTCTAATTGTTTACATTGTGCAAAAGCATATTTTCCTATATTTAATAATCCTTCTGGCAAATCAATATTTGCTAATGATGAACATCCTCTAAATGCATTTTCTCCTATGCTTATAATTGTTTCTGGTAATAAAACACTAATTAAACTACTACAATTATAAAATGCATTGTTAACTATTTCATCACCACTAATAATTACAACTTCTTTTAAATTTGAATTATTAATTTGTGATGCTGCAATAGCCGGAATTATTGCTGTTTCAATTGGACAATCAATAAACACATCTGTACCCAAAACACTAATGCTCTTTGGCAATGTTAAATTATTTATATTACACCATGCAAAAGCTTTACTTTCAATTGTTGTTAATTTGTCTCCAAAAACAACATCACTTAAACTATTACAACCTTCAAACGCTGATTCTCCTATACTTATCAAGTTTTCTGGTATGTTAACATTAATTAAACTACTACAATTATAAAATGCTTTCAACCCGATTGTAGTGATTGTATTTGGCAATTCAACACTAATTAAATTTTCACATTCAGCAAAAGCATTTGCCTCTATAGTTTCTCCGATTGTTACTTTAACTTCTCTTAAATTAGAATTCTTAATGTGAGAAGCTGCGATAGCAGGAATTGTCGCAGTTTCAATTGGACAACCATTAAAAGCAAGATATCCTATATTATTAATGCCAGCAGGTAACTCTAAATTAGTCAACCTATAACAATTATAGAAAGCATATTCACCAATCTCTACACAAACACTTTCTTCTTCAAATTCTAAATCAATTATATTTAGTTTTTCCTCCGTGTTTGGACTAAATAAATAAGACGGTACTCTTTGTACTTCTTTTCCAAAGATTACTTTGATTCCATTTTCTCCCGAACCAGAAAATATACTATTATTTAAAGATAAATTTTCTAACGATGTAGAATTAATTGTTATTTGCGATAATTGTGCACAATTTGCAAAGGCACCATTTTCTATACTGATAAGATTTTTAGGTATAACTATATTTGTTAAATTACTACAATTCCTAAATGCATAATAACCTATTTTTTGAAGCGTTTCAGGTAATGTAACATTTACTAAATTGATACAATTTTCAAAAGCTAATTCCCCTATAATATCTCCACTCGTTATTGTAACTTCGTATAAACATACGTTATTAATATTCTTTGCGGCAAAAGCAGGTATCATAGCCACCCTAATCGGACATTCAACAAATGCATTTTCTCCGACATAACTAATACTTTCCGGTAAAAATATTTCAGTAATGTTACAAAAGGCGAATGCATTTTCTCCTATACTTTCTAATCCCTCATAAAAACTTATACTTGTTAAAGCACATCCTGCAAAAGCATTTTCTCCTATGCTCTTAATATTTTCGTGCAAAATGATTGTGTCTAAATTTATACAATCTTTAAATAAGTTTCTATTTATATTTTCAACATTTTCAGGAATAGTTAAACTTGTCAAACTAGTACAGTTTTCAAAAACACCTACCCCAAGATCTAATAATGAGTTAGGTAACTCTTTTATTGACAATGATGAACAATTACTAAAAGAGTTACTTTCCAAATTTGTTATGCAAGATGGTAAATTAATAGAGAATAAATTATCACAATTTGCAAAGGCAAATTCTCCTATACTCGTACATATACTACCTTCTTCAAATTCAACACTCACAATATTTGGAGAAGTCACAAATATATAAGATGGTACTTTAGTAACTTCCTTACCAAATAAAACCTTGATTCCGCTTCTATCTTTACCTGCATTATTAAAAGAACTATTATTTTCTGGTAAATCGTCTAATTCTATTGATTTTATTACTATTTCAGTTAATGCTGTACAATTATTAAATGCATAAGTTCCAATTGATATAACATTCTTTCCAATTATTACTTTTTCAATAGTAGTATTACCACTAAAAACACTTTGTTCAATTTTTAGAACTGGTAATCCATTATACATACTTGGTATAACAACTTCTTTTTCATTTATTGAAGCTTGACGTAACGAATAACCACTACCATCAGATAATAAAACAAATACTAATCCTGGAGTATAATATTCAAAATTACATTCTTCACATATATAATCATTATATTTATGGCCTAAGGCTTCAATTATATTTTGTTCGATTAAAACTTCACTACATCTTGAACAATGACTACCTTCAGTTAAACCTGTTTCTGTACATGTTGGATCAATAGCTATATCTATAACTTCATCATGACCTAAAGCAGCTATTTCTTTATACGTTGTATAATCGCATCTGCTACATTCTTCATATGCTTCATGTCCTATATTTTCACATGTAGGTGCTAAATATGAATGTTGTGTTAAATTATGACCTAATGCTGATATTATACTTGTTTCATAATGGTCACAATATCTACAATCTCTTTGTTTAAATCCAGTCTCTGTACATGTAGAAGGTTGTGCAGTATACCAATCATCATAATAATGCCCTTTAGCAGGAACAACAACAACGTTTCTACTTAATTCTGTGTCACATATAGTACAATATACAACATTATCGTACGTTCCTTTTTGTGTACATGTAGCATCAACTATATTTTCTACTACTGTTGGTCCTTGTTTATGACCTATTGCAGGAACAACAACAGCGTCTCTACTTAATTCTTTTTCACATAAAGTACAATATACAACATTATCGTATGTTCCATTTTGTGTACATGTAGCATCAACTATATTTTCTACTACTGTTGATCCTTGTTTGTGACCTATTGCTGGGATAATTATATTTTCTCTACTAATTTCTTTATCACATGCAGTACAATATACAACATTATCATATGTTCCATTTTGTGTACATGTCGGTTTTATTTCATTTTCTATAACTATAGAAGAATGTTTATGACCTAAAGCTGCTATTTCTTTATACGTTGTATAATCGCATCTGCTACATTCTTCATATGCTTCATGTCCAATTTCTTCACATGTTGGAGCCAAGTATTCATGTTGTACTGTATTATGACCTAAAGCTGCTAATATAATATCTTTTGATTGAACTACAAACGAATCATTTATAAAGCCATTTGATACATATCTACCTAAACCTTCATTTAAACATGTTGGTTCAGTTATTACAGTATATGTTGTAGATACTGTTTCTTTTTCTATATGATTATCCTTTAAACAAGTATGAGTTGCAGTTAATGATGTATAATCATTATTCCATACATATTCAACACTGCCATAAGTATGACCTATTGCTGGAATAACATCTTGTGCCACTAAAACTTGATTACATTCTGAACAATGACTTCCTTCTGTTAATCCTGTTTCTGTACATGTTGGGGTTACTGCTTCATCTTTTACTATTGTATGTTTTGAAATAATAACCATTTTTAATAGACCGCACTCACTACATTGATATAGTGATAATCCATCCCTCTCACATTGTACACTAGGAATTAAAACTTTAATTTCTATCCAATCATGGCTTGTTTTACTAAATGAAATATACTCTTTATTATCATATGTAAACTCTTCTACAGTTGAATAATCAGATAAAATATAATCTGAATTCATATTAGTTTCATTTGGAATTACTATCGTTTTAGCATTTTTTATAATCATTCCATTACTTGTACTTGAAGTAAATTGTTCAATTATTTTATCACTTAAAACTATTACTAATTTTAAGTTTACACAATTATTAAACGCATAAGATTCAATACTTTCCATACTAGATGGAATTGTAACTGATTCTATTTTACAATCACTAAATGAGGAACGTGTTATTTTGGTTCCTCCAGTAATTATAACGTGTTTTAAAGTTGCAGGAATGGAAGTTGAATTTTCTGAATAACCATTTGCACCAAAAATATATCCAAAATGCGTATTAGATGTTCCATCCTTGGTTTCTCCAACAAACGGAACTGTTATGCTTGTTAAACTATCACAGTTCGAAAAAGCATACATTCCTATAGTTGTTACGTTATCAGGTATAATTATTTCACTCAAACCACTACAATCTTCAAAGGCTCCTTTTCCTATATTTGTTATACTATCAGGTATAATCATTTCTTTTAAATTAGCACAATATGCAAATGTATATGGTTCTATTTTTGTTATACCTTCTGGAATATTTATTTCTATTAAGTTTTGACAATTATAAAATGCATAACTTCCAATATATTCTAAATAATCTGGAAGAACTAGTGACGATAATGATGTACAATGCGAGAATGTATGTGATTCTACTTTAGTTATTGTGTTTGGAAGAATAATCTCCTTCAAAGAACTACATCCTTCGAATGCTGATTCACCTATATTTTTAATACTCATCGGTAATATAATTTCTTCTAAATTACTACAACCTAAGAATGCGCTTTGTCCTATTGTTTCACAAATAGACTTATCTTCAAACACTACACTAGTTGCATTAACATTATAGAACAAATATGATGGAAGTTCTTGTACATTAGATCCGATGTTAATATTTACACCAGTTGAATCCCATCCTATATAACTTAACGAACTACTATACAAACTTTCTACTTTTGTAACACTATAATTAATTTCTTCTACATATTTTGAACCATAGAATGCATACTCTCCTATAGAAGCAAGTTTATCGCTTTCAATAAAATTAATTATTCTTAATCTTAGTAATATTGCAGAATATGATTCTGAATAGAATAGATATGATGGAATTGTTTCTACGTTTGGTCCAATGTTTATAATGACACCCACTTCTGTTTGGCCAGAATTATCAAATATCATACTATCAGATGTCAATGCTTGAACATTTTTTGCATTATAATTGATTTCTGTAATATTAGAACAATTAGCAAATGCTTTAGCCCCTATAATTTCAGTATTTTCAGGAACTGTTATACTTACTAAACCACTGCAGCCATCAAATGCATAGTTTCCAATACTTACAACAGAATTTGGAATTGTCATACTTGTCAAACCGATACATTCTTCAAACGCATAAGATCCTATACTTACAATACTTTGTGGTAAATATATATTTTTTAAATTACTCCATTTACTAAATGCATAATCACATATTTCATTTCCACCTGTAACTATTACTGTATTAAGTGACTCTATACTGCCGTATGTTCCAAAGAAATTATATAACCTTGTAGATTCATCTGCCGTTAAGCCTACAAATGGAATTGTTATACTTTCCAAACTGATGCAATCTCTTAATATTGAACTACCAATCTTTGTTACATTTTTAGGAATAACAATATTAGTTAATGAACTACAGCCATCAAATACCGAATTTCCAAGGGTAGTTAAATTTTCTGGTAATTGAATAGCTACTATGCCACTACAATCATTAAATGCCGAATTTCCTAAAATGCTTGCTCTAGTTATTATCACTTCTTGTAACGATAACGGTATATAGTCTGCTTGTTTATATGGATCTGTTGTTCCAAAAATATAACCCAAGTGTGTATTTGTTGTTCCATCAAGGGTTTCTCCAATGAAAGGTGTAGTTAATGATTTTAGACTACTACATCCTGCAAATGCAGAAAAACCTATGCTCAATAGTGTGTCAGAAAGTTCAATCTCGATTAACTTATTACAATTGTTGAATGCGTAAGTTCCTATTGATTTTATTGTTTTAGGTAAAATAATTGATTCTAAACTTGTACAATTATTAAAGGCATAATTTCCTATAGTCTCTAGTGTGGCCGACAACTTGATTGATGTTAAATTTTCGCAATTATTAAATGTATAATCTCCTACACTTGTTACTTTATCAGGAATTTCAAGACTTGTTATTTGACTGTTAGCAAACGCAAAGGCTCCTATGCTGACGACATTTTCCGGAATTGTTATTTCTACCAAACTACTACAATCTCTAAATACAGAATCCCCTATACTTGTTACTCCAGACGGGATTGTTACACTTGTTAAATTGCTACAATATGCAAATGTAGAGTCACTTATACTAGTTACACCTTCTGGTATTATCATGTTTATCAAAGAACTACATCTTGCAAAGGCATAGTCTCCTATACTTGTTACTTTATTTGGAATTTCAAAAATTTCTAAATTTTCACAACCATAAAATGCAAAATCTCCAATTGATTCACAACTACTTCCATCTTCAAATATAAACTTAACATTATTCATATGATGGAAAAGATATGCAGGAATATTCTTTACATTATTATCAAAATTAACAATTACCTCTTCTTTATTTGTTCCAACATTTGAGAAAATATAAGAATACGTACTCTTATCCTCTACCTTTATCGCATTATAATTGATTAATTCAATATTACTACATCCATCAAATGCATAATCATCTATATTAGTAACATTTTTAGGAATTGTTATATTTGTCAAACTACTACAATTATAAAATGCATATCTACCAATTGTTAATAATTCTTCTGGTAACGTTATACTATTTATTGTTTGACAATTATAAAATGCATACTCTGGTATTCTTTCTGTATTTGAAATAATTACATTGCTAAGAGTCTGAGGAATATATTGATTATTATATGAATAATTAGAAGCTCCAAAAATAATACCAAAACATTCGTTCTTTCCACTGTCTTTTTCTGTTCCTACGAATGGAATTTCCATAGATTCTAACGCATTACAATTGTTAAACGCAGACTGACCAATGTAGACAACATTTTCCGGAATTATTATACTAACTAAACTTTGACAAACAGCAAATGCAGATGAACCAATTTCTTCTAATTGTTCTGGCAAATTAATGTTTTGTAAATTAGAGCAATCCATAAAAGCACAGCTACCTATCGTTCTTATGGTATCTGGCAAAGTTATTTTCTTTATATTCTCACAATATGCGAACGCACTATCTCCTATTTTTGTACCACCAAGTATTGTTACCTCTTGTAAAGGTATACCACTACTTCCCGCTGAACTATTTCCAAAAATGAAACCTATAAAATTATTTAATTCATCTTCTGCTGATGATCCAAGGAAAGGAATAGTTAATATTTCCAATGAAGAACATCCTTGTAATAGTCCTAATTCTATTTCTTTAACAGAATTTGGTATTTCAAGTGTTTTTATACTGCTACAATTTGCAAAAGCTTTTAAACCTATATCAGTGATGTTTTGTGGCAAAGTGATATTTATTAGATTTGTACACCCTTCAAAAGTATAAGATCCAATCATTAATAGACTAGATGGTAAATTAATATCTTGCATCTTGCTACAATTATTAAAAGCATAGTCTCCAATTTCTGTACAAATACTTGCATCTTCAAAAACAACTCTTGTTAAATTAGCAATATTTTCAAATAAATGCCCTGGTATTCTTTCTACATTTTTTCCTATTATAACATTCATTTCGGATACATTATTTCCAGCATTATAAAAAATTGTGTCTATAAAATCTGGTAAGCGTCTTGCTTGATATTTTATTTCAGATAACTTTAAACAATTATTAAAAGTCCCTTTTCCTAATCCCTCTATATTTTCTGGTATTGTTATACTTGTTAAACTACTACAATTAGAAAATGCATAATCTCCAATTTCTCGAACACCAGTTGGAATAGCAAAAGTTTCTAACGATGAACAATTACCAAGCGCATATTCTCCTATTTTAGTTACACTATTAGAAATAACCAAATTCAACAATGAAGAACAACTATAAAAAGCATATGATTCAACACTAGAAATCTCTTCTGGCAAAATAATTTCTTCAATTTGGTTACAAGCATAGAATGCACCTCTATTAACTGAACCACCTAATATTTCCACCGAAATTAATTTTGATGGAATATAATATGTACTATATTCTGTCGAACTAGTGCTTGATGCATAATAATATTGGCGTACAGCAGAACCGCCTTCATAGTAGTTTGTTCCAAAAATGTATCCAAAAGGATATTGATATGTATCTATATTAGACTTAATACTATCACCTATAAATGGTAACTTCATTGTTTCTAATAGACTACATCCAGAAAACGAAAATTTTTCTATTTTTTGAATTGATATAGGTAAGGAAATATTTGTTATACCTGTGTATGCAAAAGCATATTCACCTATTGTTTCACACAAACTTCCCTCCTCAAATATTATTTCTTTAATTTTTGAAGTTGAAGCATTTCTAGAAGTATCATAGAATAAATTTTTCGGTATTATCTTAACTTTAGAATCAATATTAACTGTTACTCCTAAACCATTTTGACCAACCTTATCAAAAATATACATATCCGCTGATTCAATTTCAATTGCATTAATATTTATTTCCTCCAACAATAAGCAATTAGAAAATGCATGTGAACCAATATTAGTAACGTTTTCTGGTATTGTTATACTTGTTAAACTTTCACAATTAGAAAATGCGGAATCACCAATGCTAGTAACGTTTTCCGGTATTGTTATGCTTGTTAAACTACTACAATTAGAAAATGCGGAATATCCAATATTAGTAACGTTTTCTGGTATTATTATACTAGTCAAACTACCGCAATATGAAAATGCGCTACTTCCTATGATTTTTATTGTTTCAGGAAGAATTACATTTTTTAACATACTACAACTATAAAAAGAACTTGATGGTAATTCATCACCACATGTTATAACAACTTCTTGAAGCATGTTATTTTTAATCGCTGGTGCTGCTACTGCCGGTATAATAGCATTTTCTACAAAACAATTATAAAATGCATCATTACCTACAATTAAAACAGATTCTGGTATTGTTATATTCTTTATACTTGCATTTGCAAAAGCATAACTTCCTATACTTTCACAAACACTATTCTCTGCAAATTCTATTTTTGTTATTTGTGATTTTTCATTTCGTACAGGATAGAACAAATATGATGGTATAGCCTTTACTTGATCACCAACATAAACAGTTATACCTTCTGTTTTACTTCCCACTAAAGAAAATACAGAATTATCAGAGCTTAAATTTTGTAGTTCAATAGCATTAAAGTAGATTGTTTCTATATTATAACAATTTTTAAATGCTGAAGAACCTATTGTTTTTATATTTTCTGGGATTGTTATACTTGTTAAACTTTCACAATTAGAAAATGCAGAATTACCAATTGTTATTATACTTTCTGGGATTGTTATACTTACTAACTTATCACAATCATCAAATGCACCATCTCCTATCTCCATTAAAGAAGTTGGCAAATCTAACGAAGTTATATCACATCCTGAAAATGCATAATTACCTATTTTAGATATTTCTCCCTCAAAAACTACGCTAGATAAATATACAGAGTTATTAAAAGCATAACTTGTAATTTCTTCACCACCTGAAATAACAACACTTTTCAAATAACTACTTGAAATTTGTGAACAAGCAATCGTTGGAATTGTTGCAGTTTGAATAGGACAACTACTAAATGCAGAAGCACCTATTTCTACCAAGTTTGGAGAAACAACTAAATTTACTAGTGTTGAAGATTTATAGAAAGCTTGTTCTCCTATACTATATACACTTTCTGGAATTTCAAGACTTGTTATTTGACTGTTAGCAAACGCATAGGCTCCTATGCTTTCACATATTGAATTTTCTCCAAAATCAATTTCTTTAATATTAAAATACTTCGAGTCTGGATTGTATGGATAACACAAATATGATGGTATCCTTTTAACTTCAGATCCTATATAGATTGTGATTTGCTTTTCGCTCATAGTAGATAATGGTAATACACGATTATCTGAAGTTAAATCATCCATTTCAACTGCGTTAAACCAAATTTCTTCTAAATTTCTACAACTATTAAATGCGTATTCTTCTATAGTTTTTGTTGATTTTGGAATCGTAATGGATGTTAAGGAAGAACAATTATAAAATGCATATGTTCCAATTGTACTTACACTTTCTGGAATTTGAATATCAATTAAATTAGAACAATTATAGAATGCATAAAGATCTATCGTTTTTAAGTTAGTTGGTAATTCTATACTTGTTAATCTACTACATCCATTAAACATAAATCCACTAATAACTTCTACTTGTTCAGGGATATATATATTTTCAAGATTAGTACAATTTGAAAATGCACTCTCTCCTATATATTTTATGCTAGCTGGCAATTCTATACTTATTAATCCTTTAGAATTTAAAAATGCATAATTACCAATACTTTCACAATTATCACCTAAAAAATCAATTGAATTAATTTTTGTTTGTATATTTGCAAATGTTTTTTCAGGAATTTTTGTAATATTTTCTCCAATAGTGATATTTAACCCAACCTCATTATTTCCTGAGTAAGAGAAACTTTCATTTGCTTCTACTAACAAATCAGAATTTAATACTATATTAGTTAATTTTTCACACTTATAAAATGCAGCATAACCTATAGTTTTTATACTTGAAACAATTTCTAAATTTAACAAATTTGTACATGCAAAAGCATAGTCTCCTATACTTTCACAAGTCGAATTTTCTGTAAATTCAACCGACTTAATATTTACTGTCTCCATATTATATGAATAAAATAAATATGCAGGGATTCTATGTACATCAATTCCTATAAATACATCAATTCCATTACCAGCAGTTCCAGCTGATGAGAACACTTTGTTATCATTAGAAAAATCTGTAATTTCAACCGCATTATAATAGATTTTCGTTAAATTCGTACAATTACTAAATGCTTCTTCCCCTATACTTGTAACGTTTTTAGGAATTGTAATTTCACTTAATGAAACACAACCATAAAATGCCTGGTTACCTATATTAGTTATACTTATAGGTAAATCTACACTTGTTAATTTTTCTAAATTTTTAAAAATAGCCTCTTCGATTATTTCACCATTTGTAATAGTTACAGCTTCTAATTCAGGATTAATAACCAACCTCAAGAACGAACCTGGAATGATAGCCATCTTAATTGGACAATTAGCAAATGCATAATCACCTATATTAACTACACTATCTGTAATAAAAATGCTATTTACTTTTGTGTTTGCAAATGCATATGTACCAATAGAATTAATTGTTTCTAAAATTTCAATTTCCGTAATATTTGTATTAGTAAATGCATAATCGCCTATACTTTCGCATATTGAATTTTCTTCAAAAATAACTTCTGATATATTACAATAAGCACTACTCTTAGATGGATAAAATAAATATGCTGGAATTTTTTTAACTTGTGAATCTATATAAAGAACAATTCCTTCTGTGCTGATGCCTGCTGAAGAAAATACATAATTATTTAAACTTAAATCTTCCATCATAATAGAATTGTATTCTATTTCTATTAAATTATTACATCCAGCAAATGCATAATTTCCTAACATACTAACATTTATAGGAATAATAATTTTTGTTAGACTTAAACAACTATAAAAACTATAACTGCCAATAGTTTTTATTGTTTCAGGTAAATTTATTTCTTCTAAATTAACGCAATTATAGAATGCTCTCTCTCCTATACTTTCACATATACTTCCTTCTTCGAATATAATTTTATTAATTTTAGATTCTAATTCGACATTTGTATTAGCAAATAAATTTGAAGGGATTTTTGTAACCTTTGAATCAATATAAACAGTAACACCATTTTTATTTTGACCAATGGTTGAGAAAGCTCTATTAGCAGAATCTTCCATTGCTACAGCATCAAAATATATTTCTTCTAAATTATCACAACCATCAAAAGCAAACGATCCTATACTTGTTATGTCCTTTGGAATTCTAATATTTGATAAACTAACACAATTACTAAATGAATAACTTCCGATTGTTAATAAACTTTCTGGTAAATCTATACTTGTCAAATTTTGGCAGTTTTCAAAGGCACTTTCTCCTATTGTCAACAATCCTTCTTCTAATACTACACTCGTTAAATATGTATTATTTTGGAAAGTGTAATTTGCTAAGTTTTCGCCTCCATTAATTACAACCTCTTTTAATTTTGATCTTGATATTGCAGAGATAACAGATACAGGTGCTTCAATTATTTCAATAGGACAATTATAAAATGCGGATGAACCTAATTCAGTTATTGTACCTGGTAAAATTACCTTAGTTAAATTAGTAGCATAATAGAATGCTCTCTCTCCTATGCTTTCACATATACTTCCTTCTTCAAATTCTACACTTATAATTTTCGGATAATTACTAGAATTATTTTCTGGAGCAAATAAATATTGTGGTATTGATTGAACTTCTTTATCAACATAAACGGATATACCTTCGCCACTAGTACCAGCTAATGTGAAAATATCATTAAGCTTTCTTAAATCAAGGGCTGTTGCATTATAATTTATTGTTTCTAACATAACACAATTTTTGAATGCACCATTACCTAAAATACTTAAATTTTTTGATAAGCTAATGTTCGTCAATGCTTGACAATTATAAAATGCGGATGAACCTATGCTAATAATTGATTCAGGTAAATTAATACTAGTCAAAGATGTACAATTATAAAATGCAGACGAACCTATGCTTTCTAAAGCTGATGTTAAATTTATAACTTTCAAATTACTACATCCGCTAAAAGCCATTGCATTAATACTCTTCAAGACACTGTTTTCTTCAAAAGTACAGTTTGTAACATTAACATTACTAAATAAATATGCTGGAATCTTTGTTACGTTCTTTCCAATTACAACTTCCACCCCTGAATTATCTTGATTAATATTTGAGAAAATATTACTTTCATACGTTAAATCCTCCATATTTAAAGCATTAAAATTAATATCACGCAAACTAATACAATCAGCAAATGCGCCCTTACCTATAAATACTACATTTTCTGGAATTGTAATGCTATCTATTAATGCACAGTCAGCAAATGCGGCATTTCCAATTGTTTGCAAAGTTTCAGGAAGTACAATGTTATCTATAGCAAGCCCTGAGAATGCAAAATTTCCTATATTTTCTATTTTGTTAGATAAAATTAATGTTTCTAATGAAGTACATCCATTAAATGCTCTTTCTCCTACTGATGTAACGTTATCTTTAATTTCAATATTTTGCAATTTTTCGCATAATGTAAAAGCAAAATCTCCTATTGTTTTTAAACTCATTGGAAATTCAACACTTTCTAAACTACTACAGTAAGCAAATGCAGAATCTTCAATATTTTCTACACCTTCTGGTATAACAACGCTTATCAAATTAACACAATATTCAAATGTTGATGATTTTATATTAGTGATATTTGATGGAATATTAAATGAAGTAAAAAGACATCCTCTAAAAGCACTTTCTCCTATATTTGTCACAATTTCAGGTAATTCAACATTAGCTAATCCACAATTATAAAATGCATAACTTCCTATATTTTCTATCGTTGTTGGAAATTCTATAGATGTTAAATTATTACAACCATAAAAAGCATAATCACCAACACTAATACATTCGCTTCCTTCCTCAAATTCACAACTGATAACATTTGCACCATCAAATAAATATGCTGGAATTTTTTTAATTTCTTTTCCAATCTTAACTTTAATTCCTGGACCATCATCTCCAGCAAAGTTAAATACATCACTTGAAGGAAGTAAATCATCCAACTCAACAGTATTAAATTCTATTTCTTCTAGATATACTAAACTATTAAATGCCTTGTCTCCTATACTCTCACATACACTTCCTTCTTCAAATATGATACTAGTTATATTTATACTACGTGAAGTATTATTAAACAATTTTGCTGGAATTCTTTGAACATTCTTTCCGATAGTCACAGTGACTCCGTTTCCAAATCTACCAGCTAAATCAAACACTGTCGCTGTACAATCCGCCATCATGATAGCATTAAAATTAATAACCTCCAAATAAGAACAATTATAAAATGCATATGATCCTATTGACTCGGTTGTTTCTGAAATAGTTATACTTCTTAAACTATCACAATCATAAAATGCTTTTTCAGCTATTTTATTTCCACCCGTTAAAACAACATCTAGCTTAGATGGCATATAATTTTTTCCACCAAAAATATAATCAAAGTTTGTATTTTCTGTTGTGGTTTCAGATTCGCCGACAAAAGGAAGGCTTATATATTCAAGTGCTAAGCAATCTTTCAATGCACTATCCTTTATTTGTACTACACTATTTGGAATAACTATTTTTGTTAAATTTATACACGATTCAAATGCATATTCTCCTATAATATTAATATTTTCTGGAATAATTATTTCTGTAAATTTACATCCTGAAAAAACACCATAATTTATGCATGTTAAATTTTTAGGAATTTCCAACTCTATTAGGCCTGTAGAAATAAATGCACATGATCCAATATCCATTATAGAATCTGGTAAATTAATATTTTGTAAATTAGAACTATTAGCAAAAGCATATCTAGCTATCGTCTTTATTCCTTCTGATAATATTACACATTCTAACGCCTCACAGCTAGCAAATGCACGCTCTTCAATTGATTCACAAATACTTTCTTGATTAAATACAACCTTTTTAACATTAGCATATTGGAATAAATACATTGGAATTCGACTTACATTTTTACCAATATTAATAATAAAACCTTCTCCATCTTTATCATAAAATACAAGCTGACTTGATGATAAATCTTCCATTGCTACAGCATTAAAATTTACCTCTTCTAAATTCGAACAATAGTAAAAAGCTCTCTCTCCTATAGACTTTACATTTGACGGAATTGTTATACTTCTTAACTCGTAACAATAACAGAAAGCATAATCTCCAATAGTTTCTATACTTTCAGGAAGAATTACTTCCGTTAGATTTGAACAATTATAAAATGCGTTACTTTCAATATGTTTTACACCTTCACCAATTGTTATTTTAATTATATCATCACAATCTTCAAGTGCTTCTTCCTCTATTATTTCTCCAGAAATTATTGTAACGTCTTTTGTATTACTATATCGTATACTTTTTAATGCTAAAGCAGGAATGATAGCCACTTCTACATTTGTACCACTAAAAACAGAATAACCTATTTCTTCTAGTGATTTTGGAAGTTGAAGAATTTGAATATCACCTATATATGAAAATGCTGAATATTTGATATTTTTCACATTATCAGAAACAATAATGTCCGTGAATGATTTACACCCTGTGAATGCGTTATTTCCGATACTAATTAAACTTGTTGGAAATTCTACATTACTTAATTTATTACAATAAGCAAACGCACTTTCTCCTATACTTTCACATACACTATCTTGAGAAAAAACAATCTTAACTAGATTAGTTTGAGAATTTTTACTACTAATATATTCAAACAAGTGTGCAGGAATGTTTTTCACATTTTTACCAATATTTAATACTATTCCACTTGTATTACTTCCAGTCATATTAAAAATATTGTTTTTTCTTTCCAAATCTAACGCTGCTATCGCATTAAAGTTAATTTCTTCTACATTGTAACAATTTGCAAATGCAGATTTTCCTATTTTTTCAACTTTTTCTGGAATTGTAATACTAGTCATTTGCTCACATCCAAAGAAAGCATATGGTCCTATACTTACTAAATTTTTAGGTAAATCAATATTTGTTAAATTTTCACAATTATAAAATGCGTGTGATCCTAAATGTGTTAAACTTTCAGGAAAATCAATTAATGTTAAATTTTTACAATTAGAAAATGCTAAACCACCTAATTCTGTAAGTCCATCTTGAATAATAACTTCAATCAAACTATTGCAATTTGAAAATGCATATGATCCTAAATGTGTTAAAGATTTTGGTAGTATAACTTTTTCTAATTCACTTCCACCAAATGCATATGAACCAATATACGTTAAATTTTCTGGGAAAGTAAGGTTGGAAATGCCTTTACAGTTATAAAATGCATTATATTCAATAGAAGTCAAACTTTCAGGAAGACTAATATCCGTAATGTTATAACAATTACTAAAAGCGCCTGCTCCAATTGTCTCCAAATTACTAGATAATTCTACACTAATTAGCCAATCAAAATCATAGAATGAACTGTGTTTTATCAAAGTAACTGTATCAGCAATTTTAATTTTTTTAATTCTAAAATTCTTTATTATCTCAGCATCAATCTCATCTATGTACTCTTTTCCTTCCCCAATAGTAAATACTTTATTATCTGGGAAAATAACTATTGTTTCCCATTCAGAAAGAGATCCGTATTCTTCTAGTAAAACTCCATCAATTGAATCATAATATAGATTATCTACACTACATGTTATAGATTCTAATTTACTAGCATCAGCAAACGCTAATGAAGATATATATTTAACTTTATCAGAAATAATAAAGTTTGTAATGTTTGTTTTGGAAAAGGCATATGCATCAATTTTTTCTAACTGTCTATATTCTGGCACTTCACAAATACCCTGTGCACCATAAAATGCATATTCGCCAATTGATAAAACATTAGACTCATCACCCATAGGCATTTGAACTAGAGATTGGCAATTATAAAATGCATATTCTCTAATTGATAAAACATTATTTGGAAGAGTTATTTTTGCTAGTGAAATACAATTATAAAATGCTTTGCCGCCAATTTCTTTTAATTTACTATTTTCTCCAATTACCACTTCAGTTAGGTTTGTACATCCCGCGAAAGCCGAATCCCCTATACTCTCTACACTATCTGGAATTGTAATTTTTGTTAATGAATTACAACCCGCGAAAGCACGCATATTAAGATTTATTAATTGACTATCTCCTTCAAAACTAATTTCTCTTATTTTAGTTGAACCGTCAAATGCACCTATACCAATTTCCTTAATTTCAGATGGAATAATAGTAACTCCCTCTCTACCTAATGGATACTGTATCAAAATAGATTCTACATCGTCACATAAAACACCTTCAATAGATTTATATTTGCTATTATTTTCATCAACATATATATTAATCAAATCAAGATTTCTACCAAATGCTTGCTCTCCAATATAGTTGACATTTGAAGGTATAAATACTTCTTTAATTCCTATGTTATAAAATGAATTATCACCTAGTTTTAAATTATTTTCTCCTCCAGCAAACTCTACATTTACTAAAGACTTTATATCTTTAAAAGCATTATCTCCTACAATTGTAAGATGTGTTGGTAAATAAATATATTCTAAATTTGTACCTACAAATGCATAATCTCCTATTTGTATTAAATTGCTTGTTTCATTTACATTTATAACAGATAAATCACTATTATAAAATGCATATTCGCCAATCTTTTCAACACTATCTGGCAAATTAATTGTTTGAGTTACATTGTCGCTAAATGCATACTTTTCAATCTCTATAAGTTTTTCGCTGTTTTCGAATGATACATTGACATTACTATTTCCAAATGCATATTCGCCAATCTTTTCAACATTAGTAGGTATTTCAAGATTAAGTAAATTATCACAACCATAGAATGCATAATCTCCTATTTCAATAATATTACTAGATAAAACAACGCTAGTAATCAAATCATTATTGAAGAATGTTCTAGCACCAACTTTAGTTATTTGTAATTCGTCAATTATATCTATATTTACATTTGTTTCATTTCCTTTATATAGTACTAATTCAACGGTATTTGCGTGCGTTATAACATAATCCCACTCTTCTGTTGAAACCAAATCTTTGGCTTCAAAGAAACAAGCCATAACACCATTGTTCCAACCAAATTGAGCATATGCAGGTAAATTCGCCGATTCAAAGAAAATTTTTACATTGTTTGTGTTGGTGTTAAATGCATTTTCACCAATATATTCGACATTAAGTGGAATATTAAATTTTTCAATTTTTTTATTATTATAAAATGCATATCTTCCTATATATTTTACTGTTTCAGGAATGATAAAATCTACCAACTCTTGGGCATTGTATAATGCATAATTATCAATATTTTCAATTTTCGCATCCCCAAAATCTAAAACTTTTAAATTAGGTGCTCCCTCTAATGCGTGCGCTTGAAGAGAAGTTAAAGCACTTCCATTTTCAAAAATAATTTCTTGTAAATTTTCACATCCATCAAACGTATATCCAGCTATATATTCTAGTTGAGAATTTTCTGCAAATACAATTGAAGTTAAACTATCACATTCATAAAAAACATATTGAGCCATACTTGTAACAGACGCTGGAATTGTAATGCTTTCAATTCCACAATTCATGAATGTATGCATGCCTAATCGTTTTAGTGAGGAATTGTCGTCAAACGAAACACTCTTTAATGAAGAACAACCGTAAAATGCAGATCTACCTATATTAAATACATTTTTAGGAATCTTGATACTTTCTAAAGAAATACATCCATAAAAAGCAGATTCTTGAATTTCTTCTAAACCTTCTGGTAACACTATGTTTATTAAATACTTATTATGATACAAAGCGTTTGTCACTATTATTTTAACTGTTTCTGGCAAAATATACTCTCCATCCCTTGATGAAGGAACACAATATAATTTTGTAACATCATAATTAAATAATACATTATCTATTGATGTAAAATTAGCATTATCTTCTTCTACTGAAATGCTAATTAAGTCATAACATCCACCAAATACTCCACATCCTAAAATTGAAAGATTTGATGGAATATTTACACTTGTCAGCCCTGAAAATTCATATGCATAATCATCTATTGCAATAATAGAAGATGGAACTTGCATAGTTTTTAACGATGACGTTTGATAAAATGCATATCTACCTATTCTTTCTAATTTACTATTTTCACCAAACACAAGCATTGAAAGATTATAATTATTAGTAAATGCATATGAACCTATTTCTGTAATATCATCCGAAAAAATCACCTTTTCTAATGATGTACAATATCCAAAACAATTTTTTGAAATAACTGTTAACAAACTTCCTTCTTCAAAAGTTACAACTTTTAAATTTAAACATCTAGAAAATGCTCCTTGTCCTAATGAATTTAAGTTATTAGGTAAAACAATAGTTTCAATTGAATTACAAGCTTCAAAAGCATATTCACCAATTGAAGATAACCCACTTGGGAAATCAAAAGTTTTCAATTTGTTTACTTTTGCAAATGCTTTTGAAGAGATAGTAGTTAACAGACTTCCTTCTTCAAAAGTGATATCAACTAATTTTGAATTTGCAAATGCTTGGTTGCCTATAGTTTTTATATTTGAAGGAATAGTTATTTCTTTAAGATTAGAACCATAAAAACAACATGTAGTTATTTCTGTCATATTATTTGAAAGTGTAATTTTTTCCAATTTTGAATTTGCAAACGCATAACTTCCTATTTCAGTCACACTATTAGGAATTATGATTTCTTTTATTTTAGCATCAGCAAAACAATATGATGGTATCCTACTTAGTCCTTCAGATAAAACAATGTTTTCAAAATTAGAATTTGAAAATACATTTTCTCCTAATTCTAAAACATTATTTGTCATTATTAATGATGTAAGTTTTGAATAATTAAATGCATAATCACCTATTTTTGTCACACTATCTAAAACACTATATTCTCCCCTAATATTTGCAGGATAATATAATAAGGTTGTCTTTGTACTGTCAAATACAGCATCATTATCTACAAAATAATTCGCATTATTTTCGTGTATTTTAACACTTAAAATTCTTTCACAACCAAAAAATGCTGTAGAATTAAATGTTGCATTTTTTGGAATGAATATACTTGAAATTTTTGTTAGAGATAAAGCGTAATTTCCAAAACTTATCAAATTAGAATCAACACTTATATTAATTTTTTCTAATGATATACAATTTTCAAATGCATAATTACCAATTGATTCTACACTATCCAAAATATTAAAATCTATTAATGATTTACACGAATTAAATGCATAATTACCAATGCTTAATAACTGTTCTCCTTCAAAGGATACATATTTTAAATTACTACAATTATTAAAAGCATATTTTTTTATATATTTTAAATCTTTCGGCATTACTATAGATTTTACACGATAATTTCCAGAAAAAGCAAATTCTCCAATACTTGATACTATATACCCGTCTATAACATTGGGAATAATAACATTTTTTCGTTTTCCATTATACTTTGTAATTTCAATAGTATTATCTTCTAAAATATTATATGCAAAAACAGTAACTGGTTCTTCCTCTTCTGTTTCCCATTTTGCATATAATGTTATATCTTCAACAAATTCAGTTGTAAAATATTCATCATAGTTAAACACTCTAGTGTAGAATTTATCATAATACCATCCATCAAAAATCATATTTTCTATTTCTGGATCTGCTGGGTAGCTTTGAATTGTATGTTGTCTAACAAAAACTTGCTCTTCATTTTCAAATTCTTCTGCACAATAATCCCATGTAATTATACCTTTTTCTTCAAAAATAAACGCATTAATATCTAAACACCCATATCCAAAATATTCATCTTCTCCTAAATCTCCTAAATCTTTACCTGCAGCTATAATATCAGCTTTAACTTTATCAAATGTTACATATTTATTTTGAGAAACATATAATGCTACTGCCGCAGTTACTATAGGAGCAGCAAGCGAAGTACCTTGTTTATATCCATATTCTCCACCTACTGCTGATGTATATGTTGTTCCTGGGGCAACTATATCTAAGTTTACTCCAAAATTAGAATAATCAGCTAATTCCCATGAATCTTGAGCAAGTGCTCCTACACCAATTGTATTAGAATCAGCCGCAGGATAATGTGGTGTATCTGTATTATCATTACCAGCAGCCGCAACACATATAATATCACTATCAACTGCAAGTTGAATTGCACTACCTGTAGTATTATCTTCTCCACCAAAACTCATGTTGATAACATCTACATCTTGTTCAATCGCATAATAAATACCATACGTTAAATCTGATGAATATTTGAATGCTCCAGTAGATGTATCTATTTCACATTTTATCACTAATAATTCTACATTAGGGGCAATACCAACAATACCTTCCCCATTAAACTGTGCTGCAATAACGCCGGCAACAGCTGTACCGTGTCCATGAGTATCTTCAATAACACTCATATCATACATGTCAACAACTTTATCGTTTGTTGCATCATATGATTTAGTACTGATAATACTATTACCTTCAGCATCAAAAAATTCAGGATGATCTGTATCAATACCTGTATCAATCACTGCTACTTTAACTTTTTCTCCATCTGAATATGCTCCTTGAGTTTGATTCCAAACATCTTGCATATTAAGATACTTTAAATATGTTTGTCTATTATAATATGTATCTTCTACTTGATAGTTTGGGCCATGAAGGATTTCTTCTTCCTCTTCTTCTATTTCTTCTTCAGCAAGATAAACTTTATAATCCAAAGACATTTCTTCGATGTATTTTCTATTATTATCATTTTTATATACATCTTCAATAGACACTCCTTCTGGTAAAGTTAGTGTTGCAAATTCTCCGTTTTTAGATGTACGAAGTTCTGCACCTATTGATAAAGCTAATTCTTGTGCTCTAGCTTTATTTGTATTTTGAAGAACTATCTTATTTTCAGCATAATTACCTTTTTCTTCTTCAAGATGCTTTAATGCTTCTTGTTGAACACTAATAAGATGGTTTTCTTCAGTATTAAACATAGTTACTGTTAGTGTTACTGCCGCAACCACTAAAATAATAATCGCACTTAAAACTTTAAATAATCTTGTCTTTTTCATATAAAATTCCCCCTAATTGAATTTTTATTACTAAATATTATTTATAATTAAATTATAAATAATTTATAAAAGATAATGAACTACCAAAAAAATGTAGTTAGATTATAAATGCATGATTTATCTTGAGAATTTTGTTGAAAAAACATATAATAAATCTATTAAGAAGGAAATTATTATGGATAAAATTAGTTTAGGTGACTTCATTAGAAAAAGACGTAAACAATTAAATATTTCATTAAATGATTTATCTAACTCATTAGATATTTCTTTTCAGGCTGTCCATAAATGGGAAAAAGGAGAATCTTTCCCTGATTTTATTATCTTAGGAGATTTATGTAATATCTTACAAATAAGCATTGATGATTTATTATCTTTATCTTATTCAAACGACTACATTTCTAATCAAACTTTTAACCCTGATACATTTGGTAAAACCCTTAAAAACTATCAAAAAAATCGTAACTTATCTCAAAAAGATTTAGCTAAATTAACAAATATAAATCAATCAACAATATCTAATATAATCAACCAAAAAGGTTATCCTACTATTGAACAATTTATTAGATTGTGTGATGTATTTAACATAAGTTATTCTACTCTTTATTATTCAAAATTTATTCCTTTAATTAAAGAAGAAAAACAAAGAAAAAAAATACCACTAAAACTAGTATTTACCCTATGTTTTACCGTACTTATCGCTATAATTATAGTAATATCAAAACCTAAACAAACACCAAAAATAACACCTACAACTCACTACATAGTTGAATACTGGGATGAATTTGATAACTTAATTGAAACACAAACTATTCCTGTTGGTTCTTCACTTACTAACAGCCCTTATTGTCCAACTTCTGCTGGTTGGAACAAAAGACTAGAAACACCAACTTCTTCAACTATAATAAAAGCAAATAAAGAAAATTTTAATATTAAATTATATGTTCATACTAGCCAAGGTTCCTACACTCATTATTATGATAACAAAGAAGAATTTAGTGTCTTTGATATTCAATCTGCAACTCACTATTGTAATGAATTAAGATATCAAAACGGTGAAGTTTTTGATATTAATAATTTAAAAGAAAATTCAGTAACTTTGTATGCAGATTTATTGCCAAAATCCTCTCACACTATCTTTTTTCCATCTGAATTTAATTTAGATGTTATTACGGTAAAAGATGCAGAAAAACTTCATTTCATGCCTATGGTTGCTACTAACAACTTCATCATTAAAGACTGGGAGACAAACGGACTTTTAATAGATCCAACCAAACCTTATTCTTTTGAAAAAAGTATAACAGCTATGCCTATCTATATTAATCAAGAAACAAAAATAGATAACAACGGGTATATAACTTATCTTAATTCTAAAGATAAATCTATTATTATTCCTGATTATATAAATGATATAAAAGTTAAAGGAATAAAATCAAATTCCATCATTTTAAATGAAAATAACGAAGAAATTATTTTTTTAAATAAATCTCCAATTTCTTTTGAAGATGTATTTTATGATGATTCATTAATAAATAATATTAAAAACATTTCGATTACTTATGATTCCTTTACTCCCAATTCATATTTAGGAAACATAACAAATCTAGATAACTTAACTATTTCATCAGGAGACCAAAATATAAATTCTTATGAAATAAAAAACTTATCTTCTTCCTCATTACATATTAATAACTTAAAATATTATTATAGAGCTCACGCAATAGCTAGATTTAATGATTTAAATGTAGATAATGTATACTGCCTAGATAAAGGATTTACGCATGTAGTTGAACATATGTTTGAAAACTCAACCATTAAAAACTTTTATTACAGTATTAGCTTAGACGAATTTTCAATTCATGAAAGTGCCTTTAAAAACTGTAAAAACTTAACCTCATTTACTTTCCATAAAAATACTTTCCTTTATGGAAACAACCAATTTTATGGTTGTGATAACTTAAGTAATGTTTCATTTTTAGGAAAAATAAATACATTATCAAACAATATGTTTTACGGAACTAATATAGAAAGCCTAACTATCAATAACCCCGTAAATTCCATAAGTAATCAAGCATTTAATAACACAATCTTAAAATCAATAGAATTAGTAAATGTAAATAATATAGAAGAAAACATCTATCTTCCTACGACATTAAAGGATTTATATGTTGGGGGAATTTATGAACCTTTAAAATTAACAAAAAAGGACTTAACAGTCCATTACTTAGATTATGATAATAATTTTTATGAAGTCTTTAAAACTAAAAACCATGAAATTTGTTTAAATTGTTTATGTCTACATAAAGGAGAATACAAATGATAGGATCATTTATAAAAAAGAAAAGAGAAGATTTAAATTTATCTATGAAATTTCTTTCAGATAAACTTAATATAAGTATCCAAAGACTAACCAACTTTGAAACAGAAACAAGATGTCCTTCATTAGAATTATTAAAAGACTTATCAATTCTATTAAATTTTGATATAGATAACTTAAATAAACCAAACAAAAATAAAGAAATAGACATAAATTTATTTAAAGAAAACATAATAAAATATCGAACAAAAAACAACCTTACCCTACAAAATTTAAGTGACAAAATAAATATATCACGACAAACAATCTCAAAATGGGAAAAAGGAGAATCTTATCCTAATATAGATACATTTTATGAAATATGTAGCATTTTAAATTTAAAACCATCTTCTTTAATTTGTAAACCAATAAAGAAAAAACACAACAAAAAACTGTATCTATTGTTTTTGTTGGTATTACCGCTATTATTACTTCCTCTTCTTACCCCTAAAACTAAAGAATTACCCCCTGATTTACCGCAAAAACCCATACCTACAGAACCAAACGAGGTTCCAGTAATACCTGAGGAAGTATATTTCATAACAGAATCTACTATAAACTTAATAAAGGATTCAACTTCATTATATAATTTAAAAAACAATAAAGAATATTCAATATCATTTAATGATCCTAATCTATCTGATATAACATATAATCCAAATGAACCATTCTTTTTACCATATTATTTTGATGATGAAAAATATATAGATCACTATCTATATAAAGATGAAGTATTATCTGGACTAACAACATTAAATTTAAAAGAAAATATAACACTAACACCAGTATATGTAACATATGAAGACTACTACACATATTTAACATATACAACCAGTCAATCAACTCAATTAATAGAGTTAAACAATAACAATATTTATACTTTTATTATTCCTGAAAGCCTGTCAGGCTTAAAAACATTTGAAATAAGAACCATTCCAAATCATATTAAAACATTAATCTGTGATTATTCTTATTTAGTTTTTAACGGAATAAATATAAATCACTTACCTCAAGCTATATTTATCAACAGTAAAAACATAGAATTCATTAATAATAAAACATATGAAACCATCCATTTTATCGCAATAAACCAGACTAACGACTATATTAAAGAAACTACTTTTCCAAATGTTTTAATTGAATATTTATATATTCATAATAAAGAAAATTATACTAATACAGTAATATTTAACAACGTAAAAAACATAATAAAACCCTAATGTTAAAAAACGTTTAGTAAAATATTAGAATCAGTTTATTATAATTTGTACTTCTTTTTGTTATTATATAACCATCCTAGGAAATAAATAACAACACATGAGGAAGTACAAATGGAATACACAAAGTACATTGTTTTATTATGCCTTTTTGACGAACTAACAAGACAAAAAGAATTAGATCCTAAGATGATAACAACTAAATATAATATCAATAACAGACAAATGTGGAATTATATTAAAAATATAAAAGAATACTTTGATTCTTTTACAACTAATAAATTAACATATGATATTACCACTAAAAAATACTACTTAAAATAAATATTGGCCTTTATATTAGATATTACTCTAGCATAAAGGTTTTTTATTATAAGTATTGATTTTATTCTATTTTTAGCATATAATATAGGTGTCAATGGACGTTTATTATATTACAAAGAAAAGGGAAGGTGGCTGGAGACTGCTGAAAAAGTCTCATTCCCAATTCGAAAAGAAAAATCATGATTAATAGTCATGATTTTTTCTTTACTTTGCCTATTATATTATGGAAAAAATCATCAAAAAATGGTATAATATTAATAGGAAATGAGTGATGAAAATGATTAAACAAGATTGCTTAATTTTAAGTCCATATATAGCGTTATACGACATTGTCGTACCTAAAAATCATCTACTAAGAGAACTATCCGACTTAGTAGATTTTTCTTTTGTAGACAATATGTTAAAAGATAAATATACATTAAATAATGGTAGGCCTGGTTATGCTCCTAGACAAATGTTTAAATATTTGCTACTAAAAACTATTTATGAATTATCTGATAGAGATGTTGTTGATAGAGCTAGAACAGATTTAGCTTTTAAATACTTTTTAGGAATAGCTCCTGAGGACGATGTTATAGACGCCTCATCTTTAACAAAATTTAGAAAAATGAGATTAACAGATAATAATATCATTAACATTCTTCTTTCTAAAACTGTAGAAATTGCTGTTAATAATGGAATAAAATTAAGTAAAACTATCATTATTGATTCAACTCATTCAGAATCTAAATATAATGTTTTATCTGCTAGAGAACATTTATTAGAAGTTGCCAAAAATTTAAGAAAAAAAGTATACGATACAGATGAATCCTATACAGATAAAATGCCAAAGAAACCAGATAACCAACAAATTGGATTATATGAAAATGTAATAAAGTATTGTCAATCAATAATTGATTTAATATCGGTAGATGACAATCTTATGATTAAACAAAATATAAAGGAAAATATGAATATGCTTCAAGAATTAATTGATGATACAAATGAAGAATTAACATATTCAAAAGATCAAGATGCTAAAACAGGTCATAAGACAGCAGATAGTAACTTTTTTGGTTATAAAACACACATAGCTATGACTCCTGAACGTATAATTACTGCTGCTACTGTAACTACTGGTGAAAAGCACGATGGAAAAGAATTACAAACTTTAGTTGAAAACTCAAAATTAAATGGAGTTCATATAGATACAATTATAGGTGATGGTGCTTATTCTGAAAAAGATAATATTGAATATACAAATAGTAATGAGATTAAATTAGTTTCTAAATTAAGCAATTTTGTCGTTATGGGTAATACTAAAAGAATTCAATTTGATTATAATAAAGATGCTAAAAGATATGTATGTCCTGCTGGACATATGGCTATTAGAAAATCTCTTCATGGAAAAAATAAATCACAAACTGGTGAAGAAAATTTATATGAGACACATTTTTTTGATGTAGAAAAATGTAAGGTTTGTTCTTTAAAAGAAAAATGTGGATATAAAGGTGGAGCTTCAAAAACCTATAGCGTAATCATTAAAAAGACAAACATGCATCAAGTTCATCAAGATAAACAAAGCACTAAAGAATATCAAGAACTTGCTAAAATCAGATATATGATTGAAGCTAAAAATGCAGAATTAAAGTCTCAATATGGATATGATTACTGCACATACACTGGTATTGAAGATATGAAACTTCAAGCTGCAGTATCATTATTTACGGTGAATCTAAAAAGAATATTGACATTAAAAAAGCAATGTAGTGCCACAACTACGCCTAAAAAACAAAAATAATGAGTAAATACTCTTTAAATTATATATATTTTCAATAAAACAAACGAAAAAAAGAGAGAATAATTAGTATTTCTAACTAATAAATTCTCTCTTTCTTTGTTTCCTTGCGAAAAGGGTTTTAAAACTACCTACATTTTCAGCAGTCTCGGTGGCTGCCTTCCCTTTTCGCATTTGGAAACAATGAACGTTTATTATATTACTTAATAACTACTTTTTCTTGTGGTCACTAAGTATGTAAGCAACAACTACTAGAGTTATTACTAACACGACAAGATATTCCATCTTGCCCTCCTAACTTACACGTTCATCGTTTCCTTCTCGTGTACTTTGTTCATCATTTCCTCCTGCAGTGGATATTACCACCATAATATGTATTATATACATATTTTTTTATGTGTCAAATCATCCAAAATATGAAAAAATTCTATTTTTAGAAAAAAGATTTATAAACTTTAATTTATTCTTCAATTCATCTAGAAATAATGCTTTTTTTTCGAAAAAATTTTTAAAAATACAAATAAAAATATTTTAATTTTTTTCTATTTTTTTTATAACTTCTACTTTATTTATTTTATTAAAATGAAAAGCCCAAGTACCCTTGAGCTTAAACATATAATCTACCATCTTTTTCTATAACTTTTCCTTCTAACATCAAAAACACTAATGCATTTTGTAAATAATCATAAGCATTCTCGCTCATTCTACTATACCCTAATAATTTAGCTACAGTCTTAAAACAACCATCTTTTTCAATACCGTTACTTTTCTTAACAATATTATAGATAGCATCTTCTAATTCTAATATATGAACATGTTCTATATTTCTATTAGAATTTAATCTTAAAGATAAATTAGTATGGGTTTTAGTAGATAAAAAGCCATCTTTATTAATTAAATCTAATTCTTTTAAATCTTCTTCAAATAAAGTTTTAACAACATTTGTTACCTTAGTTCTACCATAAACAAAACATATCCTTTTAAGTAAGAAATCAATTGATATAGGTTCTTCAATTCTAACAATATGATCAATTAATCCAGGAACAGTTAATTCATTATATAACCTTTTAATTTCAGCATCAGGAATATATGGATATTCCATAAAAGAAGATTCTAATTCAAATTTATCTTCATGTAAAAAATCAATATTTTGTTCTTCTTTTTTTATTGTTTTTGGTGCATCTATCATGCTAGAAACAAACTTTATTAATTTATCTTTTTCTACCATTTTATTATTAACCCATAAAGTAGAAAACACCCTATAAAACTTCCAACCAAGTCTATTAAGTAATACCTCTTGTAGTCTATTAACATCACTAACATTACCTATTTTGTAGGATGCTCCATCAAGCATTACCGCAATAACATACTCCCTTGTTGCTGGATGCATGACCGCAACATCAACTTTAAAAGCCCCTGCCCCAACGTTAGTACAAACCATAAATCCTTCTTCTTTTAAACTCTCAGCCACGTCTTTTACAACTCCATCAATATCAATATTACTATCTAACATCTTTGTACTGATATTTTCAGCATATAAAAGATAATCTTTTAATAATTTAACACCAACAGATTCTGTTTTATCTAATCTAATATCGCTAGACTTAATTGAACTTATAACTGAAACATTATATTTAGCTCTTGTAATAGCTACATTTAATCTTCTTTCTCCGCCAACATTATTAAGAGGTCCAAATCTTTGATAGAATTTATTTTCACTATTATACCCATAACAAATACTAAATATAATTCTATCTCTTTCATCACCTTGAACTGTTTCTAGGTTTTTAATAAAGAACGGTTCTTCTTTGTTTTCATAAAGTAAAGTTTCAACCTCAGGACAACTATCTAATCTTTCTTCTAACAATTCTTCAATAAACTCTGCTTGAGCATTACTAAAAGCAACAACCCCTAAAGATTGTTTACTATTCTTATAATGATCAATAATCATATCAACAATAAAAGAAGCTTCTTTTTGATTAGTACGAGATTTCATCTCATACTGTCCGTTTACATAATAAAAGTCCACACCAAAACCTTTTTCATGACGTTTAGCTTGAGGGATAGTAACAAGTCTAGAATCATAAAAATTCTTATTAGAAAAATCAATAAGTTCTTCACTTCTACTACGGTAATGGAAATTAAGTTGTTTAGTCGTAAAAATAGTCATACCCTTATCTAAAATAGATTCTAAATCAAATTCATCTAATTCTTCACTACTACTAGCACTAAAGAAGTTAGACGGAGGCATTTGTTTTGAATCCCCAATAATAATGCACTGTTTTGCACGATATACCGCACCTAACGCATCCCACGCAAACACCTGTGAAGCCTCGTCAAAAACCACAACATCAAACATATTTAAAGTACTACTTAAATAAGTAGAAACAGATAAAGGACTCATCAAAAAAACAGGCTTAATAGATAAAATAAGATCAAGAATTTCATCTAATAAAACACGAATAGGTTTTTGTCTTCGCGTCTTATTATATTCTCTTATAAGTACTGCAAAATGTGATCCAGCTAAAATACTATCATCTGGTCTTTCTTTAGATAACCTAGATACAACCATAGCTTTATTCATTTCTAACATAACTTCATCTAATTTTTTAAATTCAGTAATTAAATTATCAACACCTAAATCACTAAATTCTTTTAAAATTCCCGTTTTATCTATTTTTTTAGTAATTAATTCTTTATAGAAATTACCTTCATAATAACTACTTATTTTATCTAATTTAACTTCATAATCTAAAGCTTTATTTAAATAATCTAAAACATTTATTTTATTTAACTCATCAACAACTTCTAATGTTTTAACATAAGTTTCTAAATACTTAATATTATTAACCATTAATAAAACTTTATCTAATAATTTATCTAGCGGTTCTTGTAAATTAAATAAACTAACATCAAACACTTCATCAAACTTAGGAACAAAAGATAATTGTTGGAAATGAATTAAAATATCAGTAAAACTATTTTTCATTACAATAAATTCATCTTTATTAAGTTCTAAATCAAAACTTAAAATTTCTAATGATTTCATATCATCATAAATTTCTTTATACTCTTTAATATTATATTCTTTTGGAATATGTTTACTAATATTAGAAACAATATCTTTACACTTTTGATACTTCAAAACTTCTTCAAGTTTATCAAGTAATTCCTTATCATTCATTCTAAATTTAATATATTTGTTAATTAACTTTTTAGCTTTATTATATCTAGGTTTAACAAACTTAAACAAACCTAAAGAACTCTTAATATCATCAATTATTAAACTAATATTTTCATCTAATATATTTAAATCAAAAAAATTACCAATAGTAGATTTTTTAATATAACTATAAGCAACTAAATACTGTTTTAAATTAGTTAAAATCTTACTTCTTTGGACTTTATTAAAATATTCAAACTTATAGTTTTTTAATCTAGAAATAACCTCAATAATAGATAAAGAATCAAGTAATTCATTTAAAGTTTCAACATGAATAGGTAAATAAGAATTAATAGTTCCTTTAAAAGAATTAACAGTTTTTAAAAAACTATAAAATAAATTAAAAGTCTCTTCTGCATTATATCTTGCAAAACTTAAATCTTTTTTCTTAATACCATAAAAAGGACTCTTTCTATAATCATAAATATAAGAATCTGCATACAAACTATATTTATCCAATATAATTTTTATATCATTTAATTTATTAATATTATATTTATCTATGTCCTTAATTTCATAAGAAAAACCACCTGTTTGACAAGATAAATACTTAGAATAAATATCATAAATAGATAAATTATATTCAGGAATAACCTTATGTAATTCTTTTCTATATTCTTCTAATCTAGCCTTAACATACTTATAATTATCACTAATATTTTCAACATCATTATTTATATCATATTTAGGTAAAACAGCAGTTTTATATAATTCATCAATAAACTCTTTTTTATTAGCCTTATGTGAGTGAAGTTCTAACGCAAAACTATCTAACCCTGCCCTTCTTAAATTTTCATAAACAACATTTAATGCTGCTTGTTTTTCAGAAACAAACAACACCTTCTTACCATTACCAATAAAAGATGAAATAATATTAGTAATAGTTTGACTCTTACCAGAACCCGGAGGCCCTTGTAAAACAAAAGAATTGCCGTTAATAGCGTATTCTACAGCTTTAATTTGTGATTCATCAGCATTTACAACTAAGTACGTAGGAAGTTTTTCATCTTGCTTAAAATTAATATTAGAACCTAATAACCTTAATACATTTTCATTTTGTAAAACAATATCTTTATTATTAGTTAAATCATTAAACATATTCATCTTTAAAAATGAATATATACCAATTGCCATCATTGGATTAAACCCCATATTATTACTTTCTAATACAGATTTAACCTTAGTAAAATATTCTAATAATGGTTGATGATCATATTCATCTAAATTAACCTTATATTCTGTTTTTAATAAATACGCAAGCGTAGGATTTAAAATAACTTCATCTTCATATTCTTTTATCTTATAACTGTCATTAACAACAAACATACTGATTGGGACAAGTAATAAAGGTGCACTATATTCTATCTTTTTATCAGTATATGTAACTAACCCAAAAGATAAATATAAAGGATTAATCCCTTTTTCAACTAATATATTATTATATTCTTTATTAATAACCTTTAACACTTTAGTTAAAGAATATCCCTTCTTATACCCTAATAAATCATTAGGTTTTAAATTCTTATACGCAATATCAAATACTTTTCCCCTTGAATAATCGTTAATAGAAACATCATTACCTTCAATAGTTTCATTATATCTATTTAATATTGCATCTAAAGAATAAAAACTTAAAGTTTGACCTGAGGTAATTTTTTCAAAAATAACATCAATATTTGAATTTAATATTTCTAATGTTCTATATCCTGTATCTTTAAAATTAAGAAGTCTATTTCTTTTCCCTAAATCTAACAATTTTAAAGATAATTCTTGTAACTTCTTTTCCATACAAAAAACCTCCTTTAAGTAAAATAATTATATCATTTAAATTATTTGTTTAATAGTTTAATTTTATGTAAATTTATATTTTCTAAAATATAAAATTGTGATAAGATAAAACTTAAGAAGGTGATATCAATGAAAAAGAAAATACTATTTATATTATTTCTACTTTCATTACTTGTAAGTTGTATGCCAACAACAAAAGAACCGACAAAAGAAAACGAAACATACCATAAAGTAGATTTTTATTATGATAAACAAGTTCAATTATCTTATCAAGTAAAAGAAAACCAATTAATATCTATCCCCCAAACCCCAACAAAAGAAGGCTTTATTTTTGATGGATGGTATGTAGATTATGAATATAAACAACACTTTGATTTTTCTACTGAAATTAATCAAAGTCTAACCCTTTACGGTAGATTTTTAGAAATATTTACTGTGACATTTGATGAGTATGAAACATCATCTGTAGTTATTGGAAACACGGTAGAAAAACCAAAAGACCCTGTAAAAGAAGATTATGTGTTTATTGGTTGGTATTATAATGATGAATTATTTGATTTTAATACTAAAATAGATAAAGACATTACATTAATAGCTAAATTCAAACAAGATGAAAACAAAACATTTACAGTAACTTTTACTGATACTGATATAGTAGAAAAAGTAAAACTAAATCAAACAGTTACAAAACCAAATGATCCTACTAAAGAAGGATATAGATTTGAAGGTTGGTACATAAATCTAGAAGACGAAATAAAATTCGATTTCAAAACTAAAATAACACAAGATGTTGTTTTATATCCTAATTTTATTAAAACATATAAAATAATATTAGAAGATATCCATAATCAACATGAAGATATAATAGTAGATGAAAACACAAATATTACTTTCCTTCCTACCCCAACAAAAACAGGATATGAATTTATGGGTTGGTATTTAAATTCTATTTTATTTGATACATCATCTATAATAACAAGTGATATAACACTTGTTGCAAAGTGGAATAAAATCAATTTAGATGACTCTAAAATTAATATCTTATCATATGGTGGATATAATGAAGGTGCCTATGTTGAATTTAATAAAGTAGAAGGTTATCTATCAAAAAATAATTATTCAATTTATTACAAAAAACAAACAGAAACAAATTATATTAAATTAGATTCTAATCTAATCCAAGAAAACGAAACTGTAATCCGTGCTGATATTTTAGGAATTTCTGAAGGATATTATGATATTAGAATAACTTTAGAAAATATAGAAACAACAATTCCTAACATCTTAGTATCAAAACATGATAGATCAGGATATGCTCACTTCAATACTACTTCTTCAGTTGGTGGCTATAACTTAGATGGAACACCTAAAGATAAAGCTGTAATTATCTATGTTACTGAAAACACTAAAAATAGCGTTACAGCCTCATTTTCTGGTAAAACTTATACTGGAATTGCCGAAATCCTAAAAAACGCCTCAAAGTGCCCAAATCCACTAATTATCCGCATTTTAGGAACAATTACAGCAGCTACTTGGAAACCTATTAGTTATTCTAGTGGCGTTACAGTCGTAGATAAGAACGGTAACAAAATAACATCATCTTTAGAAGAAAATGATATTATAAGTAAAGGTGTTAACGAATTAAATATAACAGATAATATTACTAAACTTAATGGATTAACAAATAAAATAAGTTATAGCGGTGGAGAATATGATTCTAACTTTAATATGTTATATGTTCAAAACGCAAAAAATATAACAGTTGAAGGAGTAGGACCAAACGCCAAAATCTTCCAATGGGGTTTTTGTTTTAAAAACTGTAGTTACATTGAAGTAAGAAACTTAACATTTGATGATTATACAGAAGATGCCTGTTCATTTGAAGGAAGTGATACTTCTGCTGCTTCGTTTAAAGACTTCGAATATGGGCATATTTGGGTTCACAATAACACATTCAATGAAGGTATAAATTATTGGGATGTAACAGCTGAACAAGATAAACATGAAGGCGATGGAGCAACTGATTTTAAGGGTTTAATTTATATTACATTATCATATAACCACTACTACAAAAACCATAAAACAGGATTAATCGGTGGTAGTAACTCTCAAACTACAGCCTGTGTAACTTTTCATCATAATTTCTATGAAGAATGCTCAAGCAGACTGCCTTTAGGTAGACAAGCTAATATGCATATGTATAATAACTATTACTATAAAATAAGTGGAACTACAATGTCAATTAGGGCTGGAGGATATGCATTTATTGAAAACTGTGTTTTTGAATCATGTAATAATCCTATGACAGTTGCTGATGATGCAACTTATGGCACAGGAACTATAAAATCATATAACAATGAAGTTATTAGTTGTAAAGGTAATAACCATTCAACAACTGTATCATCAAGAACTGAAGCAGTAACAAATAAAAATCGCTTTGATCAAAATTTTGATACTAATCCAAATAACTTCTATTATGACCAAACAACAAAACAAACAAACGTAACTAACTTACTTCCAACAAGTGCGGTAAAAACATACGTAAAAGAACAATCAGGTGTTTTAAAAGGGAATTTTATGGATAAAGAAATAACAACAGAAACTCCTACATTACCTGATATAGATATAACAAATTCAAATCTAATTTGTTTAAACGATTTTTCTTTAGGTGATATTACTTCTTCTAAAACAGTAAATCAAATTACAGTAACTCCAAAAGCTGGTAAAACATGTTCAATAAACGAATGTGATTTAACTATTGCCAACCAAACAATAACAAAATATGTTTCTTTTGGTGGTGGTGCAAGTTTTAACACCTTAAGCATCCAATTTACTACTACAGCATTAGCTAACATAACAGTCTATTATTCAAGTAGCGGTTCATCAGAAAGATATGTTAAATTAATGACAGAAGATTCTTCTATTACCGCATCAACCCCAACCATTCCTTCTAACGCTAACAAAATAGTAAGTCATACTTTTACTTCTGTTTTAGCAGGTAGTTTAGCTGTCGGTTCTTCTAATAGTGGAATTAACATATATTGTATTATAATAGAATATATTTAAGATGTGATTTTTTCACATCTTTTTTCTATATTAACAAAGATTTATCTTTGTTTTTTCTTTACAACACATATATTTAATGATAAAATTAAGTATACTCGCTTAAAGCGTTTTCATTTTAGAAACATGGAGGAAGACAAACATGAAAAAATTTAGAATTGTTATGGCTTTACTTTGTTTGGCAGCAGGCGTTGGTCTAGTAAGTTGTCAACCAAGTAATCCAACAGAAACACCAACTGGTGAAACGACTAAATATATAGTAACGTTTAATACAAACGGCGGGTCTGTTGTTACTGCAGCTGAAGTTGTTGAAGGCGAAAAAGTAACAAAACCAGCTGATCCAACTAAAAATGGTTATACATTTAAGGGTTGGTATAAAGATGCTGAATGTAATCAAAGTTGGAACTTTGATACTGACGTTGTAACAGCATCTACAAATCTTTATGCAAAATGGGAAGAAAATAAAGTTGAAGAAACTTCATATAAAGCAACTTTAAAATATAATAATGGTGAACCTGATGGCATTCTTGAAGCCGTTAAAGATGGAGATAGTTATTATATTGATGCACCTAAGACAAATCCTAAAAAACCTTACATGGAATTTGATTTCTGGGCAGCAGATGAAGCTGGAACAACAAAATTCAATTTTGCTGATCCTATCACAGGAAATGTAACATTATATGCTATTTATAAACAAGCATTTGATAAAGTAAGTACTGAATTTAATGTCGATGAAGCTGCAAATATCGCAGGTGCTTCATTAACTGAAGATACTACATTCTTCGGAAGATTTACATTAGGTAAAGGTATGAAATTAGAATCTGATAAAGATGCAATTAACACTCAAGGTAAATCTTTATCATTTGATTTAACTGCAGCAGACAACCGTAATTCAGTTGTATTTAATGCTGCTGGTGCTTCTTCAAGTGGTGATACAGAAATCAGTTTAATCAACTTAACTACTGGCGAAACTGTTGAAACATGGAGTGTTCAAAACAAAGTAACTGTAGATAAAACAATATCTAATTTACCTGCAGGTTCTTACCAAATCACAACAAGTCGTTCAGCAAGAGTATATGCATTTGCAATTACTGAAGAATTACCACAATCTCCTACAACTGGAATTAATTTATCTTCTTTAGGAACTAAAAAAGACTTCTTATTAGGTAGTGAATTTAGTCCAACAGGTTTAGATGTTAAATTAATTTATGAAAACGGTAGAGAAGATTCTTTAGCATTAGATGATGCTAATATTTCATTAAGTGAAGTTGATATGACTACTGCTGGTGTTAAAACTATAACAGTAACATACCAAGTTAATGCAGAAACATCATATTCTGCTTCTTACGAAATTACAGTATATAAACCAACTGAATTAGTCATTTATGATTATGTATTAAATGCTAATAGACAAACAGTACATAGACAAGAAGTTTTTGTTAAAGATTCTACATTCTCTTTTGAAAATAATGTTGTTAAAGCTAAATGTTTAATTCCTGGTACAGAAAATTATATTGAATTCTTATTAACTGCTAATGACTATACAGTATCTTCTCCTGATTTATCTTCTACAGGATTAAAAAACGTAGTAGTTACTTATAAGGCTGATGAAGCATTAACTGAAGAATTTAATATTCATGTTGTAGATACAACTATTGATGCTTCTGCAAATAAAATTTCTTTCTATGTAAATTGTTATAATAGTTTTACATACACTGCAAATAACACAACTGAAATCAATGTACTTACAATTAATCAAGCAACACAATATGCTGAACTTTTAAATATTGCTGATTCAGTAACAAAACAAATTGCTGTAGCAAACAATGAAGTTCACTTTGAAAAAGTAGAAATAACATTACCTAACACTAAATTAACAAGTTATGGTGAAGGTCCTGCAACTATTGAATTTAATGCATTAAACGGCTTAGTAGACCCAAGTGAAACTATTTCATATAGTACAGATGGTTCTGCAACAGTATCTGTTAGAGAATCTGCTGAAGGCTTCAAAGCTTATGATATTATTATCAACAACTACTATAACACTCATGAAAGATATGAAGAATCTAAGTTAATCGCAGGTAGCGGTACTCAAGCAGTTGCTTTATTATTACAAGCTGACAAAGTAGTATTAGAAAAAGTAACATTAACATCATATCAAGATACATTATATGCCCAAGTTGGTCGTCATTACTTCAAAGATTGTACAATTATAGGTCGTACAGATTATATCTTTGGTTACGATGCAACTTCATATTTTGAAAATTGTACATTAAAAACTATTGGTGCTGGTTTAGACCAAAACAATGGTGGATATGTAGTAGCTACAAAGGGTAACCCAAGTGGAACTCCTGGTAGTGATTCTTACAATAATATTAAATATGGTTATATTTTCAATAACTGTACATTTACAGCAGATGAAAACACAATGCCTGGTTCTGTAACACTTGCTCGTGGTTGGGATGTAGGTATGACAATGATGGTTATGAATTCATCTATTTCTCATCACTTCTCTAAAGAAGCTTATGGATATGTAACTCCAGATGATCCTCAAACAGAAGAAACAGAAAAGAATTTAAATGACCGTTATGGTAAGATGAATGCTGATCCTGTTGCTAATCAATTATTAGAATATAACAACACTGGTGAAGGTGCTATTACTGAATCTATTGCTAACACATGTACAGTAGTTAACGCTGAAATTGCTAAATTATACACAGTTGATAAAGCATTTACAGCTAATAATGGTACTACAGTTTATGATGCTGCATGGAACCCAGTAGCAACTAAAGACGCAACTGTTAAAGTGTTAAACTCTGATGATTCTATTGTTTTAGTAGCTGAAGGTTTTGGTTATTCTGGTGCTTCTGCAACTGAAGAAGAATTTAATGCGTTAATCACATTAGAAGTTACTCCTGTTGGTAAAGTATTTGCCGGATTCTACGCTGATAAAGAACTTACTACTCCTTATAATTTTGCAACTCCACTTACAACTGAAACAATTGTTTATGCAAAATGGTTAAGTGCTGATTCTTTAGCTCCTACAACTATCACATTTGATGATTTAGCTGGTGATATTACAACTGAAGTTGTTTATGCTAATGGCTTAGTAACAGTAGTTGGTCATGCAGATAGAAAATTTACTGCAGATGGTAGTGCTAAAACAATTACAGATGTAAATGGTAATGAAATCGTAACTACTACCCGTTTAAAAACTGGTGGTTCAACAAATAGTAAAGGTAGATATATTATTATCGATTTATCAAATTATTCTGGTGAAATTGAAATTGGAATTTGGGCTATAACTGGTTCAAGTAGTTCAGATAGAACTGGTCAATTTAGAAAAGATTCATTAGATGGCGAATCTATTGGTGTTGTTAATTGTCCTGCAGGTACTGAACCTATATATTCTACAGTAACAGTTATTGGTGGATCTGTATATTATATTACAGCTGATGCAAGTATCAATTACTACGGAATTAACATTTCACAAAAGTAATAATAAATAAAAGGCATGGTTAACATGCCTTTTTCTTTATCTTTTATTAGAACATTGGAGATAATAAATATAATAAATATGCCACGATTTTTTGCCACCAAGGCCTTCTTTTCCAATCTTCATATGTTATTAATTTGCTTTTACTACATGCATCTAAAAAATCTTCTTGCATTAATTTTACTTCTTCATCTAAAAACACTAAAGCTCCACATTCGTAGTGTAAAAACAAACTTCTATAATCCATATTAATAGTACCAATAAAGGCTGTTTCATTATCGACAATAACATTCTTTGCGTGATTAAATCCTGGAGTATATTCATATATTTTTCCACCAGCTTTTATAATTTGACCATATCTTGATCTAGCTAAATAAAAAGCTGTCTTTTTATCAGGAATCCCCGGCATTAAAATTCTTACATCTACACCACTTCTTGCTGCTAAAACTATATTTTCTACAATCGCATCATCAACAATAAAATATGGGGTTGAAATATATAATGTTTTATTGGCGAAAGTAGTTAAAGTTCTAAATACATCATAACCAGGATCAGCATTATTAGATGGACCATCACCATATGGCATAACAAAACTATCATTATTTATAATATCAGTTTCACAAATATATTTTTCAACATTTAATGCTACTTTAGTAGATAAATACCACATCTCTAAAAATAAGCCAATAAATGTTTTAACTGCATCACCTTCATATTTTCCACAGTTATCACGCCAAAATCCAAATCTTTCTTTTTTATGAATATATTCATCAGCTAAATTATCTCCACCACAATAAACAATCTTACCATCTATAACTATCATTTTACGATGATCTCGGTAATTAAATGCTGGATTAATATTTAACCCTAGTGGATTATAATTAACTATTTCACAATTAGGAATCAAAGCTAAATCTTTTACCGTCTTAGCTTTTAAAACACCAGTAGAACCTAAATCGTCATATAATATTTTTATTTCTACACCAGCTTCTCCTTTTTCTTTTAATATTGGATAAAGTTCATTTAACAATTCTCCTTCACCAATAATAAAAGTCTCAATAAAAACATATTTATTTGCTATTTTTAATTCATTAATAAAGTCTCTAAATTTAATTTCTCCGTCTTTTAAAAATGTATATTTAGTATTTTTATATAACGGTTCTCCATGACAACTATTAACAACTTTAGCTAGTTTTGCAACCTTAGGATGCTTAATGCTAACCTCATCAATAACACCATTATCTCTAATATAATCTTTTAAAACTTCATTTATTTTTTTATGTTTATTTTTAGGTAGTCTCTTACTACTATGATTTAAATAATATAATAAAATAAATGGTAGTGGAAGTAATAAAATAAGAATAGACCAAGTAAGTTTATAACTAGTTAGTACAGGTTTATGAATAATATGCAAAACCACAACAAAAGCAACACCTTGAATTAAATAATACATTGCTACATGGTATTCTCTATTAAACTCAACTTGAAAAGCTAAAATGAAAATAACTATTTGAATAGCAAAAACAATCAATGTTGTAATAATAATTATTATTTTTTTCCAAAGCGGCAAAAACATTCTTTCATTTTGAGTCATACCACCACCTCTTTTCTTATTTTGTAATTATAAAAGAAACTCCTATTTTTTCATTTTTAACAATAAGTTTCATTCCGAAGAATTCAACAGTTTTTTTAACAATACTCATACCTAAACCAAATTCACCTTTACTACCCTTTTCATATGGTTTAAAAACACCATTTAAAAATTGTTCATCAATATGTTCTCCGTCATTATAGATTCTTAATCTATCTTTCCTTAAAACAATCTTAATCTTTGTTTTAGCGTATCTTCTAGCATTATCTATAATATTATCAACAACAGTAGTAAAATTTTCTCTATAGCCTTTAAAATAAATATCTTCTTTTAAATCCAATTCAATCTCCAAATTTGTTTGAAACTTATATCCAGTAATAACATCATTAATAACTGAATTCATATCAACATCTTCAAATTCTTTATCCTTCTTTAAATATTCTAACGAATTATATTGTAATAATCTATTAACCTTATTTTTTAATATTTCCGCTTGAGTAATAATAATTTTACTGCTTTCTTCATCTGTCATACCATCTTGTTGAGCTTCAGCATATGATTTAATAACCGCAATAGGGGTTTTAAAATCATGAGAAATATTTTGAAGCATCTCTCTTTTTACATTTTCACTTTCAACAATTTGAACTCTCATTTGTTCGACAAATCTCGACAAATCCCCAATTTCATCAGCAAAATCCACAGATTCAGGTTCAACATAAGAATTAGGTATAGCTAAGATTTGGTCTTGAATATGATGGATTCTACCAACAAATTTAATACTCCAAGTTGCTATTGCTAAAACAGCTAAAATAATAATAGTAGAGAAAAGTAAAATCATTTGTAAAGATACATCATTAACTAAATTAGTAACATAAGAAGAACTAGTAACTAAAAGATTAAAAGAATTTCCTCCATCGGTTGTTGTATAAGCAAAATAAATTAATTCATTATTATGATTATGAATTTTATTAGCATAAGAAAATTTAAATAAATTATTATTGTTATTAATTATTTTTTCATAAACCTTTTTTAAATCCTCTTTAGATAAATAATCAGTTAAATCCTCAGAATAAGTTATTTCATTATTTTTACCAACGATAAAAGCAATTTCCATATCACCAAAATCATTAGGGGCAGATATTGTAGGAATATCTGATTCTAAAATATTACTATATGCAAGCAATCTTGTAAAAGTTTCTTCTTCTGCAATAATTCTAACACGTGACAAAGTTAGTAGAGAAAAGGCTGAAACTGCAATTAAAACAACTATTAAAAATAGTAAAACAATTTGACTAATAATAGATATTTTTCTCATAATCCTCATCCGTTTCTTAAATTAATTATATTATTAATCTATAACCATACGCATAGATTGTTTCAACTGATAATTCTGGCATTTTTTGTCTTAATCTTCTCATTAAATCATCAACAACTCTATCACTACCAAAATAATCATCTCCCCAAACTGAATTAATTATAGTTTCACGTGATAAAGCTTTATTTGGATTATCAAGTAAATAAATTAATAAATCATATTCCTTTGAAGTTAAACTGATTAATTCTTGATTACAATAAACACTACGACGATCTTTATCAATTGTATAACACTCAATTTTTTCTTCATTTTTTATATTATTAGTTGTTTTATAAACTCTATTTAAGATTTTCTTAACTCTTAAAACTAATTCTCTAATTGAATAAGGTTTAGCTAAATAATCATCACTACCTAATTCTAATCCCATAATTTTATCAATATCTTGATCTCTTGCGGATGTAAAAATAATAGGCATATTTTCATTTTCTTTTTTTATAAGTTTAATTAAATCATATCCACTAATAATACCTGGCAACATAATATCTAAAATCCACATATGGTATTTTTTATCAATATTCTTTTCAGCGGCTTCTCCAGTAGAATACCAATCAACTTCAAATTTTTCAGCTTCTAAATATTTAATTACTAACGCTGCTAAATTCTTTTCATCTTCAACTAGGGCAATTTTATACATTTTTTTCCACCTCATTATTATTATACATTTTTTCTTTTAAAGAATAAAGGACAACCTACATTCGGTTGTCCTCTATTACATAATTGGGAGAGTTATAGTTTGCTTATGAAAAAGTCTCTATCTATGTAGGGAGATTTAGATAGACACTGTCCCTAAAGACAACTATAGTATACCCAAAAATTATCGAATTATTATAAAAGAATTATGGGAAATTGTAAAAAAAGAAAAAAGGCTTTAAAAGCCCTTAATCTTATTCTTCATACATATCTTCGTAATCATCCATTAAATCATTATACTTATCTTCATTGAAATCATCTTCATCATATCTTTCAATAAAGTCATCGTCGATAATAGAATCTTCATCATCATCTAAATCATCGTCGTCTTCATCTTCATCATCGTCGTCATCTAGATAATCATCATCATCTTCATCATCGTCTTCATCTAAGTAATCATCATCGTCTTCATCTTCATCTACGATTTCTTCTAATTCTTCAATATCTTCTTCTAAATCTTCTTCTAAATCTTCCTTAGAATTGAATGCAGAACCATCCTTATCGTATTCATCTAATGATTGACGTGATTTTAAATCCCATTCTTCATTACCCATATATACAAATTTCGAACTTGTTGTTATGTCTATATATAATTGAGTAGATAAACTTAAATCTACATCCTCTAATCCTTTCATTTCTAAAACTTCCTTAATTAAAGTTCTAATAGATTGAGGTGCTTTCTTTTGTTCCATTAACATTACAGCTACTTCTAATAAAGACATTTGCGAAATATTTTCCATAATCATTCCTCCAATTGAATCACATATTATTTTACCCAAAAATAATCTATTTGGCAAGAGTTTAATTTAATAATAATGATATTTTGTGATTAGTTTTCATATATTCATCCAAAACAAGAGTATAATGAATTAGAATTTTATTTTTTGTAATATCTAACCTGGAACAATAAATATCAAAATCAAATTCTAATCCCATATCATTACTATAGTTACCTTTAGTTTTTTTATTTTGAATAAAAACCATCTCTGAATTAATAGAACCAGTTCTAACAAATTTTACTTCATTATCAAAGATTGTTAATTCAATTGTAGTATTAGGACTTGTCTTATCAACAAATATTATTTCATTTTCATTTCTAGATGCTTCACTTTCAAAATGAACTTTATTCATTTGATCATCTAAACTTAAAAATGTGACTTTCATATAACCACCTACAATATTAAAATAATAAGTAAAACCAAAAATCCTGGTAAGTGAAAAAAACCTATTAAACAAATAGATAATAAATTAAATGGTAATTGTAAATTAAAAAATTGTCCAATCAAATTAAATAACAAAATAGATACAACACCAATTAAAATAGATTTACATAAATATTTAACGGCTTTTAGCATAGAAAATCACCATCTAATTATATGGTGATTTCTTAATTAATATTCTCTTCTACCTTCCATTGCTTTTAAAACAGTCATTTCATCAGCATATGATAAATCGCCACCTACAGGTAACCCATGAGCAATTCTTGTTAATTTAACATTATCATCAATTAATAACTCTTTAATATATCTCGCTGTAGTTTCACCTTCTAATGTAGCATTAGTAGCTAAAATAACCTCATCAACTTCATTATTTCTTACTTTATTAATCAATGAATCAATATTTAAATCTGATATACCAATTCCTTTTGAAAAACTAATAGCACCATTTAAAACATGATAAATACCATTATATTCTTTAACATTTTCAATAGTATATAAATCTTTTACAGTTTCAACAACTAATATTTGTCGTTTGTTTCTTGTTTCATCTTCACAAATCAAACAATACTCATCTTCACAAATATTACCACAAGTTTTACAAATTTTTATATCATCTTTAATACTAGATAAATGTTTACCAAAAGAATAAGCATCATCATCTTGCATCTTAAAATAAACATATAAAGCATATCTTTCTGCTGATTTTTTACCAACAGAAGGAAGTTTAGCAAAATCTTCAATAAGATTTTCTAAGGCTTTAGGATATTTCATTAGAATAATCCCATGCCACCGAAACCACCCATAATCTTTTGAGTAGCATCTTCTAATTTTTTGTTTGCATCATTTAATGCAGCAACTAAAGTATCTTCAATCATTTCGATATCTTCTTTAGATTCTAATGCATCTGGATCAATTTTAACAGATAAAACTTCATGAGTACCCTTAACTTCAACAGTTACCATTCCTCCACCAGCAGTACCTGTAAATACAGAAGCTTCTAACTTAGCTTGTGCTTCCATCATTTGTTTTTGCATTTTCTTTAATCTTAACATTTGTTGTTGATTCATTTTTTTAATCCTCTCTTATTTCTATATTTTCTTTATCAAAATATTGGTAAGCTAATTGTTCAATACCACTTTCTTCTTTAACTATAGTATTTTCTTGATTTTTTCTTTTAATAACACCAATATTTATTTTCTCTAATTTTGGTTTTGGATTGTCAGCACTATATTTATTTCTATAGTCTTTCTTAATACTATTCCAAACCACTTTTGGTAAACAAATATAATCAGTAAAACCTAAATTATATTCATCAACAATTTCCATAATCTTAACATAATTTTCATAACTCATTAATCTATTACAGAAACCTAAGTCTTGTAAAACTACAATAAATGAATTTTCACTTACCGCAACAATTTCACCAGCAATCAATATTTGAACAATAAATTGACCTGTCTTATCTTTCCCTATTTGTTTCCATAAACTTTGAAGTTTTAATCTCTTTTCTTTATTACCGTTATTTAAAATATTTTCAACATCTTCAATTTGAATTTCATTTTCCTTAAATTCACGTTCAATAACCTTATTAACAACAACTTCTTGTTTATTTTCTTTTATTTCATTTAATTTTTCAACACTAGGAATATTAATTTCATATTGTGGAACAACAGGAGTATTAACAACGTTTGTTGTTTTTATATTAGAAATCATATGTTCTAATTGTTCAATACGATCAAGTAGTGTAGATTCATCTTGTAATTTAGTATCATTCATTTTTAAAATAGCAAGTTCTAAGAATGCACGTTTTTGATTAGAAAAACGCATATTATTAGTTGCATCATTTAAAATATTTAACCATAAATAAATAACACCTTTTTGAACATTTTTAGCGAAGAATAAGAAATTTTCCTCATGGAACATTAATTTATCTTCTAAGATAGCATTATTCTTATAAAGAAGAGTATCTCTTAAGAAAATAATAATATCATTTACAATTCTAGGAACTTCCTTGCCTTGTTTAATAATTCCATCAGCAATAGTTAATGCCATAGAACCATTACCTTCTAAACAAGCACCTAATAAATTAGTTATTTCCATATAAGATACATTACCACTAACAGCTAAAACATCATCTAAACTAATTTCAGGATTAACAGTATAAGAAATACATTGATCAAACAAAGATAACGCATCTCTCATTCCACCTTCAGCTGAAGATGCAATTTGATACATAGCCTCTTCACTAATTTTAACATTTTCTTCCCTTGCAACTATTTTTAATCTTTTTAAAATATCATCCATTGAAATAGATTGAAAATCAAATCTTTGACATCTAGATAAAATAGTATTAGGTAATTTATATGGTTCTGTAGTAGCTAAAATAAAAATAACATGTTTTGGAGGTTCTTCTAAAGTCTTTAATAACGCGTTAAAAGCCGCATTAGAAAGCATGTGAACCTCATCAATAATATAAATTTTATACCTACCAACAGAAGGTAAATACTTAACACTATCTCTTAACGCTCTAATATCATCTGCACCATTATTAGATGCTGCATCTATTTCAATAACATCAGGAATAGTTCCTTTTTGAATTCCTTTACAAACTTCACATTCATCACAAGGCTCAATACTAGGTCCGTGTTCACAGTTTAAAGCCTTTGCCATTATTTTAGCTAAAGTTGTTTTACCAGTACCTCTAGGTCCACAAAACAAATAAGCATGAGCTACTTTATTTAATTGAATTGCATTTTGAAGTGTTTTTATAATGTGTTGTTGTCCAACTACATCTTTAAACATTTGTGGTCTATACGCACGATATAAAGCTACATATGCCATAGATAAACCTCCTTTAAACTAAATAATAAATATGTTTTATTCCTTCTTTATCAAAATAATGATAATAAGATATATAAGTTTCATTACTAACAACCAAATCATAAACAGAAGTAGTAAATCCATCTTTATTTAAATTCACACCAATTGATGCAAAGGCTTTACAAACTAAATCACTACAATATGATTTATTTTTTGTATCAACAATAAAAGAAAAATTATAAGGATCACCAAGGAAAGAAACACCTTTAGAAATTACTTTTTTCCTTTGTGTGTCTGTCATTTTAACTCTTAAAACTATAACCTCATCATAAATTGAGTTACTAATCCAATAATTTTTACTACCAATAATCGATAAATTATTATCTGGATTTAGTCCTGTTGTTTCAATAATACGATTAGACTCACCAAAAATATTACAATCACTAAATTTATCTAAAACTAATGATGCATGTCCGCCAGCAAAAAAACTAATAGTTTCTTTTATTACAGGAATTTCTACTTCAGATGTTAAACTGATAATAATATCTCCCGAATTACCTGGGGCTATTTTATCCCCATAATAAGTATATGTTGGTATAACTTCATTAGATTCTATCTCATAAATTTTTATAAATTTAGTAGATTTTTCTTCATTTAATACTCCTTTTGATTTAAATTCTTCTACTAGAATTCGAGAATAAACATTTTTAGTTATAGCAGTTGTCATAGCACCAACAAATAAAAATATTAAAATTGTTTCTAAACAAAATAACACATATTTAATAATTTTTCTCATAGTGATATTTTACCATAAAATAAAGATAAATAAAAGGACTTTTCATATAAAGAAAAGCCCATATTTATTATTCAAATTCTAAAGCAACAACTTTATTAGAACCAAAGAAGAATTTACCATAAATATATTTATCACATGCATTTTCATACATAGTGTATACTTTACCATTACTATATGATAAATCTTCGCTCATTGCAGGAGCTTTAATTGTTTTTGAAGGATTTTTTAAAACATATAAAGGAACTCCCTCATATTCTCCACTTTGGATAATATTTTCTGCTTCAAACAAATAAAAATAAGAATCAGCTAAAGACCAAGAACAAGATAAAACAATATCTCCTGAATCAGTTACACAAAAACCTTGAACTTTATCTGGAATAGAATAAATAGCAAGTGGTTTTGTCAAATCATTTAAATCATATTTTGTACATATTGCATTATAATCTCCAATTTGATTATCACATACATAAGGACCATAATTAAATTCACCTACATATAAATAATTGTCATCAGCAAATGTAAATGAAGCTTGATTATTAACAGGAATACCATTACCAATATCAATAATATCTTTATTATAAATATCACTTAATTTAATTGGAAAAATAGTATCTCCTTCTGCAACATAAGCATAATCTTTACTTAAACTAATACCACCAACATGACCTGTATATTCATTACCATTTTTATTTAAAATAACATATCTAGATTCATTTTTTGAATTAGTTACATATATTCTTGATGATGAATGATCAGCCATATATGCAGTTGTTAAAACTATGTCTCTTTCAATATCAACCGCAATTCCTTGAGGTACTGCACCTTCATTTAAACCTGGATTAATACATAAATTTTCTTTCATTCCATAATAATCACTATATAACGCAAATTTAATCAAATTTAACGATACTAAAATTAAAATAACAACACCAACTAAACCTACTACAAAACCTAATAAAAATTTTATTATTTTCTTTACAACTTTCATATTACTCACCTTTTTCTTAATATTGTCAAGCATATTTTACTATACTAATTTTATTAAGTCCAGTAAATAATTGGAAAAAAGCCTATTTCTAGGCTATTTCTTCATGTAAATTATGTTTTAATTTTCTTTCACCAATTCTTCTTTTAAATGTAAAAAAATATTTCATATTTTGACGCCAAATATCATTATATCTTCTTAACATTAATCTCATAAATTTTTTTCTACGATGTGGTAAAACTTTATATCTTGCTTTTATACCACTTAAATATTTAAAAGGGTGTTTCTTAATATCTAATAAAGTAGAATATCCATCTTCCATTGCACAAATAAATAATAATTCAAAGAATCTTTTTCTTTCAATTAAAGAAGTACTCTCAATAAAATCTCTAACTGTTTTTTCAAAAACTCTAGCAGTAACAGTAGGATAATTAACTAATTTTAATTTTCCATCTTTTGTTACTTTCCAATTGTATGGATTATGTTGTAACAAAGAAAATCCTTTAGCTTTAACAAAAATCATTTCCTCACTGTGATATAATAAAAGTCCAATCATTGCTTGTTCACAAGTTATTTTAATCATTTTATCTTTAACATCTAAAAATTCTTTTGTTTCATATACATCTTTATTAAAACCAGGACCATCATGATTAAAAATCCTATGAATCTTATTTCTAACACATTCTTCACAATACATTGTTGCGTAAAGAGATAAATTTCCACCTTTTGAATGTCCACCAATTAAAATAGGTTTATCTATTAATTTTCCTATTTTATTTAAATATTCAGTAGCATCAACTTGAGAAGGAATAACATCCATTAACACAATATTAAAATCTTCTTTCCAACCAATAAAAGTAGGATCAGTACCTCTAAAACCAACAAATATAAATTTTTCAAAAATAAATGTCATAGCATAGAATTGTTGAACTTTATTTATATAAAATTTATTTAAAATATAATTCATATATAATCCTTCATATCGTGTTGATTTTGCTAATTTTCTTAGTAATTTTTTATTTTCTTTTTCTGTTAATGTCCCGTTTGTTAAAACTAAAATATTTTTCTCATCATTTAAATAAGAAATTAAAGAAACTTCTTTTTCACAATCCATAATAGAAGGAATAAAATCATCTAAATTTAAATAACAAATTTGAGATAAAATTAAACTATCAACTTCATTAAACGGATAATCATGTAACGAAATATGACCAAATTTATCTAAATAATATAACATATTTTTCATAATTTTTTTCTCCTCTATATATTAAACAAATAAAAAAAATTTTTTATTCAATATTACTATTTATTAAAAAACTTCTTTATTTCTTTATTTAAATTATATGAATCATTAATAATCTTTTTATTTTTCCAATGTTTAGGCATTAATTCTAAATATTTATTATAAGTAAATCTTTCATCAATTAAAATAACAACACCACGATCTTTTTCACTTCTAATAACACGTCCTGCCGCCTGAACAACTTTAGTAAACCCAGGATAAGTGTAAGCATAATCAAATCCGTTTTGATATGTTATTTCAAAATAATCTTTTAAAATATTATTTTCATCACAATATAATGGAAGACCAACACCAACAATAATTACACCAGTTAACCAATCACCTATAAAATCAATCCCTTCAGCAAATACTCCACCTAAAACAAAGAATCCAACCTTACAATTTTCTGTTGTTTTAAATTTATCTATTATTTGATTTCTTTCTTCATCCGTTGCTGAATTTTGTTGAATAATTATTTCAAAATCATTAGTTTCTATATTATCAACAACCATATTAAGATATTGATAGGAAGGAAAAAACACAATATAGTTTCCTTTTTTTGTTTTTGTAAGGGTTTCAATTGCCTCAATTATATAATCAATAGATGATTCTCTATCTTTATATCTTGTTGATATTTTATTATTGATTATTATATCTAAATTCTCCGTTGGAAAAGGAGAAGGAAGTTCAATAAAATTACCTTCACCTTTAGTTAATAAATTAGAATGGTATTTAAATGGAGTTAAAGTTGCTGAAAAGAATACTATACCTTTAATTGAATCTTTTATTGTTTGTAAGATAAAATCAGAAGCATCTAAACACATTATATCAACTGTACATATTTCATCTTTAACTTTAGCTAATAATCTATGAGTTGGTCCAAAATATTCTGATATTCTTGTGTAATCTAATATTTTAAAATAAATATCTAATATTTCGTCTTTATGATTAATTTTCTTGTTTTCTTCTAATAATTGATCACATTTATTAATAAGATTCTTTAGTAAAATTGTTAAATCTAAATCATTTGTTGTTGATTCATAAATAGCATTATCTATTATTAAATCTTTATAATAATTAAACCTGTCAATTACTTTATTACATTCATTTCTAACTGATGGTTTGTATCCACTTAACAATCTTCTTAATTTTCTAATATCTTCTTCATTAATAGTAGAAGAATACATATCTTTACTTCTAGATATTAAATTATGTGCTTCGTCAACTAAAACTTTAGCATTATATGTATCATCTTCAAAATACCTTATTAAATGAGCTTTTGGGTCAAATACATAATTATAATCAGCTATTACAATATCACAAAAATAAGATAAATATAAACTAAATTCAAATGCACAAATTTTATGCTTATTAGCTACCTTTGTTATGGTTGTCTCATCAAATATATCAACACTTGAAAATATATCAAATGTCGCATTTTTTAACCTATCAAAATATCCAATTGCATAAGGACATTCATCTGGATTACAATTTTTTTGTTTAGAATTACATATTTTCTTTTTGGCTGTTATATTTATTGTTTTTATTTTTAATCCTTTATTTGCAAGTAATTTAATTGCTTGAAGTGGCGCATTTTTTCCACTCCCCTTAGCTGTACAATAAAACAATTTATCATTCTTATTTAATGTTTTTAAAGAAGAAAACATTGTTGCCATTGTTTTTCCTATTCCTGTTGGTGCAATACAATATAATATATTATTATCTTTCATTGTTTTAAAACAAGCTTTCATCATATCTCTTTGACCAGGACGCATAACTTCAAATGGAAATTTTATTGTTTCTATTGTTTTTTCTTTATTTATTTCAGCTTCTTCTAATTGTTCAATCCATAATAAATAATCTTCTAATAAATTAAAAGTAAAATCTTCTAATTCATCTAAATTACAAATAAAATCAAATGATTTAACTTCATAATCAATAGTAGAAATATAAGTTAATCTAATTTTAATTGGATTTATATTAAATTCTATCGCATATAAATATGCATATAATTTAGCTTGAGCTAAATGTTCTTTTCTATCATCATAATTTAATTCATCTAATTCTTTATTTGTTGATTTTATTTCTTCAATAATTATTTCATCATCTATATTTAAAACTCCATCAATAAAACCATGTAATCTAATATCTTTATTATGATATGAAAAATCTCTTTTAATAAAATACTCTGATTGAGAATTACTATTATATTTAGATTGTAAATATTGATGCATCTTTTTTCCGATTGTTTCATCTTTATTAGAAAAAAATTCAGGAGTTAGATTTCCACTTTGACATGTGAAATATGCTAGTTCTTTAACTGCTATTTTTATCATAAAAATCATCCTCCTTTATATTTTTTATTATACCATATTTTAAAGAAAAAACTGTGGTTTTCCACAGTTTTAACTATTATTCTTCATTTTTTTCTTCTGTTTCTACTACTTGTTCATCTTCTTGTCTATCTACAATAGCAACAGTAGCAATTTTTTGATCATCTTTTAATCTAATTAAAATAACACCTTGTGTATTTCTACCTGTTTCAGAAATAGAAGAAACATGCATACGAATTATCATACCCTTATCTGTAGTGATAATTAAATCATCATTATCCCCTACACTTCTTAAAGTAGATAATTTACCGTTCTTTTCTGTAACATTTAAGGCTTTAACACCCATACCACCACGGCCTTGTAGACGATATTCTTCAATATCAGAACGTTTTCCAAATCCTTTTTCTGTAACTACTAAAATTTGATTTTGTTCTTCAGTTACAACTGCCATACCTACTAGTTTTTCACCTTCTGGTAATTCCATACCACGAACACCAGCTGCTGATCTACCAATTGGTCTTACATCATTTTCATAGAATCTAATAGCCTTACCGTTAGAACCACCTAAAACAATTTGACGATTTCCATCTGTTAATTCTACTTGTAGTAATTCATCGTCTTCATCTAAATTAATAGCGATAATACCACTTGATCTAATATTTTTAAATTGACTTACTACTGTACGTTTTACTGTACCATTTTTAGTAGCAAAGAAGAAGTATGAATTTTCATCTTCTAAATCTTTTACTCTTGTCATTGCGGCTAATTTTTCATCTTCTTGGAAAGATAAAATATTAACTAATGGTAAACCTTTAGCTGTTCTTGAAGATTCAGGAATTTGATATCCTTTTATAGCATATACTCTACCTTTTGTTGTAAAGAATAATAAATAATCATGAGTATTAGTTGCTAGAATATGAGCAACATCATCATTTTCATTTGTTTTAATTCCTGACATACCAACACCACCACGGCTTTGTGTCTTATAAGCATCTTGTTTCATACGTTTAGCATATCCGTTTGATGTAATAGTTATAACAACATCTTCACGTGGAATTAAATCTTCATTTTCAATATTTAAATCAGCAGATAAACAAATTTCTGATTTTCTATCATCTGCATATCTATTTTTAATATCAGTTAATTCTTGTTCAATAATAGCAAGTTTCTTAGAATCATCAGCTAAAATTGATCTATATTCTTCACAAGCAATACATAAATCTTTATGTTCTTGTAAAATCTTTTCTCTATTTAAACCTGATAATCTACGTAGTTGCATATCTAAAATAGCTTGAGCTTGAATATCAGATAATCCATATCTTTGAATTAATTTTTCTTTTTCTGTACCATCATTAGTTTCTCTGATTAATTTAATTATTTCTTCAATATTATTTTGAGCAATAATATAACCATCTAAAATATGAATTCTAGCTAACGCTTTATCTAATTCAAATTGTGTACGTCTTGTTATTACTTCAACTTGATGTTTTAAATATACTTCTAAAGCTTCTTTTAATGTAATAGCTTTAGGAGCATTATCAACTAAACAAATCATATTCATACCATAACTTGTTTGAAGTTGAGTATACTTATATAAATTATTTAACATAACTTCAGCATTAACATCTTTACGTAATTCAATAACAATCTTAATACCATCTCTACCTGATTCATCACGTAAATCTGTAATACCTTCAACAATCTTATTTTTAGCAACTTCAGCTATTCTTTCAATAAGACGTGTTTTATTTACCATATATGGAATTTCAGTTACAATAATTTCATTTTTACCGTTTTTTAATTGTTCAATACGTGCCTTAGATCTAATAACAATTGAACCATTTCCTGTAGTATATGCATTTCTTAAACCAGTACGACCTAAAACTTGACCACCTGTAGGGAAGTCAGGGCCTTTAACATATTCCATTAATTCTTCACTTGTTATTTCTGGATTATGAATTACAGCAACAACACCATCAATTACTTCACCTAAATTGTGAGGTGGAATATTTGTAGCCATACCTACTGCAATACCTGTAGTACCATTAACTAATAAGTTAGGGAATTTAGCAGGTAATACACTTGGTTCAACTTCAGTAGCATCATAGTTATCATTAAAATCAACTGTATTTTTATCTAAATCTCTTAGCATTTCCATTGCTAATTTACTCATACGAGCTTCGGTATAACGCATTGCGGCAGCACCATCACCATCAATATTACCGAAGTTACCATGACCATCAACTAAAGTGTATCTATAACTAAATGGTTGAGCCATACGTACCATCGCTTCATAAATAGAAGAGTCACCATGAGGGTGATATTTACCCATTACATCACCAACAATACGGGCACTTTTTTTATGAGCTACATTTGAATAAATTTTTAATTCATTCATACCATATAAAATACGTCTTTGAACTGGTTTTAAACCATCTCTTGCATCTGGTAATGCACGGGCAATAATAACACTCATTGCATAATTTAAGAAGGATGTTTTAACTTTATTATTAATGTCTAATTGTTCAATTCTATCAAATTCTTTTTGTTCGTTTTCAACAAATAAATCTTTATTATCCATTTTAAATTACCTCCTTAAATATCTAAGTTATTAGCGAAATGGGCATTTTCTTGAATAAATTTCTTACGTGGATCAACATCTTCACCCATTAACATTTCAAATGTTTGATCAGCAATTAAAGCATCTTCTAAGTGCACTTGAACTAATGTTCTTAATGCAGGATCCATAGTTGTTTCCCATAATTGTTCAGCATCCATTTCACCTAGACCTTTATAACGTTGTACATCTGGTTTACGATCAGAAAATTCTTTCTTATAAGCTTCTAATTCTTCATCAGAATATGCATATCTAATTTGTTTACCAAATTGAGCTTTATATAGAGGTGGCTTAGCCACATAAATATATCCTTGTTCAATTAACTCTGGCATAAATCTATAGAAGAATGTTAAAAGAAGAATACAAATATGTTCACCATCAACATCGGCATCGGTCATGATTACTATTTTATGATATCTAGCTTTAGTTATATCAAATTCTTCACCAATACCAGTACCAATAGCTTGAATCATAGATAAAATTTCATTATTTGATAAAGCTCTTTCTAATCTTACTTTTTGAACGTTTAAAACCTTACCACGTAATGGTAAAATTGCTTGATATTGACTATCTCGACCTGATTTTGCAGAACCACCCGCAGAATCACCTTCGACTATGTACATTTCAGATTTAGCAGGATCTTTACAACGACAATCTGCTAACTTAGAAGCAAATGATAAATTATCTAATGGAGACTTTCTTCTAGTAGCTTCTCTTGCCTTTCTAGCGGCAATTCTAGCGCGAGAAGCAAGTAAACACTTTTCTATTACATTCTTAGCATCTTGTGGATTTTCTAAGAAGAATCTTTCTAAGGCTTCACCTAAAATTTGAGAAACAATTGCTCTTACTTCTGTATTACCTAATTTTGTCTTTGTTTGCCCTTCAAATTGAGGATCTGGATGTTTAACAGATACAATAGCTACTAAACCTTCTCTAACGTCTTCATTATTAATTTCTTCATCTTTTTTTAACATATTTTTTTCATTTGCATAATTTTTAATACAACGTGTTAAAGCTAAACGAAAACCTTCTTCATGTGTTCCACCTTCATGAGTGTGGATATTATTAGTAAATGAATAAATAGTAGAAGAATAAGAATCATTATATTGAATAGCAACTTCAACAGCAATTCCTTCTTTTTCTCCTTCAGCATAAACAACCTTAGGTAAAATTAATTTTTTACCTTCGTTTAAATATTGAGCATACTCAATAATACCACCTTCATATTGATATATCTTTTCAACAACTTCAGTTTCTCTTAAATCTCTTAATGTTAATTTAATTCCTTTATTTAAGAAAGCTAATTGTTGAATACGGTGATTTAAAATATCAAAAGTATATGTTGTTGTTTCTTTAAACATTATAGGGTCAGCTTTAAAAGAAACTTGTGTTCCAGTATGACTAGATTCACCTACAACAGTTAAATCTCCACAAGGTTTTCCTCTTTCAAATCTTTGTTGATATAATTTACCATTTCTTGAAACCTTTACTTCTAACCATTCTGATAAAGCATTAACAACAGAAGCACCTACACCATGTAGCCCTCCTGAAACTTTATAAGAACTACCATCAAACTTACCACCGGCATGTAAAACTGTTAAAATAGTTTCAACTGCACTTTTTCCTGTTTTAGGATGGATATCTACAGGCATACCACGTCCATTATCTGTTACACTAATAATATCCCCTGGTAATACTTCAACTTCAATAGCATCCGCAAAACCAGCTAATGCTTCATCAATTGAGTTATCCACTATTTCCCATACTAAATGGTGTAATCCTGCAGGACCTGTTGTACCAATGTACATACCAGGACGTTTACGTACTGCCTCTAACCCTTCTAAAACCTGTATGTTCGATGCTTCATAATTATTAAAATCTTTTTCTTCCATTTTAATATCCTCCTTTTTACAACCTTATAACCTTTGCATTTTTAAGTAATTCATCAGGAATACTAAAAATAGAAGTTGTTGTTATAAAGGTTTGACTTTGATTTTTTATATAAGCCATTATATGGTTTATTCTTTTGTTATCTAATGCTGCAAATATATCATCTAATAAAAGAATTGGATCAATTTTATATTGATTATAATATAATTCTTTTAAAGCTAATTTAATCGCAAGAACAATAGTTCTTTTTTGACCTTCAGATGCATAATCATAAGCATCTAAGTCATTAATTTCAATTTTAAAATCATCTCTATGAGTTCCTATATTAGTTGTTTTAGATAAAATATCATAATTCTTTTTATTTTCAAAAGAACTAACAATATTATTAATATCATAACTAGGTAAGTAAGTTAATTTGATATTTTCACATTCTAATTGTTTAGTTATGATATTTAAATATCTATTTATACTATCTATAAACTTAATTCTTTTCTCATAAATACATTTAATTTCTTCAATTAATTGAGTAGTTAAAACTTTTAAAATCAATTCATTATCTTGATTATATTTTTTTAATATCTCATTTCTTTCTTTTAATATCTTTTTATAGGCTGTTATAGCTCTTAAATAGGTTTTATCTAATAAAGATATCTCTAAATCTAAAAAACGCCTTCTAACACCTTTAGAACCTTGAATTAGTTCTAAATCATGAGGTGAAAACATAACAACTTTTAAATTTCCGATAAAATCACTTAATTTAGAGTATTCAACATTATTAATATAATTTCTTTTACCTTCTTTTGATAAAATAACTTTATATTTCTTTAAATCCTCTATTTCGATAATAGAAAAATCTTCTTCATTTAAAATCAATGAAGTTAAATCTAAAGTCCTATGACTTTTAGAAGTAGAAGTTAAATATATTGATTCTAAAACAGAAGTTTTTCCAGAAGCATTAGGACCACTAAAAATAATAATTTGATTCGAAGTCTCTAATTGTAACTCTTTGAATTTTCGAAAATTTTTTAATTTAATTGTCTTTATCATATAATCTTAAATTCTTGATTATCAACTACGATAATATAGTTTGGATATAACTTTCTACCACGTCTAGTTTCTAATTCATTATTTACATAAACATCGTTTTCTTGTAAATAATATTTAGCTTCTCCACCAGAAGATATAAAGTTTTCAATCTTTAAGAATTGTTGAAGAGTAATGTACTCTGTAGTAATTTTTAAAGTCTTCAAAAAAATCACCTCATTCTATATGATTATATCATATAGGGGAAAAATTATCAAGAAAAAGCCTTTATTTTCTTTTTAAATTCTTATTATGTATCCCTATATCAAAAAAAATAAAAAAGGGCAATAAAGCCCTTTAAATGATTTTAATCCATTCTTACTGGTAAAATTAATTGAATTAAGTTAAAATCTTTTTCTCCTTTAATTACAAATGGACGAACACCTTCTGAGAAATTTAATGAAACTTCACTAGATTCAAAACTTCTTAAAGCTTCAACTAAATAACGAGAACTAAATCCAATAACAAGTGGAGATGCAATTGATGTATCAGTAGGGATTAATTCTTCATGAGCATCACCAATAGATGCGTTTGTTGTAGAAATAACCACACTATGATCTTTAGCTACAGTCAATTTAATAATACTATAAGATACTTCTCTATCTTTTTCTTTATCTCTTGGAGAAAGTAATGAAACACGTTCAACAGCTTCTAATAATTCATCTTTGTTAAATTTAATAACAATTGGGAATGAAGCTGGAATTAATTTTGATGTATCAGGATAATTACCATCTAATAAACGAGTTTGGAATAATACATTTCTAAATTTAACTAATAATTTATTCATAGAGAAATATAAAGATAAATTTTCATTATATCCATCAATAGCTTTAGATAATTCATCTAAAGATTTGTTAGGAATAGTAATATTAAATGGACGATATTCTTCAATATCTAATTTAGTTTGAGATAATCTAAAAGAGTCAGTAGCTACAGCTGTTAATTCATTGTTATTTAGTTTTAAATGAACACCTGTTAAAATTGGTTTCTTTTCACTTGATGCAGTAGCAAAAACAGTTTGTTTAATCATACTTCTTAATCTATCAGCAGACATTACTAGAGGATTTTCTAAAGAAACAAAATCAATATTAGGATAATCAAGAGGATCCATAATATGTAATTTATATTCACCTCTATCAGCTTTGATAACTAAAATCTTATCTTCAATTAAATTTAAACTAATTTTCTTTGAATTAATTTTTCTAACAATATCAATAAAGAATTTACCAGGAACAACTGTTTTACCAGGTCTTTGAATTTCTAATGAAGAATCATTGATATATGTTTCAACTGAAATATCAGTATTAGATGAAGTCATATATAAGTCAGAATCAGTAGCTTCAATTTTAATACCTGTTAAAATAGGCATTGGAGATTTAGATGGTAAACCTCTTGAAATAACTGTTAAGTTTTCTAATAAAATTTCACGGTCGATTGTAAAAATCATTGGTTGTCACTCCTTTTTTTAATAAAAAAATTAAATAATTATTATTTATTATATTTATTAGGGCTTGTGGATATGTGGATAAGTCCGAAAAGCCTTAATTTATCTACATTTATTATACCACAAACCAATGTGGAAATCTATTAAATTATCCACAGTTTTACACTTTTTTTAGAATTGTATCTACAGCCATTTTTAATTCAGGGTTTGTATTTAATTCACTTTCTATTTTATTACAGCCATTCATAATAGTTGTATGGTCACGACCATTTAAGATACTACCTATTTTTGCAAAAGTTAAATCATAATGAGTTTTTAAAATATACATAGCAATATGTCTAGGTAAAACAAATTTAGCATTTCTTGATTTACCAATTAAATCTGCTACAGTAATACTGTACATATTAGCAATAACACTTAAAGCATCATCATAATTGGTGTTTACTTTTTGTTTTTGAGATCTAATTAATATATCTAAAGCTTCTTGAGCAAGTTCTACAGTAGGTTCAATGTTATATATTTCACTATACCATAAAACTCTATTTAAACCACCTTCTAATTCTCTAACGTTATCTTTAAAGTTTTCAGCAATATACATTAAAACTTCATCAGCAACAGGTTTTGGTGAATTTTCAGCTAGTTTTCTTTTTAAGATATTAACTCTTTGAGTTAAATCAGGTTGATGGATATCCACAGATATTCCCATTTGGAATCTTGAAGTTAAACGATCCATAATACCACTTAATTTAGAAGCAGGACAATCAGAAGTAATAACAATTTGCTTTTTATGATTGATCATATAGTTGAATAATTTGAAAAATTCTTCTTGTGTTTTAGTTTTAGCAGAAAGCATTTGAATATCATCTACTAATAAAACATCTAAATTTTCATATTTTTCAATAAAACTTTGCATACTTTGATTTTGAATAGCTCTAAAATAGTCTGAAATATAATCATTAGCTTGTACATATAAAATATTAGCATCTAAATCGTTATCTAAAATATAATTTCCAATAGCTTGCATCATGTGAGTTTTACCTAAACCAACACCACCAAAAATGTATAACGGATTAGCCCATTGACCTGGTTGTTCAGCAACTTTCATACTAGTTAAATAACCTAATCTATTTGACTCACCAACAACTAAAGATTCAAAAGTATAATTTATATTTAAATTATTTTTAGAAAATTTTACTGGTTCTTTCTTAATTTTAGGTTGTTCAATTTCATCTTCGCAAACAAATTTAAATTTTAATCTTTCATCTGTTAATGTTGATAAAATATCAGAAATAGATTTAAAGTAAACATTATTTATTCTTGATTTAACAAAAGGAGAAGGTGTTATTACATAAATAATTCTATTTTCTACTTTTGCAACTACTTTCACATTTCCAAAAATATCTTCAAATGTTTGTTCTGCTAGGTTTTCACTTAGCTTTTGTCTTGTTTGGTTCCATAAATTTTGATATAGTTCCATATAATCACCTACGTTTCGCCCTTATATGATATCATAAAATTTATAATAATCAATAAATATTTTTCCACCAAAATTGTGGATAATTTTTTAATTTTAGTTATATATTTTTTTGTAAATTGTGGATAACTAAGGGGGGAAACCTAGATTTTATGCCTATTTTCAGGCTTATCCACAAATTCACAAGTGGAAAATTATGTTGAAAAGTTATCCACATTTATATATTTATTTTATTAACAAATTTTAAAAAATTATCCACCTAGTTTTAAAAATAGAAATTACTTAAAAAAACAATTGACATCTATACTCTTTTTTGCTAAAATATGTAAGCGTGGTTTCGTGTAGAAAGGCAGGTTTTCAGTGATGAAAAGAACTTATCAACCTAATAAACGTAAAAGAAAAGTTACTCATGGTTTCCGTGCTAGAATGGCTACTAAAGATGGACGCCAAGTATTAGCTCGTAGACGTAAAAAAGGTAGAAAACAACTTACAGTTTAATTTCATAATAAACAATTGACATAACTAGTACGACCAGATCAATTTCTCATTAAATTTATTTTTAATGATTTTAGGTCGTACTTTTTGTTTGTTATGATGATACTACAGGAGAAAAAATGAAAAAACAATATCGTGTAAAGAAAAGTAGTGAAATAGAAAATATTTTAAAGAATAGAAAATATAGTTCTAGTTCATACTTTACAATTTATAAAAAGAATAATAAAGAAACCAGCCATTTTCGTTATGCGATGAGTGTAAATAAAAAAATAGGTCATGCTGTAGTAAGAAATCGTTTAAAAAGACAAGTTAGAGCAATTATAAGAGAATTTAATATTATAGATAATGTTGATATTTTTATTATTGTTCGAAATAAAATATTAAATTTATCTTTTCAAGAAATGAAAAAACAATTGGAAGATTTATTTAAAAAACAAAAATTAATAAAAAAAGGAGAAAACGATGATTCAATTTATAAATAGACACAAAAATAAGTTGATTATGATTGTTTTTCTAGTTGTTTTACTATTTACTTTAACAGGATGTCGTACTAATTCTCAAGTATGGTATGAAAAAACTTACTTACCTGGCTGGACTGGTTATGGTAAGGAATTTAAATTTGATACATTTTGGGAAGGATTATGGGGATGGCCAGTTTCTGTATTATCATGGCCAATAGCTATGATTTGTTCAACAATTGGTAAAGCATTAGGAAACTCATTCTTCTGGGGAATTTTATTCACTACATTAATTGTTAGAACACTTGCATGGCCAATTTACTCAAGACAAAATAGTATGAGTTTAAAGATGACTTTAATGCAACCAGAAATGGATAGAATCAACCGTAAATATGGTAATCGTAAAGATCCTCAATCTCAACAACAAATGCAAATGGAAATGATGAAGATTTATAAAAAATATAAAATGAATCCTTTAGGATGTATTTTACCAATGTTCATTCAATTCCCTATTTTCATGGCAATGTATGAAGTTGTTAACCGTATTAATGCAACTACAACTACAATTGTTAATGGTGTTGAAATTGTTACATATGGACAATTTGCATTACATAATACTAAGATGTTTGGTATATTTGAATTAAACACAGGCTTCTTTGAAGCAAGTGCAACAATCCAAGATAAGATTTTTGCGGTAGTTTTAGCTGTTGGTTTTGGTGCATTAAACTTATTATCACAAAAATTAGCATCTAAAAAACCTTCTTATATGAAGGAATACCCATCAGATCGTGCAAAAACACAACAACAAGAACAACAACAAAAACAAATGAAGATGATGAGTTATATGATGACTGCAATGTTTGTATTTATGTCATTACAATCTACATCATTAGCTTTATATTGGTTAATTGGTGCTATTTATCAATTATTCCAAAGTTATGTTGGTAGAAAAATTAATGAAAAGAATTATTTAAAAGCTCAAAATCAAAGTACAGTTATTTAGTTAGGAGAGAGTTTATGCAAAAGAAAGTAGAATTTGTTGCTGCTACTATCGATGAAGCAATGGATATAGCAGTTAAAAAACTCCATATTTCTAGTGAAAAAATATTTATTAATGTTTTAGGTGAATTACCAGAAGGTTTAAATTGTGAAGCATTAATTGATGTTAATTTAACATTAGAAGGTAAAAGATACCTTGAAGGTATTTTAAAAGCTTTAAATGTAGGTTATCAATTAGAAGCAAGATCAGTTGGTGATTTTCAAATTTATTACAACATTGAAAGTAATGAAAATCCATTATTAATAGGTGTTAAAGGTAATACACTAGAAGCATTACAAATATTAGTAAGAAATTTAATCTCAACTTATACTAAAGATAAAATTGTTACTACTCTAGATATTGGAGCTTATAAGAGAAATCGTTCACATCAATTAGAAATTTTAGCTACTAAAACTGCAAAGGAAGTTGCTAAAACAAAAGTTGCTGTTAGATTAAATCCGATGAATTCATATGAACGTCGTATCATTCATGAAAAATTAAGCGAATGGAGAGATGTTTATACTGAATCTGAGGGTGAAGGCGAAAATAGAGCAATTGTTATTAAGCCTAAAAAACAATAATAATTAGAAAAAATCCAAGAAAAACTTGGATTTTTATTTTTTGATAAAGTATGAGTTTTTGCAGTAAAATAGGGACTATATTTATTTTTGTTGATTATTTTGATAAGGATAATAATAATTAATTTCATCATCAAATGTAATATAATTTAAATAGATTGTTAATAATAAATATCGTGTATTATTATTAACATCTGATATTATAATATGGTCCTTACCTGCTGCTTCTAATTTTCCTTTAAATATTTTAGAACCCCATTGTGAATTTTCAAAATTCATATAAACTGATACTACTTTTCCTAAATTTAATCTTAAAATATTTTCAATATAAGATTGTTCATCAGTCATATCATTTTGTTGATTTGGATATGGATAATAATTACCATAAGGATACATCGGAGGATTAGGATAATAATAATTCATAAATAATTCCTTTCTAATAACAATTTTCACTATCTAAAGGGGCATAAAAACAATGGCTTTTGTATCTTCCTGTATTCCACTGTCCCCACCACTGGGCTCTACAATCTTCTCCAAAAGGATTGTAAAACCATAAAGCTTTGGTTGCAGGAGAAAATCGTTCTCCTTTTAATACTCTTCTAGCAAGTTTAATATCTTGAGTTCTTGCAGCTTGATAAAAATATCCTTTTAAGGTTGCTTCAAAACCACCAGGTCTTTGCATTACTGCTTTTTCAATTGTATTTATATTTTTAAAGTCTAAACAATTAGCTAATGCCCGGTTTACCACTACATTTCCCACACATAACATACCTTTATTTCCATCGGATTCAGCTTCTGCTCTCATCAATCTTGCTAGTAATTTCACTTCCGCTTCATTATGAGAAATAACAGCCATTTTTTCACCTCTGATTAATTTTATTAAAAAAATAAAAAAAATATGTATTGAATAGGAATTTATATTTGACTTTTTTATAATTTGATTTAAAATATATATTGTATATTAAAAATGATGATAAGAAGAAAATTATTCAATTTAAGTTTTAGAGAGTCTATGGTTGGTGTAAATAGATACTTAAGAATAATGGACAACAACTTTGAATGGTGGAAGAAATTATAGTAGAACCACACGTATTCCTGCGTTAAAGGATTTGAGTGCTAGTAGAAATACTAGAATTAAGGTGGTACCACGGTTAATTCGTCCTTAGGTTTAAAAACTTAAGGATTTTTTATTTTTTAGAAAAAGGAGAAAAAAAGATGAAAACAAAAATTAAACAATTATTTAGAAACAGTGCTCTATATGAAAACAAAGAAGTTATTATTAAAGCCTGGGTTAGAACAAATAGAGCTCAAGCTCAATTTGGATTTTTAAATATTAATGATGGATCATTTTTTGATAATTTACAAGTAGTTTATGATGCTGTTTTACCTAACTTTGAAGAAATTTCTAAGTTTAGAGTTGGAGTTTCTGTATGTGTTAAAGGAATAGTAATTTTAACACCAAATATGAAACAACCATTAGAAATTCATGCTAGTGAAGTTACTATGTTAGGTGACTGTCCTGAAAATTATCCTATTCAACCAAAAAGACATACTAGAGAGTTTTTAAGAGAGGTTGCACATTTAAGACCACGTACTAATTTATTTAGTGCTGTATTTAGAATTAGAAGTGTTGCAGCGATGGCAATTCATACTTATTTCCAAGATAGAGGATATTTATATGTTCACACTCCTTTAATTACTTGTGCAGACTGTGAAGGGTCTGATCAAATGTTTAAAATTACAACATTAGATATGAATAATTTAACTTTAAATGATGAAGGAAAAGTTGATTATTCTAAGGATTTATTTGGAAAACAAGCGTTTATTACGGGGTCAGGACAATTACAAGGTGAAACTTTTGCGATGGCATTTAGTGATATTTATACATTCGGTCCTACATTTAGAACAGAAAATTCAAATACTAAAATTCATGCTAATGAGTTTTGGATGATTGAACCTGAAATGGCATTTTGTGATTTAAATGAACTTATGGATATTGAAGAGGAAATGTTAAAATTCGTTGTTAAATATGTAATGGATAAATGTCCTGAAGAAATCAATTTCTGTGATAAGTTTGTTGAAAAAGGATTATTAAATAAATTAACTAATATTGTTAATGCAGAGTTCACTAGAATATCTCATCATGATGTTATTGATATTCTTAACAAGAGTGGTCAAAAGTGGGAATTTAAACCAAGTTATGATGATGATATTGCTAAAGAACATGAAAAATATATTACAGAATATTTTAATGGACCTGTGTTTATTAAAGACTGGCCAAAGGATATTAAAGCATATTATATGAAATTAAATCCAGATGGAAAAACTGTAGCTGCAGTAGATTTAGTTGTTCCTCAAGCCGGTGAGTTAATGGGTGGTTCTCAAAGAGAAGAAAATTTAGATGTTTTATTAGAAAGAATGAAAGAAATGAATGTTAATGCTGATGGTATTGATTGGTACTTAGATACTAGAAGATATGGTGGTTGTGTTCACTCTGGATTTGGTATGGGATTTGAAAGATTAATAATGTATTTAACAGGTATTGATAATATCAGAGATGTTATTCCATTCCCTAGAACTCCTAAAAATTGTGAATTTTAATAGTCGAAATTAAGACCTTTTTATCAAGGTCTTTTTTTGTTTTAATAATAAGATTATTATTTTTTGAAAAAAATGACAAGATTTGGCTTTTTTCTATTTAAATTTTTTGATAGATATGATAAAATTGAAAAGTAAGTGTTTTGTTTTTTTATAAAAACATTTTATAATAATTCGGTGTTATTTGTAAAAGAATATTAACAAATCAATATTTTAGTAGTAATAAGGGGAATGATAAAAAATGAAAATTGTACTAAAAAATTTATCAAAAGTATTTTACAACAAGAAAACTAATAGTGAAGTACGTGCTGTAGACAATTTAGACATTGAAATTCCAGATGGTAAACTAGTTGGTTTATTAGGTCCTTCAGGATGTGGTAAGTCTACTACATTATTTATGATTAGTGGTTTACAAAATCCTACAGAAGGTGAAATTTATTTTGGAGAAACTAATGTTACAAATTTAGCTGCAGAAAAAAGAGGAATTGGTCTTGTTTTCCAAAACTATGCGTTATATCCGCATATGACTGTTGGTCAAAACATTATGTTCCCGCTTACTAATCAAAAAGTAAGTAAGAAAGAAGCTCTTGAAAGAGCGTATGAAGCTGCTTCATTAGTACAAATTGAAAACTTAATGGACAGAAAACCTAGTGAATTATCAGGTGGTCAACAACAACGTGTTGCGATTGCAAGAGCATTAGTAAAAAATCCTAATGTTTTATTACTTGATGAACCATTATCAAATCTAGATGCAAGATTAAGATTACAAACTAGAGAAGAAATTAAGAGAATTCAAAGAGAAACAGGGGTTACTACTGTTTTCGTAACACATGACCAAGAGGAAGCAATGAGTATTTCTGATTTAATTGTTGTTATGAAATTAGGTGTTGTTCAACAAGTTGATGAACCTCAAAAAGTTTATGATGATCCTACAAATTTATTCGTTGCGAAATTCCTAGGTACTCCACCTATTAACTCTTTCTTAGGTGAAATTAAGGACCATAAGGTATATATTAATGATGAACCTATTATGGATACAGAATTTGAAGATCAAGAAATTTATGTTGGTATTAGACCTGAAGGTTTTGTTGTTGATCCAAATGGTCCATTTACTTGTGAAATTAAGCAATTAGAAGTTATGGGTAGAGATATTTCTATTATTTGTGCAAATCCTGCTTGTGAAAAGCCTACAGTTAGAGCTATTGTTGATGCTGATACACGTGTTGAACTTTCTGGTAATATTAAATTTAGTTTAAAACCTAACAAGGTATTCTTATTTAATCGTGAAACAGAAAAGAGGCTGAAATAATAGTATGGAAACAAAGTCTCAATGGAAGGCGTGGATATATCTAGCTCCGGCTGTTATATTACTTGCTGTATTTACTTTTTATCCAATGGTAAATACTATCCTTTTATCATTTTTTGATGGATATAAAATTTCAAGACCTGTTTTTGATGTTGGTATTGCTAATTATCAAAAAATATTACAAAATAATCAATTTTGGTCTGCGTTAAGAAATACTTTTATTATTGCGTTTGTTACAGTTCCTATTTCAACTATTACAGCGTTATTAATTGCTGTTGGTTTAAATAGTATTAAACCTTTACGTGCTGTGTTACAAACAATTTACTTTTTACCATATGTTACTAACTCAATCGCTATTGGTATGGTTTTCTCTATCATTTTCAAAGTATATACTCCAAATGGTACTTTAGATGGGGCTACAAATATAGGTTTATTTAATCATTTACTTAATTTCTTTGGTATGAGTCCTCAAATGTGGATTTCTAAAAATGCTCCATTATTTAATAAAATGTTTGTATTGTGTTTCTATATTATTTGGAATGCATTACCATTTAAGATTTTAATTCTTTTAGGTGCATTACAATCAGTTAATACTCAATATTATAATGCGGCAAAAGTTGATGGAGCTTCTAGATTTACTATTTTCTCAAAAATTACTGTTCCGTTAATTTCTCCAATGTTATTGTATACAATTGTTACAGGATTTATTGGTTCTTTTAAAGAGTATTCAAGTGTAGTAGGTGTATTTGGTGATAAGTTAAAAGACTTTGATATGAATACTATGGTTGGTTTAATTTATGATTCTTTACAAGAAGTATGGACAGGTAGAGCTGCAGCTGGTGCTGTTATTCTATTTATTATTATCTTAGTATTTACAGGAATTCAATTCTTAGTAAGTAAAAAGAGAGTACATTATTAGGAGGTAAATGAGAATTATGGAAAATTTATCTCAAAGAGAACTTAATCTTCAAAAATATATAAAAAGTGATGAAGAATTAAGAAAAGAAGAAAAGAAACAACGTATAATGAACGTTGTTAGAAAAATAGCAGTTTACTTCTTCTTAATTGTTGTTGCTATTATTATTGTATTCCCATTTTATTGGATGGTTGCATCATCTTTAAAATCTAAAACAGAATATTATTTAAATCCACCTACATTCTTCCCTTATATAATCGAATGGGAAAACTATGGTGAAGCTTGGAATTCTGCTGATTTCGGTGGATATATGATTAATACTATACTTGTTGGTATTACATCTACATTCTTATCAATGTTTGTTACAATATTTGCTGCCTTTGCGTTCTCAAGACTTAATTTCAAAGGTAGAGATTTATTATTCTCAGTGTTGTTAGCTACAATGATGATTCCAGGTGAAATGTTTACTATCACAAACTATGTTACAGTTTCTAATTTAGGAATGAAAGATTCTTATACTGTTTTAATTCTTCCATTCTTAGTTAGTGTGTTCTATATATATCTGTTAAGACAAAACTTCAAACAAGTACCAGATTCATTATACTTTGCTGCAAAAGTTGATGGTACATCTGATATGAAGTATTTATGGAAAGTTATGATTCCACTAGCAAAACCTACAATCATTACCATTGTTATTATGAAAATGATGGGTGCATGGAACTCATATGTATGGCCACGTTTAGTTGCTGATTCAGATAGTTATAGACTAATCACAAACGGTTTAAGAAATGCCTTTGCAGTTGAAGCTGGAGATAAAGTAGATTATCCACTTCAAATGGCAGCCGTAACAGTTGTATCTATTCCACTATTCTTAGTGTTTGTCTTCTTTAGAAAATATATTATGAGAGGCGTAGCTAGAAGTGGTACAAAGGGATAGAAAATAAAAAGAGAGGAAAGAAAAAATGAAAAAGATTATTACTTTATTATTAGGCGCTACTGCTATTGTTTCTTTAGCAGCTTGTAACTCAGGTAAAAAGCCTAATTTCGTATGTCCAGAAGAGTTTGATGCTGAAACTCCAGTGACAATTACTTTCTGGCACACAATGAGTGCTACAAAACTTCAACCTACATTAGAAGAAGTTAATGCAGAATTTACTGCTTTATATCCAAACGTAACTATTAATCATCAACAAGTTGGTGGTTATGATGACGTTCGTGACCAAGTAATTACAAATATGGGTACTGGTGATTATCCAAATGTTGCATATTGTTATCCAGACCATGTTGCTATCTATAACGAAGCTGAAATTACAGTTTCTTTAGATGATGTAATGAGTAATTCTAAATATGGTTTAGGTGGTTCTGAATTAAAATTTGATGGTCCTGTTAAAGAAGATTATATTCAAGCATTCTTTGAAGAAGGTCAACAATTTGGTGATGGTTTAACTTATACTATGCCATTCTTAAAATCAACAGAAGCTTTATTCTATAATAAGACTTTCTTTGATAAACATGAATTAACTGTTCCAACTACATGGGAAGAAATGTGGGATGTATGTGCTAAAATTAAGGCTATCGATCCAACTTCTACACCTTTAGGTTATGACTCTGAATCTAACTTATTCATTACTTTAGCTGAAACTTATGGTTATGGTTATACTTCTTATAATTCGTTTGATTTTAATAATGAAGGTATGAGAAACTTAATGAAGACTTTCAAAGAAAACTTCGATAAAGGTTACTTTACAACTGAAAGTATTTATGGTACATATACAAACGAATTAATGACAGATATTAGTCAAAAATCAAAAGCTTATATGTGTATTGGTTCTACTGCAGGTGCTTCTTACCAAGTAAATGCTGACGGTGCTTTCGAAACAGGTGTAACTTCTGTTCCTAAGGCTGCTGAAGGTAAAGCTAAATGTATTTCTCAAGGTCCATCTTTAGTTATTTTCAAAGATGAAAATCCTCAAGAAGTTTTAGCTACATGGTTATATGTACAATATTTAAATAGTGAAACTGTTCAAGCTAGATTCGCTTTAGCTTCTGGTTATTTACCAATCACTACAACTGCTGCTGCAATCCCTCAATATAAGCAATTCTTAGATAAAGCTGCTGGTAATGTTGCTGGTATTGCTGCACTTGCTACTAAGCAAGCTTTAGATCAAGAAGCTAACTATTATACTTCTGCAGTATTCGTTGGTTCTGCTTATGCAAGAGATGAAGTTTCAAGTTTATTCGCTAACATTATGTTAGATGCAACAATTGATGCTTCAAATGCAGATGCTAAGATTTTAGAATACTTTAATGCTGCAATTGAAAACTGTGAATATCAAGCAGGTTTCTAAGATTAAAAGATTATGAAAATTAGAAAGATATTAATTAGTTTATTATTAATTCTTTCACTTTGTTTATTCGTTAGTTGTAATAACGAAAAAGGACCTACAAAAACTGAAACTCCTGAATTTGTAGATTATGTATCACAAGTTAAGTTGGATCAATCTTTTGAAGGTAAATCATTTGTTAATGATGGTATTGAAGAAGTAACATTATTACAAGCTGTTGATGGAGATACAATCCATGTCACAGATAAATTTGGTACTGTTTTAAAATTAAGATTTTTAGGAGTTGATACCCCAGAATCTACTGCTTCAGTAGAACCATGGGGTATGGCTGCCTCAGCATTTACTAAAAATGCAGTTAAAACTTGTACTTCTTTAGTTATTACTGCTGATAATGGTGAAATTGAATTAGATAGTTATGGTAGACATTTAGCATGGGTTTGGTATAAAGCTCAAGGTGCAACTGAATACACACTATTAAATTTACAACTTGCTCAAGAAGGTTTTTCTTTAGCAAATTATTCAAACGTTAAACAATATAAAGATGAAATAAAGGGTGCAATCAATCAAGCTCAAAAGAGCAAAATTCATGTTTGGGCACCTGGACAATCTGACCCTGATTACTGTTATACAGAAGCAACAGAAGTATCTCTTCCTGAATTAAAAAGAGATATCATTGCTAATGGTCATGAAAGTAAATATTATAATAAGAAAGTTGTTTTTACTGCTACTGTAGTTAAAAAGACAGGTACTACTTATTATTTAAATGAAACTGATTATGAAGAAGGTATTACTTATGGTATTCAAGTGTTCCATAGAACTAGTACAGGTATATTAGATGTAATTGGAACTAGAGTAAAAATTAGTGGTACTATAACTTATTATGATGCTGCTGGAGTTTATCAATTAACAGATGTAATTGATAGATTAATGACAACAAATAAAAACAATTTAAAAATTGTAGAAGAAAACGTTCCATTAACTCCAACAGTTACTGAAATTGCAGATATCAATGCAAATAATGATGTTATCGAATTTACATTAGTAGAATTAAAAAATTTAGTTGTTACTAGTGTTTATACAACAAGAACTGAAGGTTCTTCAAGTTACGGTGCTATTTCTGTCACATGTAAAGTAGGAGATAAGACTATTGTAGTTAGAACTACTGTTTTAGTTGATAGAAGTGGTAAATACGAAGTAGATAGTAATGATATCGTATTAGAATCTAATTTCGTTGGTAAAACTATTGACGTTGTTGGTGTATTAGAAAAATACGAAGGAAACTATCAATTGAAGTTGGTCTCAATGGATGATGTAGTCTTCCATTAAGAAAATAAATAAGGAGAAAGAAATAAAATGAAAAATTTAAAAAAGGTTTGCCTATGGTTGGTAGCTTTAGTTTTATCTGTTTTCGCTTTAGCTTCTTGTACTCCTTCTACTCCAGCTAAAGGTGGAGCAGAAGCTGCTGCAAAGAAGGTAGTTGTACAACAAGATAAACAAGAAGTATCAACAGATTTTCTTGTTGCCGCAGTCGTTAAAGGCGATGACGGTATTACTTATACAGTAACTTGGGTTTCTGATAACGCAGTTGCTAAAGTAAGTGATTCAAGAGTTAATTCAGACAAAACACCAAATGAAAATGGTAATTTCTGGTTAATCTCAGTTGATTATTCAAATAATACAGAAGCTGTTCAAACAGTTAATTTAACTGCTACAATAGCTAATGGTAATGATACTGCTACAAAAGCATTTACATTTAAAGTTCCTCAAGCTACAGGTGCTAGTCATACTATCGCTCAAGCTTTAGTAGCTCAACCAAGTGAAGAAGTTACTGTTAAGGGTACTGTTATTGCTACAAATGCTAGAGGATTTATTATTGAAGATGAAACTGGTAAGATTAATGCTTATTTAGGTTCTAGCTATGCTAAGGATTTAAAGATTGGTGATGTTGCTGTTGTTTCTGGTAAAGTAGGTTCATATAGTGGTGCTCCTCAATTTACTGAAGGTACTGCTTATTATGTTGCTTCTACAGTTGAATATACTGCTCCTACTCCAACTGAATTAACTACTGCACAATTAGTTGAATTAGCTAAGAATAGCACAACAAATCCTGTTATGCAATATATTAAATTCAATGGTAAATTATCAATTAGTGGTTCATATGTTAATATTTATTTAGAAGGAACTGAAGAAGTTGTTGGTAGTTTAGCTTACCCTGCTCAAGATTATTCAGAATTTGATGGTCAAAATGTAACTATCGAAGGTTGGTTTGTATATGTAACAGGTTCTGGTAAATATGTTAACGTAATTTGTTCAAATGTTACAATGAACGGACCTGCTGTTGAAATTGAATATAAAAATATGAAGTTAGCTGAAGCAACAGCTGCTGCTGATGGAACAGGTGTTATCGTTGCTGGTAGAGTTAAATCAATTGATACTCCATGGGATGAAGGTCATGGTAATATTTCTGTAACAATTACTGATGGTGTTACTGATTTATATATCTATAGATTAGCTACAAATGTTAATGAAAATGATTATATTGAAATTACTGGTAAAGTAGGATCATATAATGGTGCTAAACAAATTGTTAACGGTGTTGCAGAAGTTAAGGGTCATTACCAAGAAATGACAATTGCTGATGCATTAGCTGCTGCTGATGATACTTATGTAATCGTTAATGGTACTGTTAAGGAAATTAACACTCCATGGAGTGATCAACATGGTAATGTAACTATTACAATTACTGATGGTACAAATGATTTATATGTATATAGAACAGTTACTAACGTAGAAGTTGGTGATGAAGTTACATTATATGGTAAGATGGCTACATATAATGAAGCAAGACAAATTGCTCAAGGTTCTTATTGCTATATCGCTGGTCAAGAAACTCCTGAACCAGTTGAAACAGCATGGGACAGATATATGGCTGCTCAAAAAGACGCTGAATTAACAGAAGAATTAGTAGGTGTTGTTTTCGCATTAGGTTTCAAAGATAATACAGATCCTGCTAAGACTACTGCTTATGCAATGGTTGTTACTGAAAATGGTCCAGTTTATGTATTTGGTAGAGGATTTACTCAAGCTGACTGGAATGCAAAATTTGTTGTAAATAATAATGTTAAATTAATTTCTGGTAAGAAAGATAATTATAATGGTTTAAATGAATATGTTGTTACTGATTTAGCTAACGTTGAAAAATTAGAAGCAGCTACAGCTCCAACTGCTGTTGATGTTACTGATATCGTTGCTAACAAAGGAACA
>JBGVRA010000032.1:0-2302 GCA_045127955.1 Anaeroplasmataceae bacterium
TATTCTAATACTCTTATCTTTATATTTAAATTATACTTTTCAGTATTAAGTTTTATTGTATCCCCTGGCTCTATATCAAATATATTAAATGAATCACATATGCCTATTTCAACATTACAGGTTACTAGTGGATCTTTATACATTGCTAGTGCATCTTTACATCGTTCATCTAGTGTTTCTTGTAATTTAATTTCATTTACCGTTAATGGCATTTCCCTCATTCCATACATTTTAATTGATTCATCATCTTTAAAATCACTTTTTAGAATGGTTGTAACTTGATTACCATCTTCACCACTTTCAGTGTAAACTGTTCTAGCGTGAATAGAATTAAATATTTGAGTTTCATCTATTGTGTAATCCCATTGTCCTATAATATTGTAATCATTTATTTCATAATATTCTGATTTATCTTTCCCGTATTTAGTATAGAAATTAAAAAATCTATCCTTATTAATTAAAAAATAACAATTACTTTCTTCTATAAATTCTTGTATTTTATCATACAAATCATCATCCCAATTAATAATTCTATCTGTCCTTTGGGTAGTTGGCTGAATAGTTCCTATTCCAATTCCAGTATCATAAATATCATTTATTTCTCTTATTAATTCTTGTATTAAATTCCCATATTGTTTATTGTAATATGTTTTCTTCCATTCGTTTTCAGAATCAATATCTATATAAGTGAAATTCCTATTTTGCAATAAGCAAGCATATCCTAAACAAGTACATTGAATATCTGATCCACTTGGCACTGGTGAATTAACAACTCCATACCATAATAAATCTTCTTCATTATTTTCTATTAAATATAATTCTATGTGCTGGCCTAATGCCAATTCAATATTTTTTTCTTTTAAATATCTAATAGGCATTGCAAATTCCATATTTCCTATGCCGTTAAGCGTTTTAGTATATTTAACATTCCCGAATATATACAATTCATCTATTAATACATGATGTCTAGTATATAATCTTATATAATATCTTATACCCATGCTTCTCTCCACCTCAATAATACAGAACATGTTCCCTCATATTCCACACTTATTACATTTGATCCAGATATTAAACTTATATAATCTCCACTTTTATAAGATATCATATTGCTATTATTATACTTAACACATCTTGAAGTAGGTCTGCAATCAACATATAACTCATTATCTGATGTTATTTCAATATTTAAATTTAATTGTTCATTAGTAGTTTCATTTTTGATTTTTATGTCTTTAGCATCACCTATTATAGTAAGTTCTGGATAAACAGTTGCAAATCCATCGTTAACACATTCGCCATTGTTACCTAATACAGTTTCAGTATAAGCCCATTCATTTGGCAATGCAAATGAAGAAGTAGGGAATAGCCAACCTCCTTCTACTGTCCTTTTTAATTCTAACTCTTTATAGTTTTTAGTATAAATATTAGGATCACACATTTTTAAAGTCGCTGTTATAGTATCGAAATCATCTGTAGTTATAGATTCTGTTTTAACTTTGCAACTTACTTCGCCTAGATTTTCTATATCTGCAATAAGTTCTATTTCTTCTTTTTTATTTAATATATAGCTTAATTGTAATGCTGCTTTAACATTATTTTCTTTTTTAACCATTGTAACTAAAGTAAAACTCTTAGCATTTCTTTTTGATGTTCCAGCATAATCACCATCACTATAGAGACTTGAATCATTATTAGTGTTTGTTCCATCAAATAAAAAATTATAAAGATTAGAATAGTAAGGGCAAGATTCATTGCCCAATACTTCTAATCCACCGATAGTTATTTTATTATAAACCATATTGCCCTCCTATTTCATGCTCTTTATTATTCTCTTAATGTTGTTTATGTTTTGTTGTTCTGATTCTTTATTCTCAAAGTGTGGATTACTCATATTTACAATAAAGTCTCCGTTACCATTATTTCCTTTTAATGCAGATACTAGTTCCTTTTTAAATCCTGCCATATATAAACTAATAGTACTTTTTACTTGCTCATCTATCATGCCTTTCATTTTTAAAGTAGTCATAGCTGCATTAGTTACTTTACTATTAGCTGGAATGTAAGTCAATTCTCCTCTTGCTACATCTGCAAGTGAATAAGCTGATTGACTTGGTGATGCTGTATCTATTAATTCTAGTCCGGCTTCTTGTGTGTTGTAGATTCCACTTTCGTTTACTGATCCTCCAGTTTCTTTTGGTGTAAATTCAGGCTTTATAAAAGTTCCCATTCCAGTTGCTTTTATTCTTACTTCTCTATCTCTAGCAAACCAATTTATGTCACTTTCAACGTTACCTTTGTC
>JBGVRA010000033.1:0-50739 GCA_045127955.1 Anaeroplasmataceae bacterium
CCTCGAGGTACTTTCAACCTCCGCTGGAGTTTACGCATTCTCCATGGGCTACGGCGTATGCACGCAAAATCATCTCAGGCGCTACTCTGAGGTAGACGATTCAATTTTCACAATCTAATTATACCATTATAATGGACAAAATTCAATACAAATATAATTGATAAATTTAATTTATATTTGACTAATAAATAGTTTATTTTAAGTTTTTTCTCAAATTTTTGGTATACTTTTATTGGTGATTAATTTGTCACTGTGGAGCGACAATGGTTTTTGTTCCTGACCAATGTTATTTCCCAGGTTATACTAAGGAAGCTGGATAATATGACTTATTCTTTTGTAAAACGTAGACTATTAACTGAAGAAGAAAAATATAGACGTGATATTTTTCTCTATACATTTGATGACTATTCTTTTGAACATATTTATGAAGATGATAATAATTTTAATGATGAATATGGTCAACCATTACTTAAAATAAAAGAGAATTTCGATAGACTAGATGATAAGACAAAGTCTCTAGTTCTAGAATTTGTGAAACGTGAAGTATATGATGAAAATGTAGATTTAAAATGTTTAAACTGTTTTTATGAGGAACTAAACCAAGATTGGGAATCTATCGAAGAATTATGGAACGGAATTGATTATCCTATTCTTTATTGTCCTAAATGTGGTAAACCTAAATTTGTACCTTTAGAAATTTGGAAAGCTAAAAAAATGAGACGATAATTCATTCATTTTAATATTAATGCCCTAGATTGATGTATTTTTAGTTTAGGGTTTTTGTGGTTATATCTAATAAAAACATCTTAACATAGAATTTCCTAAGAAATAAAAAAAATAATCCTAGACGATAGGATTATAATTTTAAAATATTTATATCTTCAATTTCAATAATAGGAATATTTATTTTCTTATCTTCTAAAAATAAAACAATACCCTTATCACTTACTTCTTCTACAATTCCTTCATAAGTACGACTTTTAGTATATACCTCAGCTAAAACATGTATTCTATAATATAACATCGCCTCTATATCTTCTAATCTATATTTTGCATGTTTTTTCTTTTTATTATTTCTACTATCATAAACTTCTTGATTTTCATTACCATCTTTTTGTTCATTAACACTATCAATAAATAATATTGGTTTATTCACATAAATCACCTTATTACATAATATGAAAAAAAAGCATGTTTTAGAACATGCTTAATTTATTATTAATAATCACTATTCCGTTTTCTTAAGCAAAAACTTTAACAATATATAATTAATATTTTCATCGACAATATCATCAACTGGATGTGATTCTAGATAATATGGCAATACCACAGCATCATGTAAATAAGAATGGAAAGATCCCTTTTTTACTAGAATTTTAGTTAATAATAAATCATCATTTGAATGAACATAAAATGAAAAACATTGTATTTTTTTATTAACATATGGTAAATATTCAATATCTACTTCTAAATTATTTTCTACCTCGACTTTAAAAGTTATAGGTAAAATTAATGATGGATCATCAGTGAAAACTGCTTTATAAGTTGAATTTAATTCACTAATGTAAAGATAATGAACTTTTAAAATAGATTCATAAAAAACATTATCTACATAATTTCCATTCACATCCCAATATAAGAAATAATAGCCATCATTAGGGACCGGTTTTACAATTATTTGATCATCTATAATATCAACAAATTCAACACTACCATTTCCATCAGTAGGAAATGCATTATTAAAATCAATTTCTTCTACACTATTACATTTTGGACAACTTCGACTAATTTTATTATCTTTATATCCCCATTCAGAAAATTCATGTTCTATTTTAATATCAGAAAATGCATCTTCTGTATGATTACAAACACTACAAACTCTTTTTTGTTTCAAATAATTTCCACAGTCCGTTCTTTCCTCTAATATCCAATCACCATAAGTATGTTCTTTATACGTTCCTATAGTTTTAGTTTCTTTTTTATTACACACACTACAAACTGCTTCTACTATTTCTAATGTATAACAAGTGGCAGAAGTTTTCGTTTTCCATTCACCTAAAGTATGTGGTTTATATGAACCAAAAGCTCTAGTTTCTATTTCACCGCATTTACAGATTCTTTCTTTGTATTCTGGAGATGTACATGTTGCTTCTTTTGATGTTTGCCAATCACTAAAATTATGTTTGTGTGCACAACTAGTAACAAATATTAACATCACAAATATCAACAACACAATAATAATTTTACTTTTCATAAACTCACTCATTTCATAGCTGATTTTATAATCAAAAGCTCCTCAATCCAAGGAGCTTTACACATTAATTTAATAAATTCTTTAATTGATTAATATTTTGGTATCCTAATGATTTATTAGTAACCTTACCATCTTTAACAACAAATAAAGCTGGAATTGATGAAACATTAAAACTTGCTGCTAATTCTTCAGATTCATCACAATCAATCTTAGCAATAACAATATCTACTTCCTTATCTAATTGTTCTAAAACAGGACCTAACATACGACAAGGACCACACCATGTAGCATAAAAATCAATTAAAACAACCTTATTATTATCAATTACATCTTTAAAATTATCTTTTGTAACATGAACAATCATTATTATTTACCTCCTTTATATTCTTTATGTGTATCACTTAATTCATTAATATCTAAATTTTCAATGAAGTTTTCCCCTTTAAAAGTTTCAGGCTCATCTGCAAAAATAGATGCATCATGCAATGCTTCACTAGCCAAAAATAACACAATAGCCGCACAATTGCTTAGATTTAAACTTCTAACTTTATCAGTAGTTGGAATACGATAACAATCATCTAAATTATCTTTTAATATATCATAAGCAATACCAGTTGATTCTGCACCTAATATAAGATACACATCATTATCTTTCCCATCTTCTTTAAAATTTATAACAGATGGAGATTTATGTCCATATCTAGTAAAGAAATAATATTTACCAGGATTCTTAGATTTAAAATCATCATAATCTTCATAAACTTCATAATTTAAATAATCAAAATAATCAACACAACTTCTTCTTAATTTTTTCTCATCTAATGTAAACCCCAAAGGTTTAATCAAGTGAAGTTTAGCATTAAATCCAACACAACTTCTCATAATATTACCTGTATTTTGAGGAATTTCCGGATGATACAAAACAACATTAATCTTCATAATCTTCTCCCAATTCAACTTGTTGGCCAGTTAAAGTATAACAATCAGCATCTAATATTTTAACAGCAACCAATTGACCAAGTTCTAATTCATATCTTGCAGCAACATATATACATCCATCAATATCATCAGGAGCATAAGCATCACTTCTAGCAATATACATAAACGCTTCTTCATCATAACCAATAATAAAAGCATCCTTAATAACTTTACCAATCATAGATTGATTAATTTCTAATGCTATCTTAGCTTGAGCTTCCATAAGTCTTTCATATCTTCTTTGTTTAGTATCTTCACTAATAACATTAGGATAACTACATGCTAAAGTATTTTCTTCTAAAGAGAAAGTAAAAGCCCCCATATGATCAAATCTAATATCTTCAATAAATTTAATCATATTATCAACATCACTTTCCTCTTCATAAGGAAAACCAACCATCAAAGTAGTTCTAATTACAGCATCAGGAATAGCACCTTTAATTTTCTTTAGTAAAGCAATTATTTCATCTTTACTACCTCTTCTTCTCATAGCTTTTAATAATTTATCTTCACTATGTTGAATAGGGATATCAAAATAAGACATCACTTTATCTTCTCTTGCAATAAAATCAATCAACTCATCAGTAACAATCTCAGGGTATAAATACAATAATCTAATCTTAAATTCCCCTGGAATATTAACTAATTCTTTCAATAAATCAACTAAAGCTAACTTATTATAAAGATCATATCCATAACAAGTTGTATCTTGAGAAATCAAATTTATTTCATATACACCATCTCTTACATGACCTTTAACTTCTTCAACAATCGACTCAATTGATCTACTTTTTAAATTTCCTCTAATTAAAGGAATAGCACAAAAAGCACAACGATTTAAACATCCATCAGAAATCTTAACATATCTCATATAACTAGGTGTAGAATAAATTCTATTTAATGGAGAATATTCTAAAGATTTCTTTAAATTATTACTAACAACACTCTTGAAGATATTACCTAGATTATGGTATTCATCAATACTAATAAATCTATCAACCTCAGGTAATAATCTTTCAATCTCATCTTTATATCTTTGTGGTAAGCATCCACAAACAATAAGTTTACTGTTATTAATATCTTTATATGACGCTAGTTCTAAAATCGTATCTATAGCTTCTTTTCTAGCAGGTTCAATAAATGCACAAGTATTTAAAATCATTACATCAGCTTCTTCTGGTGTTCTAACAAGTTCAATACTTTCTTTAATAACCCCTAAAATCATCTCTGTATCTACTTGGTTTTTTGCACAACCAAGACTTTGCATATATACTTTCATATCTAACACCTAACTAATAAAACCAATACTAACTAAATAAATAATACCAGCACAAACAACCAAACTTAAAATAAAAGTAATAATATGCGAAACTATCGTCTTTTTATGTTTTAAAAAACCAAATAATAAACACATACATGCTGGAATAATAACTAAATAAATGTAAGGCAACGAAAATGCTAAACTAACATCAAACCCAAAGAAAGCCTCACCATAATAATTTACCAATGAATAAAATACAAATGAAATCAAAATAGAAAGACCACAGTTCGCAAATCCACCAAATAAAGGATAATATTTATCTATAGAATTGACAAGTTTCATTTCATTTTTTTGAACATCATCAAACCTTTTATTATCAGCTTCATTTAATAAATTAGGATTCTTACGATAGAATTTCAACTTACATAATTTATTATATCTACCATAATCTTTTTTAGCTTTACAGATAAAAACAATAGACATAACTAATAATACAAAAATTCCACATCCATATACAATAATAGGTAAATATTTATCATCTAAAGTATAAATAAATAAGTCAACATCCATATTAAAATATGATAATAGATGATCTAAAACAATATATAAAATAAATACTAAAGATAAAATGATACCAATAGTACCATAACCCATATGTTGTTTAATTGTTTTATCAAGTAAATCCAAACTATAATTTTCCTTAGTTTCAGTAATAATAGCTTTTTTATCAGACTTCTTATTTAAGTTTACAGTATTTTTGGATATATAGTCTTGAGAAATATATGTATCACAATAGAAAATATTTAAACCAAATGATTCATTTTCCTTTACAATAATCTTACCCTCTTGATAAAGATTAGCAAATTCCAAATATACATTATATAAATCTTTATGGTAAAGACATAATAACTTAAAAGTATTTTTAGGATTACTAATTTTTTTCTTTAAACTAATAACATCTCTTTTAATACTTTTTGCATCACTACCTAAGTATTTATAATCATATATATGGTCTAAAATCCATAAATAATAGCCATTATTTAATATCTTATTCGCACTCTTTTTAGAAAACTCTAATTCCATTAATGCAAGTCCCTTAAAAACAGGACAACTATCATGAGCTATTTCCATAACTTCTTCTAAGGAATACAAATGGCAAACTAAAATTAAAAATTCCTTATTTTTAAATAATTCAATACTTCTTTTAAATAACTCTTCACTACTAACTAATAATCTATTAATTTCATTGGTATTTTCAATCGTAACATATTTATAATATTCCTTTAAATAACCAATAGCTATCTCATCAGTATTATATTTTTCATAACTAATTAAATCATTTTTAAGTTTCTTATCATCTAAATGTTTACAAATAGTTTTAGAAAAACCATTTTCACTCGCGAAAGTTTGAATATGCTTAGTATCAACATCCCTACAAATAGCTTGTAAAGAGCCATATTCCTTACCAAAAATAACAAGTTTACCAGTAAATTCATAAACAACAAAAGAAACAGTATTTTGTAAATATCTAGTCGTTTCTAAATATTGAGAAATATTTTTATAAGAAGTTTTAAACTGTTTAACAAACCTTAAAAACTCTTTATTAGTTACGCTTTCCATAGCTAAATCATAATTATCTTTAAATGCTAAACCTAAAGAATTTAAATCGCTATACATTTGCCCATTAAATTGATAAGGCTTCATAAAATTCCTCCCTTACTTTAAAGAATCAGAATCTAAAATAATAGTCACAGGACCATCATTAACAAAATCAATCTTCATGTCAGCCCCAAAGACCCCCATTTCAACTCTTACTCCAGATTCTTTTAAACTATCACAAAATTTTAAATACATATCATTAGCTTTATCAAAAGCCATAGCAGTTGTAAAAGAAGGTCGATTTCCTTTCTTACAATCAGCATATAAAGTAAATTGAGAAATAGCTAAAATCGCACCATTAACATCACTTAAACTTTTGTTAATTTTCCCAAACTCATCTTCAAAAATTCTAAGACCAATCACCTTTTTAGCAAGCAATTTAATCTCTTCTATCGTATCATCATGAGTAAAACCAATAAGTAGCATAAACCCCTTATCAATACTTCCAGTTAATACACCATCAGCAGTAACACTAGCCCTACTACATCTTTGAACAACAACTCTCATAGATTATCCCTTTCTATATTATGAACATGTTTAATCTTTTTCATATTCACAATCATTTTCTCTAAATCTACTAAACCAGTAGTTAAAACTTTTAATTTAATAATAGTTTCTAAATTAGCATTACTATTAGCATTAACTGATAAAATAGATAATCCATTAGCAGATACCACATTCATAATTTCAACTAATAAGTTATTAGTAGTTTGAGCTGTTATTTTAATGCTAGCAGGATACTTTCTATTAGGATTTGTAGCCCATTCTAAATTAATCAATCTTTCTTTAGCAAAACCTAAAGCATTCTTACAATTACAATGATGAACAACAATACCATACCCTTTTGTTATATAACCCATAATAGGATCTCCAGGAATAGGATTACAACAACTTCCTAGTTTTAATTGAGGGTTAGAAAGGCCTTCAACTACAACCCCAGTTTCAGAGTTAGTAGTTAAAATACGTTGTGATCTTTCAATTTGTTTAGCAAGGTTTTCTTCTTGAGAAATTTTTTCACCTTGCAATTTATTAATTACGGTCTTAGGTGATAAGCTACCCTTACCAATTTCACAATACATATCTTCAATACTAGATATATTATTTTTAGAGAAATTATTTTTTACAAATTCTTCAGTTATACTAGCAGTAATCTTATTACTTCTTAATTCTTCATCTAAATCTTGTTTACCATTAGCAACTAAAACATCTCTATTTTGTTTATTTAAGAAACTTTTTATCTTATGTCTAGCATGACTTGTTTTAGCTATCTTTAACCAGTTTTCAGATGGACCAAAAGAATTCTTATTAGTTTTAATGGAAATAATATCACCATTTTGTAATTCATAATCTAAAGGAACGATTCTATTATTTACCATTGCACCAACAGTTTTATTACCGATGTTAGTATGAATCTTATAAGCAAAATCAAGTGGAGTAGCACCCCTAGGTAAATCAATAACATCACCAGTAGGAGTATATACATAAACATTAGTAGTTAAAATATCTTCTTTAATTGTATCAACAAATTCCTTAGCAGCAGAATCACTTTCTTCTTCTGAAAAACGAAGTAAATCTGCATACCATTTTAGTTTTTGGGCAATTTCAAATTGTTCTTTTTCTCTTGAATATTCCACATTTTCTTTATATGCCCAGTGAGCAGCAATACCAAGTTCTGCAACCTCATCCATCTTCTTGGTTCTAATTTGAACCTCAAAAATCAAGCCATCATTACTAATAACCGTAGTATGTAACGATTGATACATATTAGGCTTAGGTACAGCGATATAATCCTTAAATCTCTTTGGTACAGGAGTATAATGAGCATGGATTATACCTAAAACTTGATAACACTCACCTACTGTTTGAACAATTATTCTAATCGCAACAATATCATATATATCTTCAAAAGCCTTATTTTGATTAACCATTTTTTTGTAAATACTAAATGTATTTTTTATTCTTCCCTTAATCTCATATCTAAGCTGAGTTGGCTCTAAGAAATCACTGATTTCATCAATAGTATGATCAATGCTATTAAGACGAACATGAGTATTATTTTTAATAAGTCCAGATATCTTAGCATACCATAAAGGTTCAACATATTTTAAAGCAGTATCTTCAAGTTCAGCCTTAATTTTAAACATACCTAATTTATGAGCTAAAGGTGCATAAATTTCTAGTGTTTCCTTACCAATACGATGTTGTTTTTCAGACTGTAAAGATCCCAAAGTTCTAATATTATGTAATCTATCCGCCAATTTAACAACAATAACTCTAATATCTTTAGCCATAGCAAGTAGCATATGTTGATGATTTTCTGCTTGTTTTTGTTCTAAAGAAGCAAATTTCATTTGTGTAAGTTTTGTAACCCCATCAACAATATTGGCGATATCATCACCATATTCTTTAGCAATTTCTTCTTTAGATACATCAGTATCTTCAATAACATCATGCAATAAACCAGCACAAATAGTTTCTGGTCCAACATGTAATTCAGCCAAAATACAAGCAACATTAAGTGGATGAATAATATAAGGTTCACCACTTTTTCTAAATTGTCCTTGATGATTATGATAAGCCTGTTCATATGCTTTTTTAATCAAAGATTGACCCTTTTCATTACGAATATATTTACTCGTTAAAGCATATAAATCATCGTATGACTCTCTCATAACATCACCTCCTAAATCCCAAAAAACTTCTAAATTAAATTATTCTCCTTCATATTCCATAAGTGAAAGAACTTCATATCCACTAAGTACTTGTCTTCCCTTAAGATCAACAAGTTCAATCAAACAAGCTACACCAACTACCTCGGCTCCTAATTTTTCACATAAATTAATAGTAGCTTTAACAGTACCACCTGTAGCAAGTAAATCATCAACAATAATAACCTTATCATTAGGCTTTAAAGCATCAGCATGAATACATAAAGTATTAGAACCATATTCTAATGTATATTCTTCGCTAATAGTTTCTCTAGGTAATTTCCCAGGCTTACGAATAGGAGCAAAACCAAGTCCTAAATTAGTAGCAACAGGACAACCAAAAATAAATCCCCTAGCTTCAGGACCAACAATCATAGTAGCTCCTTTACTCTTAGCAAATTCTGTAATCTTATCGCAAGCATACTTGTAAGCAGCACCATCACCCATTAATGGTGTTATATCTCTAAACATTATTCCTTCCTTAGGATAATTTTCTATAGTAGCAACATAATCTTTTAAATTCATATAACATACCTCCACTAAATTTAAAATATATTAAATTATAACATAAATTTATTTATGTTAAAAGTATCAACATAAAAAAAGGATGATATATAAATGAAAAATAACAAAAAAAATATTCAATCAATCCTAATAATAGGCACAACAATAAAAATCTTAGGCCTAATTTATAAAATAATATCTACAAGAATTTTAGGAATTGAAGGAATGAGACTTACTTCATTGATACTTCCAACATTATCATTATCACTTTGTTTATCAACTTTATCCTTACCTACAGTTGTAAACCAAAATATCGCTAATAACACGTTCAATCAAACCACAAAAACACGTACAATCCTAAAATCAGCACTAAGAATAACACTCATTTCTTCTTCCCTAATTTCAATTATTCTTCTTTTTTCATTCCCACTTTATAAATATATTTATCAAAATGAATTTATTTATTATCCACTACTAATATGTATCCCCTTAATATACATATCAAATTCAACAGGACTACTAAGAGGATACCTAGAAGCAAACAATAAATTTAATGAAACATATCTAGCAAATCTTTTTGAACAAATAACTAAAATATTCTTAACATTTATTTTATTATTCATTTACAAAAATGAATCTGTCCAAACAAAAATATTAATAACTTTTACCTCAATGACACTATCAGAATTTGCATCATTTTTTTATCTTGCAGTAAAAATTAAAAAAAGAAATAAAATTAATTATTTCTCCGTTAAAACTAATGGTTATGAAAAAAACATTCTTAAACAAGCACTACCACTAACAATAGAACAACTCCTAATAACACTAACAAATTATCTAGAACCATTTATATTTTACTATTGTACAACCAAACAAAATATCCCTCTAATCACATCTACTACCTACTATGCTAGAATAACATCCTTTGCAATCCCCTTATTAATATTTGCGTTATTTGGAGTCCAAAGTATAGCTAAATTCACATTCCCACAAATAACAGCAAATAAGCAAAATAAAGAAATTCAAAACACAATTATATCTAAATCTTTATTTTTTTGCTTTTTAATCGCATTATTTAATTTCAACCTATGCTTCTTTTACTCAGAAGAATTTTTAAATATCTTATTTAAAGATACATCATCATCAGAAATAGTTCATCTATTATCTCCACTCTACTTTTTTATATATTTTAATCCATTATTTATTACTATTTTACAATCGTACGAAAAAGAAAAAAAATTAATGAGTATAACCTTTATTTCAAGTTCACTAACTCTTCTTTTTATTTTCATATTTACTCAAATACCTTCTATAAATATAAATGGACTAATAATAGGTATGGCGATAGGATCTTTAATTAAATTTATATTACTGTCTTTTTTTGCAAATAAAGAAATTAATTTACCAATAAATATAAAGAATATAATATTATCTATAATTATTTTTATTCTTTATTTTTCAATAAATACTATCTACAATAATATTTATTATTTTGTTATAACAACCTTATTGTTTTACACTCTAATTCTTTTACTTTATTATCTTCTAAATAAAAATAATAAAATAAACCATCACCATAAGAAGCATATAAAACATTCTTAAGTTCTAACTTATTATCATTTAAAATTGTAATAATATCAGCTTTATCTATCTTTAAAACCTCTAAATTATCTAAAATAATATTACCACTACTAACAACAACTAGTCTTAAACGATCAAACTTAGATTCTCTAAAAACAGATAAAGTGCCATTAGTTTCCAAAATAGCTAGCTTAATCTCATTAATATCCATAATATGTTCTAATCTCATTTGCGATATTAAATCATCAATAGTATAATGTTCTTTTTTCATATTATCAATTAACAAACTACCGTTTTTGACAATAATAGTAGGCTCACCATCAACTAAGGATCTATATTTAGCATTATGAAATAAAACATAAGTTAATAACTTTTGTAAAATAACTAAAACTCCTAAACAAATAAAACTAGGAATAAAAAAGGCATCGTTATCAATTCCAAGCGACGCTACATCCGCAATAATTAAAACCACAACCAAATCAAAAATAGAAAGTTCTCCTACTTCTCTTTTCCCTAAAATTCTAAGTGATAAAATTAAAGTAAAATATATAGCTGTAATTTTAAAAATTAAAAAAAAGTAATTCATCTAACCACCACTAATATTTTCAACATAATTTTAATTAATTATGCATAAACTTAAACGGTGATATCATGAAATCAAAAATTTCATTTGGAATTAAAACATATTTATTTTTAATGATCTACGTCTTATTATGTTGTTTTATCTATGCATTTTTTTTACATGATAATAAAATTACAGAATCAATTATAATTGAGTTATTAATAGGCTCGTCAACGTTTTTACTACTAGGAACACTATACTCAAATCACATCCATAAAAAAGGATTATTAATAGGATGCATAACAGGAATAATTCATTATTTATTAATAAAATTAATAGTATTCCTATCAACATCAATATTTAATTTTAATATAATATATTTCTTAATTCTTACAACATCATCATCAATAGGCGGAATATTAGGAATATTATTTAAAAAAATTTTATAATATGGTAAAATATTAATAATCGAAAAAAAAGGAGTAATAATTAATTTTATTAATTATGTAATACATATATGAAACCACTAGCATTTAGAGTAAGACCACAATCATTTGATGATATAGTAGGCCAAGATCACTTAGTAGGAAAAAAAGGTGTAATTAGAAAAATGATTGAAAATAATCAATTATTTTCAATGATATTATACGGACCAGCAGGATGTGGTAAAACATCAATAGCTGAAATAATAGCTAATCTATATTCTTTAAACACCTATTCATTTAACGCCTCTTGTGATACCAAAGCCAAACTAAAAGAAATAGCAGATACAGCTAAATATTACGAAAATACAATCTTAATAATCGATGAAATCCATAGAATGAAAAAAGATATTCAAGACTTCCTTCTTCCCTTTGTTGAATCAGGATCTTTAACAATTGTAGGCTTAACAACTGAAAATCCTTACCGTTCAATAAACCCTGCCATTAGATCAAGAACTCATATTTATCGATTAAATGAAATAACAAAAAATGATATTGTTTCGCTTCTTAAAAAAACAATAGTAAAAGAAAACATGAAACAAGTAAATGATGAAATCTTAAACTACATTGCAATTGTATCTTCATGTGAAGTTCGTTCAGCACTAAACATGCTTGAAATTACAAATATGTTAGAACAAGATGAAATCACCTTAGAAAACGTTAAAAGTTTAATCGGTAAAAAAAGTTTTGCTATTGATGAAGAAGGCGAATCATATTATGACATTGCCTCAGCAATGATAAAATCAATAAGAGGTTCAGACCCTGATGCTGCAATCCACTACCTTGCAAGACTTTTACAATCAGAAGATATTGAATTCATAGGTAGAAGACTATTATGCCTTGCTTATGAAGATATAGGGCTAGGAAATCCTAACATAGGTCCAAGAGTATATGCAGCAGTCCAAGCAGCACTATCATTAGGATTACCAGAAGCTAGACTACCACTTGCCTATGCTGCAGTTGATCTTGCAACCTCACCAAAAAGTAATTCTACTTACACCGCAATCAATCAAGCACTAGAAGATTTAAATGAACTAACATCAATGCAAATCCCACCACATATCCTTAACAAAGAATTAAAAAGTGGAAAATATGAATATAAATATCCACACGACTATGAAACAGGATATGTTAATCAACAATACATGCCTGATGAATTAAAAGATAAAATATATTACGAACCAAAAGAAACAGGCTCTTACGAAAGAGCCATCAAAGAGTATATGAAAAAACTTAAATCTTCTTCAAAATAGTATTAAAATCTTCAATAGAAATATAAGGAGCTTGTCCATGATAGACTCTACCATCAGAGGATATTATCACATCTCCTTTTTTTTGTAATCTAGAAGCCATATCAGAACCAAATAGTTTTAAAGATGTAGTAACATCAGAAGTATATAAACAAATAATATCACTATTATTAAGTTCTAATTTAGAAAGTTCATTTCTACTTCTTGTACAAAAAACTAAATTAATTCCAACTTTTAAAGTAAACCTAATCGCATAACTAATCTTTTGTAATAAAGATGTATTAATCTTTGTCAAATCCATCAAAATAAAATGATAAATAGGTAAAATAAGACCTATTTCATTATGATTATTTTTAATAATTTTATTAGCTTCATCAATACTATCACAATCTAAATATTTTAATATTTCACTTCTTCTTTCATATTCACTAAAAGCTTCATCTAACGCAATACTAGCGCTTCTTTCATTATTAATGTATTTAATAGAAGAATTATTTAAAACACTAAAATCATTATACAAATCATAAAAATAAATATCACTATATGGTAAACCCTTAATTAATATACTAACTAAAATCGATCTAATCATAGTTTTTAATCCACTAGTTTCATCACCAACTAAGACAATCATTCTCCCTTTTGTCATATCTAAATTAATAATATTACTATCAACATCACAAGCTATAGGTAAAAACATATCTTTTTCAACTGAAAATAATAAACTTTTTAAAGTTAATAACTTTCTAAATTGATTAGGAATTTCTAAATAATATTCATTATCACGCTTAATATAAAAACAATTATTATTAAAAAAACTACTCATCATTCTAAAAGCATCATCATTTTTATTAGCCATCTTTAATACAAACCTTGAAGATGAATATGATGTATAAAAAGTATCAGTAACACAATAAATCTTATTATCTCTAATAAATCTCTTAAAATCATCAAATTTCTCTTTATTAATTTGTGATTGTAAAGTAAAACTAACCTGTTCATCATGATCGCTTAACATGCTTAAACTAATCTTCTTATGATTAATATTTTTAGTTCCACTAGGATAATGAATATTATTAACATAATCTAAAACACCTCTAATAATATTTTTAGGAATTTTAGATAATTTACCACCTTTAAAAAACTTTAATATATTCATATTAGCAAAAAAACTTAGACCAATTAATATAAAACAAATCCCCAACAAAATCGTCCCCATTTTACCAAGCAAAAATGAAGAAATTTGCACAAAAATAGCAGCAATAACCCCACCACCACAACTATAAGAATCTTCATAATGAACCATGTAATTTTTATATAATGATAATGTTTTAGATAAAATAGTCTTATCAGTCATTGAAAGTGCTTCATATAATCCCATATGAGCAAACATAGAAAATGCGATATATATAAACACAGAACCAATAAAAGAAATATGATGAAAATCACACTTTTTCTTAAATAAAACATATAAAACACTATACACTAAAACAATCGCTAAAATCAAAGTCGAAAAATCACCTAATAAAAAATTAACAAATAAAAATATCTTAGTCCCAGCACTTCCAACCCTTCCAATAAGCAAAACACAAAAAATAGCTATTGCTATACATAAAGCATTAGATAAATATGTATTATTCTTTTTATTTTCAACAATTTGATTCTTTGTTTTAGCCATAAATCTCACCCTATGATATACTACCACCAAAAACAATAAAAATTTAGCGAAAAAAAACTTCCAAAGCAAAAACTTTGAAAGTCTATTTTTTTATTTAGCTATAACTCTTTTTACACCTTCAATATCAGTAGATATTAAAACAGGAATAATAATAGGATTATGTTTAGTTTTCTTAAAAATTAAATGAGAAAGTTCAGTTTTTAAAGTATTTTTATATTCACTCCAGTTAACAAATTTATTAACCAAATATTTAATAGAAACCTTTTTAAATACCTCTAAGATTTCTTTTGATAACTCTTCATTTTCATTTAAATATAAAAACCCTTTTGAAACAATTTCAGGTCCAGCAACTAAAGCCTTAGTTTTAGGATTAATATTAGCACAAATCATTAAAACACCATCAGAAGCTAGCAATTCACGGTCTCTCATAACAACATCACCAACATCTTTAAATGCCTTACCATCAATCATTACTTCTCCAACAGGAACATCACCAGTAACACCAACATACTTACCATTTTCAAATGTTGCGATATCACCATTATCTAAAATAATAACTTTATCATCAGTATAACCAATACAATCAGCAACTACTCTTAAAGCATATTGATGACGATATTCACCAATAACAGGAATAACATATTTAGGTAATAAAATATTAATCATTTGTTTAATTTCTTCACGGTTTGCAGAAGGATTAGGTAATAAATTAGCACTAAATTCTTTAACATTTGTAGTAATCTTATATACATAATCCATAGTTCTAGCTGCCATCTTTTCAGTACCTAAATATGGATTAGTTAAAATAACAATAGTATCAGTTGGTTCTAAATTAATTAATCTATCAATATGCTTTGCCATTCTTTGAAGCATAAAATAAGGTTCATGTCTTTCACCAGTAACTAAAACAACCAAATCTTTATCATCATTTTTATTCTTATCATCAATATAACGTAAATTAGCTAAATTTTCCTCAGGAATAGATAAATACCCAAGTTCCATAGCTTTATTAACAATTCTTTGAGTCTTTCTACCAATAATTGCAATCTTTTTATTATGTTCTAACGCAATATTAATGATTTGTTGAATACGTAAAACATCAGAACTAAATAATGAGAATACCAATCTATTTTTACTATTAGAAATCAAATTAGTAATTCTTAATTTAAACTCTAAAATAGTACCACGAGATTGTTCATTAGATGACCCAAGCGAATCAGTAAGTAAGGCTAAAACACCATCTCTAGCAAATATTGCAAGTTGACGGTACATATGAGCATAATTAATCTTTGAGTTTTGATCAAAATTATAATTACCAGTATAAATAATATACCCATCCTCAGTCTTAATCGCAATACCTAAACTTTCAGGAACATTATGAGCAACCTCAAAAAATCTAACCTCAATATTACCAACAGGAATAACAGTTCGATTAGTAACTGTAACAAATTGTTTTTCTTCTACTACAAGTTCTTCATCCTTAAGTCTATCCTGTAAAACTGCCATAGTAAACTTAGAAGCAAAAACAGGAACCTTCATTTCCTTTAAGATATGGTATACACCACCAATATGATCGTCATGAGCATGTGTCAAGAAAATACCAACAACTCTTGATTTGTTTTCAATCAAATATGAAATATCATTAACGATAATATCAACGCCATAAAGTTCAGCATTAGGATACTTTAATCCCGCATCTAACACAAATAACTTATTATTTATTTCAACAACATATAAATTTTTACCATCTTCTTGGAGTCCACCAAGCGAAAATATATTAATCTTAGCCATAACAAAATATGAACAGCAGGCGCAGTTCTCCTCCTTCTTTAACATTAAAAATCGAATTTTTACTTATTATAATGATACAAGAAAACAATTAATTTTGCAAGTGTTTTTTTACAAAATTATAAACTAAATTGCCACTAGATAAACTTAAATACTTACTAGGTATTGAACTATAAATATAATAATTAACCTCTATTTTATCCAATTTATCAACATCAAATCCATATGGACTTGATGAAACATCTAATATATTGCATCCTATAAAAACACTATAATCACCAAGATAATTAAAAGGAATAGTGTTAATTATATAATCATATCTATCTAAATCAATAATATTTCCAACTTCATATCTATCTAACAAAATATACTTCTTCTCTAATTCAGTATTAGGATAAATAACAAATTTAGCTTTATAAGCTTCTAACAATCTAGCTAGACTACTACTAATATTCCCATACCCCATAATAAATATGCACATATCACTAACACACTTACCTTTTTTTTGAAGATAATCAATAATGCCAGAAGCTGTATATATAGAGTTAGTAATAACAAAATCATCATCTTTTAAAAATTCATAAAGTATAATTCCAAAATTCGAACATAATTCATCTAATAAACGACTACTATGGCCTGTAAATATCTTATCAATTTTATTATTTCTGATAATATCAACAAGATTAAGATTAGTCCCCTTTATATTATAATAACTATCAATACCCGAAAAAGGTAAAATCAAAGTATCAATATTAACAAAATCATTTAAATTATTAGAAACAATAAAATTATCTTTTCCTTTAAAAACATTATACCTAACATCGCCTTTAATAACACCAATCAAAAAAATCACCATATTAAAATATGAAAAAAACAATTAAGAGGTGCTAAATAATAAATTATTGTATTATTTTATTTTTTTTTGTAAAAAATATAGATGCATTCAATAAAAATATGATAATATTAGTATGGTGATAATTATGGTAAACTATCCAACAGGAAGACGACCTCAATCAAAGGTCATAAATAAAGCCAATCTAGGTATGGATTTAGAACAAATGATAAATGATAGTAATGAATACTACTTAAATAATGATATCGCAGTGGTTCACAAAAAACCCACTCCAGTCCAAATCGTTAAAGTTGATTACCCATCAAGAAATAAAGCTGTAATAAAAGAAGCCTATTACAAAACTCCATCAACAACTGATTATAACGGAATATATAAAGGGAAATACATTGATTTTGATGCTAAAGAAAACCATAACAAAACATCATTTCCTTTAGCTAATGTTTCAGCTCACCAAGTAAAACATTTAGAAAATGTTCAAAGACATGGAGGAATAGCCTTTCTAATAGTTGCATGGAATTTATACAATGAATACTATCTACTACCATTTGATGTGCTTAATGAATACTGGACGAATTCATTAAATGATGGCAGAAAATCTATCCCTTATGATACATTTAAAGAAAAAGCCTATTTAATTAAAGAAGGCTACCTACCTAGATTAAATTATTTAAAGGTATTAGATGAAAAATATTTTTAAAAAAATCTACATTATTTTTACCACACTAATATTATTAATATTTATTATTGGAAGCATCTATGGAATTATTATTTTTAATAAAGCCAAAGATGCTTCTTTATTTATAAAACAAAATATAGACCCCATCTATATCTATGATAACAAAAATAATCTAATATCTTCTGATGGATTATATTATGAATATTGTCCAATAACCCAAATAAACGACAATATTAAAAATGCATTTATAGCAATCGAAGATAGAAACTTTTATAAACATAACGGAATATCATTTAAAAGAATAACCTCTTCTTTACTTAAAAATATACTAGCAAACAAAATAACCCAAGGAGCATCAACAATAACCCAACAATATATCAAAAATGCTTACCTTTCAAACGAACAAACCTACAAAAGAAAAATAACAGAAATTACTTACGCTCTAAATTTAGAAAAAAAATACACAAAAAACCAAATCTTAGAAGCTTACCTAAATACAATATTATTTGGATCAAATATTTATGGAATTAAATCTGCATGTAAATACTATTTTAATAAAACTCCTCAAGAAATAACCATAGCTGAGGCAGCGATGTTAGCAGGAATAATTCAATTACCTAATTATTATAATCCCTTTAGAAATCCAGATGAGACAAACACAAGAAAAAATCTAGTTTTAAAATGTATGTTAGAAGAAAATTACATTACAAATACTGAATACAATAACGCAATAAACGAGCATATATCAAAGTTAGTATCAAAAGGATTTCAAAACATAAAATCAAATTATTTAACCCCATATTTAGATTATTTATTTAATAATCTTCCCAATAATAACGACACAATAAATTCAATAAAAACACATTTAGATATAAACATTCAAAAAGAGTTATATCAAATATTAAGTAATGAATATAAATTATTTAATGATAATGATTTAAATTGTGCTATTGTAGTCTTAGACAATAAAACCTACGGAATTAAAGCACTAGCTCAAAATCGTTCATTTAATCAAAGAATCATAAATTACGCAACTGATATAAAACTTCAACCAGCATCAACCATAAAGCCGCTTCTAGACTACGCCCCAGCCATAGAATACTTAAACTATAACCCCGCTACAATTTTAGTTGATGAACCATACACATATAAAGACGGAACAGCAGTGAAAAACTATGATAATAACTACCTAGGATCAATAACATTAAGGAAAGCTTTAAGTGATTCAAGAAATATTCCAGCAATAAAACTATTTAATGAAGTAGGGCATGAAAAAGCCTTTAGTTTTGTTAACAAACTTGGCTTAGAAACACCTAAAAACATCTACGAATCAGAAGCAATAGGAGCAGGGTCATATACTCTTTTTTCACTTACAAATGCCTATTTAGCATTTGCAAATTTAGGATATTATAAAAAAGCATCTCCAATAAAAGAAATAAATTATCAACTATCAACTTATCAAAATGATACCCAAGCTAAACTAGTCATGAAACCATCAACAGCATTTTTAATTAATACAATCCTTCATGATGTATTTAAAGGTTCGTCTTTTGACCAAAAAAATACCTATATGATGGCTAAAACAGGTCAAACTAATTATGATAAACAAACACAAAATAAATATAATATCCCCTCTTCTGCAACTAAAGATTCACTCTTAATAGCTTATACAAAAGATATGACAATTGGAATATGGGTTGGATATGAGAAAATCAAAGAAAACCAATACTTAGATTACTATAAAAAAAATATCCCAAGGACAATAATGAAACTATTAATGGATAACTATGCTTTAGATAATCAGTATTATGAGGTAATTGATGATGTAACTAAAAGTTACATAACAATATATAATAATAAAGCATATAAAGCTAAAAATAATGGGTATTATGAATACTTCCAAACAGGTTTAGAACCCCTATCATACCCACCATACTATGATTCTGTTTAAAAAAGAAAAAAGTCCTTAACGGACTTAAATCAATAAAAACATTAATGTAGCTAAACCATAGTAAATAACAACAGCCAAAACATCATTAATAGTAGTAATAAATGGACCTGAAGCAACAGCTGGGTCTATTTTTATTTTCTTAAAAATAATAGGAATAATAGATCCAATAACACTACAAATAGTCATAGCAATAAGTAATGAAATACCAACAATAAATGCAGCTTTTAAAGCCTCATCTAAAACAAAAACATCACTAGTAACACCTTGATTTGTAAAATACAAAAACAAGAATACAAAACCAAAAGCTAAAGAGCCTAAAATAATACCATTAAAAAATCCAATTCTAACCTCTTTGAAAATAGTCTTAAGAATCTCTTTTCTTGATACCTCTTCATCAGAAATCAAACGAATAGTAACAGCTAGTGATTGAGTACCAGTATTACCAGCCATACCTAATATCAAAGATTGGAAAAAAACAATCATTGGTAAAGTTTTTACTACATCTTCAAAACTTGAGATTAAACCAGAAACCATTAATCCCATAAAAAGTAAAACAATCAACCAAGGTAATCTTTTTTTAACAGATGTAAATACAGATTCATCCAAATCCTCTTCTTCTGTTAAACCGGCTAACTTAGCATAGTCATCTTTCATTTCTTCATCTACAGTCTCTGATACATCAGCAGCTGTTAATACACCAATAACTTCATCATTTTCATTTAAAATAGGATATGAATCTAATCCATAGTCTTTTAAATCGGCAATAATTTCTGATACTATCTCAGTAGCATAAAATGAAGGATAGTTTTGTTTAATAATATCAATAAGTCTATCATTTTCTCTAGCAATAATTAAATCACGTAAATCTAATGCTCCAAAAAACTTCCCGAATTCATCTTCAACATAAATTATCGAAACATTATCATTTTCAGCAGCTTCCTTAATAACTTTTTTCATTGCTTCTTTAACACGATATGTCTTAGAAATCAAAATAAAGTTATTAGTCATTTTACTACCAATTTCATCTTCACTATATTGTTCGATAAGTTCAATATCTTCTACTACTTCTGGTTCCATTAATGAAACGATTTCTTCTCTATCTTCTTCATCTAATTCATCTAAAATATCAATAGCATCATCCGCATCCATTAACTCAATAATATCTGCGGCTTTTTCTGATGAAATCTCTTCAATATATTCTTCTACATTTTCTAAATATGCAAAAATCTCTGAAACAATTTCATCACCTAAAATACGATATAGCGTTAATCTTTCACTTTCTTCTAACTCTTCTAAAGCATCAGCTATATCACTTTCATGATATTGTAAAATATCACTTTTCTTAGCATCATCATCATTTTCTGATGCAATTATAATCTTTAACTCTTCAACATAATCTCTAGGCATGATTTTCCCTTCTTTCTATTCATTTTATATTGTTTGCTCGAGTAACTACAACTATCCAAGGAAAACCACCACCTTTAATAAATATTTTTTTAAAACTAAAATTCTATATCAAAATTCAATTTAAAATCTTTGCGTATAGCTTTATTTAATTCTCTTAGATTATATACTTTTTCTCTTTTTTCACCAATCAAGCCAGTAATAGAATCATAAGTTAAAAATTTTTCTTCTATATTTAGAGGAAAACTATTTTGCATTTTCGCAATTAAATTATTTAAATTCTTAATAGATTCACTATAAAAATAAGCATAACCATCATAATTAGAATTAATATCTATAGAGCTAAACTTAGATTCACACTCTTTATATAATTTATCAAATGCCTCAATATTACCATCTTGATATAATTTAGAAAGTAAATCAAACATAGTTTTTTCAACATCACTAACCCTTATTTTTAAAACAGGATGGTATAATCTACAAAAATTAGCAAATCTCATATCAAATTCTTGCATATCTTCTAATGAGTAACCATCACATCTATGACTTAACTCTTGTGCCGATTTTAAATTAATTTCAAAGTTTTCTAATTTCTTAGTCAATTCTTCTTTTGCTAAAACAATATCATTTTTTATTTGATCTAAATTAATTTTCTCATTAACTTTTTTAATAGAATCTAACATAACTTCATTTTCAAATGAATATTTCATTTCACTTCTAATTTCATCAGATAATTCTAAAAGATAAGTTTGTTTTAAAAAATTACTTTTTCTTTTAAGTAATTCAAAATTAATAATAGCAGTAATTAATTCTTCTTTAACAATTAAAAAATCTTCTTTAGTCATAATATCACCTACAACAAATTAATTTTAACACAATATCTAAGAAAAATCACTAAAAATATTTTTTCTTCTTGCAATAATTTTATAAATGATATATAATAATATCGCTTGAAAAAATTAAGCAAACGATTCCGTAGCTCAGCTGGATAGAGCAACGGCCTTCTAAGCCGTCGGTCGGGGGTTCGAATCCCTTCGGAATCGCCATTTTTTTTTGCCCAAAAACCTATATAGGTATTTTACATAATTAAAAGTTATCATTTGATAACTTTTTTTCATTTTATAAAACTAATAATAATATATTATACTATGACTATTTTATTTACACTTATCTTAATCTTATTATTCCTAAATCCTAATATAATAGCAAATCAAGTTTTAGACTCAATTAATCTTTGGATTAAAATACTAATCCCCTCACTATATCCAAGTCTTATTTGTATTGATATCATCTCAAATTCTAAATTATTAACAAAAATAACCAATATAATTCATCCAATATTTAGCAAAATCTTTAATATCAATTCTTCTTATTCAACCTTTATAATCATACTATCATATATATGTGGAGCTCCCGCAAGCACAAAACTAATATTAAATGCTAAAAATAATAATAAAATATCAAGTTTTGAAGCTGAAAACTTAATATATTGTTTTTCAAATTTATCTCTACCATTTACAATCTTTATTTTAAAAGATTATAAATTAATCTTAGTTTATTATTTTTGTTCAATATTAATAAGTGCATTACTAATGAACATAATAAATAAAAAACAAGAAATAAATCAATTAACACAAAATAATCAAATTGATTTTATATCTATATTTTTATCATCAATAAAAAAAAATATTGAACTTATGCTCAATATTTTAGGAATAGTAATGTTTTTTAGAATAATAATAAATCTTATATTTTCAAATAATTTTATAGGCTACAGTTACATCGAAATACTTGGAGGAATAACATCAACAAATAATAAATTCATAATATTAAGTTCCTTAGGATTTTTAGGTATATCAATCCATCTTCAAATATTATCAATATATAAAGTAAAATACTATAAACTATTATTAATCAGATTAATCTATCTTCTATTAGGACTTATCTTTTTATTGAATATATAATAAGTTAGAATACAAATAATAGATAATCCCATTAAAATTAAAATAACAATATATTCATATTCTTTATCTAAAATAAAACCAATTATACCGCTAATTATATAGCCAATACCACAAATTAAATATGTAATATTAGAGATAATATTACTTCTATTTTTCACTAATAAATATATAGAACTTGCGATTAAAATAAGACCAATAATAATACCAAAAATAAAATAAAACATAAAAATCACCATCATTATTATATAACATAATTCTTAAAGATACTATTCTTTTTAGAAAAAAGTATACAACAAATCTATTTTTATGATATAATAATAAAGAACTATGTTTTACATTTAGAAAGGAATAAAGAAAATGAAAGAATTTATTATTGAAACAAGTGCTAGACATGTCCATGTTACAAAAGAAACTTTAGTTAAATTATTCGGTGAAGGTGCTGAATTAGAAGTTAAGAAAATGTTATCTCAACCAGGTCAATTCGCATCTAATCAAAAAGTTAAAGTTGTTGGTCCTAAGGGTGAATTAAATTGCTCTATTTTAGGTCCAGAAAGAAAAGCTGACCAAGTTGAAGTATCATTATCAGATGCTCGTACACTAGGTGTTGCTGCACCTATTAGAGAATCAGGTGATGTAGCTGGTTCTGCTCCTTGTAAACTTGTAGGTCCTGCAGGTGAAGTTGAACTTACAGAAGGTGTAATCGTTGCAAAACGTCATATCCATATGACTCCTGCTGATGCAGAAGAATTTGGTGTTGCAAACGGTGAAATTGTTAATGTTAAAGTAACTTCAGAAACAGGTAGAGCTATTATTTTTGGTGATACAGTAGTTAGAGTATCATCTAGTTATGCTTTAGCAATGCATGTTGATACAGATGAATCTAATGCAGGCGCACTAGCTGGTAAAGTTTTCGGTACTATCGTTAAGTAATTTTTTATATGAATTAAGGGATGTCAAACGACATCCCTTTTATTCTTATAATTCAAATAAAATATTAACCTTTTCTTGTTCTTCTAATACTAAATCAGAGAAATACTCTTCTGCTTCAATAGGATCAAATCTATGTTCTTTGTTAGCAGCCATAGTATTAATATCAATATTAGCAATCATAATTTGATGTTTTTCACCTGTTTTATTATTTTTAGCCTCACCAGGTCTAAAATCTAACACAGAGTTAACATCTTCAAAATAATGCTTAATATTATTTACTCTAAAAGTAAATTCAGCACAATTGCCAAAAAGATCATTAACATTAAGTTTTTCAGCTAAATATTTAGCAGCAGCTTGATTAGTATTATCAACAAATAAGGATGAAACAAGCGCAATTCTAGCTCCCTTAGCATCAAATATTTCACCTAATAACTTAAAGAATTCACAAGCTTGTTGTAAACTTTTTTGCATACTACATTCTTGATTAACATACATATAATCATAATCAATTCTAAAAGGTAAAAATCTAACTTGAATATTATTTTTTTGGAAATATAAAGTAGTTACTTCTTTACCATCAGGTAGCTTTTCATCTTTAGTTTGAATTTGATATTCGATCATCATATTTTTAATTCTTTGTTGGTTAGTAGTAAGTAAAGGAACATAATTTCCTAACAAACTATATGAATTTTTCATTCTCATAAATTTCATAAAATAATCACCTCGTATAAAAAGTATTATACCATATTTTTTTAACTTTTAAATCTTAAAATATAATCTTTAATATCTTTTGGTATACGATATGATTCTCTAGACTTAGAAATAGCTTTATTAATAGTCCAATTATCTAATTTATTATCACTTAAATATTTAATTGTAATATCCGGATACTTAGCAAGTGCAGTTGCTAAAAACCACGCAACGCCCATCTTAGCATAATAATCATTTAAATATAATTCATCTATAATATTAAATAGTTTATCTACATATTCATCATTTAAATAATAACTCATTAGCATAACACTAACAAATCTAACTTCAAATTCATTTCTACTGTTTTTGTATTTTAAAAGATAATTAAACATATCTTTAGGATATTTCTTAGACCACTTTAAACAAGAAACCAATCCATCACAAACTGCCCAATCTTTAATAGTAGGAATAAATTCATCTAAATACTTAAATTTATCTATTAAATCCATTTTAGCATTTCCAATAACAAATCCTTTTAACCACTCCATTTCAAAAGTCTCAGGTACAACTTTTAAAAAAGATATATAATCATCATTACAAATATCTTTTCCTATTTTTCTTAACTCTGGAATTTTAACACCTAACATAGGTAAAGCATTAGGAATTAATGAATAAGAAAATTCTTTTTGTTTTATACTAATTTTTTCATTTAATAACTCTTCTACTTTCTTAATCATATTATCACCAATAAAGTTATAACATATTTTCTTTATTATTTAAATATCTTTAATTGGTGATTACATGAAAATAGGAATTGCAATAAGAAAAAATGATATAGATTATTTTGTTCATAAAACATACATAAATCTAATTAAAAATCATAATTATGGATTTATAACATTAAATTCTAACTTAGATGAATATGATGGTTTTCTAATCCCAGGAGGATATGATATAGATAGTAAATACTATAGTGAAATACCAATATATTGTAATAATATAGATGAAGAAATTGACTTATTAGATAAAAAAATAATAGAATATGCTATAAAAACTAAAAAACCTCTACTAGGAATATGTAGAGGTATTCAAAGTATAAATGTATTTTTAGGTGGTTCATTAAACCAAAACATATTAAATCATAATAATGAAAATCATTTTATTATTATGAATAACAAATATTATTTAGTAAACTCATTTCACCATCAATCTATTAAACAATTAGGTAAAGACTTAAATATATTAGCTAAAAGTCTTGATAATGAAATTGAAATAATCAAATACAATAATATAATTGGAGTTCAATTCCACCCAGAAATAGCAAAAACCAACCTAAATAATATCATACTTCAAATTTTTAACGACATCTAAAACTGTCGCATTCAGTTTCGCTACGATACTTGGCACTTTCATTACCAATTTTAATATCCTTTGCAGAACATATATTATTTTCATTATATACGCAATAATTAGCACTACATTCTACTTTAATTGCGTCTACATCAGGATACATTTCGTTAGCCATTTCTGTTCTTAACAAATCTGAATTATGAGGATTTTTAAAGCTTTGACAGAAAGTTCCAATCTTACTTTTAGCAAACAATCCTTCTACTTCAATATGTTTTTTACAACACTTACGGTTTTCATTATATCCGCATGTCTCTGCAGAACAATTTACTTTAGTCATACATACCATCCTTTCATAACTATTATTCCCTTATTAATAAAAAAAATACTTCTATCTAGAAGTATTAATCTTAATTATAATCTTATCAATAAAATCAACAATTCTTTTATTAAAAATAAAACATAACGCTGCAAGAACTGCACAAAGACAACCCAAGACAATCGCTATAATATATTCCCCAGTCATTATTGAACTTCCTAAAAGTGAAGTAACAATAGTCATAGGAGCTCTTGCTGCTAAATTGATCCATATAAAATGTTTAACCTTTACTTTAGTAAAAGGCACAATAAAAGCAATAGGATCTTTTGGTAATAGCGGGATTAATAAATAAGAAAACATTAATACACCACATCTTTTACCATCTTGTAAAATCTTAAATTTCTTCGTTTGTTCTGGATCAATAAATAAGGAAATAAAAGTATATCCAAAAATCTTAACTAAATAAATAACAATTACAGCACCTATTGTTTGACCAACCAAACAAATTAAAGCCGCAACCCATGGGTTATACATCATCCCTGTAATAATAACTACAGGACCAGATGGTATAACCGCTAGTATAGTTTGAATGATTTGTATTCCAATTAATATCAACCAACTAAAACTTCCATAACTTGAAATTTCATCTATTACCATTTGACGATATACTTCATCATCATTGATCTTCATAAATATTGGATATAATTTAATAATCGCAAATACAGCAAGTGCTAATATCCCAACAATTAAAATAGTTTGAATAGTTATACGTATAATTTTTAATTTATTTTTTTTATTTTCATCATTAATTTCATCTACTTGTTTCATCACTACACCACCTAGGCAAAGTTTTTAATTCTACTTTCTCTAAAGTATAAGGATCAATAAAACAAACATAATAACTTGTAAGCATCAAATCACCATCTCCATCACCATATAATTTATCTCCTATAATAGGATGATTCATATGTGATGTATGAACTCTAATTTGATGGGTTCTTCCCGTTGTTAAAATAAATTCTAATAAAGTTTTATCCTTATATTTTTTTAATACCCTATAATCACTAATCGCAAGTTTTCCATTGTTTAAATCGGTAACATATCTTTTATTAGAATCCGTACTTTTTTCAATATAATTTTCAATATGGCCATCAAAATCAATAACACCTTTAACCATACATAAATATTTTCTTGTCATATGTTCATGTGTAGGTTGTAACAAATAAGCAGAATATCGGTCTTTAGCAATAACCATTAATCCACTTGTTTCTTTATCTAATCTATTTAATATATGTATTTCCTTTTGATTAAGATATTGTGAAAGTAATTGATACAAACTAACAGGCTCACTTTTAGTTGGAATAGTTAATAATCCTCCTGGTTTATTAACAACCAAATAATGTTCATTTTCAAAAACTATATCTAGTTCCATATTTAGTATTGGCCAGTTTGACTCATTTTTTTCCTCAGAAGCCACAATTTCGATAATATCTCCTTCTTTCACCTCCTCATGTAACTTCTTAACTTCATTATTTACTAAAAATGTAGCGTTAATAGATTTTAAATGTCTGTAATACTTTCTAGAAATATGATTAGATAATTCTTCTTTTAACATTAAATTATTATTAGAAATAAATCTCAATTTTAACTGTTTCATGTATTAAGTATAACACAAATACTAAAATTCATAAACTAATAAATATAAATTAGCTTATAAAACGCTTTCATTTTGTAAAAAAAATTGGTATAATAAAATGTACGAGGTGATAATCATGAGCGATATTTTATTTGAAGCCCAACGATGTTTAAAATGTAAAAAACCATTATGTAAAGAAGGATGTCCTGTTAAAACTGAAATTCCAACCATTATTCAAATGTTTTTAGATGGTAAAATGGATGAAGCAGGTGAAATACTATTTAAAAACAACCCATTGTCTGCAATATGTTCATTAATTTGTCCACACGAAAAAAATTGCATGGGTAACTGTGTTTTAGGAAGAAAAGGGAGCCCAGTTGAATTTTTTGAAATTGAAAATTATATTTCTACTTTCTATTTAGAAAAAGCCAGATTAAAAGTTGAAGAAAAAAATGGACATTTAGTAGGAATTATAGGTGCAGGACCAGCAGGTTTAACACTAGCTGTAATCTTAGCTCAAAAAGGCTATAAAGTAACAATTATAGACTCAAAAGATAAAATAGGTGGTGTCTTAAGATATGGTATTCCTGAATTTAGATTACCAAAAGCATTACTTGATAAATTATTAATAAGAATGAATGATTTAGGTATTCAATTTAGACCTAATACATTTATAGGACCAACAATCTCAATTGACGATATGTTTGAAGATGGATATGATGCCATCTTCATAGGAACAGGAGTTTGGAAACCAAATAGATTAAGAATACCTGGAGAATCACTAGGAAATGTTCATTACGCAATCGACTTTTTAAAGAATCCAGATTCATACCAAAATCTAGGTGATAAAGTAATGATTATAGGCGCTGGTAATGTAGCAATGGATGCTGCAAGAACTATCCTAAGAAAAACAACAGCTAAAGTTGATATTATCTTCTTTAGAGGTCGTGAGGAAGTTACAGCATTAAAAGAAGAATTAGATTTAGCTATTGTAGATGGAGCTAAAATGAACTACTATCTTAATACAATAAAAATTGAAGAAGATGGAATCATTGTAGAACCAGTAAAACAAAGAACTTTAGAAGATGGAACAGTAGAACATTACAATGACCATGAAAATGCCTATAAAATGCCTGCTTCTTCTGTTATAATTGCGATTGGTCAAGGAGCAGAAACAAGTATAGTTAAAAACAAAAAGATTGATACAACAAATCGTGGACTAATTCAAGCATCAGATAAAGGTGCAACAACAAGAGAAGGTGTTTATGCTGCAGGTGATGTAGTATCAGGGGCAAGAACTGTTGTTGAAGCTGTTGCGGCAACAAAAAAAGTTGCAGATGAAATAGATGAATATATTAAAAATAAATATAAAAAATAAAAGATAAAATAAAAAAATCTAGTTTATGCAAATGCTTAAACTAGATTTTTTATTATTATTTATTTTGTAATCTCTTAACTAATTTAGCAATTTCCATGATAACTACCATTACTAATGATAATCCCATACAAATAGCGAAATATTCGATTGGAAGTGGAGCAAATTCAAATAAATCTTGAACACCTGGACAATATATTACAAATACTTGTAATGCAAATCCTAGAATAAATGCAAAATTCATGAACTTATTCTTATAGCTCTTTAAACTAAATACAGAATGGTGTGACTTAACATTATATGCATGGAATAATTGAGTAGATGATAATGTTAAGAATGCCATTGTTTGACCTAAAGCATGTGATACTTGTTCACCAATAATATAAGCGATAAGTGTAACAGCACCGATAATTACACCTTCAACACAAATCTTCCAAGCATAACCATTAGCAAAGAATCCTTCCTTTTTAGGACGAGGTTTTTCATTCATAATTGTATCTTCTGCTTCTTCCATACCAATACCAAATGCAGGAAGTGAGTCAGTAATTAAGTTAATCCATAATAAATGCATTGCAGCAAGAGGAGTACCTAAATTAATAATACCAAATGCAGTTAAAAGTGATGCAACAAAAATTGTTAATACTTCACCGATGTTAGAAGATAATAAGTATTTAACACACTTACGAATGTTATCATAAATACCACGACCTTCTTTAACAGCAGAAACAATAGTAGAGAAATTATCATCTGTTAAAATCATATCAGCAGCTTCTTTAGAAACGTCAGTACCAGTAATACCCATTGCACATCCAATTTCAGCTTTCTTTAATGCTGGTGCATCATTTACACCATCACCTGTCATCGCACAAATAGCATCGCGTTTTTGCCATGCTTCAACGATTCTAACTTTATCTTTTGGAGCAACACGAGCAAATACACTAAATTCATGGATATGTTTTTCTAAATATTCATCAGATAATTCATCTAATTCTTGTGAAGTAATAGCCCTATCGCCTTCTTTTAAAATTCCTAATTCTTTGGCGATAGCAGATGCTGTAACAATATGGTCACCTGTAATCATAACAGTTTTAATACCAGCATTAGTAGCAACTCTAATAGATTCCTTAACTTCAGGTCTTGCAGGGTCAATCATACCTACTAAACCAATTAATGTTAAATCATGTTCTAATTCTTCTTGAGATGGAATATAATCAAATTCTTGAATACCTAATGCTAAAACACGTAAAGCATTATTAGCCATTTCGCTATTAGCATCTAATGCTGCTTGTTTAAACTTAGCATCATTAATAGATAAATTAATTACTCTATCTGGAGCACCCTTAGTAATAGAAATATATTTATTATCCACCTTAATAACAGTAGTCATTAATTTTCTATCACTATCAAAAGGTAAATCTAAAACTCTATTATAATTTTTAATATCTTCACCATGTACTAAGTTGATATCTAATAAAGCAAGTTCTGTTGGATCCCCAATTCTAACAATCTTACCATCTTTTTCTTCAATTGCAGCATCACAACATACAGCAAAATATGTAACCATCTTCTTTTCATCAGCTGTTAAATTATTAACATCTTTTACTTCATTTAAATAAATTTTAGTAACAGTCATCTTGTTTTGAGTTAATGTACCAGTCTTATCTGAACAAATAACATTACAAGAACCTAATGTTTCAACAGCAGGTAACTTCTTAACGATAGCATTTTGCTTACTCATCTTAGTTACACCAATAGATAATACAATAGTAACAACAGTTGCTAAACCTTCAGGAATAGCAGCAACAGCAAGTGCAACAGCTGTAATAAACGCATCACTAAATAAAGACCAATCCCATTTAATTGCAACCATTTCTAAAATAAACACAACAACACAAATACCTAAAGCCATAATACCAATCATATTACCAACAGTATTTAATTTTTGTTGTAATGGTGTTAATTCTTCTTTTTGTTCACTTAACATACTAGCAATCTTACCAATTTCAGTTGACATACCAACACCAGTAACAATTGCCTTAGCTTTACCATTTGTTACATAAGTTGAAGAGAATAAACAGTTTTTCTTATCTCCAAGAGGAATATCATCTTCTTCAATATAATCACTATTTTTATCAACAGGAACAGATTCACCAGTTAAAGCAGCTTCTTCAACTTTTAAATTACTACATTCAATAATTCTAGCATCAGCAGGAACAGAATCTCCAGCTTCAACTAAAATAATATCACCAACAACTAATTCTTCAGTTGCAATTGTTGCAATAGCATTATCTCTAATAACTTTACAACTTGCAGCACTCATCTTCTTTAATGCTTCTAAGCTCTTTTCAGCTTTATTTTCTTGGTATAAACCTAAAATAGCATTAATTAATACAACCACCATAATAATTACAGATTCAATCCATTCATGTGGATCAACTATTACTGATACTACTGCAGCAATAATTAAAATTATAATAAGTGGATCTTTAAATTCACCTAAAAATTTTAAAATCATAGGTGTCTTTTTCTTTTCTTCTAAAGCATTTTTTCCATATGCTTGGCGGTTTGCTTCAACTTGTTCTAAAGTTAAACCACAACCTAAATTTGATTGAAACTCAGTTTCTAATTCATTTAATTTCTTTTGCATTTGCTTCCTCCTATTTTTTCAAAAAATAAAGACCCTTATTCTACAACAGAATAAAGGTCTTGCAAAATCATTAATGATTACTATAGCCGGATATAAAATATCGAGATGACGACCATAGTACATTAGTTACCTAATGAGCTACTCCCCTTTTAAAAGGTCTATTAACATACTATATAATTATATAGTATTAAACATTTATTTGTCAAGATTAATACTTAATTTTTTCAAATGTTCATAACTAGTTTGTTCAACCTTTAAAGGAACAAACGTAACAAAACCTTGACTAGCTAAATAAACATCAGTATCAGGATTTGAATCATAAACAATATCACTATCTGTATTAATATATCTTCCATTTTCTATCTTAACAAAAGTAGTTTTAAAATTTTTAATTCCTTGTCTACAAAATTTATATCCATTAGATTCTTTAAACTCCATAGTAGGAAAATTAACATTTAAAACATATTCATTAGAATATAGTTTATTATCAAAAATATACTTTAAAACATCGTCTAATTCTTTTTCAACAATATCAAAAGAATCAAAATCAGTCGAAATAGCTACACTAGCTACAAATTCAATCATAGCTTCTCTTGCTGCAGCAACAGTACCTGAATATATAATATCAGTACCTATATTTAAACCATTATTAACACCAGAAAAAACTATATCAAAATCTTCTTCTAACAAGTTAAAACAAAGACGCACACAATCAGCAGGCATTCCACTAGTTTTATACCATTTAATCCCATCTTTTTCTTCCACAAATTCAAAAGATAAGTCTCCATGTAAGACAATAGAGTGTCCACTTGCACTTCTTCCCGACTCAGGACCACATACGGTTACATTTCCGTATTTTTTTAATGCATTAGCCAAAATCTTAATACCAGTTGCATTATATCCATCATCATTAACAACTAAAAAATTCATCTGAAAAACCACCTTAAGCAACAAATAAACCAAATACCTTTAATTCATTTTCCTTTAAATCTTCATTATATCCAGCACCATAAATTAAATCAATTTCAGGATATTCATCAAATACTTTATCTAAAACATCCATCATATCACTTAACTTACATTCTACATTACAAGAAATAAAAATAATACAATGAGTAGCATCTTTATCTTGAACATGATTTACTGTTAAATCAGCTTTAGCATTGATTTTTTCATCAATAAAACTAACAATACTTCTTCCTTCTAATAAATCAGCATAATCTCCAAAAACAACATTAATTAATCCATCCATTGCACAAACATACTTAATTTGATCTAATAAGTTTAAATCCTTTAAAGCACTTAAATTATCCATAGAAATAGTTCTTTCAAATTGACTTAAACTTTCGCTAAAACTTCTTTGTAATAAATCTTCCATATTTTATTATACCTCCGAGCATTCATTATTATAATTTTATCATAAAATTATTATCTTGACAACCATTCATATTGACATATACCCCCATAGGGTATATAATTTTATTTGAGGTGAAGATTATGAACTGTCATCAAAAGAAAACAATTAGAACAGATGAAGATAAAAAATCAATTAAATCTAGATTAAATAGAATAGAAGGACAAATTCGTGGTATATCTAATATGATAGATGAAGATAGATATTGTGATGATATTTTAATTCAGTTATCCGCTGTAGATAAATCAATTAAATCACTAGCTAATTTATTACTAGAAAAACATATGAAATCTTGTGTAAAGGAGAATCTTTTAAATGGAAATGATATTGTTTTAGATGAAATAATAGATTTATTTAAAAGATTTCAGTAAAAGTTATGAAAAAGAAATTTAAAGTTGAAGGTATGACTTGTTCAGCATGTCAAAGTCATGTACAAAACGCAGTTGAAAAATTAAATGGAATAAATAAAGTAAATGTAAATTTATTATCTAATTCAATGGATGTAGAATTTGATGAAAACATCTGTAAAATTGAAGATATAAAAGCATCCGTAAAAAAAGCAGGATATAGTGCATACACTCTTGATGAGACAAAATCAACAAATAAAGAAAAAAATACAGCATCAACAAATAGTGGTAAAAAACTAATCATAGCAGCAATATTTGCAGCATTAGTATTTTATCTAGCCATGGGTCCTATGCTACACATACCACTACCACCATTTTTCCAAGGTGAAAAAAATGCATTACCATTAATATTTACTGAATTTTTATTAACACTACCTGTTTTAGTAATATATAAAAATTATTTTATTAATGGTTTTAAAAGAATACTTAGCTTATCTCCAAATATGGATAGCTTAATAGCATTAGGTTCTACTGCTTCTTTAGTTTATGGTATTTTTGTAATCTATGCAATAAGCTATAATCTTGGACTTGGTAATATGGATAAAGTAGCTGATTATGCCCATCACGTGTATTTTGAATCAGCATCAATGATATTAGTTTTAGTATCATTTGGTAAATACTTAGAAGCAAAATCCAAAAAGAAAACTAATAGTGCAATTGAAAAACTTATGGATTTATCTCCTAAAAAAGCATTAGTAGTAAGAAATGGTAGAATTAAAGAAGTTGAAACTAGTGAGGTTCTTCTTCATGATCAAGTTATAGTTAAAAAAGGAATGCTTGTACCAGTAGATGGAATAATTTTAGATGGAGCAGGTTCCTTTGATCAAAGTAATATCACAGGAGAATCAATTCCAATATATAAAGAAAAAGGCGAAAAAGTAATTAGTTCCACAATTTTAATAAATGGATACGTAATTATAGAAGCTACCAAAGTAGGTGAAGATACAACAATTAATACAATTATTAAACTTGTTGAAGAGGCTGCCAACTCCAAAGCCCCAATTTCAAAACTAGCAGACAAAATATCTTTGTTCTTTGTTCCAACAGTAATAACAATTGCGTTAATAAGTTTTATTACCTTCTTAATTTTAAAAGAACCATTTGAATTAGCATTTAGAATGGGAGTTTCTGTTTTAGTTATTGCCTGTCCATGTGCCCTAGGCCTTGCAACACCAGTAGCAATAATGGTTTCAACAGGTGTAGCTGCTAAAAATGGATTATTAGTAAAAGACGCTGTTGCATTAGAAAAAACTCACTTAATAAAAACAGTAGTTTTAGATAAAACAGGAACAATTACTCTTGGAAAACCAAAAGTTACTGATATTATCAAATACAAAGATATAGATATTTTAGCAATAACTTATGCATTAGAACAAAAATCAGAACATCCTCTAGCAATTTCAATAATCGAAAAAGCAAAAGAATTAAATACCCCAAATCTTACAGTAGATAATTTTGAAAGTCATTCTGGATTAGGTATAAGCGGAATAGTAAATAACCATAAGTATTATATTGGAAATGAAAAATTCTTAAATAATTTAGGAGTTAATTTATCTAGTCACTCAAATGAAATAAATACACTTGCCAAAGAATCAAAAACTCCATTATTGATAGCCGAAGAAAAAACACTAATAGGAATCATTGCCGTAAAAGATCAAGTAAAACCAGATTCAAAAAAGGCAATTGAAAATCTTCATAAATTAAAAATAAATGTTATAATGTTAACAGGAGATAACAACAACACAGCTACTTCTATCGCAAATGAAGTGGGAATTACAAACGTTATTAGTGATGTGTTACCTCATGAAAAACAAAACATAATTCAAAGTTTAAAAACAAATAACAAAGACTTGGTTGCAATGGTAGGTGATGGAGTAAATGATGCACCTGCATTAACTACTGCAGATGTAGGAATAGCAATAGGAGCAGGTTCTGACATAGCAATAGAATCAGCCGATATTGTACTAATTTCAAACTCATTAAACGATGTATATCATGCAATTAGATTAAGCAAAAAAACAATAAACAATATAAAAGGTAACCTATTTTGGGCATTCTTTTATAACTGTATAGGCATATTACTTGCATCTGGAGTATTCTACTACAGTTTCAACATTAAACTAAATCCAATGATTGCTTCACTTGCAATGAGCCTAAGTAGTGTCTTTGTTGTAACAAATGCTTTAAGATTAAATTTATTTAATACAAAAGAAAAAGGAGGAAAAGAATCATGAAAACAATAACTTTAACAGTAACAGGAATGGGCTGTATGAAATGTGTAGCTAAAGTGGAAAATGCATTATCATCAGTAGTTGGTGTAATGGATACTACAGTTTCATTAGAAGCAAAATCTGCAGTAGTTCAATGTTTAGATTCCACTTCAAAATATGCATTAATTGAAGCTATCACAGAAGTCGGATTTAAAGCTGAATAATATAAAATGGAATCATTTTTGAAATGATAAGATGTTTGTAGACACATAAACAACATGTGTTTATAAACATCTTTTTTTTATTCTATAAATAGTTGTAAGTTTTACAATTAGATGTTAAAATACTGATAAGTATCGTCATTGTTTATGAAATTTCAATTAGAATATTACATAAATAACTCTTTTTTCTTTATAACTTAAAATTATGTTCTTTTAATAACAATTAAAAAATGGGAGGAACAGTAATGAAATCTATCAAAAAAATTTGTTTATTAATTTCAATAATAACATTTGTATTAACATTAACTTCATGTGGTACTCCACCAGGTCTTATCATATATGAATCTGGATACTTTCAATATCGAAGATATGATATAGATGATGATAGAATTGATGAAGCATTAATAATGGGACTTACTGAAAAAGGTAAACAACAAGAAACCATCGTAATACCTACAGTAATTGATGAATATGAAGTAGTTTCTTTAGGACATAACAACGGTTTTCAAGGTGAACAAGGTTATATATATAGCATTAATTTAAGGAAAATATATATTACAAACCATATTAAAAACATAGGTAATGAACTCTTCTTCAACTCAAATGATGGTATTGAAAGAACTATCTTTATAGGTAATGCATATGAAAGAGGATATCGTTGGGATTTTATTTTAGATTCTTTTGATAATATATTTTTAGCGAAAAAAATAAAAGAAATAAATTTTCCATCAAGTGAGGATTTTGATAACAAATGTAGTTATGCCAATGTATTATACGATTTAAATTATGGTGAAAATAATATATTCCTAGTAGATGATTGTGATGGAACAACTGTTAATGTATTACCACCTAATCCAATTCGACAAGGATATAACTTTATAGGTTGGTACAAAGAACCAGAATGTATTAATGTATGGAATTTTGAAAATGATATTGTACCAGCTAAAGAATATAGCGAGAATGGAGAATACATTTTAAAAGAAACTATATTATATGCAAAATGGGAGGAACAGCAATGAAATCTATCAAAAAAATTTGTTTATTAATTTCAACAATACTTCTTTTCGGTTTATTCATACCAAATATATCCACATCCGCAAGTGCTGCTGACGATGAATTATCAAACAAACAATTATACGACTTAACAAACACCTATGAATATGGTTATAATGAAGATGAAAACGGAATAAATGAAGATATAAATGATTATACTACATATAATAATGACTATAGATACGATTTTTCTAAACCTACTAACATACCAGTCAATACAGGAAATGCGAATATTACTGTTCTAACCCATGGGTTAAACGGGACTGCTTCACATTGGTCAAATGATGGTAATGGTAACTTCGCTTATGATGAAAATTCAATAATTAATAGACTATACAATTTATATAATGAAGTGAATGTATATTTACTAAAATTCAAAGAAATTAATAATTTTGAATTAATAGATTTAACAACGCAAATTAATAGTAATTTAGATAATACCAATTTTGACACTAAAGGAAACGAAGTTAATTCAATTGTAGATATATCCAAACACATTATAATTATTTTTGAAGCTTATGAATATAATGAAGAAAAAAATGTTGATTTATCTTCGAACGATGATATATATTCACAATTTAATTATGGAATAAGTAACATTGTATATCAATATAAACAATTAAATAATGGTGTTTTACCCAGAATAAATTTAATTGGACATAGTCGTGGTGGTATTACAAATATGCAATATGCATTAGACCATCCTGATTTAATTGATTCTATTTATAGTATAGGAACTCCTTATTGTGGCTCTACAACTGCATCAATAGATGCTCTATGGTTACATATATTTTCAGATGCAAAAGGTAAAGATGATATAATAGATGAAAAAATTTATACAAATTACATGAATAATTGGAACAATCATTACTATGAATATAACTATGATGATATTAATGTTCTTGCAATTGGAGGGCGTTCAACTTTAAAATTTTTAGGTAAAATGTTAGAAAGTGATTCAAGTAAGGATTATTTAATTAAAACTGGAAAATTACCTACTTTAGTTGTTGATAATCTTCCATCAATCATTTATTTAATTTCTGATCTTATAACCTCAGCTGTTATTATGGATATGCAAAATGATAATATAACCGGAAAAATTCAAGAAATAACTTCTATAATTTTAGAAACGGTTGCTATTTGGAATGATTTATCATCTAAATATATAGATGATATAATAAGATTTTTATGTAATGAATTAGATACTTCCATAATACCTCCAACAACTTTAGTACTTAATGATATTTTCGTAAATTTAAATTCTCAATTAGGAATATATAATGGTTCAATAGAAAATTCAAGTTATTTAGGATATTATGGATTTAATACAAAAGTTAGAACTTTTACTGAGTTTAATGCTGATATAAATAACAGTGCTGTTAACTCTATGTCTATACCTCATAACTTAGAACCAAAAGACGACTTAATTTTAACTCAAATTATTAACGATATCAATGTTGAACAATTTGAAAATACATCTCGTTTTGAAACTTATTATGTAAGTGAAAATGAAGTGGGTATCTTATCTTATTTAGGAACTAACGGAACAAATCAATTAACTATACCCAGCATTATTGATGGTAAAACAGTTGTTGAAATAGGAACACATGCTTTTTCTGATAACTCATCAGTATTCAATGTAACTTTGCCAAATACAATTAAAAGTATCAACAGTTCAGCTTTTGAAAATTGTACTAACTTAACAAATGTAGATACATCAAATGCTACTTCTTTAACATCTATAGGAACTAATGCTTTTTTAAATTGTAGTTCATTAACAAGCTTTACAATCCCTACAAATTTAAACTCACTGGGCACCTCTACTTTTCTAGGTTCAGGTATAAAAATCATCAACAATAATAGTAGTTATTTTGAACTTGCTAACAACACATTATACACTTTAGGGAAAACACAATTGATATTTTCTCCAAGAATATATCAATTAACCGTTCCAACAACAGTAGATTATATTTGGCCAAATGCTTTTTCTAATAATGAACAACTTACAACAATAAATTTATCAAATGTTGAAAACATAGGTAAAGATGCATTCTCAGGGTGTATCAACCTAGCTAATATTTATAATTCAAGTGGTTCATTAATTTATGCTGATAAAAAAACTTTCGTAGACACACCATGGTTCAAAAATAGAGGAGATGTAACAATCTTAGGTTCTGTTTTATTAGATTATAAAGGATTATCTACTTCGTATGAAATTCCTTCTTCTGTCTCTTATATTGCTTTAGGCGCATTTGAAAGTTCAACACTCACAGAAGTTTACATAGGTAATAACATCAAGACTATAGGTGAATATGCGTTTATTAATTGTCAATCACTAGATAAAATCTATTTTACAAAAGTTGTATATGCTAGCTTATATCATACATCTTTTCCTATGAATGCTGAAATATTTGTCCCAGAAAGTAATATCAATTATTACCTGAACGATGAAGAATGTTCTCTATATACAATTTCAACATATCCAATAAAAGTTAATTATTATATTAATGGCGAATTATATCTGACAAGTGTAGTTAATTTTTGTGGAAAAATTCCAGATATTGGAGTAGGACTTAAAGGTTATACTTTTGAGGGATGGTTATATAATGATAAATTATATAAAACAGGTTCATTAATGGATATTTTCGCTAATGAAATAGACCTAGAAGCAAAATTTATAGCTAATACCTACAATGTAGATTTGGGAGTTTATCACCGATTGAAAGCAACATTCGGAATGTATTTACCATCTTCTTCTGCTCATATCGTTGAACAAGATGGTAAAATGTTCATAGGGTGGTATACTAAAGAAGGAGTATGTTACATTAATGATATGGGTAAAGCCACAAGATTTTGGGACATCGATGAGGATACTATACTAAAAGGGATATGGGAGCCAATTACATATTATATTTCATATGATTTAAACGGTGGTGAACATACATCAACATCTTATATAATGGTCCAAACACATAGTCAATATACAGTAAAAACTAAAACTTTTACTTTGGCCAATCCTACTCGATTCGGTTATGAATTTGCCGGTTGGGAATGTGATGGAAATATAATAACCGAAATCCCTGAAGGCACATTTGGTAATTTATCATTAAAAGCCACATGGCATGGTGATAAAGTTTCAATTTCTACAACAACTCGAGATTTACCAATACCTTATGCACATGCTATTTTAGAACTTCCTTCTAATCCGTTCGGTAGTTTTTGTTGCATAACTGTAGGCTCTGAAGTAAAATCTCTTTATATATATGGCAACTCGAATATCATTTACAAAATTGCAATAGACTTGAATGGCGTATCTAGAGACTTTGAATTATATATTAAGGATGTAACATTACAAGCTCCCTCATCATATAACTGTATTTACTATACCAATAGTTATAAATTAAACATGTACATCAAAGGAACTGTAAATATATATGGAGCAAATGGAACTAACGGTTCAAACGGAAGTAATGGCCAAGATGATAGTTCAATGATATTAGATGATATAAGCGGAAATAAAGGTGGAAACGGAACTAATGGTACATGCGGAATATATTGTTATAAACTAATTTTATCTATTTTAGATGGAAGCACACTAACAATTAAAGGTGGAAACGGTGGTCGTGGTGGCGATGGCGGTAACGGTGGCCATGGAATGGATGGTCCTAAAGTTCCTTCAGGTTCATTTACTAAACCAATACCTGGAGATAATGGTGGTGATGGTGGCAGTGGTGGCGATGGCGGTAACGGTGGCCATGGTGGATATGCAATTTATGTAATGTCGTCAATTTTTATTTCTGGAAATTCATACTCATTAATCGGTGGTGATGGCGGCCATGGTGGAGCAGGTGGCGACGGCGGTAATGGTGGCAAAGGCGCTAGTGACACAAGTACAAACATATTTCATGGAGTAGGAGATCCAGGAAATGGCGGTAACGGTGGTGATGGCGGCGACGGCGGCTATGGAGGCGATGGTCAAAAAGGACTAAACGTTTCAACATATTCTTCAACTTCAGGATATGCTGCTTCTGGTGGTAGTGGAGGATATGGTGGCTCAGCTGGAGTTGGAGGAAGTGCAGGTTCTTCTGGAGAAAATGGCACCAATGGTATAAATGGACAAAACGGTGATGATGGTCAAGATGGCATTAGATTATAATTTCTAACTAAAATGACAACATAAATAAAATAAACCCTATAAAGTAAATCTACACCTCTTTATGATGTAGTTACTATATAGGGTCCTTTTTTATTTAGAACTTCTTTCTTCTAATTTTTTATTTAATTTATTAGCTAACGAGAAAACCACAGTAAGCCAAACAATAATAACAGTAATAAATACTAACCATTCATAGAAAGTATCAAATTCAGAAAAAGGTATAAATGAGAAACCAAAAACAATAGTTAAAATACCAATTCCTCTACCGATAACAATAGATGGAATAAACCATTTCATTTTCATTTTTAAAGTTCCAGCAATCATAATCAACGCATCATCTGGAAAAATAGGGAAAATCATCATTAACGGAAAGAAAATAGTACTTTTTTTAGTTAATAAAGATAATGATTTTTCACAATCTTCTTCTCCTAAAACTTTAACACAAAGTTTATATCCACCAAATCTACCTATTAAATACATAATAACACTAGATATCATAACTGATATAAATGATACCAAAAATGCTTCCCAAGGTTTATCATATATATTAGTACATAACACAATAAATGCCATTGAAACGCCAGGAACAATTGACAAAAACATTGTAATTATAGTTTGGAATAAAATAAAAATAATCCAACCATACCACGAATTTTTAAATGAATCAAATATTTGTGTATTGAAAACAATACCACCATCAAATGTTAAAACATTAAAAGCTGACAATACTGCAATAGATATCCCTGCTACAGCAATCAAAACAATCAATACTAATATAATATCAATAATGATTTTTTTTCTTTTAGAAACAAATTCTTTCATTACATAACCTCAAATCTCTATATAAAAAGCACTTATAACAAACCAATCAATTCATTATAGTTAAAAAATGTCAAACTGTCAATAATTCTTGAAAAAAATAGTTTTAATATCATTAATTTTTTCTATTTTTATTAAATTTTATATAAAAAATAAATTAAATATTCCATAAAGAACAAAAGAAAAACATCAAATAATGATTCCCTAGTGAACTACTCGGCAAATAATTAACCGAGCATCGATGTCATGTTCTTTCGACTACTACCATCTAGGCCGTTCTAGCCCACTGCTGCTACTAGTTATACTAGTTACACCGATACATATTTATTAGGGCTTGATAATCCCTTATTAATCATTGGTATATCAATATTATTCTTAATTGCTAATGGAAAAAGAATGTCAAACGGTCCAATGGAATCATTAAATGGTAGAATCAAATGTCTTCTTCATGATGGATATGGATATTCAAATTTTGATAGATTTAGAAATAGAATCTTGTTTGTTTTAAACAAGAATGAACCAGTAATATTTCAAAAATAATTCAATTAAGATTATACTTAAGCACTTAAAAACCCTTGAATCTCATGACTCAAGGGTTTTTGGATTTTCCAACTTAATTTGGTATAACTTAAACACTAAATTTGGTATGTGGTACCCACCTATTTTGGTGAAGCTATTTTTACTACTTACTTAAAACTAATTTAAAGTATAGTTGTAATTAAACCAATAATCTTTAAAATCAGAAAACTCTTTTGAAACATATCTTAATACATAAAAAGAAGTTAAACTAATTACCTTAGTATTTTCAATACTATGTAATTCTTCTTCATATAAATCTGCTGATAATATTATCTGGGTATCTACGTAATTCAATATCAATTTAGCTGCTTCTTTATTGCTCTTTTTTTCTAAAAGTGCTAAAACATTTTTCACAAATTCATTATCTTGATTATCTATAGTAATATGCAATCTAATACTATTAGAATAATATTTTATATCATATAAACCTTGTGAAGCGTTCCAACTATAATCTATAATAATATTCCCTAGTAAAAGTGATGAAAAAAGTTCATTTACATAATCACTTTTTTCTATTTGTCCATTTTCATATTCCATATTTACAGATGCATTTATTAATTCTAATTGTGATAATGATAGTTTTACATTGCCATCTACATTAACAAAATACATACCTTTAATATTAAATATGTATTCTTCATTAAAGTCAAACCACCAATCTTTGAATATATTATCTATATCCATTCCCGAAAAAATTTCTTTGTCACTATAATTAAACTTTAATGAAAAATATATTACTGATAAATTAGAGTGTTCTTTAATCGGTTTAATTGTAAACACTAATTTTATAGGATACCTATTATCGTTAGTAGCATAATATTTTGATTCTTTATTACCTTCAATCATTGTAATGAAATCTTCAATAACATATTCACTTTGTCCTATAACTTCATATGATTCATCATCTGAAATTTTTATATTTAAATCTCCTTCTTCAAAGCAATTTCTCTGAAACCAGCTTAATCCTAATTCTAAAGTTATTTTAACTTCCTCACCAATTGAATATTCACATTTATCTGTTGTAATTTTGTAAAAAAATGGTAGGGCAATAGTTGGTTCATTTGAAGCATCAAATTCATTAACTATACCAGATGGTTCTGTCGGTAAAATAGGTGTTGGTTCAGGAGGTGTAGTACCTAAATTATTTATTAATAAAATTGTTCCAATTATCATTATACATGTAGGACATAATATTGATATAAATCTTAATATATTCTTCTTACTAAATCTTTTTGTATTATTAAATTGTTCATAATTTATTGAATGATCAATCTTATTGAAATTTGGTTCAACATTTACTGATTGATCAATATGTTCATTTATATATTTATTAATCATGATAAATATTTCCAACTTTCTTTTTAAATTTCTTTATAGCTCGCTGATATATTGTTATTACAGTATTAGTAGATTTATTAAGAATCTTTGATATATCTTTAAACTTCATGCCTTCTAAACAATGATAAATAATAATTTTAACTTCTAATTCATCTAAATATTTAGACATATCTTCCAATAAATTTTTATAAATATATTTATCTGTTGTTGAATTATTATCAATTATTGACAAAATTAAGTCATCTTTAACAATAATTTTTTTATTTTGAGATTTTATAAAATTTAACGCTATATTTCTAGCTATTGTCGTCAAATAATACTTAGCATTATTATCTAAATTAATCTTTGTAATATTATTAAAAAATTTAACAAAAACATCTTGAGTTAAATCTTCAACATCACATGTATTATCAATATATTGAGAGATAATATAATAAATCAATTTAAAATAATGATTATAAAATTGATTAAATGCTTCATTAATTCTAGTTACATTTTTAGAATTAAGCGCATTTTTTAGATTTTTTACTAACATTTATTATCACCAACCTGTAAAAAGATATCTTTTCATATAATAAAACAATTAAAATAACTATTTTATTTCATTTTTGAACAAAAATAATAATTAATAATATTTTTTCATTAATTACTCTAGGCTTCGCCTATTTTAATGATATATTAATATCATTTAAGCATCAAATATGTAAAATATTTGGTGTTTTTCTTATAACTTAACTAATATTCGATTAGGTATTGTTAGACCCCTACTCATTAAATAATCTATTTTGTTATTTGTTGAGTTACATGTAATTACTGCTTTTTTATAAATATTTAATGATGCGTTTAATCTATATTTATCATTCTTTTATCTTTTCCTTTTAAATCATAGTTTTTTTCATCCTATTATGATTTCATCAATATTTAAATTTTTTGCTTCAGTAATGATTGTTGCTACAGCTTTATTTAGATAATCATCAACTTGTCTATTTCTTTTCTTATCTAGGTTTTTAATATGTTTTGAGTCTTTAATTCCTTGCGGTAATTTAGATTGATAAAATGCTTAAATTCTTTTTATTAGAAACTAAACCAAGACTGATGAAATGTGGAACGGAATTGATTATCCTATTCTATATTGTCATAAATGTAGTAAACCTAAATTTGTACCACTAGAAATTTAGAAAACTAAAAATGAGAAGATAACTATTAACAAATTAATATAAATACCCTAGTTTGATAGAAATATTCAACATAGGGTTTTTTGTGGTTATAGTACTATCAAAAATGAAATTACAATTTCCTAAGAAATAATAAAAAGACCAAACGGTCTTTCTATTATATTATTTAACTGAATTTATCATCAATTCACATAAACTTTCAGCAAATCCCTTAGGATCACTAGGTAAAATACCTTCCATTAATAAAGCCTGAGTATATAATAAATTAGCATATTTTCCTAAATCTTCTTTATTATTTTCATATGTTTTTTCAATAGCTTTAAATACATCATGATTTGGATTAATTTCTAAAATTCTATCAGCTTTTAAACCTCTATCATTTTGTAAAGATAACACTCTTTCCATTTCAAAAGATAAACCATCACCAGCAGTTAAACAACATGGAGCATCAGTTAATCTCTTAGATAAAATTACATCCTTACATTCAGGTAATAAATTCTTAATATCTGATATTAAATCTTTTTTAGACTCGATTAATTCATCAATTTTTTTAGATTCTTCTTCATCAATTAAATCTAAATCACCTTGATTAATTGACTTAAATTTAACACCATCGTATTCAGCTAGTACTTGAAGCATAAACTCATCAACATTATCAGATAAGATTAATACATCATATCCCTTACTCTTAATTAAATCCATTTGAGGTAATTTTAAAACAGATTCTTTATCTTTACCAACTGCATAATAAATTTCTTTTTGACCTTCAGGCATAGCTTCTTTATATTCAGCAAAAGTAATCTTCTTATCTTGGTTTAAACTTAATAAAATAATCAAATCCTTTAATGAATCCTTCTTAGCGCCATATTCTTCATATAAACCATATTTAATATTAACACCATAATCTTTAAAGAATTCTTCATATTTTTCACGATCATTTTTTAACATTCTACTTAATTCAGATAAAATTTTCTTTTCTACATTAGAAGCAATTCTTTTAATAGCTTTATCTTCTTGAAGCATTTCACGAGAAATATTTAAAGGTAGATCAGCAGAATCAACCAATCCCTTAACAAAACCTAAATATTCAGGAATTAAATCTTTACACTTATCTAAAATAAATACACCCTTAGTATATAATTGAAGACCTCTTTCATTTTTATCACCAAAATCATATAATGGCTTTTTAGGTATAAACAATAAAGAATTATAAGTTAACATACCTTCAACATTAATATGAATGTATGTAATAGGATCTTGGTAATCCATAAACTTATTTTTATAGAAATTATTTAATTCTTCATCTGTTAATTCACTTTTATTCTTCTTCCAAATAGGAAGCATTGAATTAATAGTTTCTAACTCTAAATGAGTATTATCATCTTCATCATCTTGTTTTTCATCATATTTAGTAATCCATGTTTTAATAGGATATCTAACATAATCCGAATACTTTTTAATTAATTCTTTAATCTTAAATTCATCTAAGTACTCATCATAATTTTCATCTTCAGTATTATCTCTTAACTCTAAAACAATCTTAGTCCCATAATCATCTTTATCAAAAGATTCAATACTATAAGAATCTAACCCTAAAGATTCAAATAAGTGAGAACTACCATCATTAACTGACTTAGTATATACAGTAACCTTTTTAGCTACCATAAAAGCCGAATAAAAACCAACACCAAATTGACCAATAATATCAACATTAGGTGTATTTTCTTGACTAATATTTTCTAAAAATTCCCTACTTCCGCTTTTAGCTATAGTTCCTAAATGAGAAACTAAATCTTCCTTAGTCATACCAACACCATTATCGCTAATAGTAAGTGTTCTATTTTCTTTATCAGCTTCAATAATAATTTCATATTCATTACAAGCGATACTATCATTTGTTAACGCAAGATAATGACGCTTATCAATAGCATCACTAGCATTTGATACTAATTCTCTTAAGAATATCTCCTTATGAGTATAGATAGAGTTAATCATCATATCAAGCAAACGTTTTGTCTCCGTCTTAAACATCATTGTTTCTTTCATATAAATTCCTCCAATTTTATTATGCTTTATTATTATAACTCTTATTTTTGGCACTGTCAATATATGTTTGCCAAAAATAAATAAACATCTTAAAATACTATTCAAAATAAAGTATAATACAAATAGGTGATATTTATGCTAGAAAGTTTTAAAATAAATTGTTTTCCACTTAATAGAACAATCAGAATAACAATCAACTTACCAAAAAATTATAACAATACAAATAGATACTATCCTGTAGTATATGTCTTAGATGGACAAAATGCATTCAATGATAAAGATTCATTTAGAGGTGTTTCATTAAGCTTACAAGAATCAATAGACAAATTAGAATCAATAGGAAAATATGCTATTTATATCTGTATTGCATCTGCAATAGATCAAGAAAAAAGAGAAAAAGAATATAAAGAAAGTATATTAAGTGATTTCATCTTAAATGAAATTCATCCCCTATTAAAAACAAGATACAGAATGAATAACTATATTTATTCTTTAGGTTGTAGTAAAGCGTCATATCAAGCATTAAAACTAGGATATTCATCTGAATTTAAAGGTTCTATATTATTATCACCTGTTGGCGATTTTAAAAATTTTAATAAACCAACATCCAGTAAATTAGTATTCTTATATGCTGGCAAAAATGAATTAGATGGCGCTTGCTTAAAATGCATAAGTCAAATAAAAGAAATAAACGATTTAGTCCATGTATTTACTGATGATTCCATAATTCATAGCGAAGAATCTTGGAAAACCAAAATATTTCAAGCACTAAATTTCTTAATATTATGATTAACACCACTTTGTGGTGTTTTATTTATGGCATATATTACCAATAAAAAAAACCTCCCCCTTAGTTATAATTAAGGCATAAGGAGGTGAAACAATTGAAAAAGATTATAATAACATTCATTATACTAATCTCTACCTTATTATTATTACCTATTGATACTTCTGCAGCATTTTATGGTTCAATGGCTGGAATAGTTGATACAAGCGGTACTAACCTAAACGTTAGATCAGGTCCATCAACATCAAATGCAGTTATTGATAAAATAAAAGATAGATCATATCTAACAATGATTTCAACACACGGTAATTTTTATTATGTTGAATACCAAGAAAATAAATTTGGATATGTTCATAAATCATATATCGATGCATTATCAGGAGATGCAAGAAAAGTATCAACAGGCGGAACTAACTTAAATGTAAGATTAGGTCCATCAACAAATTATCAAATAATTGATAAAGTAGTAAATGGCGATTATGTCGTAGTATTAAAAAATCACGGTAGTTTTTCTAAAGTTTTATACGAAGGAAATAAAATAGGCTATGTTGCAAACACATACATTAACAAATCTACTACCTACAAACAAATACAGCTTTCAATTCCAAGTTACAAGCAATATGACAGTAGATGGGCTAGTGTAACTATAGGTTCTTATGGTGCAACAATGAAAGAAATAGGCTGTCTTACTACTTCTATTGCCATGACAGAATCATACCGTACAGGAACAACTAAAACTCCACTAACAATAAGAAATCAATCTTCATATACTAGTGATGGTAATATGTACTGGCCAAGTACTTATACTACCTCTACTCCTTCAAATTACTTACAAACAATTTATAACTTATTAAACCAAGGAAAACCTGTTGTGGTAGGATTTAAAAATAAATATGGTGGACAACACTGGGTTGTTGTTACTGGACACAATGGTTCAAATACACTTCAAGCTTCAAATTTTACAATCAATGATCCGGGTTCATCAACAAGAACTAAATTAAGTGAATTAATTTCTACTTATCCAAATTTTTATAAATTAGCTTATTATAAATAATAAATGGCCCTTCAAGGGCCATTTACTATTTTATTTTATTAATAACATTAATAACATCTTCATTAAAAACTAAATCAGCAATACCATCATAACTAGTCTTGGATTTATTAATTAAAACTAAATTATCTCCTCTAAAATAATTTAAATAACTAGCTGCAGGATAAACAACAAGTGAAGTTCCAATAACAATTAAAGTATCAGCTTTACTTATAGCATTAACTGCCTTCATTACTACTGTTGTGTCTAGTGGTTCTTCATATAACACAACATCAGGTTTAATAATTCCACCACAACTACAATAAGGTATTTCTTTAGGATTAATATCATCTAAATCATAATATTTTCTACACTTCATACAATAATTTCTTTTAACACTTCCGTGTAGTTCATAAACAACTTTACTACCACCTAATTGATGAAGATTATCAATATTTTGAGTTACCACAGCACTAACATTTTCTAAACTTCCAAAATATTTATGAGCTAAATTAGGTAAAGCATCTTTATAAACCATTTTATTACCGTAAAACTCATAAAATTCCTTTGGATGATTAATAAAAAATGAATGAGATATTATTTCTTCTGGTCTAATATATCCACCTTGATTATATAATCCATTATCACTTCTAAAATCAGGAATATTGGAAGGAACTGAAATTCCAGCACCAGTAAAAACAACAATATTTTTACTATTTTTTATTATCTCCTTTAATTTTTTATACTTATCCATAAACAACCGTTTTTAAAAACCTATAAAACTCTATAATACTTATAGAATTTCAGTTATATTCCTCATTCTTCGAGCCCTGAATATTTGTATTATCATACAAATCTCCAAGTGATATGTACTCTCCTAAGGCGTCAATTCCGCACAAACGCATGCGTACTAATTTGTATAAGTTTTAAAGTTTTTCCTTTCTTTTATATTTTTACTTATTTCTATAATTAGCTAAATTAATAGCTGAATTTAAATCTCTATCTAT
>JBGVRA010000034.1:0-34196 GCA_045127955.1 Anaeroplasmataceae bacterium
GAAAATCATTAATAACTACAAATCTTTAATTAATGGGCTTATAAAGATGTATTTTTCAAACAAAGGTCTTTGTGAGGTTGGAAAAACAATTGCTTTAAATGATATACTAATTGAAGGCAACAAAATACCAGTAGATACAAAACAGTACCCTAAAATAACAATTAAATTAAATAAAGAGGGAATTGCATTTTCAAATTTAAATAGAGAAATGGCAGATACTAGACCATTTTATATTAGGAATAAAAATGAAATAATAATAGGTAAACAAAATTATTTCAATGGAAGTATTGCTATAATTCCAGAAGAATTTGATAATACAATTTGTTCAAATGCAATAATGAGCTTTAAAGTTAAAAAGGATTTCAATTTAAAATTTATTTACTACTCTATATCAAATGATTTATTTTTAAAGTATAGGTCTCATTTAGCTAACGGAACTGGTCAAAAAGAATTATCAGAAAAAGATTTTTTATCCTTTAAAATAATATTACCAGATGAAGGTACACAAAATAGAATTGTTAATAATATAGAGAAAATAATTGAAAAACTTCAACTAGAAAAAAAGATACTGTTTTTATATGAACGACAAAAACAATATCTTCTTGACAAACTATTTATATAAATAAATTATTTAATAAGTATTCTTTTTCTTTTATATAAAGTTGAAGAATACTTTTTTCGTTTTGGATTTTTTCTTCTATAAGTTTAATCTTATTTACTAATGATGCTTGTATTTCATATGATAGCAGCGGAATTTCACCCTTTAAAAAATCCTCTGAGCAAACAGCCATTCTTTCATATACAGTACCTTGTTCATATTTTCTTATATAATTTATAAATGAATCTTGACACACATATAATTCGACAAATTCAGGTAAAAAGTTATCGTTAACTTCATATGTAACATATATTGGAGATATTATACATTTCCCATATTTATTGCGAGTAATTACACCAAATTTTAAATTAGCTGGATTATAACAAATGTCATTTAATAATGATATTTTATAATTTTTTTCTTCATCTTTAACGAGAAAATCTCTATTATATCTATCTGTTTTTGGAAAAATACCTTCTTTACTAAGAGTTGCATGAATGATATTGCTATCTTTAATAGCATATTTTTTTCTTTCTTTTAATACCATTGATAATTTAATTTTTTTATTATATTTATATTGATTAAATGTGGAATTTATAATTCCTTTCTTTAGTTCAACTAAATCCTCAATGATTTTCTTTTGAGTATTGATTCTATTTTCAATTTTAGTTAATAAATTAATTGTGTTTTCTTGTTGATTAATACTAAAAATTTTGATTAAACATTCACCAATATCTTCTTTATTTATTTTTTTAGGAAATGCAACATGAATTGTTTTTTTCCATAATTCATGTTGAAATTTTGGACTTTGAATATAGAAATATAGATATTCAGGTAAGATATCTTTGTTAACCTTTAGTCGTGCCAAACTGACATAATAACCCATATCAATATCTTTAGTTACTAATGCAGGTGTTCCAATATCACCGATACGTGTCATTAAAATATCACCTTTTATAGGATGATTTAATTTAAATTCCTTATTATAAGCACTTTTTGAAATGTATTTATTAAAGTTATAAATGTCATTAATGTTTTCAACACTTACAAAAGGAATACCTTCATTTTTATATTCAGGAGTTTGATGTGTTCCATCATATATAGATGCTATTTCTTTTAGTTTACAATAAATTCCTAAATCAGGAACATTACGTTCTTGTTTACTCTTAGAATCAACATTAGGGATTACATTTTGAGTGTTATTTTCATTCATAATGTTATCCTCCTTTTTATAGTCCTAATTCTTTTAAATACTTTTCAATTTCAGCATCTAATTCAGCTCTTTTAGCTTCTAATTCTTTGATTTCTGCCATAACTGCATGAATATCAATTTCTTCTTCCTCTTCGAATGTATCAACATATCTAGGAATGTTTAAATTATAATCGTTTTCTTCAATTTCAGCTAAAGAAGCACAATGTGCGTATTTTTCAACATCTTGACGTGCAACGTAAGTTTCTAAAATCTTTTGAATATTTTCATCAGTTAATCTATTTTGATTCTTTCCAGATTCATATTCTTTAGATGCGTCAATGAACATAATATTGTCATGTTCTTTACATTTTTTAAATACTAAAATACAAGTTGGAATTGATGTGCCAAAGAATAAGTTTGATGGTAATCCAATAACTGCATCTAAATAATTTTTATCTTTAATTAAATATTTTCTAATAACTTCTTCAGCAGCACCTCTGAATAAGACACCGTGTGGTAATACAACTGCCATTGTACCTGCATCATCTAATAAATAAATCATATGTTGAATGAATGCATAGTCAGCTTTTGACTTAGGAGCTAATTTACCATAGGCGCTAAATCTTTCATCATCTAAGAATTTAGGATCTGCTGACCAATTAGCTGAATATGGTGGGTTAGCAACGATTGCATCAAATTTTAATTCAAGATGATGAATACTTGGATGTTCTAAAGTATCATCATTATAAATATTAAATCTATTAAACGGAACTCTATGTAATAACATATTCATTCTTGCTAAGTTGTAAGTTGTTCCAACCATTTCTTGGCCATAGAATTTAACTACATTAGTTTCTTTAGCGACACGTAATAATAATGAACCTGAACCGCATGTTGGGTCGTATACATTTCTTAATTGACTCTTACCAACTGTAACTAATTTAGCTAATAATTTTGAAACTGCTTGTGGTGTATAGAATTCGCCTGCTTTTTTACCTGCTGATGCTGCGAATTGACCAATAAGATATTCATAAGCATCACCTAATACATCGATTTCAGCTTCATCATAGTGGAAGTTAATGTCATTGATTTTTAACATAACTTTTGAAATTAACTTAGTTCTATCTGCTTCACCTTTACCTAATTTTGAAGAAGATAAGTCCATATCTTCAAATAGATTTTCAAAATCTTCTTGAGAATTTTTACCCATAGTTGAATCTGATAGTGCATTAATTGCTTTATGTAACATAGAAATATCAAATTGACCTTTATTAATTTTATCAATTAATGTAGACCATAAATGTTCTGGTTCAATAACATAACCTAATTCAGCTTCTTCATCTGTAAGAATTTCAATTAAGTCATTACGCATTTCTTCAATCTTCCATGCTTCTTCATAACTCATTTCATCTTCTTCTAATTCTTTAGATACTCTTTTAACTAAGTTATCTGATAAATAACGATAGAAGATTAATCCTAAAATATAATTTTTAAATTCTGAGGCATCCATATTTCCTCTTAAATCATTTGCAATAGCCCATAATTGACTATGTAATTCTGCTTGTTGTTTTGCTTGTAATTCTGCTGTACTCATTTTTACATTTCTCCTTTATAAATTGATTCTATTTGTGCTTTTAATAAGTAATCTTTTAATTCTTCTAAACGGGCACCAATCTTTTTCCTTTGAACAGAAATTTGGTATAATTGTCCAATTTTCCTTTGTTTATCAATGTCAACCAATGGAATTTCTAATCCTCTTAAAGTTGCGATTGATAATGTAGAAACATAAGCTGTTCCTTGTGATGATTGTTCGATTACTTTTTTGAAGTAGCTATTTTCATTAAGTAACCAACATAAATAATTTGGATCAAGTATATTCTTATCATGTATTCGAATCACTGCGAAATTAGACAATGTTAATTTACCTGAACGTTCTGAAGTAATCACCATTGCTTTTTGCATTGTTAAACCGACAAGAACATCATCTTGTTTTGTAAATGTGCAACTTGAAATTTTTGAATTCAAGACCTTTGATTCTTGTTTTTCATAAGTTAGTGAATTCCCAATAGTGTAATTTAACTCTTGCATGCTAATCGTATCTAATAAAGTACATTCGTCAATGTTATTATCAGACTTGATACGAGTATAAATTGCACCCTGAACTATTTCACTTATTACTTCAAGTTTTACCATCATAAAGTATCACCTCTCTTGCAATTTACATAAATATCATAAAATAAAAAGGATGTTTTGTCAACACCCTTTTAATTTTTTTGTTGAAATTTAGTTAAATTACATAAATTTTGATATAACATCACGTATAAAATTAATAATTCTACCTACAATTGTCTTTTTAGTCTTCATTACTGAAACTATATTTTCTTGTTCTTTGATTTCTTTAACTTTTTCAATAGGTAAATCTGCTTTAATTTTTTCAGAAGATATTAACCCACCGAACTCGTATTCGGCGATATATTCTTTTAATGTTTCTGGAGCAATTCCATATTTTGCTGCCTCAGCTAATATTTCTTTTTCTCTTTCTTGATTCATATAATCTTCATATATTGAATCAACAGATTCTCCAGATTTAATAGCTGGAACAATATTCTTGATAAAATTTTCAATAAGTTTAGCTTTAAGTTGTAATTCCTTATCTGTAGTTTTATCAATCATATCTAACAATTCTTGTAAATCTTTTTTCTTCTTTTCTTCATATGTTTCATTACCGATGATATTCTTAATTAAATTCAATATATATCTAACAGTAATTTTATCATTTTGAATTAATTCTAAGCAGAAATCTACATCATCTAAAATAGAAACTTTTTCTACTTGCGTTCTTTGTCCACGAGCTAAAGCTAAATATTTACTTAAATAATCTTCATATTCTTGATGAGATATATCTAGTAAGTCTTTTGTAAATTCAAACTCAGTAAATGTTTGTAATTTAACTAATGTTTGTACCATTCTTCTAAAAATAATAACAAACTTTTTAAGATAGTCTTCATCTCCACCAATTTCTATTTGATATGGATCTGGTGCAACAACTTTTAAATGAGCAACAGCATTTTTGAATTCTTCTACATATGCATCCATTGAGCGCATAATTACTACATCAGTTGTATTGGTTTGAGAGAATAACATTACAGCATCGTCAACAGCCTTTTTAGTTGTTTGATAACATACAACATTACCATAAGGTTTAGTTGATTTTTCTACGCGGTTAGTTCTTGAGAAAGCTTGAATTAAATCATGATCTTTCATTCTCTTATCTATATATAATGTATTTAATCCAGGAGCATCGAAACCTGTTAAGAACATGTTAACAACTAGTAATATATCTATTTGACCACTTTCAACTTTATTTGATACATCTTTAAAGTATTCAGAGTACTTATTTGTATCAAAACCTGTTCCAAACATTGCATTATAATCTTTTATAAATCTTTCTAATGCATCTCTCGAATGTTCATCTCTACCTTCAGATTCTTCATTTTGACCATAAGTGAAGATTGCCGCAATCTTTAAATCAGTTCCTAGCTCTTTGAATTTATCATAATATTTTATTAACATTGGAATGCTTTTTACTGTAAATAATGCATTATAAGTTTTATTACGTGTTTTTGCATTATGAATTTGAAGAATGTTTTTAGCAACTAGTTCAATACGTTCATCAGACATAATAACTTCATCAGTATCGATAGCTTCAACTTTAGTTTGGTCTTCTTCATCATAATTACTATTAATCGTTTTTATGTAATCTACACTCCAACCTAATACATTATTATCTTTAATGGCATCTTTAATTAAATATGTATGTAAACATTTTTCAAAGATATCTGCAGTTGTTCTACCATCTTGACTTGGATTTTCTGGGAATCTTGGGGTTCCTGTAAATCCAAAGTATTGAGCTTTAGGGAATTTCTTATTGATAATTTTATGCATGTCACCAAATTGACTTCTATGACATTCATCAATTATAAATATAATTTTTTTATCCTTTAAAGGATTAATAATATCAACATATCTATCATTTTTACATGCATTAGACATTTTTTGAATAGTAGTTAATATTAATTTAGAAGTTGGATCTTTTATCAACTTAATAAGTTTCTCAGTATCATCAGTTGAATCTACTGAATCCGGTTGATAACTGTTAAATTTCTTCAATGTTTGAGAGTCTAAATCTTTTCTATCCACTAAGAAAAATACTTTGTAAATTCCAGGTTCTGCCGACAATAATTGACTTAGTTTAAATGAAGTTAATGTTTTACCTGAACCAGTCGTATGCCATACATAAGCATTATTGTTTGTTTCAGTTGCTCTTGCAGATAAAGTTTCAACAGCATATACTTGGTAAGGTCTCATAATCATTAATAATTTATTAGTTTCTTCAATAACCATATATCTAGCAATCATTTTTGCTACATGGCATTTTGGTAAGAAATAAATAGCAAAATCATAAAGATTATCTATTCTTTTATTATTAATATCAGACCAATAGAATGTTTTTTCAAAACTTAGATTTCCATCACTATTAGAGAAATATTTAGTATCCATTCCATTTGATATTACAAAAAATTGAATGTATCTAAATAAACTAACATTTAAAGAATGTTTTTTATATCTACAAACTTGATCAAATGCTTCCTTAAAATCAATGCCTCTACGCTTTAATTCGATTTGTACTAAAGGTAATCCATTAATTAATAAAGTGACATCATAACGATTAACATATTTACCTTTATCATTATTAATTTGATGAGTAACTTGGAATTCATTTTTACACCAATCTTTAGAATTGAACAATTCGATATATAAATCAGTTCCATCATCAGCTTTAATTACTTGTTTTTGTCTTAGATTTTTAGCGCTATTGAAAATATTACGCCCTTTAACTTGGTTTAATAATCTTTCAAATTCTTTATCAGTTAATTCTCGTCCACCTAATTCAACAACATTATGTTTATTAATTTGCTTTCTAAAATTAGCTTCTAAAGCTTCTACATCAGGAATAGAAACCAATTCATATCCATCAGCTTGTAAATGCTTTATTAAATTTTCCTCTAATGTTTTTTCACTTTCATAATGAGTATCATTAATTTGCATTTGAATCACCTCAATAATCCTTAATGTTATTAATTAAAGTTCATATTAAAAATATTTTACCATATTTTAGAAAAAATTTGTAGTATAGCCAAAAGAATAATTACATTAAATTAAAATTTATCAAATAGAAAATAGAACATATATACCTAAATTAGTATAAAGTTACCATAATTTTTACCATCTATTACCGCTTTGAGCACGAGGTTTACTAATGTTGGTCTAGATATGTTCCCACATAACATTTAACAAATCACCATATTTGCATGTGTTTTGTAAAAAAACAGGTGATTTCATCTAGTCATTACTTGTTCGCACGAACGAGGTTTGAGCCTTTTATCTAGTCATTTTTGAAATATAGTAAGAACCACCCTCATTGTAAGTCGTTGTTTTTCGTGATTTTTTAAGAGCAAAATAAAAACGCGTCGACACCGAAAATATTCAGCAATGACGCGGTTTTTTCGCACTTTTATGGACGGTTTTTTAGTTCTAGTAAAACTACTGATTCAACATGGCTAGTCTTACTAAAAAGGTCGACAGGCGTAGCTTCTATAACCTCATAATTATTTTTCATAAGATAATTAATATCTCTACAACAAGAAGCTATATTACAAGAAATATATACTATTTTTGGTATATTCATTTCTACTACTGTTTTTAAGAATTCTTCGTCACAACCTTTTCGTGGTGGATCAAAGAAAATAACATCTATTTGTTCTTTTGAAACTAATTTCTTAATTTCTTCTTCACATTTACCACATATGAAAGTAGCATTATTAATATTATTCAATAACTTATTCTCATTAGCATTAACAATAGCTTCAGGAACAATTTCAATTCCATAAACATGCTTAACTTTATTCGCAATAGATAAAGTGATGCTACCCATTCCACAATATGCATCTATAACATTCATATCTTTTGATAAATTAGCCATTCTAAATGCTTCTTCATATAATTTTTCACATTGCTCATGGTTAACTTGCATAAATGATGCTGCTGAAACTTTAAATTTTAATCCTAAAATTTCTTCAGTCAAATACTCATCACCATATACATGTACATATTCATGAGATAACATTACATTAGTCTTTTCACTATTTATATTTAAATACACAGATTTAACTCTCTTAAATCCTTCTTTTAAATAATTAACTAAACCTTCAATATCAATATATTTTGTTACAACTAAGACAACCATCATTTCATTATAACAGTTATTTCTAACCATAACTGTTCTTAATACACCTTTATGAGTATTTTCGTCATAAATAGAAATATTCATTACACTTATATATTTTCTAATAAACTCAAGAACATCATTAGCATAATTATTAGAAATAACACACTTATCAATAGACGTGATCTCATGAGATAATTTTTGATAAAAACCATAAATAACATTATCATCTTCATCTTTACCAAAAGGTACCATAACCTTATTTCTATAACCTAAAACATGTTGATTTCTAATAATTGGATTAATATTAACATCATTTAATTTATTTATCTTCGAAAAAGCATCCACTACTTTTTTAGTTTTAATTTGAGTTTCTGTTCTATAATCCATGTGAAGTAAATCGCACCCGCCACATCCCTCATAATAAGGGCATGGACTCATCATTCTACTTTTACATGGTTCTAATACCTTTATAGTTTTAGCAAAAGCATATTTTTTATGTGTATATGTTATTTCAGCTAACACAACTTCATCTTGTAATGCTTTTTCAACAAAAACCACAACACCATCAACATTAGATACACCTAATCCATTCATATCATAGCCAGTAATATTTAATTTATATGTTTTTCCAACTTCCATATTACCACCTCATTAACGGTATTTTTTAGCTAAACCACCCTCAGAAGTTTCACGATACTCACTAGATAAATCCTTACCTGTTTGAAGCATTGTTTCAACAACTAAATCAAAAGAAATCTTTGAATCACTATTATTTAAATATCCTGAAAGTTTAGCAGCATCTAACGCTCTTAATGCAGCAACAGCATTTCTTTCAATACAAGGAATTTGAACATACCCCTCAATAGGATCACATGTTAAACCTAAATGATGTTCTAATGCAATTTCTGCAGCAGATTCAGTTCTACCAAAACCAGCTCCATCTAAAAAAGCCAAGAAAGCTGCAGCCATAGAACATGCAGTTCCAACCTCAGCTTGACAACCAGCTTCAGCACCAGAAATAGACCCATTGGTTTTTACTAAATTACCAATTAAACCAGCCACTTTTAGTCCATCAATAATTTGGGTATGTGTATATCTATTACTATCAACAGCATAACGAACAATAGCTGGTAAAACCCCAGATGCACCACATGTAGGAGCAGTAACAATCTTACCACCTGAAGCATTTTCTTCAGCTACTGCAAATGCATAAGCAACAATATGGCGTCTTGCTATTTCAGATTGATCTTTTTCTTTACAGTTTTGATAATATAAATAATTAGCTTTTCTCTTGATTTCTAATTTACCTGGTAAAACCCCTATAGTTTCCAAACCTTTTTTAACACTATCCATCATTGTTTGATAAATAATTTCTAAATATTCATTAATTCCTTCGCCCTCAACACGATCAACATATTCAGGTAAAGTCAATTTATAATCCTTACAATAAGTTTGAATGTCTTTATACTTAGTATGAGGATAAATCTTATCTAAAACTCTTTCCTCATCACCTTCTATTTTAATAGCCCCTCCACCAACTGAATAAACAGTCATAGTAGCAATTTTTTTAGAATTTTTATATCCCTTAAAAACAACAGTATTGGGATGAGGAACCTCACTAGTATAATCAAATTTAATCTTACAAGGAATAGGCATTAAACTTCTTTCAATAATATAATCAGTTAAATGTCCTTTTCCAGTTAAAGCTAAAGAACCATATAACATTACCTTAGCTTCATCTATATCAGGATATCTTCTTAAAAACTCTTTAGCCGCTAAAGATGGTCCAATTGTATGTGAACTTGAAGGACCATTACCAATTTTAAATAACTCTCTAATCGAATACATATAATCACCTATTTCCTTGATTTTAATTCCATAATGGCATCTCTAGCTTGAGCTGCCATTTCAAAGTTCAATGCCTTAGCATATGAACGCATTTCTTCTTCTAATTCCATAATTAAGGCCATTTTTTCTTCTTTAGTCATAGCCTTTTTAGTTTTATCTTTCTTAGTTTCTTCAACTGCCTTCTTTATTGAAACAACCTCAGGTAAATCCTTAACAATCGTTTGTGGAACAATACCATGTTCTTCATTATATCTCATTTGAATTTCTCGTCTACGATTTGTTTCTAAAATTGCTTCTTCCATAGAAGGACTAATACTATCAGCATACATTATTACCTTACCACTAGCATTTCTAGCTGCACGCCCAATAGTTTGAATCAAACTTCTTGTACTACGTAAAAAACCTTGTTTATCAGCATCTAAAATACAAACTAAAGATACCTCAGGTAAATCTAATCCTTCTCTTAAAAGATTAATACCGACAAGCACATCATATTTACCACTTCTTAAATCTCTTAGTATTTCTAATCTTTCTAAAGCTTTAATTTCTGAATGCAAATACGCAACCTTTAGACCTAATTTTTTTAAATAAGCAGTTAAATCTTCACTCATTTTAATAGTTAAAGTGGTAACCAAAACTCTTTCGTTTAATTCGATTCTTTTCTTAATTTCTCCATATATATCATCTACTTGTCCTAAAGATTTTCTAACCTCAATTAAAGGATCAACTAGTCCAGTAGGACGAATAATTTGTTCAATAATTGGATATTTTTTTTCATAATCTCCAGGAGTAGCAGAAACATATAAAACCTTATTAATTTTTTTATCAAACTCTTCAAACCTTAAAGGCCTATTATCTAAGGCCGAAGGTAACCTAAAACCATAATTAACTAAAGTTTCCTTTCTTGATCTATCACCATTATACATACCTCTAACCTGTGGTAAAGTAACATGTGATTCATCAATAATAAGTAAAAAATCATCAGGAAAAAAATCAATTAAAGTTGCAGGAGTTTCTCCTTCTCCTCTTAAAGATAAATGTCTAGAATAATTTTCAACACCACTACAACTTCCTGTTTGTTCAAGCATTTCCAAATCATATTTAGTACGTTGTTCAATTCTTTCAGCTTCAAGAGGTTTTCCTTCCATAACAAACTTCTTTTTGGTAATCATTAATTCAGCTTTAATTCTTCTTATTGCTTCTTCTAATTTTTCTTTATTCGTAACAAAATGAGTAGCAGCAAAAATATTACAAAACGCAATATCTTCTAACTTTTTACCAGTAGTAACATCAAAAGTTCTAATTCGTTCGACCTCATCGTCAAAAAACTCAATTCTAATTCCTTTAGCATGTTCAGATATAGGAATAATTTCTAAAACATCGCCTCTAACTCTAAAAGAACCTCTCTTGAAATCAAACTCATTTCTTTCAAATTGCATCTCAACTAATCTTTTATATAAATCTTTACGATTATAACTTTCTCCAACTCTAATATTAAGCATTGAATTCTTATAATCATCAGGATCACCAATACCATAAATACAAGAAACAGAGGCCACAACAATAACATCCTTAAAATCCATTAACGCAGCTGTAGCGTTATGTCTCATTTCATCTATTTCATCGTTAATACTAGAATCTTTTTCAATATAAGTATCACTAGAAACAACATAAGCTTCAGGTTGGTAATAATCATAATAAGAAATAAAATATTCAACATGATTATTAGGGAAAATAGATTTTATTTCATTATATAGTTGTCCAGCTAATGTTTTATTATGAGCAAGAACTAAAGTAGGTTTATTAAGTTTAGCAATAACATTACACATCGTAAAAGTCTTACCTGTCCCAGTAGCTCCTAATAACACTTGTCTAGATATTCCATTGTTAAATCCATCAACAATATTGTTAATAGCATCAGGTTGGTCCCCAGTAGGTTTATATTTAGACTGAATTTTAAACATTAACAAAACCTCCTTTTCATTACTATCTATATTATATGACTTTTCAATAAAAAAATCTATTGAAAAAAACAAATCCCCTACATATGTAGGGGAAAATAATTATTGATTAGAATAATTACTGAAATAATTTTGAATTAAAATAACAGGAGTACCCTTATCACCAGAACCAGAAGTTAAATCAGATAAACTACCTAAAAGGTCAGTCAATTGACGAGGTGTAGTACCTTGTGTTTCCATTCTACCAACCAAATTAGAATCTTTTTCTTTAATCATCTTAATCATAGCTTCTTTTAATTCTTCTCCAGATAAATCCTTTAAAGCATTATCAGAAATATACTTTAACTTTAATTCATTAGGAGTACCAACTAAACCAGAAGTATATGCAGGAGAAACAACAGGGTCAGCAAGTTCCCAAATTCCACCTTTAGGATCTTTGAAAGCGCCATCACCATAAACCATAACTTCTACATTTTTGTTATAAATCGCTTTTAATCTAGCTTGAACATCTAAAACTAAAGATTCGCAGTCTCTTGGGAATAATTTAACAGAATTATCAGTAGCTAAATTAGAACCTAATAAACCATATTTTTCATTATATCCAGAACCATCAACAGATTCAGTTAAAATTTCATCTAAACAATAAACTTTCTTAACACCGTGCTTTAATAAAAGTTTCTTATTTCTCTTTCTTTCATGAATACTTGCAACAATAACACTATCAGTATATTTTAAAATTGCTTTAGGATCATTAGCTAAAATAATCTCACATTCACATTCACATGCATTCTTATAAAAATCAATGTAATCAACACCAGTAAATTCATGAACAGTATTAGGGAAAATCTTCTTAAACTCAACATCAGTAAAAACATCAGCGTAAGGATTAACACCTGAATCAAATAATTCATCTGGACTAATTAACTTATTACCAACTTCATCTCCAGGGTAAGAAAGTTGAATAATTAACTTCTTAACACCTCTTGAAATTCCCTTTAATAACATAGAAAATCTATTTCTACTCATAATAGGGAAAATAAGACCTACAGTATCATCACCAAATTTATTCTTAACATCCTTAGCAATTTGATCAGCAGTTGCATAATTACCTTGAGATATACCAACAACAGCTTCAGTTATTGCAACAACATCTTTATCATTAATTTCTAAATTAGCTTCTTCTACACATCTTTTAACAGAATCAACAACGATTGAAGCTAAATCATCGCCTCTTTTAATAATAGGAGTTCTAACTCCTCTTGAAATTGTACCACTATATTTCATAAAAAATCACCATCCTCTTTTATTTTACCAAAAAATATGATATAAGTAAAATATATATTTGTTATATTTGCTATAAGGAGTGCTTATAATGATAAAAGACTTAAATTTACTTAATATATTTTATGCAGTTGCTCAAGAAGAAAGTGTATCTAAAGCATCAATAAAACTACACATATCTCAACCTGCAGTAAGTCAAAACATAAAAACATTAGAACAAGAAATAGGTTTTTCTTTATTTATTAGAACAAATAAAGGAGTCAAACTAACCAATGAAGCAAAAGAAATATATACATATTGTAAAACAATATTTAGACAATTAGATCATCTAAATCAAACTCTTCAAGAACTATCTACTTTAGAAGCAGGTATTTTAAATATAGGTGCTTCTGATACAATTTGTAAATACTATTTAATCGACATCTTAAAACAATTTGAAAAACAGTACCCTAAAATAAGATATAGGGTAACAAATTGTACAACAAACGAATCACTTCAACTTTTAAAACAACATGATGTAGATATAGCTCTAATTCATACACCAATTTATAATGATAATTTAATGTATTATAATTGTTTAACATTAAATGATGTATTTGTATGCTCATATAATTTTGATGATACCAAAATAAAAACATTAGAAGATTTGACAAATTATCGAACACTTCTTTTAGAAGATTCTAGTCACTCAAGAAAAGTATTAGATAATAATCTATTAAAATATGGAATTAAATTAAAACCAAAATTTGAATTAGCTTCTTTAGATTTATTAATAGAATTCTGTAAAAAAAATATGGGAATTATTTGTGTTTCCAAAGAATACATAAAAAAAGAATTAGATAATAAAGAACTAAAAATAATCAACCTAAAAGAAAAACTAGAACCAAGAAACATCGCCTTAGTATATGATGAAGAATACACATCTAACGCAGCTAAAAAACTAATTGAATATATCAAAAATAATAAAAAGGAGCTAAACTAAGTGAAAAAATTTAATTTATTATTACTCCTTATGTCAATAATATTCATATTATGTTCATGCCAAAATAATTATTCTTCATCCATAAAATGTAATATGATAAACGAATATTATAAGGATACATATAATATCAATAATCCAAATATAAACAGCTTAACTTATGAAGAATTAATATATATATTAGAAAGTGATGGAAACCATCTAATCTTATTTTCTGAAAAAATAAATAAAAATATAAAAACATTTTATCATTTTAGTTTTAAAGAAAATGGAATTGATATCAATAGTGATTCATCAATAAATACATTATCAAAAGAATTAATAAATAGATATTTCTCAAATCTATCATCATTTACTGATAAAGATAATCTTAATGATACATTAATCCTTTACAATAAAAATCAAAAAATAATCAAATTAGTAGAACTTAATAAAAATATTGATACATTCTTAAAAGAAATAAAAACATATCAATTATCAAATTATAATGATGAATATTTCTTTAAAACAGCATACAAGACATTTAATGATGAAAAAATAAATCTAAAAAATATAAACTATAATCAATTAATCTGGCTATTAAATCAAGAAGGTAATTTTATTATTTGTTTTGCTGGCGCTTGGTGTAAAAATTGTCAAGCAGTAATTAAAATATTAAATGAATATGCCACAAAAAATAATCTAACAATCTATATTTTTGATACTAAATTAGATGGAAATTATGCTAAATCACATTGGGACTATCAACTTAATTTTTCAATAACATCTACTTCATCAAATACATATACAAATAATTTAAATAAATTATATATCGATTTAATAACAAAATATCTTAGTAACATAAAAACAGAATATCAAACAAAATTTGTAACATATATAGACGATGAAAATAATAAAATAACAGCTAAACTATTACAAGTTCCTTATTTGTTTTTATATAATAAAGATAGTAAAATAATTTCACATGTAGAACAAATGTATACCCTAGATGATACAAAAGATAATTATATCTATAAAGAAGATAATTATCTAAAGTATACATCTTCAATATTAGAATTATTAAATGAATATGCCAAATTAGAAAATATTAAAATTAGCGACATTAAATAGTAAAAGTAGGCAAATTGCCTACTTTTATTTTGTATCATATTTTAATGGAATCTTATAAAAATCTTCATATATATTTTTCCAAACATTATAATTTTCATTTAATAAAAATTCAACATTTTCACTTTTACTAAATTCATCATTTGGATAAATAGGTTTACCAACATGAATAGTATATTCTTGAATATAAAATCCATCTTCTCCTAAAATATCACTATCTTCCATTGTAATAAAACAAGGAACCACAGGAACACCAGCCTTAGCTGCAAATGAATATGCACCCTTTTTTAAAGGCTTTGGTTTTTTATAATTCCACCACATACTTTGTTCAGGGTATACTAAAATAAAGTGACCATCTTTTAATATTTTATCAACTGATCTCATAAACAACTTCATAGTTTCTTTATTTGAACTTAAAGGTAAAGTATTGCAGTTACGCATTAAAAACCCGTAAAAACCAGGGAAATTAGTATAATTACCTTCTCTTATAACCCTGAAAAACTTTCTTTTTTTATGCTTAGATAAATCGTAAACAACATGCATCGCAAAACTATCAAAAGCATTAAAATGATTACAAGTAATAATAGCACCAGTATCTAAATTTTGTAAATTTTCAATACCTATTACTTCTTTAATAATTAATTTTTTCTCATCAATTATCTTATTTAAAAACTTTCTAGCAACCCCAAAAGCTACTCTAGATTTTAGTCTACTCATAAATTTTTTTTGTGTATAATCAACCTTATCAGGAAGTAAAGGAATAGTAGGTGGATCTTGTTCAACATCAACATCAAACTTACCTTCACTTTCTAATTTCTTAATCTTTTCAATGACTTCCAATCTATCCTTAGCCTTTCTATTTCTAACCTTAATAAAATTATCAGCCTTATTTGTTTCACTAATAGCCAATTCTTTTAATCTATCACATGAAGCAATATCATTAGCCCTTTGTTCATCAGTATAACTAGCTAAATCCTTTAATATTAAGTTATAAACAGTAGTCATCTTTGCATATTTCCAAAAATATGAACTATATCTACAATCAACAAATCTCCAAGGTTTAGAAACCATAATATAATGTAACATCTTAATTTCTTCTTCGGCGTAAGGTATTTCACCAAAAACTTCCATATTCCATACTTGATCAATCCATAAAACCCTATCTTTGCAAATTACATTTAAATAATCTTCATCTTGAGTAACAACAAAATTATATTCAAACAATAAATTAATAAATTGATCTAATACATTTTCTTCTCTAAACTTATTACAATTAATAACTAACATACCAGCATTAAAAAATTCATTTCGATTAACACCAACACATTCTTCTGCATAAGTTCCATATTCATCTACTTGAACCATTGCTTGTTCATGACAAGCACCAACAATATTATCTTTTAAATCATAATTATATAATTCACTTATATCCCCTAAAACAATAGTATCACTATCAATATATATAGCTTTATCATAATCTTTAAACATTTCAGCTATAAATAATCTAAAGTATGTAGTTTTAGAATAATAATCTCTAATCGGTAATTTATTAGAAATAGATTTTAAATAACTAGTTACATCATTAAATTCGATATTAAAATTATCATTTTGTAATTTATAAACTTCTTCTTTCATACAAGAACTAATATTAGTATTTAAAATATGCACATTATATAAATATTCTTTAGAAGCATTTTCAATAATAGATTTTAAAGTAACAATAGTATACTTAACGAAATTATCATCACACGCAAAAAATATAGGAATTCTCTTACTCATAATAACCACCTCTATAAATAGATCTAAAAGTTAAATATTCATCTAAAATATCATCAAACATATGATACTTAAAAACTCTATGAACCCTATCTACATGCCACTGTTTAATATTATCAGTATGAGGATAAGGTAACCAAAATAATCTCTTAGAAAAATGTCTTACTACAGTATTCTTATATAAGAATTTTTGATCATTAAATCTTTGAGATAATAATTTTCTTTTCGTAGTACATCTAATTAAAGCACTTTGATCAGCAAAAACTAACTTTTTAACCTTAATAAGTTCTCTAGCCTTACCTAATATATTAGTTTCTTTCATTTTCTTTAAATTAAACAATAAAACACCAGCATTAATATAATTAGGATTAACTAAAAACTTACCATAATGATCTCTAGCTGCCGCGTATTCATAATCAGTAACATCAATATCGTATAATAATCTAATATCTTTATTAAACATAACATCAACATCTAAATATAATAATTTATCTGGCATATTAGGTACAATATCAGCAAAAAGTCTTAATAAAGTATAAGGAGAACAATAACACCCTTCATTTGCACAACCTCTAAATTCTTGGTTATATAAATCAGTAACATCTACTTTAATTACTTTATTTTGATAATGATATCCAACAACAATATCATTTAAATAATCAATAAGCTTATCATCAATACAAACATATTTTTCATTCAAATCACATACATCCATCGTAAAAACATAGAAAGTATATGGTCCCTTATATTCACTTCTTTTTAAAATAGATAATGTAGTTGTTAACATACCATCAAATACATATCTATTTCCGCAAAACAAAACATTAATCATTTCAATTACCTCTTTTCATATTTAATAATTTCAATATTACTTAACTTACTTCTTTTGCACATAATTTCATATGCATTATTTCTAAGATCTTCCCTAGCTTCTTTCTTAGATAGATTCAAATTAGGATAAATTGGACCATCAATATAAGTAACAATCTTAGGATTTTTAGAATGTTTCCTTCTTAAATATACATTAGTAAAAACAATAACAGGTTTATTCATATCAACAGGATATCTAAAAGATAAATCCTTAAACGGTCTAATCTTTGTATAATATGGCCAAATATGAGCCTCAGGATAAATACAAACAGCCTTTTTCTTATTTATTCTATATCTAATACATTCAATAAAATTTTTAGTGGCCTCCAAATCATCTGGTAGAGGAACAGCCCCTAAACTAGGAGTGATTTTGCCTAAATAAGGCATTGATACATTATTAGGATGAACAATAACATAAGTATCTTTTGGAATAGATATCATACTAGGAATAAAAGCATCACCTATATTTTGTGTATGATTACCATACATAAAATATCCATCTAAACCTTTAACTTTCTTCTTATTAATAATCTTATGTCTAAACTTAATCTTAAGATATAAATAAGCAATTGGCGTTGCTACAACTCTATACCAAAAAAAATGAGTAAAGGCCTTAAATAATCCCTTATGAATATATTTATAATTCTTATCAATCTTAATAGGAACTATATTGTCTCCTGCAAACTCATCATTAAGTTCATCAGAATAGTAAATCACCTTATCCACGCTATCACCACCTTGCCCTATATTTTAGTAAAATAAAAAAATAAGTCAATAAATCTTAAGGATACCGTTAATCCTAAATATTTTAGACCCTAAAAATAAGACTCTACTCGTAGTAGAGTTCAAATTAGAGTAGATTTTTCCTTTATTTTTATGGTATAATAGGCACATGGACGATATTAAAGTTATAATCGGCAAGAATTTAGCCGAATTAAGAAAAAGAAAAAAGTACACACAATTAGATCTTGCAAACATTTTACAATATTCAGATAAAGCTATATCAAAATGGGAGAAAGGAGATTCATTACCAGATATAGAAGTACTATATAACATCTGTAATTTGTATGGTGTTACACTAGATTATTTAACTCACGAAGGAAACTATAAAGATAAAAAAGACTATCTAAAAAAAGAAAAAAAATACACAAGAAATAAAGCAATTATCACTTTATTAAGCTGTATCGGCGCTTGGTCTTTATCAACTGTAATCTTTGTTTGTTTATTAATATATGCAAATATAGCCTTATGGCCATTATTCACATGGGCAATTCCTGTCACTTTCTTATTACTATTAATTTTTAATTGTATTTGGGGTAAAAAAGGAATGAGATTCTTATATATCTCATGCTTAATATGGACAATGTTAACTGCGATATTCCTTCAATTATTATATTTAAAAATTAATATCTGGCCGATATTTTTAGTAGGCATTCCAGCTCAAGTGGCTACTCTACTATCATCAGGCATAAAAAAGAGAACTTCATAAGAAGTTCTTTTTTTTTGGAAAAATTAGTATATTAAAATTGAAAATCACTAATAATAATAGTGTAATTTCGACAAGGAGAAAACTAATGAACATAATAGATATCTATCCAAACCTAAATATAAATAAACCAATATTTGGAATAACAAACAACTCTAAACAAGTTAAAGAAAATTATATTTTTGTCGCCATAAAAGGAAAAAAAGAAAATGGTCAAAAATATATAAAAGAAGCCTTAAATAATGGTGCATCCCTAATAATAACTGATCAAATGGTTTTAGGTAACTATAACCATCTAAGAGTAAAAAATGCCAAATTAGAATATATAAAACTTCTTCAAAAATTCTATAATTACAAACCCAATATCTATACAGTAGGAATAACAGGAACAGACGGCAAAACTACTACTTCTACTATTTTATGTTCCATCTTTAATACTTTTACCAAATCAGCTTATCTAGGAACTAACGGTATAACATACAACAACAAAACTATCAAAACTCCAACCACAACCCCAACTCCTGCCTTACTATATAAATCATACAAAGTATTTGATAAAAACAAAATCAATAATATGGTGTTAGAAGTTTCAAGTGAAGGAATTCTAGATAAAAGAATCGAAAATTTAGCATTTAGCGGTGCCATATACACTAATCTTTCACATGAACATCTAAATACACATAAAACAATGAATTCATACTTTAGATGCAAATCACAATTATTTTCAAAAATAAATAATGATGGATTAATAGCCATTAACACAGATGATTATTATGCTCACTATATAAAAGACTATACAAATGCTAAAATAATATCTTATGGCATAAATAGTGGAATATATAGAGCTAAAAATATTAAATTAGAATTTGATAAAACAGTATTTGATCTTTATTATTTAGGAACATATATATCAACCATAACCACTCCATTATTTGGTATTTATAATGTATATAATACTTTAGCAGCTATTTCTTATGCATATGAATTAGGTATAGACATAAATAAAATTAAACAAGGTCTTGAAAACATAATAGTTGATGGTAGATTTATGCATTATACAAACAAAGATAATATTACCGTTATAGTAGATTATGCACATACACCTAACGCATTAAAAAATTTATATGAAAGTCTTCTTCATTTCAAACAAAATCGGATAATCCATATCTTAGGAGCACAAGGAGGAAAAGACAGAACAAAAAGAAAAGAAATGGGATTAACAGCTGTAAATAACGCTGATATAACAATCTTTACTTCTGAAGATCCTAAAGATGAAAATATATTTCAAATTCTATTCGATTTAACTAAAAATATTATAGACAAAGATTACTACATAACAGTAGATAGAAAAGAAGCAATTAATCTAGCAGTAAAAATTGCTAGACCAAATGATATAATATTGATAACCGGAAAAGGTAATGAAGATATAGAAATAATCAAAGGCAAATCATACAAACACAATGATTTTAGATACATAGTAGACCAAATTAAATAACTTCATTAATTTATAATTTTCAAACACTTGACTATCACATGTCTGGTGTTTTTTTATTTATGGAAAGAACTTAATCAGAAAAAAAACTGACCAAAAAGTCAGTTTTAAACAAAATTTAACAAATGATAAATTCTTTAATATCTATAGGCTGTAAATTATTATTTAACCTAGATATATAAAATACTTCAGTCGATACATATTCTTCTTTGTGAATTATTCTTTCTAAACTTATAGTGTTTTTATTACTACTAATAATATATTCTATTGTACTATTATTAACACTTAAATATATTTTATTATCCATCTTATAGGCTACAACATTAGATGATAAATTTGCATTTAAGATGCTTTTTTTAATTTGCAAAAATTTGCTATAATATTTAATCATCGTAAACTTATCATGTTCAATTAAATTAAAATATAATGTAGATATAGATGATTTTAAATATACTTGACCTGTTTTTGATATAGAATTTAATAAAATTAAATCTTCTTTATTATAGGATTGAATATAAACATAACCTTCTAGAATTGGTAAATCCTCAAAATTCCTATAATTATAAGCATATCTCTTATTATAAATATATAATACATTTTCTTCTTTATTATATTGAAAAAATTCAGTAATCTTATCTTTTGAATTTAATGTATCTGTATAATCATATTTAAAGGTAAAATCATTTTCAAATGATATTTCAACATTTTCAAACAACTTCTTAATTTCATCACTACTTAAATTCTTTTTAAAATTACAACAACTTAATACTAAACATGAAAGAAAAATAAATACAACTACAAATAATTTTCTCATAATTCATACCCCAATCCAAAATCAAACATTTTGAAATGTTTAAATTCATCATAAGTATATTGTTCAGTAGACATTAAAATAGTAAACTCATCATCTAATTCATAATAAATAATTATCCTATTATCAGAAGTATTAAAAATAAGAAAAAATTTTTCACCTTCTGATCTAACAAACTCAATATTATATCTAGAAGTACTATGATTACTCTTTAAATAATAAAAATCAGAATTATAAAATAATTCAAAATATTTTCTGTACGGAATATATTCATATGAATTTATTATAGAAATAGCATATTCAATAGCATTAGGATCTGTTATCTCTTTAGGATCATTTGCAACTCTTATTGAGACTACTTTATCTGTATAATTTTTTATATTAATGTTTGTAAAAGACATTGTATCATGAATTGGTTTAACATTCTCATTTGAACTTGAACATGAACATAAAACCAAAATAAAACATATAAAAATTACTATTTTTCTCATTTACTAATCATCAGCCTTTCCAATTCTAATAAAATATGCATTTCGTCGTAAGTATATAATTTTTGTGATTTATCTGAAGCAAATATGTAATATGTAATGCCGTTCTGTATAATTGGGCGACTAGCACTTTCATAATTACAATCCCAACAATAATATTTATTATTCAAAATATAAAAAGAATGTGCTTCTCTAAAAAAAGCCTGACATCCTATACAAGTACCATAATGACAATAAGCAGTTTCATTTATATATCTTTTAGCTATATGTACATGAGAATTTGAACGATATACTTTCAAAGTAGTATCACTCCTATAATAATCACAAATAGATGCTCTATGTTCTGCTAACCAACCAGTTCCCCATTTAGAACGAACAATTAAGTTAAATACTGCACCATCTATATAAAAGTCAGATGTAGTAGACGAAACAATAGCTGAATGTGTTAAAGTATTTCCTTGCCAATAAGTTAAAATATCGTTAGGTTGGGCATCATCCAAATCAATTTCTATATACCTATCTACTATAAAATTTTCTGGATCATCAATCCAATAATTATTTACAATAGGGTTAGTATAACTAACTAACCCTTTATAATACCATGCGTATGAGTGACAATTATATAAATCTGTAGGATTTGCCAATTTAGTCAAATAATCATTATTACAAATATTATAATATGTTTCTGAATTTACAAACCAAGATTCATCAATGTTAGATATGTCATACGATGGCATATTAAGTTGATTTAAAATTGTAACAAATGTCTCTATGTCTTCTTTTTCTCTTTCAAAAACATCAATACCAGAATCAATAGTTTTAACCGTTGCAGTAACAGTTAAACCATTATCTAAATTTATTGTAGTTTCATACATATCACCATTCGCTTTGACTACTAAAGAAAAATTTATCCCAAATAATATTAAAATAAATAAAAAAAATCTCCTCATAATAATATCGCCACCTTTTTATACTAGTATAATATAATCTTATCAATAAATCAATATAATAACACAAAAAATACCGTAAAATATATATATAAATTTTATTATATATAGACTTCTTCGAATAATATTTCTATAATTTGTTACACCTTATATTTTTCCACAATTCATTTAAATAGCTATAAAACAAAAAAGAAGTGATTTTTCACTTCAATCCTAGCGCTTGTTTAGCTAAAGCATCTGCTTCATCATTATACAAATCATTACTATGGCTTTTAACTTTTACAAAACTAACATTAATTTTATCTTTAATACTATCAGCAAATTCAACATATACTCTAGCAATATTAGAATTAGCTTTCCACTGCTTAGTATACCATTTCTCAATGCCTTCATAATCATAATAAATAACTAAATCTTTAATATTACGGTTTATACAATATTTAATAATATATCCAGCACCTTTTATCTCTCCTGCAACATTTCTAGCAGAAGAATATTCATCTTTATCATAAGCTTTATTAAAAGAAAAAACTTCATTATCAATAATTAAAACTCCACCAAAAGAATATCTACCTGTATTGACATCATAAGATCCATCAATATAAGCTGTAGGTACATTATATTTAGGTAGTTCTTCATTACCTGAAATAAAATTATTGGCTTCTTCTAAAGTTTTAAAAGACTTATACTGTATTTCTTTTTTTCCCTTTAAAAACAAACTACATTCATCCCAAGAAGTAAATATCTTATTTTCATCCTTAGTTTTAACAGCATAATATTTCATAATTATCACCATTACTATTTTAAATCCTAAAGACTTTTTTTTCAATTAATAAATCTTATATTTTTTCAATATTAGCATTGTTCTTAAATAATGTTTTAGCCTTTTCAACTGTTTTAGGAATAAGATCAATAATCTTTTCTGCTAAATGTGTATCATCACTTACACTTAACAAACTAACCTCATTACACTTAACAACTAAAAATGCCACAGGAACAAGTGAAACACCACCGCCTGTACCTCCACCAAATAAAGGAGTATCTTTAATATTTTTAATATCACTACCACCTGAAACAAAACCTAAATGTACTTTAGATACTGGAATTATCGTAACTCCTTCTTGATGTAGAGGAGTCCCAATAATAGTATTCGCATCTATCATATCATGAATATGATTCATAGATACTTGTAATAACTCTGAAATAACATTTGACATATTTTACTTTCCTTTCAATAAAAATTCTAAAAATGAGACGATAATTCCAATAACATCAGTTTTAAATTCTACAAGATAATCAATATTTTGATATTTATTATCATAAATAAGTTCAATTTTACTTTGATCTATTTTCTTAAAAACACTACTTACCAATCCTTTAATCTGATTAATAAAAATATAATATAAACCATTACTATAAGGATTAAGATATATTTGTTCTTTAGTAAATCTAGCCATATATAAAAAACTTAACGAACTATGTTTGCATAAATAATAAAATAATCGCCTTTTACTTATCATCTTATATAAGTCATCTTTCTTTTCTATCCTTTGTTTACTTATTATTTTTTGATATGGAATAACAAAATTAATAAAACCAATTTTACCAAATATCTTAATAGTATCATTTGAACTCTTAAAAGATAAATAAACATTTAAAGATAATACAATAATAATAAATAAAAAAATAAGGATGATGCCAATCATAATCTCACCATCCTTATTATTTCCAAATAAACTACAAATTATTATAATTTTTTTAACACTTCTAAACAAATACCAGCAGAACGTCTAGCCATTTCTGTTTCAAAACTCAAATAATCATCAACTTGATTTTCTGCTCCTACAACATCTGAAATATATCTTAAAACAATAAAACTAACTCCGGATTTAACGCACACATGAGCAATAGCTGCCCCTTCCATTTCAGCAATACAACATTTACTAACATCAACATTTTTTAGTTGTTCTAAACTACTAACAAACGAATCCCCAGAATAAATAACCGCTTCCTTATAATCTAAACTTAAACTATTTAAAACCCTCTTAAAATTAATAACAACATTTAAATCAGGCATAAAATAAGTAGGAAGCCCTGGAACTTGTCCTTTATCATAACCAAATATTGTACAATCCATATCATGATACATAAGCTTAGATGCAATAACGATATCCTTAGTTTCTACTCCAGTAATCCCACCAGCAATACCAGTATTAATAATTAAATCACACTCAAAATGATTAATCATAATAGTAGCCGCCATACTAGCATTAACCTTGCCAACTCCACACTTAGTTACTACAACTTCTATATCATTTACTACACCACAGTAAAATTCCATACCACACAAAACAACAACATCACAAACATTTATTCCTTCTTTTAATAATTCGACTTCTTCAGTCATTGCTCCTATAATACCAATCATAAATCCTCCTTCTATACCTGATATGACAATTCAAGTATTATTCTATTACTTTTAGTAGTTCCACCAATATTATTTACTGTAACTCTTCCCTTATGCCTAACACTTAATAAATCATTAAGTTTAAGCTGCATACTACAGTTATATGTAGGCATATGATTTACACTAACAAGTCCAGCTTCAATAAATTCCAAAGCTTCTTTCCTAGATAAATTATAAGCAGCAGCTAAAACTACATCAAGTCTTAAACTCGCAACAAATTTAGTTTCTTCTTTAGTTTTAATTTTTTTATTAATTACATCATTTACTTCAATTAAAGAAATACTAACCTTACCCAAAGTTTTAAAGTTTTCTAATAAATAAGGACTAATCTCATTTGTACAGGCAAAATATATATTTTCATTATCATCAATATAAATATCTCCAATACTTTCTCTTTTAATCCCCAAGCTCATCAAAGTACCTAAAACCATACGATGACTAGGAGTTAAATATTTCTTTAAATAACTAATCTCATAAACACTAACTTTTAAATCAACATCATAACAAACTGGAAAAATAGCACATCTTTTATAATCTGAATTACTAAAACCACCATCAAAAACCACTTCAATTCCACTATTTTTAGGAATCATATTTTCAATAATCTTTTGTTTAGTCTCATCGATAAAACCAAGTAAAACAACACCACCATCAAAAGCTCTATCTATACTAGAAGAAATAGTCTTTTTAAAATATTCTAACTCTTCCATAGTATTCTTCCTAACCTTACATGAGTTGATGAAGCTTTTAAAGCTTGCTTATAGTCATCTGACATTCCCATAGATAAATATTTTAAATTAAGATTATATTGTTCATTTAATCTATTCTTTACATTATTTAATAATTCAAATTGATTCAATTTACCATAACTAGAATCATTTTTCATAGTCATAGTCATTAAACCAACAACATTTATCTTAGGATATTTAATAACTTCTAAAACAAATTCATCTAAATCTTCTAAATATACACCATCTTTAGATTCTTCTTTATTTAAATTAACTTCAATAAAACAATTAAGAGGTTCTCTTTTATTATCATTAATAATCTTAGCTAATTTAAGAGAATCCAAAGAATGCAAATAATCAATCTTATCAATAACCTTTAAGGCTTTATTTCTTTGAAGATGACCAATAAAATGCCAAACAATATTTTTATCCTTTAATTGATCGTATTTTTCCAAAAATGAATCAACCCTATTTTCACCAAAATTATTAATCCCGCAATCTAATAATTTAAGCATATCAAAACTATCAACATACTTAGTAGCTGCCACTAAACAAACATCTTTAGTTTCATTAATTATTTCATCTATATTATCTTGTAATTCCATTAAATCACCACCCAAAGAATAAAGAGATGATTATTCATCTCTTTTATTTAAAATCTTTAAACCATAAATATTAATAAATATCATAATAAATAATACTAAAATAAAGACATAATAATAGATATAACCATTTATTTCCTTAACAATGAAATTAAGTAATACATAAATAACACTATACAAACCAAGCATTATTAAATTAATAAAATAATTAATTTTACCATTAAAAATAAACGATTGAATCATCATTAAAAGCCCAATTATTGGTAAAACTATTAACCATAAATAACTATAAGTTAAATCAAATGCTTTTAATCCAGAACCAATAGGATAAGCAAAATAAAATACAATAAGCATAGCACCAAGCATAAAAGATAACCCTTGAGTTTTGCTGTAATTAATAATCATTTTAACTCCATCATTAAACTCCATTATCTCCATAAGCTTTGTATTTTTTGTTATAGCACTAAGCATAGGAATACCAATAAAATAAAGTACAACAGCCTCTCCAAATCCAACAGTTAAAACATTAAACCAAAAAGCTTCTGGCATAAACATATCAAATGCTAACCCAAGTTCAACAGCTATAATAAAAGCATTACTAATAACTGGAAATAAAGACGCTACTTCAGCTCTTTTTATTTTGGTCATAGGAATTATGGCCAGAGTAGTTGCTAGAGTTCCGAAAAACATATCATATACCCCAAGTGATGAAGTTGTATTAGCAACAAAACAACCAATAATAAGAGCATATGCATACTTAGGATTAAGTAAAACTAACAATAATAATACTTCAGAAATCCTAAACTGAATTGCACCATAAGAAATTGGAGCTAAAATCCATGTAAGTGCCACATATAATGCAGCAATTAAAGCTGATTCTACAATAAATTTAATACCTATTTTTTTCATATAAATTCTCCTTGTTTTTTATTTTAAGAAGATGGTTAGGCAAGGAACATCTTCTTTAATACCACCAAATTATATCACAACAAAATAAATTAATCTATAATTCTAGCATAAAATAATATACTTGGCATCAAATGTTGTAGCTCTTCACTAGATAAATCTTTAGAAATAATAAATTTCTTAAAATTTTTATTAACAAAATATGAATCAATCTTACCTTTTGGTTGAATAAAATATTTAGCTTTAATACCTTTATTACCAACAATTTCATATGAATTAGATGGCATAAAATCCTGTTTATACTCATTAACCAATAATCCTAAATCAAATAAAATGGAATTACAAGTATTAGGGCCTGCTCCCTTACCATACATAGTTTGAATACCAGACGATTTTCCACAATACTCAACTAAATTATACTCATATTCAACAGTTGCTAAAAGTTGATTTTGTTTTAATAAAACCGGTTCAACACAAATAGATATTTTATCATCTATTTTATAAGATGATGCCACAAACTTCAAATTATATCCAAGTAAATTAGAAATTTCAACAATTTCTCTTGTTACTTTAGATATCCCATAATGATATATTTTATTAATGTCAATAGGACATCCATAACAAATCATCGATAATATAGCAATCTTTCTAACCATATCCAATCCTTCTAAATCAGCAGTAGGATCTGCTTCAGCAAAACCTTTTTCTTGAGCCAATTTTAAAGCATCATCAAAAGTAAGATGCTCATTTTGCATCGAAGTTAAAATAAAATTAGTAGTACCATTTAAAATACCTTTAATAGACGTAATATCATTAAAAGGTGCACTATTAATTAACGTATGAACAATAGGAATACTACCACCAACAGATGCCTCAAATAATAGTTTAACCCCATTTTCTATCGCTATCTTTTGCAAACATTCATAATGCATAGCTATCACTTCTTTATTAGCAGTAATAACATGCTTTTTAGCTAATAAAGCTTTTTTCATATATTCAAAACTAACACTAGCTCCCATCATTTCAATAACAACATCAACACTACTATCATTGATAATATCATCATAATTAGTTGTTAGTAAATAAGAAGGAATATTAAAATACTTAGCCTTATTCCTTACTAAAATATGACTAATATTAATTTCTTCTTTCTTAAATATCGCTACTTGTTTTTTAATAATAATATCATAAACTGCCCTACCAACAGTTCCTAAACCTAATAATGCTACATTCATTATTCTACCGCAACTAACATAACATCAACGACATTATTAAATTTCTTTAAACATGTAACTAAATCACCAACAGAAATACTCATTTCAGTAACTGAAATAGTTAAAGTAACAAAAGCAATATTATGAATAGGCATCTCTTGATTAATAGCAACAATATTAGCATTCCTTGAAGCAACTTCATTTAAAATACTAGATAAAGCCCCAGGTTCATCTATTAATTTTAAAGATAAAATAATATGTTTACCATTATTATTACTAGGACGATTTACAAAATCTTTATACTTATAATAAGTAGATCTAGAAAGCCCTAAAGACTTACACGCCTCACTAATATTTTCTCCCATATTAACTCTTTCTTTAATAACCATAACTTTTTCAAAATATGAAGGTAAAACCTTCTTATTAATTAATAACCATTCACTCATTTTCTATACCTCCGAACAAATAACGCCATTACCAATCATACAATCAATAACCTCGTATTTACAATTAAAATCAATCATTTTATCACTAATAACTAACATAGTAGAACCACTACCACTAATAACTAAACATCCACCGTTATCAATAACATCTTTCTTTATTTCATCATATCCACCAATAAGTTTCATACGGTAAGGTTCATGTAATTTATCAACCAATAACTCCTTTAACAACTCTAAATTCCCCTCATTTAAAGCCTTAGGTAAATGAATAATCCTACTAATATTTGAGACTACATCACTATAACTAACACATTTTGGTAACACACCTCTTGCATCACTAGTCTTTACCTCAAATGGAGGAATAATAACCTTAAAATATAAATTATTAACTGGATAATTAATGCATTTATAAACACCATCTACTAAGTAACTCGCAGTAAAACCACCATAAATAGCAGGAGCAACATTATCAGGATGCCCCTCTAGCATCGCACATATTTGAAATAACTCATCTTTACTATAAATATTACCCAAATAATAATTTGCAGCAAATACTCCAGCAACAATTAAAGATGAACTACTACCTAACCCTCTAGCAATAGGAATACCACCCCTAAAACTAATACTAACAGGAATAACATCTTTACCAGATTCTTCAAATACTTTACAATATGCTAATTTAACCAAATTAGAATCATTACAATACTCTTCTTTAAAACCATAATATTTAAAAGAATCACACTTATCAAAAATAAATTCATTTTCGATATTAATAGCCATACCTAAACAATCAAAACCAATTCCAAAATTAGCAGACGTTGCACTAACATTTACTTTAAGCATTGAATAACACCTCTAATCAAAACACTAGCTTCTTCTTTACTTATAACTTCTTTTAAAAATACAGGATAATTAATTTGCTTAGGAATCTCTAAATTAAACTTAACAGATAAATCAATTAAAGATTCGCTTTCAACATTAAACGCTTTTAAAACAGAACCAGGAAATTTAAATGGCGATGCTGTAGAAACAACAACCATATGTCTTTGTTTAAACTTTGATGCAGCATCATAAGCAACCGCAGTATGAGGATCAATTAAATAACCATATTTTTCATATACTTCTTTAATAACTTTTAAAGTATTTTCTTCACTACATGAATGAGCCTTAAAATAAGAATACGGATTACTAAATTCATACATGCCTTTAGTATTCAATTCATTAATTAAAGACCTACATTTTAAAACATCATTACCACAAGCATAATATAACCATCTTTCTAAATTAGATGAAATCAAAATATCCATAGATGGTGAATTAGTTTTAAAAAACTCTCTATTTTTATTATAAACACCACTATTAAAAAACTCAGTCAATACATCGTTTTGATTTGATGCACAAACTAAATTACCAATTGGAAGCCCCATATTTTTAGCATAAAAACCAGCTAAAATATTACCAAAATTACCAGTTGGAACAGTAAAATCAATAACTTCATCTTCTTTTATTATGCCGTCATTTAACAATTTAATATAAGTATAAAAATAATAAACAATCTGTGGTACTAATCTAGCAATATTAATAGAATTAGCACTAGATAAATTCAAATCTTTATTCTCTTCAAAAAATCTCTTAACAAAACTTTGACAATCATCAAAATTTCCATCAACCGCATAAACAAAAGAATTCTTTCCCTTAAAACTATGCATTTGAGCTTCTTGAACAGGAGAAACACCACCATCAGGATATAACACAATAATATTAATCCCCTCTACATCTTTAAAACCATTTAAAGCAGCACCACCAGTATCACCAGAAGTTGCAGTAAGAATAGTAGTTTTAGATTCAATTTTAAGTTTCTTTTTAGCTAGTTTCATCAACCTAGGTAAAACTACAAGTGCTAAGTCCTTAAATGCTAGTGTAGGTCCATGAAATAACTCTAAAAAGCAAATATCATCAAAACTTTTAACCTCAACAACTGAATCTATATCAAAACTCTTATAAGCTTCTTTTACCTCATTATAAATATCTTCATAAGCTAAGTCATCAAAAAATAAAGATATTATCTTACTAGCTAAACTAGGATAATCTAAATCAATTAAATCTTTATAATTAACTTTAGGTAATTCATCAATAACATACAAACCACCATCACTAGCTAACCCATTAACAATAGCTTCTGATGGAGCAACTAATTTATTAGATCTTGTACTATGAAACATAAACATTCCTCCAAAAACGTATTTCTATTATTATACAATGTACTCAAAATAAAAACAAGTGTTTTTGTATATAGTACAAAAAAACTTTTATTTATATACTACTTTATTTAAATTTTTATTACATTCTTTAATTCTTCTCAAAATCTAACCTATATGTATATTCTTTTCTTAAGGTAATATCACCTTTCTTATCATACTTATATCTTTCGATTTACCAATAAACATACAATCACCTCCTATGTATATATTTATACTTACAATATATAGATAATCGATTTATGTTTTGAAAAAATTAAAAATCACTAAAAAAGAAAAAGCGATTAATATCGCTTCACTTCTAAATTATTAACTTCTTTTGCAACTTCTCCATCTCTTTGCATAAAATTGCAACCACTAGGGTTAGCAATAACATGCTTACCAGTAAACATCTTAACATACTTCTTAAATATAGGATGCCATCCTAAAATAACAGAAGGGAAAATCATAATTAATTTCTTAATACCAATACTATGAACAATACAAACATCTAATAAATCATCTTCTCTTATAGCTTTTGGTGTAATCTTCATTCCTCCACCAAAACATCTACCATTATTAACAACAAAGAACCATACCTTTTCATAATGATGTTCAACACCATCAATAGTAATATCTAAAGTATATGGTTTAAATGTTTTAAAAGCTCCTAAAGCAACTTTAAAATAAGATTCTTTCGTCTTAGTTTCTGTATTTGATTGTTGACGCAAACACACCTCAGCATCAACACCCATACCAACACCATTAACAAATGTAATTTCTTCATTACCATTTACATAAGCTTTAGGCATTTTATTAAATAAATGTGTAATCTCAAACACTTTATTTTTCTTATAATCTCTTGCAAAATCATTTCCTCTACCACATGAACGGAAATAAACCTTACATGGTGGAACCATTCCTTCAACATGATTAAAAAATTGATGAATAGTACCATCTCCACCTAAAATAATTACTTTATCATCTTCATTAACTCTTTCTAATAAAATTCTTTCATTTTCTTTGGCAGTAATAATATTAATAAGAACAACTTTTTCTTTTTTTGAATATTTTTTTTCTAACTTTCTAGCTACCTTTAAAGGTTTACCTTTATTGCTTAATTCATTATATAAAATATATATCACAATGTACACCTCACTTAACATTCCTATTATATCATATTAATTATCTAATTTGTAATAAAAGTTCATATTTTGTCATTTTATTTTTATCAATAAATTCATCTTCACTTATATTTATACCAAAAAACTCTACCTCATCACCTAAAGACACAAAATCATCAATTAAAACAAAACATTGATCCATACAAACCTTACCAACAACACGATAATACCTACCATTAATAACAACATTTCCATTATATAAAATGTCTAACCCATTTACATATCCAATATCACAAACACCAATCAAACAATCTTTAGAAGCTTTAAATATACCATCATAACCAACTGATTCTCCTTTTAAAACTTTCTTAATATTAATAATATGTCCAAATAAAGAAATTGCTCCATCATAAATAATTTTACCTATTCTTATCATTGACCTAGTCTTCTTATATACTATACTACCACCAATATGTACTTTCTTATTGTATTTATTAGCCAATTCTTCTATAAATCTAATTTTATCATAGACCACATCACTACTATAAATATGAGTATAAATTGCCTCTACTATTTTATCATTAATCACTGCTAGATACGCTCTTTTCATTCCAAATCTATTCATACCACAATCAATAGCTAAATGAGCTCTAGCCTTAATTTCTTTGTATTTTACATATTCATCATAATCATTAATAGTACCTATCAAATTATATTCTTTTAATTTTTTAATATCTTTACACCTACCTAATACTAAAACTTCAACATTAGGATATTTATTTTTAATATAAATACCTTCTTCTATATCTTTTACAGCATAAAACAAAACACCTAAACCAACACCAATACTAAGCATATTATCTATACCTAAACCATAAGCATTATCTTTAACAACCCAAATAATATCATTATTTTTTAAAATATTAATTAAATTAGATTTAATTTTATCATAATCAATCAAACGCATCTTATCACCTAATAAATACTATGAAAAATAAATTTAATATATACTTTTATAATTTATTGCATATACTAATACTGGTGATAACATGGAAGAAAAAATCATTTTGGGCTTAGTACTTTTTATTTTACTATATTCAATATTGAAGCTTCCAAAAAACCAAAAATAACTATAGATATTTTTAACCTTTCTTTTTATAATCTATAGACAACAAAAAATAGGCTATTTTCTAGCCTATTTTATCGTTTATTAAAATACTGCAGTTAAACACTTTTCACTTTCAGCATCAAATACATGACATCTAGTCATATCAAATGCTAATTTTAATGTAGAACCAATTCTTAAATCAGAACGTGGTGATACAACAGCACATACATTTGCACCAT
>JBGVRA010000035.1:0-3718 GCA_045127955.1 Anaeroplasmataceae bacterium
TACATATAATGTATCAAATAAAAAAATAAAGGGGTTTGATATTATGATGAAAACTAGACCATGTGTTGCAGTAAATAGAAATACAGGAGAAGTTATTTATGCAAATTCTTTAAAAGAAATGGACATGATTTTAGGTGTACGTACAGGAGTTGGACAAAGTTGTATATATAACAGAATGGGAGCAGAGAAATATGCAGAACGATACAATACAACGCAAAATAGAACGTATGTTGCAAAAGTTTGGCAATGTTTCTATAAAGAAGATTATGATAATTTAAAATAAAGAGGTATATTCCTCTTATCTGATACATATAATAGTATCAAGAAAACAAATTAAAGGAGATGTTAATATGAAATATTTATTAAGTAATGGTAATTGGGTAAACAAAATTTCAGATTTTGAAGATGTAATGGAATATAATGATTTTAAAGCATTAGAAAATATGATGAATGATGAAAGTCGATTAACAGCAGAAGATAAAGAATATTGGAAACGTGCATATGATGAAGAAGAATTACACTCAGATGCGTTATATTCTCAAAACATGAGTGCGTATAATGAAATTGAAGATTTAGTGACATATTTACTTGAAGCAAAAAGAATGAATAAAGCAAAAATACTTGATATGTTAAGAGAAATTCAAAATACTTTACAAAATTATTAATACAGGGGTTGTAATTACCCCCTATCGTGTGTTATAATAAACACATAAAGAACAATAAAGGAGAGTTGATAATATGTTTAACATTGAAACGGTAAAAAGAGGATTATTAATTCAAATTGCAGAGGAATATTGGTGTAAAATGGAATATAACTCTTCACTAAACAGATATACGTTTGACAATGGAATTAGATGGTATGCAGATGGAGCAGATAATGCACTAGCAGGTTGGTTAGATACTTTAATTGATACGGATGAAGAACGAGCAGCAGAAGATTTACCCCCACTATGGGCAGTGGAAATTGCATTTATTAATGAGATTTTAAGAAATAACTAGCATATATTGCTAGTATCTATCATACAATATAATATAGTATGATAAAACAAAAAACTAAAGGAGAATGATATTATGAGAATGACTAGTTTAGATTGTTTAGTTGAAAGTGATTACAAAGAAGACCGTTTAGAAGAGTTAATGCGTCGTGGATATTCTTTTTCAAGAGCATTAGAAAAATTAGATGAAGAAAGTCAATTTTGGGATTATGATTATTTTGAAGAAGAATATTAATACATATGGGGCATAATTTGCTCCTATCGTACATATAATGTACTAAGAAAACAAATTAAAGGAGAGTTGATATTTATGTTAAAAGCAGTTGAAACTTTAGTAAACGCAAACAATAATAAAAAAGTTGGAAACCATGCAATGTATTTTTCACAAAATTGTGAAATGCAATATTTTACTTATCATGGAAATACTATTTGCACAGTAGATTGGAAAAATAAAAAAGTTTATTTAACAGACGCAGGACATGATACAACTAGTACAAATAGAACAGTAAACGATTACAAACGTTGGTTCAGTAATAAAAAGAATTTTGCGCCTGGTTTAGATTTGGAAGTTATTGACGAACGACCACGATTTAAAGATATTAATTTTAATTAAAAAAGAGGTATATTTATACCTCTATCGTGATATAATAGTATTGAAAGGGGATGATAACATTGAGTGATACAGTGGCAACTTATGTGGGATTTTCACCTGATGGAAACATTATTGATACATTCAATTTGAAAGAGGGTGAATCACTTAAACATGAGAAACAAAAGAGTGAAGAACAAAAGAAATACCTAAAAAACTTAACTGAAATTGGAAAAATGACAAATGATTTAGGTGGATTTTATATGCTTTATTACAGTGATAAGTTGTTTGATGGTAAAATTAGTGATAAACATATTACACGTATTATTTATTTAGCAACTTATATAGAATATGACACAAACCGACTAGCTTATACACAACAAGGTAAAAAACCAGTACCTTTAACAGAACGTGACATAAAAAGAGAATTAGATATTGATAGAAAGACATATTACGACTTTAGAAGTGAAATGACTAGTAATGGTATTATGATATTTAAAGATAATGAGATATATTTGTCTAAACAGTATTTTAATAAAGGAACAGAACAGGAAAAAGATTTGTTTTTCACTAAAATGTATATTAATACAATTAGAGAATTATATAGTCAAATATCACCAAAACAACATAAAACTTTAGCACATTTGTTTAGATTAATACCTTATGTCAATTATAAATATAATGTCATTACTAGTACACCTCATGACTCAAATAAGGCATTACAGAATAGATTGAATAAAAAAAATATAGCGGATTTATTGGAATTAGATTTAAAAACGTATGAGAAAATTGAAAATCAATTATTAAAATTACGCATAACATTTAGAGAAGAAGAATATTATTTAATAGGATTAGTAACAGTTAAAACAGATATTAAAAGGCAATTTTATGTAGTTAATCCATTATTATATAGTAGTAGTAATGATTATGAAGCATTGGAAAATGTTTGGGCAAGAATGTTAAAATGTTAAACCATTAATACTTAATAGGAAGTTGCCCCCTAAAAACATGATAATACCAACGTTTAGAGGCATTTTAGGTGGGTAAAAAAGTAGGGTTTTTTATTCAAAAGTGGGTAAAAAAGTAGGGTTTTTTAAATTTAGGGGTATACAAATACCCCTATATCGTATATAATATAGTAAAGGGAGTTGATATTATGGAAATGTTAGAAAGTTTTTTAATTCATTATAGTCGTAAATCAGAACACACTTTAGACTCATATGAAAGAACAATTAAAAACTATTATGAATTTGTTTCAAGTGTACATAATGTAGATGATGAAGATAGTATAATTAAACATAGTGATTGGTCTACATTAAATTTATATGTAAATCATTTACTAGAAAGAAAACTAAACCCTTATAGTATTAATCAAAAATTAAGTGCATTAAAAACTTATTTCAACTTTTTAGTTTTAAGACGTACTATTGATGAAAATCCTATGGAATATATTGAACGTATTTCCACCGATTCCGTTGAACAAAATACGGACTATTTAACAGAAGAAGAATATAAACGACTACTAACAACAATTAAAACTAAACTACCAAATACTAAACAAGATAATTTTACACTAACAAGTAAACGTGATGTATTATTAGTCGGATTGATGATACAAACAGGATTGCGTGTGAGTGAGATTTTAGGATTAACAGTAAATCAAATTGATACTGAGAATAAAAAAATTAAAGTATTGGGAAAAGGTAAAAAATTGCGTACAGTAGTGTTTACAGATGATATTTTAACGTTATTACAGGACTATACAGACATTAGAAACACATTAGATATAAAAGATACTGAGATACTATTTTTAAGTCGTAATGGAAAGAAAATGAGTCGTCAAAATGTAAATGTAAACTTAAAAAAATATTGTGAACGAGCAGGAATTGAAAAGGATATTCATCCACATTGCTTACGACATACTGCATTAACATTAATGGGCGAAAGTGGATTGAGTGTGGCAAAAATTAGTGCCATTGCTGGTCATACTGATACAAAAACAACTAGCAGATATTTACACGTAAAAACAGATGATATTGAAGAATATATTCCTAAACTTTTTTAAAAGTTTAGGGTATATTATCGGGTTTACTGAGCATACTATATAATGTAATCAGTAAACAGGAGCAACAAA
>JBGVRA010000036.1:0-35689 GCA_045127955.1 Anaeroplasmataceae bacterium
GGATTTGAACTTGTAGAACATTTCGCCAAACTTAATAATGTAAGTATTGAAGTGTTAGATAAGATTGATAAGACTCAGGATCAAGAATTAGTTGAAGATTTAGTTCAAATCATCACTGTGTTTTCATGTAAGATTCAAGGAAAAAGAAAGAATAAAACAAAGGATTTAATGAATGAATTTTCTCAAAAACTAGAAGAAATTAACAAATAAATTCAAAATATAATAGATTTTGATAAAACTATAAAACTCTATAATTTGATTGATTTTGTGGTATTTTTATGGTATAATGGATATATAGAAAGATGGTGAAATCTATGTATACATTTAAGGTTAGAATACATCCAAATAATAAACAAGCTACAAAGATAAGACGTACATTAAATAAATGTATTGAATGTCAAAATATGGTGTATGATTACGTAGATTCATTTCTAAAAAATAATGAGAAAATACCTTCATGTGCTGATGTTAGAAAATGGTTTACAGTTCAAAAGTCTATTAAGGATAAAGAAACTTTAACTAAAAGAAATAATATGACCAAAAAAGAAATGATAGATAATCATTTAGATACATTATTTTATGATGTTAGTAATGATGCACTAAAACAAACTGTAAAAGATACATATAATTCGTTTGTTAGATATTTTAAGAAACTAGCAAAATATCCTAATAGAAAATCATACAAAGATAAAAAGAAATCATTTTATGTTGATCCATTTAAAATAGAATTTACATCAAAAAAAGTTAAACTAGAAAAAATAGCTAATAATCAAAAATCTAATAGACAAGTATTAAATTGGGTAAGCTTAGCTGAAAAAGATAGAATACCCGTAGGTGTTAAATATTATAATCCTAGAGTATCATATGATGGTGAGCACTTCTATTTGACTGTTGGTGTTTTAGATGAGTATGCACCAAAAAAGAAAAGAGCTGAATCAGATGATAGAGTTATTGGCATTGATTTAAACAACGCTGAAATAGTAACATCAGAAAATATAAGATATAAACAAGCGACTAAGACAAAAGAATATAAAAGATTAAATAATAGAAAGAAAAGATTACAAAGAGCTCTATCTAGAAAATATATTAAATGTAATCCAAACAACTCAAAAAAATATAAATTATCTAATAATTACAAAAAAAATAAGAGGATAATTAAAAGAATAGATAAAAGATTAATGAATATAAGAGATGATTGTCATAATAGAATCATAACAGATATATTACTCAAACCACCTAAGACAATAGTATTAGAAGATTTATATATAAAACAAATGTCTAGTAAAGTAAAAAGAGAAGATATGACATATGAACAAAAACAAGCCTCTAAAAATATAACAGAGGCTAGTTTAAGAAAGTTTAGATTAATATTAACTGATAGAATAAGAAAATATAATACAAAAATAGTAATTGCGGATAAATATTATCCATCAACTAAAAAATGTAGTTGTTGTGGAAATATAAAAATAATGAAAATACAAGATAGAGTATATAAATGTGATTATTGTAATTTAGTAATAGATAGAGATTTAAATTCAGCTATTAATTTAGCTAATTATAAATAAATAACAATTAAATATTTTTTAGTACGCATGCGTTTGTGCGGAATTGACGCCTTAGGAGAGTACATACCACTTGGAGATTTGTATGACAATACAAATATTCAGGGCTCGAAGAATGAGGAATAAAACTGAAATTCTATAAGTGTTATAGAGTTTTATAGGTTTTTAAAAACGGCTCCAACTATGCTAAGAAAAAGAGCATTGTGATTTGTTTTACGGGATTTACAGTTGACAGTAAAGACAGATGTATTGATACTTTTACGGTAAATAATGGATATGGTTATACAGTGAGTGGAATTAAGATAATTACAATTGCGTATAAAAATATAGAAAACTGTAAAAATGAAGAAGTAAAAAAGTGGTTAAAATTAATTACAACAAATGATTTTACCACATATGAAGAAAGTGGTGATATCTTGAAAAAGACAGCCCAAAGAATTCAAGAATTTAATAATGATGAAGCATTATATAATAAGATGTTAGATGATGAAGCTGCTTATTTGGATAGAATGAGTCAAGAAATTGCCTTGAAAGAAAAAGCTAAAAAAGCAGAAGCAAAAATAAAAAAAGCCAATGCTAAAGCAAAAGAAGAAGAAGCCAAACGTAAGGAAGAAGAAGCCAAACGTAAAGAAGAAGAAGTTAAACGCAAAGAAATTGAAATGAAACTTAAGGAAGAAGAAAAAAGAAGAAACAACACAATATTGAATTTATATAATAACGGATTAAGTGTTGAACTGATTTCTAATTCTTTTAATTTAACTATAGAAGAAATTCAAAAAATATTGAAATTATAATTTATTTAAAGAAAGTAGAGTTTATCTATTTTCTTTTTTTTGGTAAAAAGTATAATAAAAATTAAAGAGTTATTCGTTTATTTAAGTGAGGTGGCAAGAATGGGATTGGAAAGAGAAGTGTTAAAATTTAAATTTGGAAATGAGAAATCATTCGATTATATTTATGCAGAAACAATGGGATTAGTGCGCTTTGCAATCTATCAAGTTATTCCTAATAGATATATTGTTGAAGATTTAATTCAAGATACTTATATGAAGGTTTCTAAAAATATTGCCACTTATACTGAATCTAATTTTAGATCTTGGATTTATAGGATAGCAAAAAACCTTGCCATCGACTATCTTAAGAAAAAAAGAGAAAAGATGACTGATTCAGTAGATATTTTAGTTAACGAAAAAAGTATGCATCCTTATCTTTACTATGCCATTCGCCATCTTGATGAGGTAGAACGTGAAGTGTTCTTAATGAAAGTTTTATGTGGTCATACCACAAAAAGAATTTCAGAGATTTTAGGTTTATCTAAGATGGTTGTTAATAAAACTTATTATGAGGCTAAGGAAAAATTAAAAAAAGAATTGGAGGATGTTAAAGATGAAATTTAGTAAATTTAAAAGTGAACTTAAGAAAGAATATAATGATACTTTTAAAGAAATAAAAGTTAAAAGAAGTTTTAATTTGCAGTTTAAATTTAGGTATGTTTTTTATGCATTTATACTATTTATTGGTATTTTATTAATTGGAAATCATATTAGTGTATTAATATATAATTCTAAACTTGATGATATTAAAGAAGCTAAATTAAACTCAAAAGATTTTAATAAAATAGATAGTGTTAATGATTATCAAAAACTAAAACATAATTATACATATCAAGAAAAAACATCATTTTTATCTTTTATTTTAACTATGGAAATTGGCTGTGCAGCTAAAGGAGGAAATATGGGAGCAGAACCTCCAGGAGATGGTGGTAATTCGTTTGGTACTAACGTTCAAACAAAGGGTATTGATGAAGCTGATATTTCTAAATGTGATGGAAAATATGTTTATAGTTTAGCTAATAATAGGTTGGTTGTTTATGATTTAAATGGCAATGTTATTAGTACTACTGTAGATAATGGAAAAGAAATATATGTGAGTGGAAATAATATTGTTTCTTTTGGGGATAAGGCGTGTGTTGTTTATAAATTTGATAAAGAGTTAATTGAAAAAATGAGATTTGATTATGAAGCATATATTGATTCAAGATTAGTTGATAATAATGTTTATTTGGTTACTAGAAATAGAGTATATGAAGAAAATATTTTATATGGAAATTGTTATTATGATGACTTGGGTAGTCTTTTATATAATTTTTCAATAATTGATATTAATTTAGAAAATTATAGTTATAGTATGGTTCAAACCTTATCTGGATACAATGCGGTTGTTTATATGTCTAATTCTAATTTTTATGTTGCTTCAAGTGGATATTGTAATGGTGATATTACTTCTATTATGATGTATGATATTAATCTTAATCCTCAAGGTATTATGAGAGTTGAGGGTACTATTTTAAATCAGTTTTCGATGGATGAATATAATGGATATTTAAGGATTGTTTCAACAGATGACGAAAAAGAAGCAGAAAGATTAAATTCTATTAGTGTGTTTGATTTAGAGACTTTAAATAGAGTTGGTTATTTAAATGAAGGTATAGGAATTGGAAGACAAATTATAAAATCAGTTAGATTTGATAAAGATATTTGTTATTGTGTTACTTATGAAAACACTGATCCACTTTATGAAATTAGCTTAAGTGATCCACTAAATCCTCAAATTGTATCTATTTACAAAGCGCCTGGGTATTCTAATTATTTACATAATTTTGTTATTGGGGATAAAGAATATATTTTAGGTTTAGGTTATACTGATAGTAGAATTAATACTAAAATATCTATTTATGTAAATGAAGAAGAGACTATTCAAATTGGAGAAGATTATATTATTGGTTATGATAATTATTTTGATCAATGTGATTATATTAGTAATTCATTAAATCAAGAAATGTTTGTGAATCATAAATCATTATTTATTTATAATGATAGTAACTACCTATATTTAGGAGCTAATGTTTGCCTAGATAAGTATGTGATTTTTAAGATTGATGTTAATAATGTCGATAATTTAGTTAGTGTTTATAAAACTATTGATAATGACTATGATTATAAGCAATATGATTGTCGTGCTTTCTTAGTTGATGGCAAACTTTTAGTAACGACTAGCACTGAATTAAAAGTTATGGATTGGAATTAAAAAAAGTATATCTTTTATATATTTATCATGTTATAATGATAGTAAGTTGTAGGGGTGAAAAAAATGAATAAATTATTTGGAACAAAACATATTATCATTATGATTGTTTGTTTGATTTTTATTGTGGTGGGTTATTTATTATCTAGAAAAATATCACTAAAGACAGTTGTTAAAATTTTGTTTGTTATTGGTATTCTATCAGAAGTGACAAAGGTATTTTATTATATTGTTCAAAATGAAGCAGTTTATAATGGGTATTTGCCTAAATCTGATTTGCCATTTCATTTGTGTTCTATTCAAATTATTTTTATAGCTATATTGTATTTATCTAAAAACGAAAGAATAAAAAGATTATTAGAATCATTTATGATGCCATCTTGTTTGTTTGGTGGTATATTTGCGATACTGATAGCTACAGATTCTTCTAGAAATGGTTATTGGGTTATTTCTTTACAGTATTTTGGTTATCATGCTGCAATAACAATATTTGCGTTGAAATTGATGAGTTGTAAAGAACTTAAGTGGGATATAAAAGATTATTTAAATTGTCTTTCTTTGTTGTTTGTTTTCGGACTTGGATCTATCTATTTGAATAGTATTTTAAATGATGGCAAAAGTGTAGTTAATTTTATGTATACTGTTGCTCCACCGCAAGAAGGGTTGCCTTATTTAAATAAAAATAATGGTTGGTTATCATATATCTTAAGATATGCTTTATTAGCGATTACTTTAATTAGTTTATTATATATAAAACCGATTATTAATGTTTTCAAAAAAAGTAAATAAATTATAAAATAAAAAAATGGCTCTCTGGCCATTTTTTATTTTTAAATCATAAGTTATTAAAATTAATTACGCTCTTTCGATTTTGCCGCTCTTTAAAGCTCTAGCAGAAACTTTAACTTTCTTAACGTTGCCGTTTTCATCTTTGATGCGTACAGTTTGAAGATTTGCTTTCCAAGTACGACGAGTAGCATTTAAAGCATGTGATCTTTTATTACCTGTTACTGTTGTTTTTCCAGTTACATAACATCTAGCCATAGTTTTACCTCCTTATGACGATAAAATATAATTCAATAAGCCTTAATAGTATAACTCAAATTGAATTTATTTGCAAGGTTTTTTTATATTTTTGTAAAAAAAGTTTTTTGATTTGACAAGTTGATAAAAAATTGGTATATTGTTAGAGAGTATATTTATAATTAGTGTAAAATGTGTTTTACTTTTTGACAAAATAATGCTATAATCATATAGTAATTGAGCATTTTATTAAAAATTTGGAGATGATTTTAGAAAAAAAATAATTAATTTATGATATATTTTAATTTTATTGAAACGTTTACGTTTAAAAATTGTAGCTTAAGCTACGTTACGATATAAATAATATAATAATTTTTAGGAGGATTACCATGGCTGTTAGAAGTATAGACGTTACGCTTTTTAAAAAGATGGTAATGAATGGTGCAATCAATTTAAAGAATAACCATAAGGTTATTGATGAACTTAATGTTTTCCCTGTTCCAGATGGTGATACAGGAACAAACATGCAAATGACTGTTATGTCAGGTATTAGAGAAATGGCTGTTTGTGAGTCAAGCTCAATTATTGAGGTTGCGAAGGTTATGTCTCGTGGTACATTAATGGGTGCAAGAGGAAACTCAGGTGTTATCTTATCACAATTTTTCCGTGGTCTATTTGTTGGTATGAAGGATTTAGACCATAATGAATTATCTGTTGAAGATTTTATGAACTGTTTAGAATCAGGTTGTAAGGTTGCTTACAAGGCTGTTATGGAACCAATTGAGGGAACAATCTTAACAGTTGTTAGAGAAGCTGCAGAAGAAACAAGAAAGGCTATTTCTAGTTTTAAGACAATTAATGAATTATTACAATATTATCATGATGCTGCAGTTGTGTCTTTAAATAACACTCCAAATATTTTACCTGTTTTAAAGGAAGCTGGCGTTGTTGATAGTGGTGGTGCTGGATTCTTAGAAATTATCAAGGGTATGATAATGGCTCTTGATGGCAAGATTTTAGAAGCTAATGATGAGTCAGCTGTTAAAACAACTGGTACGGCTGCTGAAAACTTAGATGTTGAAATTAAATTTGGTTACTGTACTGAATTTATTTTAGATTTAAGAGATCCTGAAAACTTTGATGAAAGAGTATTAAAATCTGTTTTATCAATGTTAGGTGATTCTTTAGTTGTTGTTCAAGATGAAAACATTTGTAAGGTTCACGTTCATACTAATCGTCCAGGTCGCGCACTAGAACATGGTCAAAAGTATGGTGAATTTGTTACATTAAAGATTGAAAATATGAGATTACAACATTCTCAATTATCAAGTGGTGCCCAAGCACCAGCTGAACCTAAAGTAGAAACTAAACCAAGAAAGCATTTTGCGTTAATTTCTGCTTGTTTTGGTGATGGTATTATTTCTACTTTCAAGGACTTAGGTGTTGATTATGTTATTGAAGGTGGACAAACTATGAATCCTTCAACTGAAGCTTTTGTAGAAGCTATTAAGGAAGTTAATGCTGATAATGTTATTATTATTCCAAATAATGGTAATGTTGTTATGGCTGCTAAACAAGCTGCAGAATTATGTGAAGATTCTAATGTTCAAGTATTAAAAGCTAAATCTATTTCTCAAGGTTATGCTTCATTAATGGTTTATGATCCTGAGGCAGATATGGAAACAAATTTAGAAAACATGAAAGAAGCTGTTTCTAATGTGTTTACTGGAGAATTAACATACTCTATTAGAGATACTGAAATTGGTGGAGTAAAAATTTCTTCAGGTGATTTTATGGGTATTGCTAATGACAAGATTATTGTTTCAACTGAAGATAAGATGGAAGTTTTAGTGACATTGTTAAAGAGTGGTATTACTGAGGATAGTCAAATTGTTACTTTCTTCTGTGGTACAGAAGCAACTGAAGAAGAAAAAGCATCTTTAGAAGACATTGTTGCAGAAATTAATCCTGATGTTGAAATTGAAATTATTGAAGGAAAACAAGAAATTTATTCTTATATTATTGCTGTTGAATAGTTATTAAATGGTTGGAGAAATCCAACCATTTTTTAAAAAAATGGTGGTGAGGGTATGAAATTAACTGATTTAAGTAAAATTGGAGAAAAAACAGCTACTAGATTATATGCTAATGAAATATATACACCAGATGATTTATTGTTATTTTTTCCTAAAAAATATAATATTTATGAAATAGATAATCAAAATATATTTAGTGGTGATGTGATTTGTTTTAGTTGTATTATTGATTCTAAACCAGCATTTATTAAATATAGAAGAAATGTTAATAGTATAATATTTTATGCTATAGCAAATTTTCAAAGAATTAAGTGTATTATTTTTTCTGGTGATTATTTAAAATTTAAAATTCAAAAAGGTATGCAAGTTACATGTTATGGTAGATATAAAAAAGAAAACAAAGAATTTGTTTTACAAAATATCTTTTTTGATTCTTTTAAGTGTAAGATAGATGTTGATTATAACATTAAAGATATTAATAATAAAATTATTCAAGGGGCTATTAAGTCGGCATTGTTACAAGGTTATACAATAGATGAAACCCTACCCTCATATTTGATTGATAAGTATAGGTTATTATCGATGAACCAATTATTAGAAAAGGCACATTTTCCTTCCGTTAAAGAAGATTGTATTCAGGTAAGAAGAAGGCGAAGATATGAAGATTTTTTCTGGTATAATTGTTCTTTAGAAGCACTGAGATTATTTAGAGGATTTGAACAAAAATATCCTAAATTTTATAATGAAGAATATGTTGATAATATAATTGATAATCTTCCGTATAGTTTGACTATAGACCAAACAAAAGCAATTAATCAAATACTTACTGATTTATCATCACCTAAAATGATGAATAGACTGATTCAAGGTGATGTTGGGTGTGGAAAAAGTATAGTTTCTTTTATTGCTTGTTTTGCAAATTTTACTGCTGGTTATCAAAGTGCGATTATGGCACCAACTGAAATATTAGCGTATCAACATTATGAAAATTTTAAGAAAATATTTGATGATACTGACATTCAAGTTGCATTACTAACATCTAGTACTAAAGCTAAAGAAAAAACAGAGATTTTATATAAACTATTACATGGAAGAATTGATGTTATTATTGGTACTCATTCTTTAATTCAAGATCCTGTTCTTTTTCAAAAATTAGGACTGGTTGTTATTGATGAACAACATCGATTTGGAGTTGTTCAAAGAAAGAAATTAATAGAAAAATTCAAGGGTGTTGATGCCTTATATTTAACTGCCACACCGATTCCTAGAACCTTAGGATTAGCTTCATTTGGGGATTTGGATTTAACTTCAATTAAAACAATGCCTGCTTATCGTAAACCTGTTATTACTAAACTTGTTTTGGAAGAAGAACTTAATATGTTAGGTGTAACTTTACGAAAACACTTATTGAGGGGTGAACAAGTATATATTGTTGTTCCACTTATTCAAGAAAGCCAAAATTTGGATTACATTGATATAGATGAAGCTTACGATATGTTTGTTAATTTATTACCAGATGTTAGGATAGAAAAATTGCATGGAAAAATGAAATCGGCGGATAAAAAAGAATTAATGAGTGCTTTTAAAAATCATGATATTGATTGTTTGATTTCTACTACAGTTATTGAAGTTGGTGTTGATGTTAAAAATGCAACGGTAATGGTTATTTTAGATGCTGATAGATATGGGTTATCGCAAATTCATCAATTGCGCGGTCGTGTAGGTAGAGGAGATATCCAATCATATTGTTATTTGGTTAGTAAAAAAGAATATGTTAAAAGATTGGATATTTTAGCTAATACTAATGATGGATTTGTTTTAGCAGAAGAAGATTTAAAATTAAGAGGTCCTGGTGATTTTTTAGGCGAGGAGCAAAGTGGATTTTTAGCTATTGATTTTGATAGTGCATCTAATGATGCGGTTATTTGGAAGTGTGCAATGGAAGATAGTAAAGAATTTGTTCCTTTATTTTTAAATGGAAATATTAAAAATGATAAGATGGAAGAAATAATTAATACCACAAAGCTTAAAAAAGCTAAAATAAACTAGTTTTTAAGGCTATAAAGTGGTAAAATTAAAGGTAGAGGTGAATTTATATGATTAGAATCGCAATTGATGCTAATGGCGGCGATCATGGTGTTAATACAACAGTTCCTGCTGCAATGATGGCTGTTAAAAAATTTAAAAATATTGAACTTACTTTATACGGGGATGAAAATAAAATTAAACCCCTTTTAACAAATAGTGAAAGAATTACAGTTGTACATACTGATGTTACTTTATCAATGGGTGAAAAAGACCCTGTTAAGGCAATTAGAAACCAAAGAGATGCTTCTTTATGTTTGGCTATGAAAGCTTGTAAAAATGGTGAAGCTGACGCTTGTGTTACTAATGGTCCAACTCAATGTGTTGTTGTTGGGGCACATTTATTAGTAAGACGTTTACCACAAATGGATAGAGTAGCTTTATGTCCTTTTATTCCTAATTTTGACGGTAAGCCTAGAATGCTTTTAGATGTTGGTGCTAATGTTGAATTACGTCCTGAACATTTAGGTAATTTTGCTATTTTTGCTGGGGTTGTAGCCAAAGAATTATTTGGTAGAGAAAACCCTACTGTTGGGTTATTAAATATTGGCTCTGAACCTGGTAAGGGTAGAGAGTTTGATAAAGAAGCTTTTAATTATTTGAGTAATATGCCTAATATTAATTTTAAGGGTAATGTTGAGCCTGATGAAATGGTTAACTGTCCTACAGATATTGTTGTTACTGATGGTTTCACAGGTAATATTTGTATGAAGGCTATTGAGGGTACTGCTAAAAATATGGGTAAGATGTTATCTAGAGAAATTAAGTCATCAATAGGTGGTAAAATTGGTTACTTATTTATGAGAAAGAATTTAAGTAGATTTAAAAAGAGTATGAGTAACAAAGAAGTTGGTGGAGCTATTTTATTTGGTTTAACTAAGATGGTTGTTAAGGCTCATGGTAATTCTGATCCTGAGGCATATTATAATGCTATTCGTTTAGCTAAGGAAATGGTTGAGGCAGATGTTATTAATAAGGTGGTAGCTGCTTTACCTAAGGAGAATGAAAATGAGTAAGTATACTAAACTTGAAAAAGCTTTAGGATATACTTTTAAAAAAATAGATTTACTTATTTTAGCGTTAACACACTCTTCTTATGCTAATGAACATAATATGGAATGTAATGAAAGATTAGAATATTTAGGAGATGCTGTATTAGAACTTGCAATGTCACAAAATCTTTATCATAAACTTGCGCTTGATGAAGGAGTTTTATCTAAAACACGAGCTAAAGCTGTTTGTGAAGAGGCATTGAATGTTTATGCATCTAAGATTAATTTAGCTTCATATTTGCTTTTAGGTAATGGCGAAGAACATAGTGGTGGTAGAAGTAGACCAGCAATTATCGCTGATGCTTTTGAGGCGGTATTGGGGGCTATTTTCTTAGATTCTAATTTTGAGACTGCATATAAAGTGGTTGAAAAGGTAGTTATTCCTTATTATGAAATTGTTACTCAAATAAAAGATTATAAATCGATATTTCAAGAAAAAGTTCAAGCTGATAAACGTACACTTCATTATGAAATAGTTAAGGATGAAGGTCCTGCTAATGATAAATATTATGAAGCAGTTGTTTATATGGATAAAATTTTAATGGGTAGAGGTTCTGGAAAAACTAAAAAAGAAGCTGAACAAAATGCAGCTAAAGAAGCTTTATCTAAGGAAGCTAACTAGAAAGATATTAAGTATCATCATATAATAATATGGTGATGAATATGATAATGGGAATACTAGGTATCTGTGGTAGAATGGGTAATAAAATCTATGATATGTATAAAGATACCTTTGATATTATTGGTATTGATTTAAAACAGCATCAAGATGTTTTAACTTATGCTAATTTAGAAAAAATAAAGAAATTAGATGTATTAGTGGATTTTTCTTCATCATCAAGTAAAGAAATTTTATTAGAGGCGATGAATAGAAAAATCCCTATATTATCTGGGACTACAGGGTATGAATTAGAAGAAATTGAAGAATTAAGAAGATATGCTAAGTCATTAAATACTATCTTTTTTTGGTCTTGTAATTATGCTAAGGGGATTTTATTATTTGAAAAATTAATAAAAGAATGTAGTAATGATTTTAAAGTATTTGATTTTGTTGAAATTCATGCTACAACAAAAAAAGATAAACCATCTGGAACCGCTAAGATGCTAGCAAATGATTTAGGTATTGATGAAGATAAAATTCAATCTTTAAGAATGTTTAAAGCACCCGCTGTTCATGAGATTGTTTTTTCTTCTGATTATGAAAAGATAATAATACGTCATGAAGTAATTGATACTAAAGCTTTTATAGAAGGGTTTAATGAGATGCTAGGCTCTATTTTGGGAGGTAAAAAATGCTAGAAGAATTATTTAAAAAAGGTTATTTAAATTATGAAAAGATGATACTTGAAAATACAAAAGCTTTAGGTGTTACTATAGAAGAAGCTGTTATATTAATTTGTATTTTAAAAGAAAACAGTTTATCTGTTGATAAGCTTCAAAATAATTTACTTATTACGTTTGATAAGGTAGATAAAATATTATCTTCATTAATGGAAAGAGGTTTTTATGCAATCTACTTATCATATGATAATGGTAGGGGAACTGAGTGTGTTTCATTTGAGCCATTGTTTGAAAAATTAGAAGCAATTATAAATAAAAATAATCAAGAAGTTGATGATTATGATATTGCTAAGGCCAATTCATTTTTATCAGAAAAAATGAATAGAGTATTAACATCACAAGAACTAGAAATATTACAAAGTTTAATGTTAGAAGATCGCTATTCTTATGATGAAATAGTTACAGGAGTTAATTCTATTTTAGAAAATAAAAGAGCTTTAACAATGAGAACTTTAACTGCTAAATTAGCTGATAAATCAGTTGTTATGCCTAAAAAAGAAGGAAATAAAGAATTGAAAGATTTCTTTAATAAGATTTAATTATGAATAAAATTACTGCAAGTAAAATAATAACAACTCTAAAAGAAATAATTCCTAATCCTGTATGTGAACTAGATTTTAATAATAATTTTGAACTTATTTGTGCGGTTATGATTTCTGCTCAAACTACGGATAAAAGAGTTAATTTAGTTACTCCTAATCTTTTCAAAAAATATCCAACACCTAAAGATTTAAGCCAGGCAGAGTTTAATGATGTTAAAGATATTATTTCATCTTTAGGTCTAGCCAATTCTAAAGCTAAAAATTTAATTTTGATGTCCAAGATGTTACATGAAGAATATAACGACATAGTTCCTAATACATTAGAAGAATTAGAAAAACTTCCTGGTGTTGGTAGGAAAACTGCGAGTGTTGTTTTAGCTGTAGGGTATAGGATTCCTGCAATGCCTGTTGATACTCACTTACACCGAATGGCAATAAGACTTGGTTTTGCTAAAAAAGATTCTACAGTGTTAGAATGTGAAGAAAAATATAAAAAATATATTAAAAAAGAAGATTGGATAGATGCTCATCATTTATTATTGTTATTTGGTAGATATCATTGTAAAAGTGCTAATCCTAGTTGTTTAGAGTGTAAACTTAAAGAATATTGTAAATATAAATCCCATTAGGGATTTTTTTCTTTTTATTTTGACATTTATTTGTTTTATACTTGGTGATGGTGATATTATGAAAGTTAAGTTATTTGATTTTGAACATGAAGTAGATTTAGAAAAGGCTGTTAATGATTTTATTAAGGATAAGAAAGAAGTGATTAGCATTCAATATCAGACTAGTCATTTTTCTTTTAATGGTGAACAAATTTATTCATTTTCTTGCTTAATTTGTTATAAAAACTAAAAAGTTACCAATTCGACTTTTTTTTATCAATTAAAAAAGTATTTTCATTATAGTTAAATATGCGTATAATAGGCTTATTTATTATAAATGAAAATATGGAGGACTTGAAAATGAAAACATTAATACAACAAGAATTAGAAAAAAGAAGCCAAAGAGATGATGATGTGTATAATCTTATTGGTGCTGAAATTAAAAGAAGGAGGGTTAGTCAGTCTCAAACATTATCTTCTATTGCTGGAGATGTATGTTCTGTATCTTATTTATGTAAGGTAGAAAAGAATCAATTAAAACCAAATAGACATATGTTAAAAGAAATATGTAAAAAATTGAATATGGATTCGCCTAAGGTTAATTTATTATTTCAAATGAGAGATATGATTGTTAACGCGGCTATAGCTTATAATAATAAAGATTATGAAACTATATCTAATTATTATACTAAGTGTATTTCTTTTGATAATTATAAGACGCAATTGATTGAATTTATTTATTATATTTCTCAAAGCAAGATTAAAGAAGCAAGTGAAGTATCTTATGGGTTGTTGAAACTTTTAAATGTAATGGGTGATGCTGAACTTAATGTATTTATTATATTTTATTCTATTTTACTTTATTATGAAGAAAATTATATGGAAGCAGTTGATAATTTATTGTGTACTATTAGTGGTGAGAAAAATGAAACAATACTTTTACTTATTTATAAGTGTTTATTTAAATGTTATTATAAACTCAATAATCCTTTAACTGTTAAATATGGGGAAAAGATAATTTATATATTACTACAACAAATGGAACTTGAGGGTGTAAATGAATTTAGATATTACCTTTGTCTTTATTATATTAAAAATAAGATGTTTGAGGAAACGAATAGACTTATTAACTATATTAATAATGAATCATATAAGACATCTATAATTTTCCTTTTAGATTGTATATATAAAAGAAAGAGTGAAGTTAATTATGATTTATTAAGACCATTTATGAAACTTATTTATTGTAATTTAAATAATCCTAGTGAATATAGAAAACTATATCATAATATTAGTTTAACTGAACAATTAGCATTAGATTTTAATGATAATATCGCTGGTTATTTAGCATTAAATTCAAGTGAAGATAAATATAAAGAAATTCTTGAAGTTTATATTCCTAATGTATGTAAATCTAATAATACTTTTGATAAACTATTCTTTATTATTCAATTTTGTTATTTGTGTTTAGAATTTGGACGATATAAGCCTTTCGCAAAGGCGTTTTTAGAGTTCTTTGGGGATGGTGTATTATTTTGAAAAGAATAATCATTATATTTAGTTTACTAGTATTATTTAGTATTGATGTTTATGCGTCAAGTTATATGTTTGTTTGGAATGAGGGTACTACTTATGTAGCGGTTCCATTAAATGCTAATATTTTAGATTATATTGATCAACCTAAGGCAGAACTATATTGTGATGGTAATTTAATGAGTGATACTAATATTGTTTATAATTATAATGGTGATTGGTTATATCTTTTAACTGATGTTGATACTTCTAAAGTAGGGGATTATATGGTTTGGTATAAGGTTAGTGAAACTAATTATAAGCCTGGCCAATGTCAAGGTTATAAAACTTTAGTTACGTTTCATGTTGTTGATAAACAACCTCCTAAAATAATAGATATGTTAGATAATATTACTTATAGAATTGGCAACGAAAAACCTAATTATTTAGATTGGATTACTGTTATTGATGATAGTGGGTATTGTGATGTTAAGATTCTTGATGATGAGGTTGATTATACTTGTGTTGGTAGTTTTGATGCTTATGTTATGGCAACTGATGGATATAATCCAATAAAGAAGAAATTTATGGTTAATGTCATAGACGAAGAAGGTCCAAGAATTAAGTATTTAGGAGATAGTAAGGGAATTGTTATTCCTCTTGGTGAAGAAGAAGATATTGCCTCATATTTTACGGCTGTTGATGATGTTGATGGTGATGTTAGTTATAGTATTTCATATAAAGAAGTAAATACATTAGTTGAGGGTAAACAAGTTATAACGGTTAGTTTTAGTGATTTACAGGGGAATGTTTCTAGTATGGAAGTTGTTGTTTGGATTGTTGATGAAACAGAACCAGAAATTATTTTAAAACAAGAAAGTTTATTGTTAGATTATGAGACTGATTTTAATAATTATAATTTTTTAGATAATATTTATTCAGCTTATGATGGAAAGAAAGATATTAGTAATTTGGTTTTTGTTGATTTTAGTTTACTTGTAAATGAAGTTGGTGTTTATACAATTTATTATAAGTATGATGATAATGGTAATATTTATACTGTTTCGTGTCAAGTTCATTTACTATCTAATAAATCTCCTGTTGTTAATACAAAGGATATAGAGATAGAAGAAGGAGACTTACCTAATTATTCTGATTATATCGATGTTGTTGATCCATCAGATATTACAATTTTAGAAAGCACTCAAATTGATGATAGTAGGGTTGACTATTCTACTTCTGGTACTTATCCTGTTTATATTACTGTAACTAATTCTTCTGGGCTTTCTACTACGGAAACATTGTTTGTTACGATTGTTGAAGAAGAAAAGAAAGAAATGGATTGGAAAATGGGTGTGATATGTGTGATGGGTTTATATTTTGTTGGAAGTAAGACGATAGAATTTATTAGAAGAAAAAGAAGTCAATCATCTTTGTAAATTAGATAAGTTGTGGTAAAATATTTAATAGATAAAGGTGGTGATTTAAATGAAGGGTTTTTTATATGGTCAAACAGAATTTAATATGTTACAAAATACTATTCATTTAAATGATTACATTAATACTGCTAAACAAGAAGGATTTACTTTTTTATCTATTACAGATTCTAATTTATACGGATGTTATAAATTTTATCAAGCTTGTTTGAAAAATGGGATTAAGCCTATTATTGGCATGGAGTTTTGTTATGTTGATGAAGATAATGAAGATTCTTATATGTTGGCTTATGCGTTAAATAATAATGGATATAAAGAACTTTTAAAATTATCTACGTATCTTAATACAAATGAAAAGACCTTAGGGTTAGATTTTTTAGGTGATTTAAATATTAATAATTTAGCATTTATCACTGTTTATAATAAATCTATTATTGAAAGATATTTTAAGGCAAGAGCGTTTAGTGAAGTTGATAGAGTATTAACTCAATTAGCTAAATTACCTAATTATTATTTAGGATATTCATTTACTAATCGTTTAGATATGTTAGATAGTAATCAAAAGATAAAAGAATATTGTAGTGATAAAATTAAAACATTACCACTTCATCAGTGTTGTTATTTAACAAATAAAGATTCTATTTGTTATGAAGCATTAACATCTATTGGTGGTAAAAATATAGAATTATCTGATTTTGATGATTATAGTTTTGATCTTAATCCGATTATTACTGACGAATTAAAAGAATTTGTTAATAAAATTAATTTAAATTTATTTACTGATAAATTAATGTTACCTAAATATCCTAAAACCAAGGGAGCTACATCTTTTGAATATTTGAAGGCATTATGTTACAAAGGTTTAGAAAAAAGATTAAATAATAAAAGAAGTACGACCTATCTTAAGAGATTAGACTATGAACTTTTAGTTATTAATAAAATGGGGTTTAATGATTACTTCTTGATTGTTTGGGATTTTATTTTATATGCCAAGAAACACGATATTTTGGTTGGTCCTGGTCGTGGTAGTGCTGCGGGTAGTTTGGTGGCGTATTGTTTAGGAATTACTGATATTGATCCAATTAAACACGGGTTGTTATTTGAAAGATTTTTAAATCCTGAGCGTATTACAATGCCTGATATTGATACGGATTTTCCTGATGATAAAAGAGATGAAGTAATTCAGTATGTTAAATCTTTATATGGTGAAAAACATGTTTGTAATATTTCTGCATATAGTACATTCTTATTTAAATCTTCAATTAGAGATTTAGGTCGTGTTATGAAAATTGAATCTAGTAGATTAGATGAAATTATTCGCCTTGTTGAACAAACAAACGACTACGATAAATTACTAGAAGAATTTAAAGAAAGAAAAGATGTATATAATCTTTTATATATTGTTAAACATTTAGAGAATTTACCACGTCATATTTCTACTCACGCTGCAGGGATAATTATTAGTAGTATTGAATTAGATGATATTATTCCTTTACAAAAGGGAATAAATGATTTATTTCAATCTCAATATGAAGCTTCTGATTTAGAAAGTATTGGTTTGTTAAAGATGGACTTTTTAGGTATTAGAAATTTAGCGATTGTAAAAAATGTTATTGATAAGATTCCTAGTATGGATATTTCTAAACTTAAAAATATACCTTTAAATGATCCTATGACTTTTAAGTTATTACAAAACGCAGATACCTTAGGTATTTTCCAATTGGAATCTAGTGGTATACGCAAAGTCTTATTAAATTTAAAACCTGAAAATTTTGATGATTTGGTTGCGGTGTTAGCTCTTTATAGACCTGGACCGATGGATAATATTGATGAGTTTGTAGCTAGACGTCACGGTAAACCGTTTAGTTATTTACATCCTGTGTTAGAACCAATTTTAAAAGGTACGTATGGTATTATTGTTTATCAAGAACAAATTATGCAAATTAGTAATGTTGTTGCCGGCTTTAGTTTAGGAGAAGCAGATTTGCTTCGTAGGGCTGTTTCTAAGAAGAATGAAGATAAGTTGATTAGCTTGAAAGAAAAGTTCATTACAGGGGCTTTAAAGCGTGGATTTGATAGTAAAATGGCAAATGAAATATATAATTATATCTTAAAATTTGCTAATTATGGTTTTAATAAATCTCACTCTGTTGCTTATGGTCTTTTATCTTATCAAATGACATATTTAAAAGCACATTATTTTAATGTTTTTATGTCCAATATCTTAAATAATGTCATTGGGTCTACTGACACTATGATTAGTTATATTAGGTATGCTAAAAAATATGGTGTAGCTACATTTAAGCCTAATATTAATATTTCTACTACGATTTTTGAGGTAACTAAAGTAGGATTATTTATGCCTTTACAAGCAATCCATTCTATTGGTTATCAAACAGCTAATCAGATTATATTAGAACGTAATAAAAATGGTTTATTTAAGGATTTTAAAGATTTTAAAGTTAGATGTAATTTTATCGGTGTTAGTACGTTAGAAGCATTAATATATGCAGGGGCATTAGATATTTTTGGTTTAACTAAAAAACAGATGATTGATTCGAAAGAAAGTTATAACGATATTTTTGCTAAACACTTAGAAGATCAAATTGTAGATAAGAGTGAATACGAATTTAAGTTTTTAAAAGCTAAGGAATTAGAGTATTTAGGATATAATATTACTTATAATTTATTTATAGATTATGAGAAGAAGTTGGCATATTTTAAGGCATCTAAATTAGGAGATTCAAATCAAAAGTATAATAAGGTGTTAGTGTGTTTTGAACAAATTAAACAAATAACTACCAAGAATAATCAATTAATGTTAGTTGGTGTTATTAGAGATGATACATCAGAGATGGATTATGTTATTTTTCCTAATGATTATGAAAGATTGGGTCAACCTAGTCGAGATTCTTTGTATTTAGTTGATTGTAAGTTTGAACTTGATGTAAAAATAAATAGAAATAAAGCTGTTATTAAAAATTTTGTTAAAGCAAGTTAATATGTAAAATGTGAGACCTAAGGCCTCACATTTTTTAATGTTTATTTTCATAAGATTATATAGGTGATTTTTTTTGGATAGATATAGATTATTAAATGAAAGAATAAATAAAGATGAAATAATAAAAATATATAAAGATAAGATTGTTAAATCCTCTAAATTCATAAATGAGATTAATGATGAATTAATTAGCGTAGAAGAAGGGTTTTATTTGTATTGTTTTATGTATGGCAAAGTTAGGGATTTAGAGTATTATGTTTTAGTTGATAAGAAAAATATTGATGGTAAGATTGATGTTGAAATTGATTATCCTTCGGGAATGTTTTTATTTAATGGACTTAAAAGAAATAATTATCAAGAAGTTAGTGGGCTAGATGATTTATTCATTTTTAATAAAGAAGATATAGATAAATTAGATAATGAATTTATTAATGCTTTTAATGAAAGGTGTATTGATTCTATTTGTCAAAGACATAAGGTCATTTTAACTGATAAGAAAAATAAGATTGATATTACTCCTATTCGTGAGTTTGAGATATTGGATAAAGAATTTTATTTAGAAAAAGTTTATAAGATTCATTATGTTACTAATAAAAAGAATTATGTTTCTGTTATATCTGGTGTTAGTGGTAAGTTTTATTACTTAGATTTTATATATAGTGATATTTATAATGATTTTTTAAAAAAGTATAAATATCCTATTGTTTATATTCCTGATATGTTAAAAGATATTTATTATGATAAATCTTTTGATGTTTATGTTAAGACTCTTGATGAGTTAAGGTATATAAAAGAAAGAGAATTATTTAATAAAATAAAAGAAAATTATTTAAATGTTAATCATCCTAATTATTATTTTTATTTATTGCAGGGGATTTTTTATTTTAAGAAAAAATCATTTTTGAAATATTATCAAATTAATAAAAATGATGATATTAGATATGTTTTATTTGATTTATATTTAACTTGTTATTATCAAGCTGATAGTGGATATAAACTTTATGAATATAGTGGTGTTGGGTTATTAGAAGATAATTCTTTAAATAATATTATTAGATTATTAGAAATTTCTTTTAAGCTTGGTAATGTTTATGCTAAAAAAATATTATTTGACCATTATCATAAACCTAAATATTATAACGAGTATTATATTAAACGATATTCATAGTTTGCATATAATAATATGGTGGTAATATGCTTTTGCTTGGTTTATGTATTTTAGTATTTATTGGGATATATTCATATGAAAGAAAGTTTTATAAAGTAAATAAGGTATTAATTAAGTATGGATATAGAAGATATTTTAATATTTATATAATATTAATAGCCTTTTTATTGTTATTATTAGTATGGTATGCGTTTTCAACAATCAGTATTTGAAAAGTTTTAATTATAGTGGTATAATTATAGATGCAAAAATAGCTTTATTTCGGAGGATATATTAAATATGGCTAAAAAAATAGTTTCAGATTTACAAGTTAAAGGAAAAAAAGTTCTAATTAGAGTAGACTTTAATGTTCCTATGAAGGGTGGAGTTATCACTGATGATACTCGTATCCGTGCTGCATTACCTACTATTGAATATGTAATTAATAATGGTGGTAAGGCAATTGTTTTCTCACATCTAGGACGTATTAAGACAGAAGAAGATTTTGCTAAAAACGACTTAACTCCAGTTGCTAAGAGACTTTCTGAGTTATTAAACAAAGAAGTTAAGTTTGTTAATGCTACAAGAGGTGCTGAATTAGAAGCAGCAGCAGCTTCTTTAGGTGAAGGCGAAATTTTAATGTTCCAAAATACTAGATATGAAGATTTAGAAGGTAAGAAAGAATCTAAGAACGATCCTGAATTAGGTAAGTATTGGGCTTCTTTAGGTGAAGTATTCGTTAATGATGCATTCGGTACTGCTCACCGTGCAGCAGCTTCTAACGTTGGTATTGCTGCTAATGTTAGTGAAACTGCAGCTGGTTTCTTATTAGAAAAAGAAATTAAGTATATCGGTGGTGCTGTTGATGAACCAGTTCGTCCTTATGTTGCTATCTTAGGTGGTGCTAAGGTTTCTGATAAGATTGGTGTTATTGAAGCATTATTAGAAAAAGCTGATAAGGTTTTAATCGGTGGTGCTATGTCTTATACTTTCTTCAAAGCTTTAGGTAAGAATATTGGTGTATCTAAGTGTGAAGACGATAAGGTTGAATTAGCTAAGGAATTATTAGCTAAAGCACAAGGTAAGTTAGTTTTACCTGTTGACCATGTTGTAACTACTGAATTTGCAGATGTTCCTGGTACAGCTAAGTCAATTGATGAAACAGCTGAAAATGAAATGGGATTAGATATCGGTCCTAAGACTTTAGAATTATTTGCTAAAGAATTAGCAGGTGCTAAGACTGTTGTATGGAACGGACCTATGGGTGTGTTCGAAATGAAGAATTATGCGGTTGGTACTATTGGTGTTTGTGAATTATTAGCTAACTTAGAAGGTGCTAATACAATCATCGGTGGTGGTGATTCAGCTGCTGCTGCAGAACAATTAGGTTATGCAGATAAAGTTTCTCATATCTCTACTGGTGGAGGAGCTTCTTTAGAATACTTAGAAGGTAAGACATTACCTGGTATTGCTTGCGTTGACGAAAAGTAATACAAAAAAAGAAAGGGAATATAGATATGCAAAGACAAGTTGTAGTAAAAAGTACAGTTGGTTTACATGCAAGCTTGGCTGCAGAGATTGTTAAGGCTGCATCTAAATATATGGTAGATGTTAAGGTTCATTATAAAGATAAGACTATTGATGTTAAATCTATTTTAGGATTAATGTCTTTAGCTGTTCCAAGTGGTGAAAATTTAATTATTGAAGCTACAGGGGACCAAGCTTTAGAAGCTATTGCAGATATTGCTTCTATCCTTGAAAAATAATTAGTAAGGCGGAAAGATTAAAATGAGAAAACCAGTAATGGCTGGAAACTGGAAAATGAATAAGACTCGTGATGAGGCTTTACAATTCATTTATGCAGTTAGTGATAAATTACCTTCAGTTGATAAGGTTGATTCAATCGTTTGTGCTCCAGCAATCATACTTCGTGATTTAGTAAAAAGACAAGGCGACAACCTTCGCATTGGTGCTCAAAATATGCATTTTGCTGAAAGTGGTGCTTATACAGGTGAAATTTCTCCTGTTATGTTAACTTCTACAGGTGTTGAATATGTTATTTTAGGACATAGTGAAAGAAGAGCAATGTTTGCTGAAACAGATGAAACAGTAAATTTAAAGGTTAAGGCTGCTTTAGCTCATGAATTAAAACCTATTATTTGCTGTGGTGAATCTTTAGAAGAAAGAGAAAATGGAACAACTCATCAAGTTTTAGATGTTCAAATTGCTAAGGCTTTTGAAGGAATTGCAGAAGAAAGTTTAAATTCTATTATTGTTGCATATGAACCAATTTGGGCAATTGGTACAGGTAGAGTTGCATCTCCAGAAATGGCTGATGAAGCTTGTGGTTATATTAGATCATTAATCGAAAAGTTATATTCAGTTAAGGCAGCAGAAGAAATCCGTATTTTATATGGTGGTTCTGTTTCTACTAAGAGTGTTAATGAATTAATGGCACAACCTAATATTGATGGTGGTTTAGTTGGTGGAGCTTCATTAAAGGCTGATAGCTTTGTTGAACTTTGCCAAGCAGCTGCAAAGTAATATTTAATAATTAAAGTGGAACTATTTAGCTCCACTTTTTTTGTTTTGCTACGCTTGGTTGCGTGACAAATATGATATATTGTATTATAATTAGGTTATAAGGAGGGATTTTTCATGTCGTTTAAAAAAAGAATTATTGCTGCAACACCAATGATTTGTCTTATTATATTTTTATTGTTAGGATTTTTAAAGGATGCTTGGCATCCGGGATGGATTGTGTTTGTTGCGATTCCGATTGTACCGATGTTATTAAATGTAAGAGGTTTTATTGGATTATATAGTGTTTTATGTGTTATAGCATATATTATTATGGGAATAGGTTGGAAATTATGGCATCCAGGCTGGATTGTGTTTTTAACTATTCCAGTTGTTGAAACTTTATTTGGTGGATTACGTAAACCTAAAGTTACTATTGAAGATTAATGTATAAGGAGAGAAAAAAGATGAGTAAACCAAGAATACAAGATGATTTATATACTTATGTAAATCAAGAAAAATTAGATGAGTTAGTTATTCCTGATGATAAGCCATGTGCTGGAGGATTTCAAACTTTAGCTGAAGATGTTGAAAAGATTATGATTAATGAATTTGAAGAAATGTCATTAAATAATAATTATCCAAATGATTATTTAAAAAGAGCATGTGATTTATTTGTTCTTGCTAAAGATGCTGCTAAAAAGGCAGAATATGGAGTTAAACCTGCTTTAAATAATTTAGAAATTATTAATAGTTTAAATAGTTTAGAGGATTTTAACAAAGAATATAAATCTTTAATGTTAAAAGGAATTTCTCTACCATTAAAGATTATGGTAGATACTGATATGAAAAACACTAAGCAACATGCTGTTTATATCCAAGGTCCGGGAGTTATTTTACCAGATGCTTCATATTATAAACCTGAAATGGCTGCTCAAAAAGAAATGATTATGGGTATTTGGATTAATGTTGCTAAGGCTATTTTAGCTAATAGTGGATTAAGTGCAGAAGATCAAGAAAAATATCTTGCAGATACTTTAGAATTTGATAATATGTTAGGAAACTTAGTGAAAACTAGTGAAGAATGGTCTGAATATATTAGTATGTATAACCCTACATCTATTAATGATGTTTCTAATTTAGTAACTACCTTAGATTTTAAAGCTATCTTAAATGATTTATTTGGATTTGTTCCAGAAGTAATTATTGTTTCTGAACCTAGATATTTAGAAAACTTCACTAAGGTGTTTAATGCTGACAATTTTGAATTATATAAACACTGGGCATTTGTAAATGGATTTATTAATGCATGTTCTTTATTAACAGAAGAATTAAGAGATTTAGGTAGTCTTTATTATCGTAGTATTGCCGGAATTCCAGCAAATACTCCAATTCATAAATTCGCTTATCAATTAGCATCAAGTATGTATTCTGAACCTGTTGGTTTATATTATGGTGAAAAGTATTTTGGTAGTGAAGCTAAGAAAGATATTACAGAAATTGTATATCAAATCATTGATACTTATAAAACTAGAATTCAAAATAATGATATTTTAGAAGAATCTACTAAAGAAAAAGCAATCTTAAAATTATCTAGAATGGGTGTTAAGATGGGTTATCCAGATAAGGTATTACCTATTTATGATAAGTTGGTATATAGTGATGGTTCATTATATGATGTTGTTGGTGAGCTAGAACAAATTAAGATTTTAAATAATTTATCTAAGTTAAAAGAACCAACAAACCCAGAAAAATGGGCAATGCCTGGTCATATGGTTAATGCTTGTTATGACCCATTTGTTAATGATATTACTTTCCCTGCAGCTATTTTACAAGCTCCATTTTATTCTATTAATCAAACAAGAAGTGAAAATTTAGGTGGTATTGGGGCTGTTATTGGTCATGAAATTTCTCATGCGTTTGATAGTAATGGTGCTAAGTGTGATGAATTTGGTAACATTAATAACTGGTGGAAAGAAGAAGATACTAAGAGATTTGAATCAAAAATAGAAGCTATGGTTGAACAATTTGATGGTATTGAGCTTCCATGGGGAAAAGTTAATGGTAGATTTATTGTTAGCGAAAATATGGCTGATAATGGTGGTATGGCTGTAACTTTAGAAATTATGGGTAAAACAGAAAATTCATCATATGAAGAATATTTCACAAACTGGGCTAAGGTTTGGTGTTTGAAAGCAAAAGCTGAATATTTACAATTACTTCTTAATTTAGATGTTCATGGACCTAGTGTTTTACGTGCAAATATGCCACCTAGAAACTTCGATGAGTGGTATAAGACTTTTGATGTTAAAGAAACAGATCAAATGTATATTGCTCCAGAAAAACGTGTTGTTATTTGGTAATTAGACATTCTTCGGAATGTCTTTTTTTTTACAAAAAAAAGAAAGCCATTTGGCTTTCTTAGTTTTTATCTGTTGTAGAATTCGACAATTAATTGTTCGTTGATTTCTGATAAGAATTCATCTCTTTCAGGAATTCTTACTAAAGTACCAACCATGTTGTTTTCATCATAAGATAAATATTCAGGACGTACTAATTTAGCATCTAAAGCTGCCTTAACAACAACTAATCCCTTAGAAGTTTCTCTTAAAGAAATAGTTTGACCTACTTTTACTCTGTAAGAAGGGATATCTACTTTCTTACCATCAACTACGATATGACCGTGGTTAACTAATTGACGAGCTTGAGCTCTAGTTGCTGCAAAACCTAGACGATAAACTAAGTTATCTAAACGAACTTCTAATAACTTAACAAAGTTAACACCTGTTTTACCTTCTTGTCTAGAAGCTTCGTTGAAAGTCTTTCTGAATTGCTTTTCAGATACACCATAAGTGAATCTTACTTTTTGTTTTTCTTGTAATTGTGTAGCATATTCGCTTAATTTTTTGCGCTTAGCGCCGTGTTGACCTGGAGCATATTTTCTCTTGATTAATTCTTTACCTGTTTCAGAAACAGAATAGTTTAAACGACGAGAAACTTTCCAAGTAGAACCTGTAAATTTTGACATTTGTCATTCCTCCTATATTTTGTGTGTTTTTTATTCGGAGTAAAATATAGTTATTCTTAACTAGTACATCTTAAATTATGCTTTCACCATAAAGCAGCGAAGATTACTAACAATGCCATATAGGCTTTAAGATGCGAGCTACTAAAAACAACAGCTGCTTTTTACCCACGCTAGACAATTATATCATAATATACAATAGTTAGTCAATTACTTTTTGAATTTTGTTAATCAAGATTGGTCACAGTTCCTTACAGTTCAATCATAAGAATTAATTGAGTTCTGAAAGATATTGTATTTCTTTTTTATTTATAGTATGATGAATATAAAATAAAGTAATTAGTTAATATGGAAGTGTGTAATGTGAAAAAAGTTGGTATTTTTACATTGATTTTTTTACTTTTTTTCATGGTTGTCAATATTAAGATAAAGTGTTTTGCAATAGATGATTTTGTGTATGGCATTGGTGGAGAAATTTTATGCCGAAAAAATGTCAAAGATAGTGGGTATTTTAATAGATATTTTATATATGAGTTTAAAAATGGAGGATATTTAATCTATGATAATGATTTTAATATGATAGTGGAATATTCTCTTGTTTGTGATTCACCATATAAGAATAAAACGGAGGATTTATTTTATTTTGGTCCAACTAATTATATTTATAAAGATGATAATTTGTATAAAAATTATTTAAATCAAGTGGTGGATATAAATGATTTTACATCTGTTAGTGTAAATAAAAATTATTCTAAGCAAAGAAGTGTTGAATTTGGAGAAGTTCCATATTCATTTTATTTTAAAAATTTGGATGGAATTGTTAATCAATTTCCAGAAAACATTAGTGGTATGTGGTTATATACAATCTATTTACAATTAGAAATATAAATAACAAAGGGAGTATTTTATGAATAAACAAAAAATATTTAATGTAACATACTTAATGATTCTACTTTATATTTTTATATCTGAAACAATTTTAAAATTAGGATTTACATATATTTCATTTGTATTTGCACTTGTTTCTATGTTTTTTGTTGATAAAGAATTAAGCAGAGTTAAAGTATATTTGTTGTTATTGTTTCCATTATTTTTATGGATAATCAGATATTTATTTGATGATCATATTTTTATATTAGGTGGTGTAATTTTTGTTAAGTTGATACAAACTTTATATTTATGTCATTTATACAAACGTGATTTCATTTTGTTGAAAGTAGTAAAAGTAATAATTGCTTTATTATATGTTATTCCCGCTTTTATGTTTTCTGCTGCTCCTGCTCCTCAAGAAAAAGAAGCATTCATCTATTGTTGTATGACTATTTTTTTAGTGTTATCTGAATTTGGATTAACATTTATTGAAAGTCGTAAGCGACTTATCTAATTCATTTGTTATTATCTGTGTAAGTTTTTCTAGATTTATCTTATCATCTTCATTAAATCTGTTAACTATAGGTGAGTCTATATCTAATAGCCCATAAAACTTATTATTGATTATTATTGGAATACATATTTCACTGTTTGAAGCACTATCACAGGCAATATGTCCAGGAAATTCATGTACATTAGAAACTAAGATGGTTTCTTGTGTTCTTGCACATTTACCGCATACTCCTTTGGTAAATGGGATTTTTGTGCATGCTACTTTACCTTGGAATGGACCTAGAAGTAGTGTTTCATTTTTATTTAAGTAAAATCCAACCCAATTAATATTTTCTATTTTTTCATATAATAATGCTGATGTGTTGGCAAGAATTGTTATATCATATTCATTATCTTTTATTAATTCTGGTAAAATACTTATTATTTCATTATAGTTTGTCATAATATCACTCCGTTTTCAAAAATATTATATCTAAATATGATATTTTTTTAAAGCAATTTTTCTTTTTCTATGATATAATCTTTTGCGAGGTGTTTAATATGCTATATGATCAAATATTAGTGCGTTTTGGGGATTTAACTTTAAAGGGGAAGAACCAAAAGATTTTTTTAAGAAGGCTATATAATTTAGTTCATGTTAAAATGGAAGGGCTAAATGTTGAAATAGAAAATCAACATGATAGAATTTATATTCATTTAAAAGAAGAAGATGTTAATAAAGTTATTGAAAGATTAAATTTAGTTTCAGGTATTTCTTCTTATTCTTTGGTAGCTAAATGTAGTGATGATTTAAATGAGATTAAAAGAGTAGCTTTAGAATTAATGAAAGAATTAGTAACAGAAGATGTTACTTTTAAAGTTGAAACTAAAAGAGCAAATAAAAATTATCCACTTACTTCAATGGAAATAACAAAACATGTTGCAGGTTATGTTTTAGCTAATCATAAATTATTACATGTTGATGTGCATAACCCTAAAATGGTTTTACATTTAGAAGTTAAGGGAAATAGTTGTTATTTATATAACCATGAATACAAAGCTATGGGTGGATATCCTGTTGGTGTTGCTGGAAAGGGTTTGTTGATGCTTTCTGGTGGAATTGATTCTCCTGTTGCAGGATTTTTAGCTATGAAACAAGGTGTTGAAATTGAGTGTATTCATTTTGAATCTACTCCACTTACTTCAATTGAATCAGCTCAAAAAGTGGTTGATTTAGTTAAGAAAATGGCTAAATATGCTCCTAATAATAAAATTAATTTACATATGGTTCCGTTTAAGGAAATCCATATGGCATTGTTAGATAATATTCCTGAAAGTTATAATATAACTATTATGCGTCGTATGATGTATAGAATAGCTACTAAACTTGCAATTAAGAAGAATTGTATTTGTTTGATTAATGGTGAATCTGTTGGTCAAGTAGCATCGCAAACTTTACAAAGTATGAATACGATTAATAGTGTAACTAACTATCCAATATTAAGACCTTTATGTACTTATGATAAACAAGATATAATTAAGATTTCACGTGATATTGATTGTTATGAATTATCAATTAAACCTTTTGAGGATTGTTGTACAGTATATGTACCTAAAGCTCCAGCAACAGCGCCTAAAATTGATAAATGTGAACAATATGAAATGTCTTTTGATTATGCTACTATGGTAGATGAAGCTGTTGAAAATACTAATAGTATTACTATTGATATGAATAGTGATTTAGATTTATCGATGATTGGTTTAGAAGTTAGAGAAGTTATTAAAGAATTAAAAAATATGTAGTTTGTTTGTATAAAATTGTCGCTCGTGGTAACAATAATTACTGCGAGGAGGTGAAAACATGGCAAGCAAGAAGAATAAAACTATGAATAATAGTTCTAGTTCAAACAGAGGTGCTTCAAAGACTTCCAAAGAAAATGGTTCTATCGGTGGAAACATTACAAAACGTGCTGTTGAACGTGCTAAACAAACTACAGATACAGAAGCTTTAAAACAAGAAGTTGCTTCTGAGTTAGGAATCCAACCTGGTAAAAATGCTACTGCTAGCGAAAATGGTAGAGTAGGTGGCGAAATGACTAAGAAGCTTTACGAAAAGGGATCAAAAAATAGTAAGTAATTTATAATATAGGAGACTCTATGAGTCTCTTTTTTTCTTTTTTGTTGAGTTGAGGAGAAAATAGGTTTATAATTATGGTGTAAATATATAGATTTTAGGAGAATGTATTTATGAAAAGAAAAATGGTATTGGAAGAGTCATTTAATGTAGGTGTTGTTTTATTTTCAGCTACAATTTATTCTTTAGGTGTTATGTGGTTTTTATCTCCAGCAGGTTTATATGCGGCAGGTGTTACTGGTATTGGTCAGATCATATCTCAAATTATTAAAATGATTACTAGTATTGAAATTCCACTTGGTATTTTTACCTTTGTTTTGAATGTTCCTTTGTTTATTTATGGTATGAGAAAGGTTTCAATTAGATTTGCAATATATTCATTGTTGTCAGTTATTGTGCAATCACTTTTGATGATGGATTGGATTCCTGTTTATACTTTTGGTATAGATGCGATGGAAAATCAATTATTATTTGCGTTAATTGGTGGTTTGATTACGGGTGTTGGGAATGGGATTGCTTTAAGATTCGGTACTTCAACTGGAGGTATTGATATTGTTGCTCAAGCTTTATCGATTAGTAAGGGTATTTCTATTGGAGTATTTACTATGACATTAAATTGTGGTATTGCCCTTGTTGGTGGTGGATTTATTTCTAATGCTTGGGAAATTTCTATGTATACGTTTATTAGAATTATTATTTCTTCATTAGTTATTGATAAGATTCATACTGCTTATAATTATGTAAGATTAGATATCATTTCAAAAGATATTACTGAGATTTCTAACCGTTTAATGTTAGAGTTAGGTAGAGGTATAACTTTAATTAATGTTGAGGGTGGTTATACTCATCAAAGTAAGAAAGATGCGTTTATTATATTAACTTCTTATGAACTTGCAAGAGCTAAAAAAATTTGTTTAGATGTTGATCCTAATGTATTTATTATTATTGCTCCTGCCAAGGGTTTAGTGGGTAAATTTGTTAAGAAAACAATAATTTAAGGTGGTTTATATGATTAGTTCTTTAGATAATAGTAAAGTTAAGTTAATATCGAAATTAGATGCTTCTAAGCAAAGAAGAGCTAATCAATTATTTGTTGTTGAAGGAGCTCACTTAGTTACAGAAGCAAGGCTTGCTGGTGTTTTAGTTGAAGCTTTTTCAATTGAAGAAAAAGAAGGTTATACACAGGTTAGTGAATCTGTAATGAAAAAAATTTGTCATACAGATACTGTTGTAAAAGAAATTGGTTTATGTAAATATTTGGAAAGTAAGAATATAGGTAATAAAATTCTTATTTTAGATGGTGTTCAGGACCCTGGAAACATGGGAGCTTTGATGAGAAGTGCTGCTGCTTTTGGTTTTGATACTATGTTTATAGGTAATGGTTCTGTTGATATTTATAATGATAAGGTAATTAGATCTAGTCAGGGCGCAATTTTTAAGATTAATTTTCATTTTGGCGATTGTGTAGAATTTATAAAAAAACTAAATGATTATAAAGTTTATGGTACTAATGTTGTTAGAGGGTTACCTTTAGACGATATTGAAAAATCTTTAAAAATAGCTATTATTTTAGGTAATGAAGGAAATGGAATTTCTAATGAAGTTGATTCTTTAGGATTGCCAAATGTTTATATTCCTATGAGTAACACAGAAAGTTTAAATGTTAGTGTTGCTGGTGGTATTATTATGTATGAGTTGAGGTAGTATATGCGATATAAAAATGAGTATATTAATATTTTAAAAGAAGAATTAAGACCAGCTATGGGATGTACTGAACCTATTGCTATTGCATATGCTGCAAGTATTGCTAAAGATATGTTGGGTTCTTTGCCTGATAAAGTTAAAATTTATGTTTCTGGTAATATATTAAAAAATGTTAAATCTGTTGTGGTTCCTAATACTTTTGGTTTAAGAGGAATTAAGACTGCTGTTGCTATTGGTCTTGTTGCTGGTATTAAAGAATTAGAATTAGAGTGTATATCTAAGGTTAGTGAAGTTCAAAGAGAAGAATGTATTTTATATATGAAGCATCATGAAATCGAGATATTACAATCTTTAAGTGAGTTTATTTTTGATATTCATTTATTTGTTTTTAAAGACAACGATAGTGTTGAAGTACGTATTGTTGATAATCATATTAATGTTGTTTTAATTAAGAAAAACAGTGATATTCTTTTAGAAAAAGAAATTACAGATGCTAAAACAGTATCTAAATTAACGGATAGAAGTATATTAAATGTAGAAAAAATTTATGAATTTGCTGAACATATAGATTTAGAAGAAGTTAAGGATTTAATTGAACTTCAAATGAATAATAATATGGCTATTGCATTAGAAGGATTAAAAAATCCTTATGGGGCTAATATTGGTAAAACTTTACTTGCGAGTTTCCCTAATGATGTTTCAGTTAAAGCTAAAGCTTATGCTGCAGCAGGATCTGATGCAAGAATGAATGGGTGCGAACTTCCAGTCGTTATTAATAGTGGTAGTGGTAATCAAGGTCTTACTTGTTCTGTACCTGTTATTGTTTATGCAGATGAACTAGGCGTTTCATATGAAAAGAAATTAAGAGCGCTTGTGTTATCTAATTTATTAACTACCCATATTAAAACAGGAATTGGAAGACTTTCAGCATATTGTGGAGCGGTTGCTGCTGGGTGTGCTGCAGGCGCTGCTATTGCTTATTTACATGGCGGAGATTTAAAGATGATATCTCATACTATTGTTAATTCGCTTGCTATTGTTTCAGGCATAATTTGTGATGGAGCGAAAGCTTCGTGTGCTGCTAAGATTGCATCTAGTGTTGATGCTGGTATTTTGGGATGGAAGTTATATAAAGAAGGAAATCAGTTTTATGCTGGCGATGGTATTGTAGTAAAGGGTGTTGAAAATACTATTAGAAGTGTTGGATTACTTGCTAGTGAGGGTATGGTTGAAACTGATAAAGAAATAATTAAGCTTATGCTTTGTTCTTAAGAGAGTCTTTTTGACTCTCTTTATATTTTATTGTATAATGAAATTGTAATTAACGATGGAGGAAATTTTATGAACGTATTATTATTTTTAACGCCAAAAAGCGAAACCGCTTATCTTCAGTGGGATTGCACAGTTAGACAAGCATTAGAAAAAATGGATTACCATAAATTTACTGTTATTCCGTTATTAAATGAAGAAGGACAGTTTGTATCAACATTATCAGAAGGTGATTTATTAAGATTTATTAAAAACAATTGTAATTTTGATATTAGTATGGCAGAAGATACTAAAATAAGTGATATTGTTAAGTATAGACCATATGAATCATTAAATATTAGTTGTACAGATGAAGAAATTTTTAAGTTGGCTATGAATCAAAACTTTATTCCAATCTTAGATGATAGAGGTGTTTATATTGGAATAGTTAAAAGAAAAGAAATTATAGAGTATTTCTATAATGAATCTAGGAAGTAGTGGTATGAACCAATATAAGAGTATTATGTTTGCTGGTGGATGTTTTTGGTGTATGGCCAAACCTTATTATGAATATGATGGAGTAATAAGTGTTTTTAGTGGTTATGCTGGTGGTTTAGAAGTTAATCCTACATATGAAGAAGTTAAAGCCCATAAAACAACACATCGAGAAACAATTAAAATTGTATACGATCCTAATGTTATATCATATGATGAGTTACTAGATATTTATTTTGATACTATTGATCCTTTTGATGGTGAAGGACAGTTTATTGATCGTGGTTTTAATTATACTTGCGCTGTATTTACTAGCGTTGAAGAAGAAAAAAATAAAGTTAGAAAAAGATTACAAAAATTAGAAGCTGAATATAAAACACCTACATATGTGCAAGTATTAGATGAGGTGACATTTTATATGGCAGAAGAATATCACCAAGATTATGCAATAAAAAATCCTAAAGAAATGGAAGAAGAATTAATTATTTCTGGTAGAAAAAAGTAAAGACTTATTCGTTATATTAGTTGAAGAAGGTGAAACTATGAAAAAAATAATGATGTTTTGTATAGGTATTTTATTAACATTTTCTTTAATGTCTTGTAAGAATTCTCACGATAATTATAGAATTAAAGATGCAGAAGAAAAAATAACATTATCTTACAGTCAAACTTCAAATGAAGAATTTAAAAATTTTAAAGAGAAAGTAGAATTATTTTCAGCTAATTTAACATCAAAAGTTTATAAAAAAAGTAAGGAAAATTATGTTATCTCGCCAATATCTATTTATATGGCATTAGCTATGGCTATTGAATGTGCAAATAATGAAACTAGAGATGAAATGTTAAATGCAGTAGGTGTTACTTATGAAGAAGTCATAAAGTATACTTCCTATATTTATTCTTGTATGAATAATGAATATACTGCATATGGTTTATTTGATGAGTCTAAGGTTACAGCATTTTCTAAGTTATCTAATAGTATTTGGATTGATGATAATATAGAATTAAAACAAACAGGATTAGATAGTTTATCTAAAAATTATAATGCTGACTCATATTATGTTCCGTTTAAGAATAATAATAGAAAAGCTAATAAGGCTTTAAGCGATTATTTAAATGAAAAAACTAAAGGGCTTATTGATGGAAATTTAAATTTAGATTCTGAAACTATTTTTGTTTTAGTAAATACATATTACTTAAAAGAAATTTGGAATTATTATGGTAATGATTTAAGTTTTACAGCTGAGAAATATAATTTTACTAATTATGATTCTAGTACTACAAATCTTAAACTTTTAATGGGATATTACAATAACGGAAAAGCCTATGAAGAAGATACATTTAGTCATTTCTTTACTAAAACAGAACATAACTATACTATTAATTTTATTGTTCCTAAAGAAGGATATTCTGTAGATGATATTTTCACATATGAAAATTTAAAAACAATTAAAAATGCTGATTATTTAGAAGTAGATCACGAAAGAAAAGAAAATAACCATACTCGTTGTTTCTTCCCTGAATTTAAAGGTGGTTTTGATGATGATATTAAATCAGTGTTAATTGAGGATTTTAGGATTAATTCATTATTTAATAAATATTCTTGTGATTTTAGTAATTTAACAGAAGAAGCATATTGTACAGGTGTTATTCATAAATGCAGTCTAACAGTGAATAAAAAAGGTATTGAGGGTGCAGCAGCAACTGTAATTCCAGGTGCAGGAGCCCCAGGGCCTGGTGAGTATGTAGATGTCTACTATGATTTTATTGTAGATAGAGCATTTGGTTTTACAATTACAGATAGATATGGATTTACTGTGTTTGCGGGAGTAATTAAAAATATTTAAATAATAATATATTTATTTGTTTGATAGTTTATAACTTGATTTCAAATGTTAAAATCACCACTTGCATATAATTAAGTGGTGATTTTTCTTATGGTTTGTTCTTTGAATTTATTAGGACAAATGTCCACTTAAATGTCCATATAAACGAAGAACTAAGTGAGGGTGAACAACTAATTTTTAATTTAAAAAAAATAATGATAACATTAGTAAATCAGAGTTAGCAATAAGAATAAACAAATCAGAAAAAAGTGTTCAACGCTTAATTTCTTCATTAATAAAGAAAGGTTTTAAAACAGTATAGTTAATACTATAAAACTCCATAAAACTATGATATAATGAAAATATATTATAGTTTAAGGAGTTTTTTATTATGAAATATTATTCATCTAAAACAGTAACTCAAATATTAGGAGTTACTGCTCAAACTTTAAGAAATTGGGATAAAGAAGGCAAATTAAAACCTGCATATGTTAAAAGTAATGGTTATAGATATTATTCTGAAGAATCTATACTTGCCTATACTCAAGAAAGAAAAACAAAAAAGAATCTAAATGTTATAGGTTATGCTAGAGTATCAAGTGAAAAACAAGTAGATGATTTAGAAAGACAAGTAGATAATATTAAAGAATATTTATCTAATAAATATGAAACATTTGATATTATTACTGATGTTGGTTCTGATATTAATTATAATAAGCCAGGCCTATTAAAATTAATAGAAAAAATCAATAAAAAAGAAGTTGATTTAATAGTAGTACTATATAAAGATAGATTATTAAGATTTGGATTTGAACTTGTAGAACATTTCGCCAAACTTAATAATGTAAGTATTGAAGTGTTAGATAAGATTGATAAGACTCAGGATCAAGAATTAGTTGAAGATTTAGTTCAAATCATCACTGTGTTTTCATGTAAGATTCAAGGA
>JBGVRA010000037.1:0-3458 GCA_045127955.1 Anaeroplasmataceae bacterium
ATTAGATGGAAGCCACAAGTTTTAAAAATATTTACACCATTAATTCTTAATTTAGCAGTAATGTTCATTGCATTAAATTTAATTGGTATTGGTGTTGGACTAGTAATGGAAGCACCATTAACTGGAATAGCAACTATTATTGGTATTGCTTTGTTCAATCAATTTAAACGTACAAAACAAGTAGCATTTCCTTTAGGTATTGTAGCAGGTACTATTGTTCATGCATTTATGTTTGGTCTTGGTTCAACTGGTAGTACAACATTTATTCCACAATTTATTATGCCAGCATTTAATTTAACAACATTGAGTGCAAGTTTAATTTTCTTTGCTTTAGCAACAGAAGCATTAGGTGACAGTAAATTAGCAGCAGACGTAACTGGAAATAAATACGAACCACATAAAGTTATTATGGGTAACGGTATTGCTAGTATTATTGCCGGTTTATTTGGTGGTATGTCAGTAACTACTTATTCAGAAAGCTGTGCTTATGTACGTGCTACAAAATATGCACATCCATTAGCAATTATTGTAGCAGGTTTATTATTTATTGCCATGAGTTTTATTCCACCAGTAAACTATGTAATTAGTTTAATTCCAAAACCAGCGTTAGCAGGAATGTTATTATATTTGTTTAGTTTAGTTGCCGCAAGTAAAATTGGTGAAATCAAAATTAAAGATGATAATGATATGCTCGTGGTTATTTTAGGACTTTCAGCATTCTTCCTAGCACCAAGTTTATTACCAAATATTAGTCAAATTGCAGTAGCAATGATTGTAATGGTCGTTGTTCATATTGTATTAAAATTAATCCATAGAATTAAAAAATAGGGGTTGAAAAAACCCCCTATCTTTTACTATAATAATATTGAGGAGGATGATACAAATGAAAATTATGACACCTGAGGAATTATTAAATCAAATTCAAGAGGAAAAAGAATATAGTTTAGGTAAAGCGCGACGTAGAATTAATAGAGACATCAAAAAAGCTATGTTAGCTGGAGTTGATTACATTATTGTTAATAATAAGGATTTACCTAGATTGGTTAAGGAAGATTTAACTCTAGCAGGTTATACTGTAAGAAAAGGTATTATGGGTACAACTATTATTAAATGGAAATAAGGAGAGGTTATATGAATTACATTGAAGTGCAGGGTATAGAACTAGATGGACAAGAATTAGTAAGCAACGCAAGAGTCTACAACCTAGCTAATGCAGTTCGTGGTAGTAAGTTTCCAATGGCTATTGACAACAAGAAACCAACTGAAGATGTAGTTAAAAGAACTTACGCTTTAGGACAAGCTAAACCAGGTTCAGGACATGACTGTTTCTTAAAAGGAATTTTAGTAGTATTTGATTTGACATGGACGGTTAAAGCATCAGTAGAATTACAAAGATACCACTTTATTGATTTTGTTTCAAGTCAAAGTACAATGCACAGAATTAGTAAATTTGATTTAGATGGACAATATATTAAATATGTAGACCCAAGAATTATTGAAATTATGAAGGAAAAACAAAAAGAATACAACGAAAATCCAACACCAGAAAAATATTTAGAACTATTATATAGTAATCCATGTGGTTTCCAATTAACTGCTGAAATGACTACAAATTATTTACAGTTAAAAACAATTTACAATCAACGTAAAAACCACAGATTACCTGAATGGGTTGTATTTTGTAATTGGTGTGAAACGTTACCATATTTCAAAGAATTAGTATTAGGAGAGGAAGATAAAAATGAATAAACATGATGAACTAATTAAAGACGTAGTTGTTTCAGTTGTTGTTTTAGGATTATTAGTATTTGCTTTTGTATTTGGAGGTTGAAAAACTTCCAATCTTATACTATAATAATAGTGTAAAACAAAAATAAAACGGGAGGAATTTAAAATGTTTGAATTAAGAAAAGACGAGGAGTTTTTAAAATTATTGGTGGAAATTAGAAGTGTGTTAGCAACACCTTATATTACGTTAAATGACGAGGCTTACTTTGTATTCAACGCTAAAGAAGCATTTGAAGAAATAACAAGTGAAGAAACATTTTTAAAACCAAAAGATTTTACTAGAATAATTGTTGGAGAAACTAGTTACTATATTGCACGTGTATAAGGAGTGATTAGATGAGTATTTTAGAGTTCAGTAAAAAAGTTGATAATAAAGAAGAAAAACATGAGTTTAATGAATTAATTAAAATTTGTATGAACGAAATCCGGGAAAAGGGTGTGGAAGAAACCCATACCCTTCTTGGAGAACGTTATAAAGCAGATTTAGAATCAGTTGCAGTATTAAATGAAGCACTATTTTCAATTCCATTATGTGTTACATTAAATAATGATGAATTTGATACATATGAAGAAGATTTACATGAATTAGAATATGTTATGGATTTATTTAAAACAACGTATGACCAAACACAAAATTACGATTTGTTAGCAGTTTCATTATGTACCATGTTATATACAAGGGTTGTAGGTTTTATTAATAAAATGTCTGATACAATTGAAATGATTGAAAAACGTTGGGAAACTGGAGAATTTAGAAATTTTGAAGTTGCAGAATTATTAGTAAAAATACATGAAGCATTAAAAATTGATGAAGACTTTGACGACCAATTTTTAATTGATTATAAAGTATTAACAAATGCAGCAAATAGTGGACATAGATATATTATTGCTAACCTTAATTCAAGTGGTATTCTTGAAGTTTCAACATATAACGATAGAAGTTTAGCATTACAACACATTATGCGAGATAAAGAATTATCATTAGATAACTTGATTATACGCTGGTAGAAAGGATGATATTAATGAATGAATATAAACAGTTATTAAAATTATACGCATTAAAGATGTTAAAAGTATTTGAACTAGTTGCAGTACATACGGAAGAAGTAGTTTCTTATACACAGCAACAACAAGATAGGTTATCACACGAAATTGAAATGTTAATGGAAGATTTACAGTTGATTGATGATATGATTGAACAATTAAAAGAAACAATTAAAGAAAATAAAGAAAATCAACCTAAATAAGGTTGATTTTTTCATGAATAAATACTATAATAATATTGTAATAAAAATTAATTAATATTGATTATAATTAATTGTTTTAAAAAAATAGAAAATAATTAAAAATAATCAGTATAAAAAAGAAAAACTTACATATAATATAATGTAAGGAAAATTAAAAATAAGAAAGAGGTTGATTAATATGTTAAGAAATAAAAATCATTCATTTGCTACTAAAGGTTTTCAAAAATTTGTAAATGATAGTTTACATGAAGTTTATGGAAATGCTTATGTTAAAGTAGATAGAAATTCTATAAGATACGCTTTCAATGATGATTGGGATTATGCAGTAGTTAGTGAAACAATGAAATTTACAATGTTAGACGGAAGAACATTTGAAGCATATTACGAACCAAAAGGAAGAAAAAGTTTTACTGAAATTAAATA
>JBGVRA010000038.1:0-2336 GCA_045127955.1 Anaeroplasmataceae bacterium
TTGCATATCGATCCTCCTAAATTTTATATATATTATTTTTAATTATAATATATATGTATTGTTTTTACAAAGTATTTTTTGATATAAAAGTTTTTTAAAAACTAATTTTAATGCTTTCTTTTTAAATTTAGTATGTTATAACCCGAGTTTGCCAGTTAATAAAGAAAGAAATCCAGTAAATTATCGCGTAATTACTGGATTTTTTGTATTATAGCCCTATTTTTTCTTTTTTATTTTTATGTACGCACATTTATACGCATCACTATATTTTTATATTAACTTTTATGTTTCTTAATTCGGCTCTTTTGTATAATTTTGCAGGGAGTTGAATATCAAAGGCCTTAAGTATAATAGATAAATCTTTATCATTAATATTATTGAAACGATAATATTCATCGTTCATTTTATCGACAGTCCATTTGTTTAATGCCATAATAATTCTTTCTGCGGTCATACCTTCTTGCCAGTTTTTATCATTGTCAATTCTAAAATTATCAGTTTGTTTTATTTTATATTGGATTATTCTTAAGATTAGAAGAGATATAAAGCAAATAATTAAATGAGCGTTAATATGTTCTTTAGTTCTAACGAAAATTGGTCTGGTATCTAAATTTCCTTTCATTATTCTAAATTGATCTTCAATTTGAGATAGGCCATGATATTTATCTATCACTTCAATATCAGGCATATTAAGTTCAGAAGTAACAATTTTATAATATCCCATCAATGAATTAAAGGCATTTATTTTTTCTTCATCTAACATAGCTTTTAGCTTAGTAGAATCTATAACTTCACCAGTATCAATATTTTCTACATCTTTCTTTAAGAATTTCTTTAAATCTTTAGATCGTGATTTGGAAATTCTAAAGTTTTCAGGTGATGTTTTCAGTTTTTCAATGAATTCTAAGAAAGATTTATTTTCGTGTTTTTGTCTTTCTTCAAATTTTTTAGACCAATATACAACTTCCTTTTCAGTTATTTCATGTTCAGTTCCGTATTCATCTTTGACTTTCTTATGAATAATTCTAGATTTATATTTAAATCCTTCATTTAAATAAATATAACCTTTATCATCAACTAACCATTGTTTATCCTTTTTAGTGCTTTTTAAAATACTTTTACTAACAACATAACCATTACCTAAAGAAGTAATATGTAATAGATTTGGATAATTAGTCATACCTCTATCACCAATAAATATAAAACGTTTAAAGTTCATTTCATCCACACTGGATTTTAAGGCTGTAGTAACAGTTTGATGATCTAATGTGTTACCTTTAAACATTTCGATTGAAATTGGAAATCCATTTTCATCCATAAAGATACCCATTTGAACAATAGGTAGTTTTCTATTTTTCTTACTAACTCCCATTTGTCTAATACCATCTTCATCATCAGGATCTTCAGTCTCAAAGTAGAAGTTAGTAACATCATAAAATACTAAATCTGATTTACGATTAAATTTGTTAATCATCACCTTATTTAATTTATTAAATATAGTTTTACGATATTTATATATAAAATCTAAGGTATCATATACATTATATTCATATGGATTAGTAATTATAGGATTATAATAATCATCATTTTGAGATACAGTCGCTATTTTAGAAGCTGGATTTAATATTCTTCCATAAATTAATAATCTAACAAAACCTAACAAATCATATTCGATATTATAAATACTCTTATATCCTCTAAATAATTCAACAAGACCTAATTCTTCAATAATACGTTCTAAAAGACAATGAGAATATAATTTAGGAGAGCCAATTAAATATGGATCACCTTCAGTATATTCTAATTTATATTTTTCTAAAGGTTGTTTCTTTTCACAATAAGGTAATAAAGAAGAAATTAAAGGACAACCATTTTTGAATGATTCTTTTAATCTATTTATATAATCAGGTTTACCATCATCGAATTTAGATAAAGGACCAATATTTAAAATAGTTTTCTTTCTGCCACCTTTGACATTTGGATTATATACACTTTCAACTAAACGTAAATATTCAATACCATTATTTTTAACTTTTTCAATATACATAAAAAATCACCCCATAGATACGTATCTACGCATACAATTATATCATAAAATAGAGTGGAAGTAAATAAAAAAAACGACAAATTATATATAATATATATAAAAAGTCGTTTGATTATATGTTTATTAAAAAATAACTGGCAAACTCGGGTGTTCTAATTAATAAGATTATTATTAATAATCCTAATAATATTCCAATTCCTGGTAGTAAATATTGCATATCGATCCTCCTAAATTTTATATATATTATTTTTAATTATAATATATATGTATTGTTTTTACAAAGTATTTT
>JBGVRA010000039.1:0-1796 GCA_045127955.1 Anaeroplasmataceae bacterium
TATGGTATAATGGATATTTCGGAGCCAGCCGCTCGTGCTGGCTCCGCCAATTATACCATAGAAGATTTATTCTGTCAATAGAAAAAATAAACAAAAATAAACCCCACTTTTTAGTGAGGTTTACTAATTTTTTAATAAGTAAGCGTTTCTAAGCTCTCTGCTAAATCTAATAGATTAATTTCTGCATAAGCTCGATTACTAAGTTCATCAACCCAACTGTCAACAGAAATTGTATCGCCTATTAGAACGCTTAATTTTGTTAATAAAGCATTAACTTCTGAAACAGTTTGTTTTAATTCATCTCTTTTTCTTTGATCTTTAATTCGTAGAATTTCTGTTTGAACGACATCTAATTCATCATTTGTCATCTGTGAAATAATAGCTTGTATATCTTTTTTCATTTTTTTACTTCCTTTCTTTTATGGTATCTATATTATATCATAAACATTTTTATTTGTCAACACTTTTAGAAAAAATTTTTTTTGTATTCTTCTTCTGTAATTTCTTCATAGAATCCGCTTGCATTGTAATAATAATCATCAAGAATCATTTCGTTCTCTGTTTCATCTTCAAGAAGATAATCTAAATCTAATAAATATTCATAGCTTTCTGCATTATCCATTATTAACTGATTCAACATTTTATCTAAATCATCTTTTGAAGGTTCTGTTTCAAATTTTGCAAAAAAAGTTTCATTAGTTCCGCACAAATAAGTTTCTACAAAAAATTTATAATATTTCATTTCTCTTTTTCTCCTTTACAAATATATTATACTATAAATAAAAATATTTGTCAATACTTTTTTTTTAAAAAAATAAAAGCACTTTTTAAAGTGCTTTTAAAATTTCAATTATATTATTTACATCATAAGCCGTTCCGTTCCAATTTTTTCTGTTATTTTCTTCATCATCAAATAATATTCCATTAGGCTGAAAAACAACTTTTTCTTTTGGTGTTCCGTATGGTACAATGTGAATTTCATCAAAAGTAACACTATGTAAATGAATATTTAACCATTCTTTTTTAACTCTTGTTACTTCATTGTTATATTCAGCCGTTCCGCTTTTAGATAACCAACTAACAATACCAATAATATAACCCATTCTCTGAAGTTTATTTAATAGTCTTGCAAGTGTTGCCATTCTTAACAATGGGAGAGCTTCCGCATATGGGCGAGGTCTGCTGTTGATTAAATCATCTAACCAACCCTCAACCCCATAAAGGTCTGCGATGGTTCCGTCCATATCAAAGTAGATTGCTTTTGTTGTTTTCATTTTAATTACCTCTTTCTTAACTTTCTGTATATATTATAGCATATTTATTTTATTTTGTCAATACTTTTCTTGACTTTTTATCATATTTTCTATAAAAGTGTTACAGACTTCCTCACCATAACTATCACTTACAAGATAAGCAAGATGTTCTATTACAGTATTTATTCCGTGCATAAAACTTTTACTGCCGTATTTAGCGTCATATGTACCGCTAAATAAATCACACTCTAACATCTCGTTAACAACTTTCTGTATAACCTTTTTTTCCTCTGAATTTAACATCGTCATAATAACTCCTCACTTTCTAAATATATTATACCGTATTTCAGGAGATTTGTCAATAGTCAAAATGCACAAATCTTTAATCTAAAATTTGTGCAAAATACCCCTTGACAAAAAAGCGGACCTTGGCGTATGTGCGCGGTCCGCCAATTATAATATATCAGGAGGACTTTGTCAATAGGCATTTTGCACAAAAATAAGAGTCAAATTTTATTCAATTTGACTCTTGACTTTTTACTT
>JBGVRA010000040.1:0-16982 GCA_045127955.1 Anaeroplasmataceae bacterium
TACTCGTTGGGCCACGATTTTGCTATTGCTTCTTTTCACGTTCCATCACTGGTTTACACTTTGCAAGTTGCTATCGAGTTCGCGACAAATACGCCTCTTAGGACTTTCACCTTAGAGATATGGCATGCCCGTCATACTAATTAAAGGCCTGTAAAAAACAGGCCAATTTTTTTTAATTATCTCTTGCTGCAATAAGCATAATAATTCTTAAAATTTCAATATAAATATATAAAATACTTACTAATAATCCTAAAGAAACGCTCCATTCAGCACCCTTTGAAGCACCAGCTTCAACAACATATTGAGCTTCTCTAAAATTAAGTGATAATGTAATAACACCATATATTAATAAGAAAAATTCAACACCTATCATAATATTTAAATATTGAGTGTAGCTTGCAATAAATAATGATAGAATACTCATTAGTAATGTAATAGCAATAGCCCCAATAGTAAATCCCCAACAAACAGCTCTAAATCTAGAACCAACTCTAATAATTCCTGTTGCAAAAAGAGTAAGCATAACAGCAAATATAATAACAGTTGAGAAAAGAGCAGTTGTTACAGCACCAGGAACAAAAGCCTCAGCAATAGCAGAAATACTACCCAAGAACAATCCTTCACAAACAGCGTAAATAACCGAACAATACTTTGCAGCTTTCTCACTATTTCTACCAACTAAAACAGCAATAAAACCAACAATAGATGAAATAACTAAAGTAACATAAAAAGTTCCAAAATTATTAACTAAAATTGAAGGGAATGCAAAAGCAACTACCGCAGCAACTAAAATTGAAATACCTAATAAAATAAATGTTTTAACAGTAATACCCTTATAGGTAGCACGATCAACATCATCGTAATATGCCTCACCTGTTTGGATATTAGAAAATAACGGACTTTGTCTCATATATAGCCTCCTAAATATTATATTAATATTATATACCAACAATGCTTAATTAACAAGCAAACACATAATTTCCCACAAATTCACATATTATACAAAAGCAAATAACCCTTGTGACTCTTCAATATCTTCATCAGGTAAGTTACCAAACGCATGCATAATATCAAAAAGTTCATATAATGTTTGATTTAATCTTGTACGACGAGCTACATCCTTCTTAGAAGTAAACTTCTTCTCATCACGCTTTTCAACAATATCAAAAGCAATACTTTCACCCAAGGAATCAACAGCACTAAAAGGTATACGTAAATTACCATCTTCTACTTCAAAAATAGTAGCAGAAGATTTCATGATATCAACAGGTAAGAACTTAATACCTCTATTAGTCATCTCTAAAGCAACTTGTAAAGCAGTATACTTATCATCATCAGTAGCAGTTCTATCCTTTTTATCCATAATTTCATCCATTTGCGCCTTAATAGCAACCTTACCACCTAAATAAGCTTGAACAGAATGTCCCTTAGCTCTCTTAGAAAACCAAGCACTATAGAATAACGCTGGAGAATAAACCTTAAACCAAGCAATTCTTAAAGCCATAAGTACATACGCCGTAGCATGAGCCTTAGGGAACATATATTTAATTCTTTCACAAGACCAAATATACCAAGCAGGAACATTTTTTTCTTCCATGGCCTTCTTATATTTAGCCCAAGTTTCTTGATCTTTAGCAACCTTACCCTTACGAACAAACTCCATAATCTTAAATGATAACAACGGTTCTAACCCATAATGAAGTAAGTCAACCATAATATCATCACGACATCCAATAATATCTTTAAACGGAATAGCCCCAAATTCAGTTACACCACCAACTAAATCTTGAGCATTAGTATTCCATACATCAGTACCATGTGATAAACCTGAAATCTTAACAAGCTGAGCAAAAGTCTTAGGCAACGTTTCAACTAACATTTGACGAACAAAGTTAGTACCAAACTCAGGAACAGCATATGATGCAACCTTAGAACCAATAGCCTCTTCTGTTACCCCTAAAACATCAGTACCAGAAAATAATCTGTAAATATTCTTATCATCAATAGGAATATCTTGAGGGTTACTAAATGGGAATTCATCTTGATGAAGATGAACATAATCCATAAAGAACTTAATAAGAGTAGGATCATCATGTCCTAGAATATCAAGTTTTAATAAGTTGTTTTCAAAAGAGTGGTAATCATAATGAGTCGTTCTCCAACTATTATCAGTCTTATCCGCAGGATACTGAACAGGAGTAACATCATAAATATCAACATAGTGAGGAACAACAACAATACCACCAGGATGTTGACCAGTAGAACGTCTAATACCAACCAAATAAGTACCCAAACGTTCCATTTCACAACTTCTTAATTTAATACCTTTTCTTTCACAATAACCCTTAACATAACCAAAAGCATTCTTATCAGCAATCGTACCAACAGTACCAGCTCTAAACGCATTTTCAGGACCAAATACTTCTCTAATATATTCATGAGCAATAGCTTGATATTCCCCAGAGAAGTTAAGATCAATATCAGGAACCTTATCACCATCAAAACCTAAGAAAGTTTCAAAAGGAATATCATGACCATCCTTAGCTAAAGGCTCACCACAAATAGGACAAACAGCATCAGGTAAATCATAACCAGAATCAACACCTCTTAAAATCTCTTGGAAAGGTTTTTCAGCCTCAGTTAAACCATATTCATCTAATTCATCATCTCTTAATCTGAAAGTATGGAACTTACAGTTCTTACAACGATAATGTGGAGCAAGCGGATTAATCTCAGTAATATCCATCATCGTAGCAACAATAGATGAACCAACTGAACCACGTGAACCAACCAAATATCCATCAGATAACGATTTAACAACCATTAAGTGAGACATATAATAAACAGATGCATAACCATTAGAAATAATCGAATTAAGTTCTCTATCTACTCTTTTCTTAACAAGTAAATGAGGATCTTTACCATATAATCTTTCAGTGTTTTCCTTAACAATTCTTCTAACTTCATCTTCAATAGAAGCTACCCCTAAGAAAGTATCCTTAAACTCATCATCTTTAGGAGCAAACATATCCTTCTTAAATGCAGCAAACTTCTCAACCATATCAGCAATTAAATTAGTATTAGTAACAACAATCTCATAAGCTAAATCCTTATCAATAAAATCAAATTCAGCCATCATTTCATCAGTAGTACGTAAATGTACATCCGGAGCCTCATCATATCTTTCAAGAGGATGAGTTCCTCCACCAATTTGTGGAGAAGCAATCATAATATCACGATATTTCTTCAAATTAGGACGAAGATAATGTGCATCACTAGTAGCAACAACAATCTTCCCCATCTTCTTTGCAGCCTTAATAATCTTAACAATAATTTCTTTAACCTTGTCCTCACCATTAGGCATATCACTAAATAACTGACGGTAACAAGTAGGAGGTTGAACTTCAATATAATCAAAGTATTTCATAGCTTCCTTCATTTCAGCATCGCTTCTATTTAAAGCCATCTCAAAAACTTCACCATTAACACAACCACTACCAATTAAAATACCATCACGATATTTTTCAATAACGCTCTTTAAAGCTCTAGCACTACCATAAAAATGATTAGTCAACGAATCAGATAAAATCTTATACATATTTTTATATCCTAAAGGATTCTTAGCTAAAATAGAAATATGATGCGGAATAACATGCTTCCAATGTTCATTACTATCAATAACACTATTAATATCTTTATAATTATAAATACCCTTTTGGAACAAATCATTAAGCATCATAATAAAACAAATAGCGGTAACTCTTGTATCATCAATAGCTCTATGGTGTTGTTCTTGTTTAACCTTAAAATGCTTACACAAGCTCTTTAAATTAAACGTCTTAACTTGATCATAATAACCAGCTCTAAATAAATTTAAAGTATCAATAACAGCAAACTCATCAACATTTAACCCAAGTCTTTTAATATCTCTATTAATCATACCAACGTCAAACTTAGCATTATGAGCAACTAAAATACTACCCTTACAGAATTCCAAAAACTGAGGTAAAATATTTTCAATCGGTAACGCATCACTAACCATATCATCAGTAATAGTAGTTAATTCACTAATCTTAGGTGGAATAGGCATCTTAGGATTAACAAAAACTTCAAAAGTATCAATAATTCCACCTTGATATACCTTACAAGCAGCAATTTCAATAATCTCATCATAAGTTTGACTTAAACCAGTAGTTTCAATATCAAAAACAACATATGAAGCATCTTTTAAAACAATATCTTGATCATTAAAAGTAATAAAATACTTATCATCATCAACACAGTTTAACTCAACACCATAAATAGGCTTAAAATCAGGCATCTTCGCAATCGCATGGTCAATATCAGGAACAGCATAAACCCCACTATGATCCGTAAACGCCATCGCATTCCAACCCCACTTACTTACAGCCTTAATATAATCAGCAGCATCAGTAATACCATCAAGCGTACTCATCTTAGTATGAGTATGTAATTCAACACGCTTAACAGGAGCTAAATCAACAACCTTATCAGGTTCTTTCTTACCTAAGTACTGAATAGTTGAAGCAGTTAAAACAACTTGTTTAGAATAAGAATCAAATTCAGCCTTACCAATAATTCTTAAATTACTACCAGCAACCATATCACGTTCAAATAATTCTTTTTCAGCATCAGAACGAAGCCATTTTTTAACAATAATAGAATCTGTTTCATCCGTAACCTTAATAGTAGCTAAACTTGATTTAGTCTTAGTAAAACTTCTAATCTCAATCCCAAAAATATAAGCATTAATCAAGAAAATAGGAATACCCTTAGTATTTTCATACATAGAAATCTCATTTTGAGTTGATGGAATATCTTTAATATAACTTAAAACCTCAGGAGCGAAATTCCCCTTTTTCTTTCTTTCAAGTTCCATATTAACATTAACCTGTTGAATATGTTTAGCCTCTTCTTGTTGTCTAGCCAAAACCATATCTTGTTCTTTTTGTAAAGCATCAAGTTCAGCTTGAACACTTTTTCTTTCATCTTTAACCAAAGTTACAACAACAGGCAAACCATATCTTTTAAACTCATCAACTAAAGGCTTACATAAATCATCAACACCTAAAGCATCATAAGCAACTAAAAACTCAATATGATTATCAACAATCTTACATTCATTAACATCTAAAATCTTATATCTAGCAGATGAATCAACTAATCCCTTTAAAATATATTCTAAGTATTCTTTATACTCTTCTACCCCTAAAACATCCTCGGCATAACGAACATAAACAGAAGAATCAATATCATCTTTTCTTAAAATATCTTTAACACCATTATTTAATTTATTAAACAAACCTAAACTCAAAGCTTTCTTTAAATAAAAAGAAATAACGAACTTCTTACTTCTTTTATAAACAACAACTCTTTCAATATTTAAATCAAGACCAGCCAAATCTTGATTTTCTTTTAACAATTCTAAAAACTTCACCCTAATCACCCATTATCTTTGAACTTGAACACGTACAATATGTCTGAAAGTAACAAAAGTATAAATAAGCGGCAGTAAAACACCAATAAAACTTAACCACTCAATACCAACTAAACAAACAACCATACAAACAATAAAATAAATTAAATTATCATAAAAACATAATTTAGCTCTTATCTTAGAGTCAATAGTATTATTGATACCTCTAGAAAAAAAGTAACTAATTAAAACAAAAACAAAATACATAATAAAATCACTAATAAGATTTAAAATAAAATCATATGTATTAAAAAATAAACTTGAACTAAGTAACCCTGCTCTTACTAAAACCTTAAACGTATAAACAGCACCTGCATCATTAGCTTGAACATCAGCAATACTAAAATCAGAAATATTTATATCTTTATAATAAAATTCACTAACCTTAATACCACCAAGTTCAATATGACCACCTTCAACATCAAAAACAATATTAACTCCAGCAATATAACTTAAATTATCATAATTAATAATATTCTTATCTTCTTCTTTAGGGAAAAACATAACATTAAACCCTTCACCAGCATAAGTAATAGAATCACCAGATAACTTACCACTTTCTTTATCATAACTAATATTAGATTTATCTCCTTGGACAACACTAGATGTCACCAACAACACCGAATCATCATCAAAATATTCACTACTATAAGTTTTAAAACCCAAACTTACAGCATATACACCAAAAAATAATAAGATCATCAAAAAAATCATACTACCTTTATCTTTAAAAAATTTACCAATAAATCTTGGATAACATAAACAACATTTAATTCTTTCTAACATAATTTAATACCGTCCTTCAAATAGACTCTTTTTAACCAACAATAAGCATTGTATTATTTATTATACCAAAAATCAATATTGATTACCACTTTAGATTAAAATTTGTTATAATATTTTATAGGTGATAAAAATGAATAAAAATTATAACACAATAGATAATTACTACAAACAAAAATATAATCACAAAGTAGCCAAAATAAGCCTAAACGCAAACTTCACATGCCCAAACAAAGATGGAACTAAAGGCTTAGGAGGTTGTACATACTGTTCAAAACTAGGAAGTGGAGATACAGCAGGAAACGTCTTAGATTCCCTAACAACCCAATATGAAAAAATAAAAGAAATAATGGATAAAAAATGGAAAGACCTACTTTACATACCTTACCTTCAAGCAAACTCAAACACATATGGAAACATAGATAAATTAAAAGAAATCTATGAAGAACTTCTTCTTTTAGATAAAGAAAAAACAGTAGCTATCGCCATAGCTACAAGACCAGACTGTTTTAGTGAAGAAATCTACGAATTACTTTCTAAAATAAATGAAAAGAAAAAAATAATAATCGAATTAGGACTTCAAACCTCAAATGAAAAAACAGCTGAAAAAATTAATAGATGTTCAACTAATAAAGAATTTATAGATGCAGTCTTAAATTTAAAGAAAAGAAATATAGAAGTTGTAGCCCACATCATAAACGGCCTACCAAATGAAACAGAAAAAGACATGCTAGAAACTATTGATTTTATTAATAAACTACCAATAGATGGCCTTAAAATCCATTCTCTACTTATCTTAAAAGATACAACCTTATATGATGAGTATAAAGAAAAACCATTTAAACTACTTTCACTAGAAGAATATACAGAAATAACCTGTAAACAAATAGCTAATTTAAGACCAGATATAATCTTACATAGATTATCAGCTGATGCCAAATTAGAAGATTTAATTGAACCATTATGGACAAGAAAAAAATTAGTAGTAATGAATGAAATAGATAAATACTTAAGAAAACACAATATCCACCAAGGAGATAATTATAAAAGCGAGGAATAGTCCTCGCTTTTACTTTACACCAAATGATTCCTTTAAAATATCATTTTCATAACTATTTAATTTATAACCAGCATATAATTCTGTACTAGAATCATACTCATAACAATAATAAATAAACTCACCATCAAATAAAAACCAATAATAATCTAACAAAACAACATTATCAGAACTTACACCAACAACATCATATTCTGTACCACTAACATAAGAAACATTAGAATCTAATACAATAGTATTATTATAAAAACTTTCCATAATAGTAGCTGCATCATTAGATAAACTAATAAGTTTTTCACCTTCAATATACCAGCATATATTAGAAACATCATTATAATAATCATTTATTTTATTAATATCTTCTTCCTTACAAAATAAACTTCCCATCCCATCAGTAATAAGATAAAACCTATCATTTTCAATTAAATAATAATTACCACACTGACTACCATTTAATAATCCACTAGTCTTATAAGAAAAAACAGGAACCATATTATCATAAACATCATAAGTTTCAAGTCCCGTATTAACATATCTAATACCACAAGCAGTAAACATCTCATCTTGATATCCATCTTCTTCTATAACAATATCAGTTTCAACATAATCATCAGGTGGTAAAACATTTACCATAAAAATAAAAGAAAAAAAGCCAACAGGAACAAAAAGCATAAGAATACCAACAATCATAACAACAATAAAAACAATAGAAAACACTCTAACATTCTTCCCATTTTTTCTTAAATTATTAAAAACAATAACACCAATAATCCCACCAACAACTAAAACTAAACCAACAATTAATAAAATAAGAAAAAATACAACAGCAAATATAGCTCCCATAATATCACCATATTAATTATACAAAAATAAGCGACTAATTACTAGTCGCCTTCTTCAAATCATACTTAAAAAAAGTATAAGTTAATATAACAATAACAATAAAAACAATAACATCAGAAATAGGAGCAGCATATAAAATACCATTAATACCACTACCAACTTCTTTCTTTTCTAACACATAAGGTAAAATAATCACAAGCGGAGTAAAACAAACAATATCTCTTACAAGTGAAGCAATAACAGCCCTAACTGACTTCCCAATAGATTGGAAGAATACAGCACTCATCTTAACTAAACAAGTAAAAGGAATTAACGCTAAATAAATCCTAAAAGTCTTAACCGCAAACTCTTGATATAATTCATTCCCCTTACCAAACATTTCAATAACAACCTCAGGACACACTTGGAAAATTAAACAAGCAATTCCACTAACAACAAGCGAAGAAACTAAAACAATAAAGTAAGCTTTTCTAACCCTATCAAATTTACCTGCTCCATAATTATATCCAAAAATAGGTTGGCCACCTAAAACAATACCTGTAACAATACTTAAAACAACAGTAAACACCTTAGTTTGAATACTAAAAACAGAAATAGGAATATCAGGTCCATAAATAGAAAGTTCTCCATATTTAAATAAAGTCATATTACAAACAAGCGTCATAACAACAATAGAAATCTGAGTAATAAACGTTGAAAACCCTAAAGAAACAACCTTAAGTAAAATCTTACTATCAACAATAAAACTCTTTTTACTTAAAACAAACGTCTTAGGTTTAATAAAATAAATAGAACACATCACAAGTGTTGCAACCTGACCAATAACTGTAGCCCAAGCTGCTCCAGCAATCCCCCATTTAAAAACAAAAATAAATATTGGGTCAAGAATAATATTAGTAACAGCCCCAACAAGCATCGCAAGCATAGCGTAAGTAGGACTTCCATCAGCCCTAATCATACTATTTTCAACACTTAATAATAAATAAACCGGGAAAAATAAAGAAACAATCCTAAAATAAGTAACAGACATATCAATAGTTAAATTAGAGGCCCCAAACATTCTCATCAAAGGCTCAGCAAAAATCTCACACAAAATCATCAAACTAAAACTAATAATAATCGTTGCAACAATTGCAGAACCCACACATTTATGAGCACTCGCACTATCTTTTTTCCCCGCACAAATACTTAAATATGAGGCAGCACCATCACCAATGCACCACGCAAAAGCATTAGCTATACAAATAACAGGAAAAGAAACACCAGTAGCCGCATTCCCTAAATATCCAAGTTCACTATTACCAATAAATATTTGGTCAACAATATTATATAAAGCTCCAATAAGTAACGCAGTTATACAAGGAATAGAAAATCTTAATAACAACCTAGAAATCTTATCTTCACCTAATCTTTTATCTTCCATATAATCCCTCCTACAAAATAAAAAATACCATAATAATCACTATAACATCTTAAAGACTTATAGTAAAACTATTACGGTAGTTTGTAGATACATTCATCCAATCATGAATTTATATAAGCTCTTAAATTTTCCAAAAGGAATTATAACACAATCACAAAAACAAATCAATTAAAACTTATTACTCATAATAAAGTTAATAAATTTATTAATAACTTCTTCACAACTAAGCTCTAAAGGATTTAATCTTATAATAACATCATCAATTCTATCTTGTTCTTGTTCTGTTAAAGAATCATAATACCATTCATGAGCCTCAATATATAAAACAATTTCAGCTTCATAAATATCACAAAAATAATCAATATTATCAAAACTAGCTTCAATTTCTATATTATCCTTAGTTTCATCAATGCTAATAACACTAGCACCTACAATACCTAACTTAGATTTAATCAACGCATTATCATATTCTTTTTTAAAAACATAAAAACAAGATTTTTTAAGTCTAATTTGTTTAACAATAGCATATATAGAATAAATAATAGAAATACTACCAAATCCAATTAATATCCATGCAAAAACAGTAGGATATTTAGAAAACAACTTATTCTCATCTTCTATTTTTAAATAACCATTCAATATCAAAACACCTAAAACCACAACAACAATTGAGAAAAATAAATACACATATATTTCAAATTTTCTTTCTTTAGTAATACCTTTCATATAAACCTCCACTATTTCTCACATTTATTAAATTTAGAATAATACTCTTCTAATAACTTTAAAGATATATCATCATCTTTAACAACCCTAACAGCATTAACTAATCTTTTAACATTTCTTTCATTAATCCATTTACCACGTTCTATAGATGCATTTGAGGGATCTCCTGCAATCTGATTAGGATAATCAGCATACCAAGAAATACCAGTATATAATCCTGCATCTTTTAAATAATCTAAACGACCCAAACTAATAGTTTCTAAAGGATTAACAACATCTAAATTTACCAAATCACTATTAATATCCATTAAAGATGAAGTTTCAAACTCACAAGCATGTCCACTTTCTAAAACTCTACCAAACTCTTCTTGATACTCTTTCCAAAACAAACTATCCTTTTGACCTAAATCAAAATAATAAGTAACATAATTATGATATTTTTCTAATCTAGACTGCATAAAATATTTTAAAAAATTATAATTACCACCATGACCATCAACAAAAATAATTTTATTAAAACCATTTCTAGCAAGTTCATCACATAATTCTTCTAATATCTGATATAACAAATTACTAGATAAACTAATAGTTCCAAGCTTATGCTTAACTTCACCAACAACACCAAAAGGCATAAACGGAAAAACCATCACATCTTCTTCCATACTAACCTTCAAAGATATTTCTCTTGCTAAAATAATATCAGCCCCAATAGGCATATGATTTCCATGTTTTTCCAAACATCCAATCGGAACTAACACAACACCACAAGTTTTCTTAACAGCTAATGAAAATTCTAAAACATTTAATTCTTCCCATTTCATGCGAATCACCATTATAATTTTATCACTTCTTTACACTTCATTCCACATTTATTTACTTTTTTCTATAAAAATGATATTATAATATTAATACATAGAGGTGATAAAATGATAATAATACACGATAACATCTTTAAAATCGATACCAAAAATACATCTTACATCATAAGAAAATCACAATTTAATCATATCTTAAATGATTACTATGGAGCTAAAATTAAAGATACCTTAGATTTTGAATTTTCTAAAGAAAAATATTCAACACCAGGAGGTACCCAAACCTACTACTCTGAAGATGATGATACCTATAGTCTTGACCAATTATCACAAGAAATATCATCAGTAGGAAAAGGTGATTATAAAGAACCATCTTTAATAATAGATAATGGTAAAGATTACATCCTAGATTTAATCTATCAAAATCACGAAGTAAAAGAAAAAAACACACCGCTATCTACATTACCATCGCCTACTAATTTAGAAGAACTAATCATCCATCTAAAAGATAGATACCTAGATATCTATGTGGATTTAAGTTATTTAATTGATTATGAAACAGATTGTATCTTAAGAAACATAAATATCATAAACAAAACAAATAATAGTATCTATTTAAATAAAGCTATGTCTATGCAATTAGAAATGGTAGGTAAAAATTTTGAACTAATCAATCTATATGGTGGTTGGGGTTTTGAAGGTCAAAAAAATAAAGTAGATCTTCATCATGGAATCTATATAACTGATTCTAAAACGGGAAATTCTTCTAATAGACATAATCCATTTTTTATGTTAAAGACCAAAGAAACAACTTATAATTATGGAGATAGTTATGCATTTAACTTAATCTATTCAGGTAACCATTATGAGATGGTTGAAGTTTCTTCTTTTAATAAAATACGAATCCAAACTGGAATAAACCCATATTGTTTTAAATATGAATTAAAAGAAAACGATACATTTGAAACACCATATGCCTTATTAACATATTCAAATAAAGGTATAAATGGAACAAGTCAAAACATGCATAATTTTATTAAAAACCATATCTTAAATCCTAATCATAAAGACATAAACTCACCCATCTTAATTAATAACTGGGAAGCTACATACATGAAATTCAAAGAATCAAACCTACATCAAATCATTAAAAACGCCAAAAAATTAGGTTTGGAAATGTTTGTCTTAGATGATGGTTGGTTTGGAAGACGAACAGATGATTTAAAAGGTTTAGGTGATTATGATGTTAACAAAAAGAAACTTCATAAAGGATTAAAAGGAATAAGTGACTACACAAATAAAAAAGATTTAGAATTTGGATTATGGTTTGAACCAGAAATGGTAAATGAAGATTCAAAACTATATGAACAACACCCAGATTGGGCAATAAAATCATTTAGAGAACCATCAAAAGGAAGACATCAATTAGTATTAGACTTATCAAGAGTTGAAGTTCAAGATTATATCATAAATAATGTTAATCATATCCTTGATACTAACAATATAAAATACGTAAAATGGGATATGAACCGTCATATGTCTGATATCTCTTCTTCTTTTTACCATGCAGGAGAAATCTATCATAGATATATGATTGGATTATATAGAGTCTTAAAAGAAATAATCTATACCCATCCTAATATCTATTTTGAAGGTTGTGCATCAGGAGGCAATAGGTTTGACCTAGGAATGTTATCATATTTTGATCAAATCTGGACAAGCGATGATACAGATGCCTACGAAAGAATAAATATTCAAAGTGGATACGCCTTAGCCTACCCCTTAAGATGCTTATCAAATCATGTCAGTGCTTCCCCATCACATAGTGTCTTAAGATATACTCCAATTGAAACAAGATTTAATGTGGCACTATTTGGAGCCTTAGGCTACGAATTAGACCTATCAACTTTAGAACCAGCCGAAAAAAAGGCAGTAACACAGCAAATAGAATTTTACAAAGAACATAGAAATTTAATTAAAGAAGGCACATTCTATCAGTTAAAAGATATCAAAGAAGATAACATAGCCTTATGGTTAGTTGTATCAAAAGATAAAAAAGAAGCTATTTTAGGTTATTTCAATAGCTTGCAAAAAATGAATCCTCAAATAGATGAAATTAAATTAGTAGGATTAGATGAAAACCTAACCTACGAATTTGAAGTAAGACATCAAGAACATAATCTACATATGTTTGGAGGACTCATAAATCAAATCCTACCATTTAAAATTAATGAAAGAGGATTTATTGTAAATACAGTATGTAAGTACTATACAATGCCAGGTGAAAAAGAATCATATATCTTAAGTGGTAGTGCCCTAATGAATGGAGCTTTAAAATTAAACCAACAATGGCTAGGCACAGGATTTAATGATAAAGTTAGAGCCTTGGGTGATTTTGGTTCTAGGCTATACTATATTAAAGAAAAAAGATAAGTTCTTGTTATAATTTTATATTTTTGATATAATATATATAACTAAAAAACAAAAATTATAATTAAATCATGGAGGAATTATGAAAAAAATATTTTTTTGTTTGTCAATTTTTATTTTTTTAGGATTACTTCTTTTTAGTTGTACCCCAACTGAAGATAATCCGACAACACCAGTTACACCAGATGTTCCTACAGCCCCTGTAGATCCTACTCCTGATGATCCTACTGTTCCTGTAGACCCTACTCCTGATGTACCTACAGAACCTACACCAGTAGTTCCTCAAACTTACTACACTACAAGTAGTGGTAATTTTAGTGAAAATGAAGGCACATTAACTTCAAATGAAGCCTATTCAATTGCTTATAGAAGTGATGGAACCACTTTTACAGAAGGTACTTTATCATGTGATATCAACCTAAATGGTAACACTCAAGATAATGGTATCATTTTTGGTTTAATAAATGAAAACAATCTAACAAATTTCTGGGAAGATGAAGGAATCCATTACTACTTCTTCTTCATCTCAAATATCGGAACAGCTTACTTAGGTAAAGTAAGCAACAAAACTTGGACAGTTTGTGGAGAAGTTCAAATTCCAAACCTAGATCGCAATAAAACATATAAACTTGAAGTATCAAGACAAATGATTACATCAGGAGTAAGTATCTTATGTTATCTTGATGGTCAACTTCAAGTATCATACAAAGATTATAAATATTATGATGGAACAGGCTTTGGAGTTAGAGCTGCAGCACCTGATGTGACATATTCAAATATAACAATTTCTAGCGAAATAAAAGGCGAAGCTGCATCACTAGATGATTACGTCATCGCAAGTGGTTCATTTACATCTAGCGAAGGAATGATCACATCAACAACAGGTAACGCAATAGCTGAAAAGAAAGGTCAAGAATTTGTATACGGTACCCTAGAAGCTACAATGACAAGCAACGGTGGATATGCTGATAATGGAATAATCTTCAACTTAACCCCAAATGAAACACATTCATACTGGGAAAGTGATGTAGCCTACTACTTCTTCTTTATTAATTTTAATGGTGGAGCATATCTTGGTAAAGTAGACTACGGCACATGGAAAGCATGTGAATACCTACCAGTTAATAACTACAATCCAAATAACACATATAAATTAAAAGTAGTAAAAGATGATTCAACAATCAGCTGTTATATTAATGACGAATTATATTTTACACATGCAGATGAGTTCCCACTAGAAGGCACAGGCTATGGACTAAGAGCAGGTGGTAAAAACGTATCATATACAAATGTCAAATGTGAATCTTCAGGAACAATCGTTGAAACATATCCTGATGATGTAACAACACTAAATGGTAAATTAGTTGGTTCTAATGGAAGAGTTAAATCAAAAGGTATTGAAACATTAGCCCTATTAAATAATAAAACATTAATCGAAGGCACATATGAAGCTAAAATAAAAGGCGTATCAACAAAACGCTCAGGTTTAATCTTTAATTATCAAAACGATGGAACAACAGAGTCTTACTATCGCTTTGTAACAAGAAAAGAAGCTCAAAAAGTTGAAATAGATAAAGTAGTAAATGGAAAAGTTACAAACCTATTTTCTAACTACCTATCAGCAGGATATCAAACAGGAGCTGAATATCAATTTAAAGTCGTAATAAAAGAAGGAAAAGCTTATTGTTACTTCTGGAATACACTATATTATGTTGCAGAAATTGAACAAATAAATGGCCAAGTTGGACTTTATGCCGAAGGCCCTTCTTCTCAATTTAGAAACTATGAGGTATCAACAAATAAAGAAACAGTTGAAGTAGATACACTATTATTTGGTCACTCATATTTCGAATTATGGCATAACTTCAAAACAGATTTTAACACCCTAGCAACTGAACATAACCTAGGAACATACACAAACATCGGTATAGGTGGTTCTGTTGCTACTCACTGGGAAAAATTTAAAGAATCATTAGTTACATATCAAGCAAATACAGTAATCTACTGGATAGGAATAAACGATTTAACAGGTGGAACAAGTCCAGCATCAATAATTGGAAGTATCAAAGAAACATTATCATACATGAAAGAATATAATCGAGATTTAAAAGTAATATTACTATCATGTAACCACTGTCCAGCAAGAACAAACATTAAATCAACAATATCTGAATTAAATGAATTAATGAAAACATATTGTGCTCAATATGATTGGATATCATATGCCGAAATGGAATACGCATTTGCAGATAATGGTCTTACACCTGATGCATATTGGTTTACAGATGGCCTACACCCATCAGCTAACGGATACACTCAAAAAGTGATACCAGCCATCAAAAACGCACTATTAGGAAATGATCAACCAACAATTGATGAAGAACTAAATGAAAAACTACTAGAAGAAACAAAACAATTAAAACTAATTCAACTATATGATTATGATGAACATGCCTATACTATAGAAAAATGGCAAGAAGCTAAACCAATCTATGATGAGGCAGTCCAAAAAATAAATAATGCTAAAACAATAGATGAAATAAAAAACATCGACTTATCATCATATATAAAAGATTTAGAAAATATCACATCAAAAACAGATTACTTATTTAATGAACTAGTATCAGGCTCTAACAATTCAGTTTGGGAAACACAAAACTTCACAAACACCCTAAATTCAAGTCAAAACAACGTATTTAACGTCTACCACGACGGACATAGAATCGTAAACGAAAATTACAGTAATATATCATTTAACGTATGTTTAAGACAAATCCAAAATGAATTCCAAACCCTAAGTATAATCTTTAGAGCAACCCAAACACCTGCTTTAGGATTAAACGGATATTTACTAAATTTTGTTACAGAACCAAATTACCTACAAGTATGGTATATGAAAGATGCCTATGGTACAAGTACTTCTAACGAATTAACATACTTAGGTGGCTGGGTATTTCCAGAAGAAGTTGAAGATACAACATTTAAAGTTATAATTGAAGGAAATAATATTTATATCTACACACTAGAAAGCTTCTTAAAAAACGGAATAGACTCATACGGTTGTAGCGTTGATTTATCAGTAGGAGGAACTAAACAAGTATATAATACTGGTGGATTTGGAATCTTATGTTGGAGTAGTTCAACTCAAGCCCAAGGAAAATTAACAATATCTAATTTCCGCTCATTTACTACTTCTACTAATCAAAAATCAACAATATCTAATAAAATTGAATATATTCCATATAAGAAAAATTCATTTCTTAAATAAAATAGAGTAGAGGGAAAATAATTTGATTTATCTTCGCCCCTCTCGCCGAACCGTACGTACGGGTCTCGTATACGGCTCTCCAAATATATTTCAAATTACTTAGAGTAATACGCTAGGGGATTGACTAAAGCTGGTCGGTC
>JBGVRA010000041.1:0-3128 GCA_045127955.1 Anaeroplasmataceae bacterium
ACGAAAAAAGAGGAACTCAAAAGGCATACGGAAATTTAGACCAGTCTTCAGAAAATGCTTGGCATTGGAGTGAAGAACATCAAAAATACTACTATGCTCCATTTAGTCAATATATGCCATCATTAAATTTAGACAACGAAGAAGTACGAAAAATGTTAGTATTTACTGCTAGATTTTGGATGAATAAAGGTGTAGATAGTTTCCGTTTAGATGCAATTATTCATAGTCACTTAAATACTAATGATAGTGTTAAGTTCTTTGAATGGTTTAGAGAACAAATACCAGTATATATGGTTGGTGAAGCATGGACAGATTATTAAACCATTGGAAAATACAGTAGCGTAATTGATAGTTGCTTTGATTTTCCATTGCAAGGTAATTTAATTTGGAGTACAAGAAATTTAGACTTCTTGGGTATTGCTGGAGATTTAAATAGAACATATTCCAATTTAACTTTATTTACTAGTAACCATGATATGGATAGGGTTGGAGAAGTTTTAGGACACGATGAAGAAAAAATTAAATTATATTTATGGTTGAGTTTATTATTTGCACAAGGACAACATTGTTTATACTATATGGATGAAGTAGGTATTGGTGGAACTAAGTGTATTGATGATATTAATGTAAGACCTGAGATGGATTGGGATTTAATATGTAAGCAAATGTTCACTCCTGACAGTATTTTAAGAGAATACTTGAGAGCAGTAAGACTAATTGATAAACATGAAGTACTAGCAGATGGAAAAATAATAAGGGTTGAATGTCAATATGAATATCAACGATTTGCAATTTATAAAGAGTTAGAAGATGGAACACGAGTTAAAATTAAAGTTCAACCATCAAACAAAAACTTAGACAAAGCATATACAGTTGCAAGTTTTAGTGGATATGACATTGTAGTTGCAATACACCAACCAGTTTTATAAAAATATTTAAACTTAGGTTGAAAAAACCTAAGTTTTATTGTATAATAATAATGAAAACAAATAAATAAAGGAGAGATTTACAATGACTATTAAAGAAGCAAATAGAATGATAGAGGAAATTACAGAAGTAATAAACAACAACGAATTATTAGATTGTGAAAAAGTTAATAAAATTAAAGTTATTTTAGCAAAAGGAGAAGAAAAAGAAGAAGTACCAGAAATTAATTGTACAGTATTTCCAGCACAAAATGTAAATATTATAGATGGATTCTATGCAGATATTCATACATTTGATGAAATTGATGATATTTTAAGTTTATTACTAAACACAGAATTCGACATTGAAGAATAGGAGTGTTTAAATGAGTTTGCTAGAACAACGCATTAATGATAATGTTGAGTATTGGACCGATGAATGGGAAATAGGAGACAATACAGTATTCAAAATGGAATTAGACGAAGATGAAGTAGACATAGATATAAACTGGAATAATATTGATATTAAAGTTATTGACATTTGGAGAGAAAGAAATTACTTATACGTAGAACTAGATAAATTAGCACTAATGAAACAGTTTGATGAAAAATGGAAAGAATGGGATTTAGACAATAGGAATATGAGATATGAATATTGGAGTTCAAGAGGAATTTAAATAAGGGTTGAATAACCCTTTATCTTACACTATAATATAAGTGTACAAAACAAATAGAAAGGATTGATTTTATGTATTGGCTATTACTTATTCTATTAATTATGCTTTTCTCAGGACTTTTACCATTAGTATTATTGATTGGATTTATTTGTTTAGTTGTAAAATGTTTCACTAAATAAAGGTGATATGTTATGTCATTACATGATATGGTAGTATTAGGGATTTTTATTGGATTAGTAGTATTGTATGGATTAGCATTGTATATATTAATTAGTTCAGTAATTGAACTATTCAAAAAAGATAGAAAGGATGATAAATAAAATGAGTGGTGGAGCAATTAAAAAACTTAGAAGACAAAAAATTAAACAACAGTTAAAAGAACAAAAAGCGGATAAAACAGTAAATGAACTTAAAGATAAGTTTACTAATCCGACAGAAGAGGAATTACAAGAATTAAGTGAAGCAATTGCAAATATTGTTTTGGATGAAGAAAAAGAAGAAAAAGATGAAGAAACAGTTGACTAACCCTTGAAGATATGTTAATATAATATTGGGGATGGGAAATACCCGTCCTCAATAGAACTTGAAAGGGGTTAGATTTTATGTATTGGAATAAAATAAACGATGGTTGTTATGAGTTTACTAGAAAGTTCGGATACGCACCAGATGAAGTATACATGAGTAGAAATACATTTAATGCTTTAGAGTATGAAATGTATGGAGTTCAATGGTGGCATTTAGTAAAATGTAACAGTGTGAGAGGATTACACGTTAGACTAGATGAGAACGTAGAAGTATTTAAAATTGCTGGTAAAGATGGAGACTACTTAATTATTAAATAGGGAGAGATGTGGATGCCATTAATTAACTGCAAAAAAATTAGAGAAGAAATTTTAGACGAAGTAAAAAATGAAGTTAAAGGTTTATTAGGAACACCAAAATTAGTTATTATTTCAATTGGTCATGACGATGCTAGTGAAATTTACGTACGAAATAAAATTAAAACAGCAAAAGAAGTTGGTATTGATGTTGACTATGTAAAATTAGATGATGATATTTGTCAACGTGAAGCAGAACAAGTCATTGAAAATATTTGTAGTCGTAGTATTAATCACGCAGTAATGTTACAACTTCCTATTCCTCAACATTTGGATAAAGATAAATTAATTAATGTTATTCCTCAACATAAAGATGTCGATGGATTAACGAACCTTAATTTAGGAATGTTGGTTAATAATCATAAAGATGCTATTGTTCCAGCTACTGCACAAGGAGTATTTGAAATTTTACGAAGAATACATGGAGATGATTTACGTTGGTTAAATGTGACAGTGGTAAATCGTTCTCAATTAATTGGTAAACCATTACAGGCATTATTAACTAATCACAATGCAACAGTAACATTATGTCATAGCAAGTCTGATTATGAATTTCAAGATTATTTTATTGATGCAAATATTATAGTTACTGGAATTGGTCATGCTAACTACTTTAATTCCTATGAATTCTATCCAGGACAAACTATTATTGATTGTTCAATGAATAG
>JBGVRA010000042.1:0-2010 GCA_045127955.1 Anaeroplasmataceae bacterium
TTTTTGCATTTTTAATAATTCCGCCATAATTTTTAAGTTGGTTTCAATTTGCATTTGTAATAACATATTATCATCTTTATTCATTGCTGGTCCAGTATTTACTTGACGTGCCATATCACTTAACTCTTTCTCCACTTTCACCAACGAATCATGTAAAGTTTCCAAAAACTTTTTAGCCGCACGAAGCTCCTGTTTTATAATCCCGTTTTGTTTTTCATTCATAAAACTCAATCCTCCTAATATTTTTTATGTTTTTGCTTTCTACTGTACACTTTTTTACTTTTGTGTACATTAGAAGCACATTTCATATTCTTGATGTGTTCTTGTAGTTCTTCACGTGACATTTTTTTACGTCCTTGTTGAATCTGTTCTTTTGTAATTTTCATTGTAATCAACTCCATTTATTTTTTATTTCCTTTTACAATAATATTATATTATATAGGAGTTGAAATATCAACCCCTATATTGAAAATTAACATCTTTTTTTATCAATTTTTATTACAGTTTTATGTACTCTTCTTATCATTTTTGTTTCTAAATTTTTTGTTTCTAGTTCAAGTTTTTTTATTTTTTCTGATATCTTGTTTCGTTCCTCTACATCTTCTGTTTCTTTAAATAACTGGCATAAATCGGCAATTTGTTTATTTTTTACTTTAAACTTCTTCCTTACATCCATTTTTATATTCCCTTCTACTTATTATTTCTACTCATTTCACGTTGTTGGTCTAAACGTCTGTATAACGCTTCTGCTATATCTTTATGTTCTACACGACAATATACAACCTTGTTGCAGTATGGACCATAGGTAGTATTTACTTTACATAAAATACCCATATTCTCAAGTTTCTTCATGCGTGTATCAAAGTTTTTACGTGAAATAAATTCGTTTTCCAAATATGTTTCATCTGAATCGTAGCGTTTGTATAGTAGTTCTTCAATTCCGGGATAAGCTATAAACATTCGTGCAATCTGTTCTAGTTCTTTTGTTGTATAATTAACAAACCATGTATCACTATTATTTATATTATATAAATCACTTGGTGCATATTCGTGCTTTATAAATTCAAGAAGTTCATCATGTTTCATATAAATACATTTTCCATCCATGTGTGAATATAGTCTAAGAGTTATTGCCAAATCATATTTTATTCCTGAAATTTTATTGTTTTCTATAATTTTTACAATATCTCCTATACTAATAATAATAAATGGTTCATTATTTTTTACTGAACATAAATTAATTTTTTTATCCCACGTATATGTTTCATCATCTTCATAAAACCATTCCTGAAATAGTGAAACTATATATTGTTTACCTTTTGTATCAATTTTTTTATTTTTTGATACTATGCACCACATCGTTCCTATGTCTACCTCTCCGTCTCCGTAAGTCCATAATGCAGCTTTCATCATACAGTACGGAAGAAGCAAATCAAGTTCGTTGTCATAGTCTATTGATGCTAGTTCGTTTTTTGCAACTTTCAATAAATATCAATCCTCTCTAAGGGTTGCTTTAGCAACCCCATTGTTGGTTACCTTGTTATATAGTTTGGATATCTTGCTATTTGGTTACATTGTTATTGCCACGATAAACACTGATTTTTAATGTTTATCGTATATCAACGAGGTACGAATAATCGGAATAATTAATGTTTACCGTACCTAGTGAGTGGGTACGGTAAATACTATTTTTTCTAGTTTATCGTACCTAGTGAATTTCTAGCGTAATTTTTAATTTTATTATAGTCCTTTTCAACAAAGGTCATCCTTAATTGAAAATCACTTATAATACCTAAATTATAAAGTCTTGCTAACCGTCTTAACGCTTCCTTTTCGTTTAACCATTGTTTACTTTGCTTACCGTCAAGTCCAGTACTGCAAAAATCTTTAATAGTTATTTTATCCATGTTATCTTCCTTTCAAACGTACTTAATAAATATTATTAAAATATTTATGTTAAATCAATGAAATCAATAGTCCTACCACTACCAATGCACTAAAGAACAATCC
>JBGVRA010000043.1:0-40355 GCA_045127955.1 Anaeroplasmataceae bacterium
TTAGTTTTTCTCATATAAATAAATCTCCTTAAAATAAAATGGTTACTAGCAAATTATGTTAGTAACCATATTTTAATTATATTTACTTATTTATAATAGTGTCTTTTTTTTATTTGTCTACTAAACCGATACCACAACAAACTATAATATATTTTTATTATACCCATAGTTTTATAGTATTAATTATACTATTTTAAAACCTCGAGAACTTAGCATTAGATAACATTTAGACAAACGAAAAGCCCCGAGGTACTTTCAACCTCCGCTGGAGTTTACGCATTCTCCATGGGCTACGGCGTTTATCACGCAATGTCATCTCAGACGCTACTCTGAGGTAGATTATTCAGTTTGTACTATTATTATACCACCTGGATATAAAATAATCAAGTTTACAAATTGTATTTTTTTATTATTTAATTCTAGAACATCTCATGGCATTTAAAATAGCAAGGAAAGCAACACCAACATCACCAAGTATTGCAAGCCACATATTTGCAAAACCTAAAGCACTAAGTATTAAAATACCAATTTTCACAACAAGAGCGAACACAATATTTTGCATAACAATGCTTAAAGTCTTCTTAGCTACCTTTTTAGCCTTAATAATACCATCTAAATTATCATACATTAACACAACATCAGATGCTTCAATTGCACTATCACTACCAATACCACCCATAGAAACACCAACATCAGCACGCATTAATACTGGGGCATCATTAATACCATCACCAACAAAAACAACAACATCATTTTCATTTTTATTATTAATGATATCCTCAATAACTTCTACCTTATTTTGAGGTAATAACTCATATTTAACTTCACCAATAGATAATTTATTAGCAATATCTATTGCAACTTCTTTTTTATCACCAGTTAGCATAATGGTTTTATATCCTAAATCATTTAAACATTTAATAGTATTACCCGTTTCTTCTTTTAAAGTATCAGCAACTAAAATACTACCAATAAATTTACCTTCTTTTGCAACATAAACAACACTACCGGCACCACCATGAGGAATATAATCGATATTATATTCTTTCATTAATTTATCATTTCCTACTAATATCGCATCATCAGTAGTTTTTAAACCATACCCTGCAATCTCTTCAACATCAATATCAACAAATCCTGCTAAATTAGCCCTTTTAACAATACTTAACGCAATAGGGTGATTAGATTTAGCCTCTACCATTGCAGCAAGCCTTAAAAGCTCTTCTTCGCTATATCCATAACTCTTTATTTGGACAACCTCAAAACTACCTTTAGTTAAAGTCCCTGTTTTATCAAAAACAAAAATATTAGCTTTTTTTAATTTTTCTAAATAACTTCCACCTTTAACTAAAATACCATCTTTTGAAGCACCACCAATCCCACAAAAAAATGATAATGGAACACTAATAACAAGGGCACAAGGACAACTAACAACCAAAAAAGTTAAAGCTCTAAAAATCCAATCACTCCAACCACCTAAAAATAAAGGCGGAATAACCCCTAACAATACCGCTGATATAACAACAATAGGAGTATAAACTCTTGCAAACTTAGTAATAAAAGCTTCACTCTTAGCTTTCTTACCGGCAGCATTTTCAACCATATCTAAAATCTTAGCTACAGTAGAATCAAAATAAAGCTTTGTGGCCTTAATCTCAATGACACCATCAATATTAATACTACCACTTAAAATCTCATCACCAATACTTACATCCCTAGGAACTGCCTCACCAGTCAAAGCTTTTGTATCTAAACTAGTTTTACCTTTAATAACAACCCCGTCAACCGGAACTTTTTCGCCAGCTTTAATAATTAATATATCATCAACTTCTACATCAATAGGATCAACGATTTCTTCTGTTTCACCTTTTAAAATGGTAGCAAAGTCTGGTCTTATATCCATAAGCATCGCAATTGATTTTCTAGACTTTTCAACAGCATACTCTTGAAACATTTCACCAATTTGATAAAAAATCATAACCGCAACAGCTTCCAAATACTCACCAATAACAAAAGCCCCAATAGTAGCTAAAGTCATTAAAAAATTTTCATCTAATAATTGTCCTTTAATAATATTTCTAAAACATCTAATAACAATATCATATCCAGCAATTAGATAAGAAATAATAGAAATAGGTAAAATAACATATAAAGGAATATCAATAAATAAATGAACTATAAATGTAGGAATAAAACTTATTAACGAAATTATGATTCTAATTAATCTAATCTTATCTTTTCCCATATTAAATACCTTTATAACTAGCATTAGGCTCCATTTTCTTAGTTATTCTTTTAATTTCCTCAATAGCACTTTCTAGTTTATCATCTTCAATATCAAAAGTAACTCTTTGAGCCATAAAATTAAGTTGACAAGAATTAACACCATCAATTTTTTGTAAACTCTTTTCTAACTTAGCAGCACAATTAGCACAACAAAGTCCACTCACCTTAGCAATCTTTCTCATAACTACACCTCACAAACATGTTCTAAAGCCATCTTATAAATCATAACAACATGATTATCAGCTAAAGAATAAAAAACTTCCTTTCCACTTTTTCTAAATTTAACCAAATTAGCATCTCTTAAAACTTTTAGTTGATGGGAAACCGCTGATTTAGTCATATTAACAACCTTACAAATATCACAAACACATAATTCATGTTCAAATAAAGCCGCTAATATCCTCGTTCTTGTTGAATCTCCAAAAACCTTAAATAATTCAGACACCTCATAAAGATGTTCTTCATTTGGCATTAATTTTTTTACTTCTTTTACAACATCCTTATGCACATTCAAATTTTCGCAAGAATCAATCATAAAAAAACCTCCAATAGTTGAACAATTATTCAACCATCTCTATTATAGTTGAACAACGGTTCAACTGTCAATAGAAAATAAAAAAAATGTAAGTTAATCTTACACTTTTTGTTTTTCCTTAAATAAATTTAATAATTTAATTATAAAATTAGGAAGAATAATTACATATATTTTAATAATAATCACCTTACTAATATATATGAAAACCATCTCTTAAATATTCTTTAACTTTAACAACGCTTCCTTAGGATTGCTATTATTAACAACATAAGATCCGCTTACCGCTAAATCAACATACTTGCTAATCTTAGGTGCAGTAACATCATTAATACCACCATCAATATTAATTAAATAACTATATCCATTTTCTTCTTTTAATTCTTTTAATAATTTAACCTTATCAACAGCTGATTCCATAAACTTTTGTCCACCAAAACCAGGTTCAACACTCATAACTAAAACCATATCTACAAGTGGTAAAAATTCTTTAATTTCTTCTACACTAGTCTTAGGTTTAATTGAAATACCTGCCTTTACTCCATAAGATTTTATCTTATTAATAGTTTGAATAACATCACTATTAGCTTCAACATGGAAAGTGATATAGTGACTACCAGCTTTGACAAATTCTTCAATATAATCAATAGGATTAGAAATCATTAAATGAGTATCAATAATTTCTTTTCTTTCTTTAGAAATAGCTTTAATAACTGCAGGACCAAAAGAAATATTAGGTACAAAATGCCCATCCATAACATCCATATGAATATAATTTAGTCCTTCTAATTCATTTAATTTAGCATTAGTATTTAAAAAATCAATTGTTAATATAGATAATGATACTTCCATTTTACTTCTTCTCCTTTAAATTAATTTGTTCAAGCATCTTTAAATAACTATCATACCTTGATGGTAATATTTCATTATTTAAGCTAGCTTCCCTAACTCCACAATCTAACGAATTGTGTTGATGAAGACAATCCTTAAATCGACAAGGATAATCCTTAAATTCAACAAACAAGTTCTTTAATTCCTTTTTTTCAATCCCCAAGACATCCAACTTAGAAAATCCTGGAGTATCACCTATAAACCCATTACAAAACGTATATAATGTGGTTTCTCTTGTTGTATGCTTACCACGACCCAAAGCATAACTAATCTCTTGAGTCTTAAGCTCAAAATTAGGCATAATTGCGTTAATTAACGTACTCTTACCAGCACCAGTTTGCCCAGATAAAACAGTAACTTTATCTTTTAGTTGTTCTTTAACCAAACTAACTCCTTCGCCTGTTTTACTATTAACAAAAAACACAGGATAACCGAAATTAGAATAATAATTCATTTTATTTTTTAAATCATTTAATTCATCTAAACTACATTTATCTATTTTAGAAATTACAATAACAGGAGTAATTTTTTGTTTTAAAATATTAGCAATAAATAAATCCAATAAATAGAAAGAAAAATCAGGTTCTTTAGCAGCAAAAACTAATAAAATTTGATCAACATTCGCAATATCAGGTCTAATAAGTTCATTTGTTCTAGGCAATATAGTATCAATCATATCTTGTTTAATTAATACAATATCTCCAACCTTTGGAGATTGTTTTAATGTAATATGTTCTTCCTTTTTACTGATAGCTTTTTGGTTAACAGCCATAGTTTTTACACTTCTTAACTTCCCTCTAGCCTTAACACTTAAAGTATTACCATCTTCAGTTAATACCTGATAAACTCCACCATTTAAATTAATAATTCTTCCCTTTACCATAAATTCTCCTACTTAAGTAATTTAAATTCATACTAATATGATATATTTTTTTCAAAACAAAATCAACAAAAAATTAAACAATTCCCTTTGAAACATATAAAGTTATTTCATACTGATTTCCTTTTTTAATAATGCTATCTTTACTAATAGATTGAAACAAAACAACATCATCACTAATAGGAGAAGAATAATAATTAATAATCGCTCTAATATTATATTCATCTAAAATTTTTAAAGCGTCATAAATATCTAAACCAACCAAATTAGGCATCACAAAAAAAGAATTATTCTTAGAAATCGTAAGTACCAAAGTATCACCACTTTCAATAATACTACCTTCCCTAATCGATTCTCCAACAATAACACCACTAATTAAAGAATCATCATCAACATATTCAATAACCAAATTAATCCCATAATCATTACATAAAACATCTATTTCTCCTCTAACATCATCATAAACCAACCCTAAATATCCCTTATAACTCCTAGGAAAAATACATCCAACATAAACATCAATAACACTATTAGTCTTAATATTAACACCAGCATATGGAATGGTCTTCAACACAACTTCTTTACTATCTTGAACATAAGTAATATTATACTTAATACCATTTTCATCTAATACTTTTCTTACCTGTTCTTCACTTACACCAACAACATCAGGGACAACTATTTCTTTTTTATATAAAATATAAGGAGAAATAAAAAGATAATATATCCATCCTATAATAATTACAAAAATAACAATCCAAAATTTATTAACAATTCTCAAAATAAATCACCAATAATATTATCTCAAAATAAATAAAAACCTATTCAAAAATAGGTTTAATTATATTATTCCATGATTAGTCAACCATGTATTTGACATTTTTAATAATCCTTCATTATTATTTGACGAGTAGTTCACGCATAAGTATTCTTAGAGCAAGTCTTCTAGCTTGTGCTTCCATTCATCTAATATCATTATTATAGGTATTGTCACATTTTTACCATAATAAACTCAAGCTTCTTCTAAAGTATAATTGATATGTTTTTGGAAAAAAGAGACTATTAAGAAGCTAACCTAGTTTCTTAATAGTCTCTAAATTTATATTTTATGATAATCTTGTAATCATTTGAAATAATTATTCTTTGTGAATCACAATCATACGCAATAATCATACAAACTATATCGTCCACTTAATGTAACATATTATATTCATCATTTGTAATATTAAAGAAAATGAAATATTCGAAAACTTCAGATTCATATTGAATATCCATCATTGGCAAGCTTTTAATTTTAGAATCTAACTCTACTTGTCACAATTGATTATTTCCAATATCTTATTCACTTCAATTCATAGAGCATTCTTTTATAGCAGAAATAATTTTATTTATTTCATTCTTATTAAATTGATCAACACATATATATCTTATTTTACCATTTTCAAATTTTAATATAATGCCTTTTTGCTTGTTAAAAGACTTAAAATACTTAACTATATCTTTGGTGAATCCAAATTCAACACTAATAATTTTTGAGATTTGTTCTACCCAACCATAAGAGTTAAATCCATCATCAATATTAACAATTATTAATCCTTTATCAATAATTATTGCATTATCATTTTTCGAATAATAAAAATGTATAACTAAAACAATCAAAGATATAAAACAAAAAAATATTATAAACCACCAAGGTAAATTTTTACCTTTTATTAGCCAAGCTCCACAATTAAAAACAGCAAACATTATTAAAGAAGAAATTACAAAAAATAATATAGCTATAACAACTTGATTTAATATATATTTTATAGGCTTAATTTTAATCATTTAATTTTATTCCTTTCTGTATATCGTATAAGTTATCATTTTATTAAAATATCACAAAAATATACACTAGATATTAATAGACTTAGACTAAATCAATCAAGTATTCAATCAAAATATCTCCGAATTCATCAATCATCCATCCAATAAGAGCACCAGCAAGCGCGCCTCCAATGACACCAACTGGCCCTGCCCATGCTCCTAATGCAGCACCAAATTTACTTCCTATTGCCATACCAACAAAAGAAGCAACCTTACTCGAAACAATATATACTCCTATATTTTTAACAGCAGCTAAGGTAAAGTTTAGTGTTTCTTGAACAAAAGAGTGTTTTTTTTCTATACTTTCATAAATCCTTGAAAAAACATCCACAGCCATAGTAATAATACTAATTCCTTTAAAAGTTTTTCCTAAAGGATGATTAGGTAATAATGATGGACCTTCTAACATATCAAGAATTTGATACCTACTTGCACCCTCATATATAAAATAATAATTTGAAAATGACTTACCTGTTTCTGTCATAATCCAACTAGATTGCCCTATAACTTCACCAAGACCAATCATAACTTCCTTAATCAATGAAACCCACCAATAGCAATTTTTGGAATCATTTTTCATATTCTTATTATTTTTACCTAAAATAATGGGTCTTTCCACAATCATATGTTTTTTTGCACTAAAATTCGAACTATTATATGCATTACCAACAGGGTTATTATTAACATAAGTATATAAGTTAAGGCCATTAATGCTAGATGGATTTAAACTTGATACATCTGCTGGTTGAATGAATCTTCCTAATTCAGGAGAATAATATCTAGAGTTACAATAGAACAATCCGGTCTCCCCATCATAATAATATCCTTTATATCTAAATGGATTAATAGAACCAATATTATTTGATGTTGTATCTAAGATAATACCATTATTATTCGTTCCATTAATTGGTTTACCCCATGCATTACAATCATATTTTACCACAAGGCTTCCTTGATTGTCTACAATACCTAAAATATTTTGTAGTATATCTCTTACATAATAAAATTAATCAGTATGTCATTTTTATTGGTTTTATCTAATCTACAGTTACACTTTTCTAATATTACATAAGAAGCTTCAGGAGGACATTTAATTGCTAAAAGAAGTCTAATGATTGAATATTTATCATATTTTTTCTTTTCATATAAATATCTATTTATTGTACTTTTAGATAAACCACTTATTTCAACAAGTTCTTCTATTGTATATCCGCTATAATCTTTAATAATCTTTATACAACTTTTAGAAGATGTTATTAACATAATTACTAGTTTATTAATTATCTTATAAGATTCAACTATCAAATCTGCATTATCTAACGAAATATCATTGTAAATCTTTCTATATATTGAACTTATATCATTAGCTTTACCAATAAACATACTAACACCTCCTATGCATATAATTATACTCACAATATATACATAACCGATGTCACATTGAAAATTTCTCATTAGAATCGTTCGACATGTTTTCGACAAAAAAAGAAAACATTTTACTGTTTTCTTTAATCTTTACAAGGTTAATCAATTAGCGTTTTATTATTTTTATTTTAAAAAATCTTCTGCATACTGATAATCTTCTTCTATTACATCTTTATATGTATCATCATACCTAAACATAATAAAACTACCATTATCATTAATAACACCTAAAGAGATCTCTTTTAATTTTAAATAAAAGAGATCTCTATCATTTATTTCATTTAAATTAATAGATACTACATCTATATCACTATCTATTTTAAAACATATTGTTTCATTTTCTTTTTTATTAAGTTTTAAACTATTAATATATTTACCTATAATTCCCATAACTACTTAATATGCTTACTTCTTAATTGTCCACAAGCTGCATCTATATCTGAGCCTTGTTCTTTTCTTAAAGTAACATTCAAACTTCTTTTCTTTAATTGATCATAAAAGATATGCATGGCTTCTTGTGTACTTCTTTTATATGGTTTTTCTTTAACTTCATTATAAGGAATTAAATTAATATAAACATTCATACCATGTATTAAGTTAGCTAATTCATTAGCATGTTCTTTTTTATCATTTAAATCTTTCAATAAAATATATTCTAAAGTTACTCTTCTATTTGTTTTATTAATATAATAAGCAATAGCTTTTTTTAATTCAGCAAGTGGATAAGCTTTATTAATAGGCATAATTTGATTTCTAATTTCATCATTTGGAGAATGTAAGCTAATAGCTAAATTAACTTGTAAATCAAAATCAGCATAATCATAAATCTTATTAACAAGTCCACAAGTAGAAACAGTGATATGGCGTGCACCTATTTCTAAACCAAGTGGATGATTAATAATTTTTAAGAAATCTAGCACATTATCATAATTATCAAAAGGCTCACCAATTCCCATAACAACCACATGAGATACACGTAGGTTTGTAAGCATTGACACAGTTAAAATTTGTAATACTATTTCATGTGTTTCTAAGTTTCTTAGTTTTTTCTTCATTCCTGATGCACAAAAAACACAACCCATATTACAACCAACTTGTGTTGTCACACAAACACTATACCCATAATCATGACTCATAAGAACAGTTTCTATTAAATTACCATCATTTAATCTAAATAAAAATTTAATAGTTCCATCAACACTATCTTGTCTAGTAACTAATTCTAATCTATCTAAAGTAAAATCTCTTTTTAGTATTTCAATAAAAGATTTTTTCATATTAGTTATCTCATCAAAAGAATTAATTTTATGACGATATAACCATTCAATAATTTGACTAGCTCTAAATGGTTTTTCACCAACACTAGTTAAATATTCTTTTAACTTTTTTTCTGTATAACCATAAATTGAATTCATATTTTCACCTCAAAAAAGAAAAACCCGTTTTCCACTATTATTATAGTAGAAAACAGGTTTAAAAACAATGTTAATCTCTTAAACGTGCTTTAAAATTAAATTCTAATCTATTTAAAACAGATTTAATAATCTTATCAACATCACTAGATTCTAATGTCTTAGTAGTATCTTCTAATGTTAACTTAATAGCTAAAGACTTTTCATCTTCACCAACATTTTCACCAGTATATAAGTCAAATACTTCTAAAGATACTAAATTCTTACGAGCTGTTTGTTTAATTATAGCTAAAATATCAGAAGCTAAAACATCCTTCTTAACAACAATAGCTAAATCTCTAGCAACAGTAGGATACTTATTTAAAATCTTATAACTGAAATTATTTTCTTCTTTTGTAATTAAACTCATATCTAATTCAAAAGCCACAGTACCTGATACACCTTTTTCCTTAGCAAACTTAGGATGTAATTCACCAATAATACCAATCATAGTATCACCAATATATAAACCAGCACATCTACCAGGGTGGAATGAAGAAACTTCTTTATATGGCTTATAAGTAACACTGACATTCATTCTTTCAAAATAAGCATCTAAAACACCTTTTAAAACATAGAAATCTGAAACTTGTTTTACTCCGCCCCATAACTTAGAAGTAAATAATCCAGTAATAGCACCAGCTAAATGGAAATCTTCAGTCTCTGTATTATAAACATTACCCATTTCAAAGAAAGATATATTTTCAACTTTTCTAGCTTTATTATAAGCTACCGCATCAATTACACCATTTAATAAACTTTGACGCATAACAGCTTTATCTTCAGTCATAGGCATTAATACAGCTATTTCAGGTTTTTCTTCTAATGTATATAAATTTAAGTCCTTTTTAGCAATCATAGAATAAGTAACAACTTCATTAAATCCCATACTAGATAACATTAAACGAGTGTTTCTAATTCTTCTTTGTTTATATGATAATCCACCCTTAGTGTCAGTTGCGGCAATAGTAGTAGGAATATTATCATAACCATTCATTCTTGCAACATCTTCAATAATATCTTGGTAAGAATCTTCTAAATCCATTCTTCTTGATGGGATAGCGATTGTATAAACATCATCGTTTTTAACATATGAATATGCTAATCTATTAAAAATATTTTCTACTTCTTCATCAGTTAAAGAAGTACCTAATACATGATTAATCTTATAAGTAGTTATGTTAACTTCTTTTGGTAAAATTTCTTTCTTAACATTAGTAACTACACCTTTTAAAACTTTAGCATCAGCAAGTTCTGTCATTAATTGAGCAGCATAATCTAAGGCACGTTCAACGCGGTCATAATCGATTTTTCTTTCAAAACGAGTTGATGATTCACTTTTTAATCCTAAGCGACTAGAAGTCTTTCTAACACTAATAGGATCAAAATAAGCAGCCTCTAAAATAACATTAGTAGTATAATTTTCTACTTCACTAGATAAACCACCCATTACACCACCTAAACATAAAGCTTCAGTTTCATTACAAATAACAATATCAGAAGAAACTAACTTTCTTTCTATTTCATCTAATGTAACTAAAACTTCACCTTCATTAGCTTCTCTTACAATAATATGATTACCTAACTTATCAGCATCAAAAGCATGTAATGGTTGACCCATTTCAAGTAAAACATAGTTAGTTATATCAACAACATTATTAATAGGTCTAATACCACAAGCAATAAGTCTAGCTTTCATCCATTGTGGTGAATCACAAATCTTAACATCTTTTAAATATCTAGCACTATACTTATAACAACGTTCAGTTAAAATATCTACCTTAACTGGATTTACCTCATCAATTTCTTCTACTTCAGGTAAAATAGTTAAAACCTTTTGATCTAGTGCAGCACCAATATCAAAAGCAACACCTTCAATAGATAATAAATCACTACGATTAGAAGTTAAATCTAAATCAATAACAGTATCATCAAAACCTAAGTATTCAAGTGGATTTTGCCCAACAGGAGCTTCATCATCAAATAAATAAATACCATTTTTAAATTCTTCAGCAATATATTTTTCTTCAATACCTAATTCTTGTAAAGAACATAACATACCAAAAGATTCAACACCTCTAATCTTAGAAGGCTTAATCTTAAAATCACCAGGTAAAACTGCACCCACATTAGCAACAATAACCTTTTTACCAGTATCTACATTAGGAGCACCACAAACAATTTGCTTAACATCACCAGGTGCCACTTCCACCTTACAAACATGTAAGTGATCACTATTAGGATGCATCTCACATTCTAAAACATGACCAATAGTTAAATTAGTAGCTTCAACCAATTTTTCATAAGCTTCAATCTCACAAACATGAGCACTAATCTTAGCAAATAATTCATCATCACTAATATTATCTAAATTCAAATATTCTCTTAACCAATTCTTAGAAACTTTCATCTTACTTTACCTCCTTGAATTGATTTAAAAATCTAACATCATTAATATAGAAATTTCTAATATCATCAATACGATATTTTAGCATAGTAACACGTTCAACACCAATACCAAACGCATAACCTTGAATTTCATTAGGGTCATATCCACACATTTCAAGAACATGATTATTAACCATACCAGCACCTAAAACTTCAATCCAACCAGTATTCTTACACATAGGACAGCCCTTACCACCACATCTAGCACAAGATACATCAACTTCAACAGAAGGTTCAGTAAATGGGAAAAATGATGGACGAAGTCTGATTTCTCTTTCTTCACCAAACATCATACGAGCCATTTCAAGTAAAGCGCCCTTTAAATCAGCCATAGTAACATCCTTACCTAATACTAACCCCTCACATTGCATAAATTGATGAGAGTGAGTAGCATCATCAGCATCTCTTCTATATACCTTACCAGGACAAATAATCTTAATAGGCTTACCATTTTCAGCAATCATTGTTCTTACTTGAACAGGAGAAGTTTGGCTTCTTAATAATAATTCAGGATTAATATAGAAAGTATCTTGCATATCTCTTGCAGGGTGACCTTTAGGTAAATTTAACTTTTCAAAACAATTTTCATCTGTTTCAATTTCAGGACCTTCAGCAACAGTATATCCCATACCAATATATAAATCTTCTAAATCCATAATAGTCTTTTGTAAAGGATGGATACTACCACTATTAAACTTAACACCAGGTAATGTAACATCAATAGTTTCACTAGCTAATTTAGCATTAATAATAGCTTCTTCTATTTCCTTTCTTTTAGCATCAAACATTTGTTCTAACGCTTGTTTAACTTGGTTAGATTTCATACCAAGTTCTTTTCTTTGTTCAATAGATAAATCTTTTAAATTAGACATAACTTGAGCAACAGCACCCTTTTTGCCTAAATAACTTGCTTTAACTTGTTGTAAAGTAACTAAATCTGAAATATTAGTTAACTCAACAGTAGCCTGTTGTAAAACATTCTCTAAATTCATATTTCCTCCATAAAAAAAGTCCTTAAGACATAATAATCCTAAGGACGAATAAACCGCGGTACCACCTTAATTCTAGTATTTCTACTAGCACTCAAATCCTTTAACGCAGGAATACGGGTGTGATTAGCACCATCTACAAAAGTGAATTCACATTAAACAAAGCTAGAGGCTTTCACCAATCCCTCTTCTCTAAAAGCTTTATTACGGTAATGCTACGGCTTTTATCATCAAAATTATTATCTATGATATTATAACAAAAAAAATAATCTTTGTCTACACGCTATTTTATATCAAAGAAAAAAGTCTTGATAATACAAGACTTATACTTCCATTCCAGATAATCCCATTAAGAATCCTAAAATAAATGAAAGAATGAATACTACAACAAAGACAACTATTGCAATCTTACAAAGCTTTCTATTTTCTTCTTCTTTATAAGTTGATAAACCAACAATTGCTAAAATTAAACCTAAACAACCACCTAATGCTGAGAAAACAATTGCTAAAATACCTAACACTTTAGATTCAGTTACGATTGGCTTAGTATATGGTGTTTCACCAATATTTTGATATTCAACAGTTGGTGTAACTACTTTTTGTTCTTCAGCTACAGTTTCTTCTTTATTTACTTCAGATCCCATAACATGGCCACAATATGGACATTCTTTTTCAAAATTTAAAATTTCTTTTCCACATTTTTCACAAATCATTATTTTATACCTCCCTTATATACATTTATTATACTATTTATTCAAAAAAATTCAATATAATTAGAAAAAATCAGCCCCAAAAGATTCACTTTTCGCTATTTTTCTTTCTTTTTTCTTTTCTTTCTGAATGTTATACTATAACCTAAAGTTAAAAAATACAAAACAGCACTAGGCATAAATATCCATCCAGTATTATATAACCACTCAAAATTAGTCAATTTATATATGTTTTTATGAATGTTATAATACGGCATAAATAAATCTTCAAAACTTAAAATATATTCAATTAATTTTTCATCTAAATTAATAAAATTAACAATAAGTTCAACTACACCAACAGTGATCATAGGTAAACAAATCAAACTAAAAATCCCTTGAATAAAGTTATATCTTTTAAAGTGGATTCCAGCAATAATAAACGGCAATAAAAACACACCAAAATATATTAAATTTTTATATAATTCATTATTTAATATAAGATCCATACACTACACCTTATATATTTTAGCTTTATCTAATACCCCAATATGATCTGTATATGAACCAACTTCCGTCTTAGCAAGTTCATCTCCTAAAACTCTAAACTTAGAATCAATAGTATCAATATACCATAGTACTAAAGCTTCAGGAGTTGCAGGTTTTTTAGCAGCACCAAATAGAGGTTGTCCATGATGAGAAACTAACATATGTTCTAAAATTAATGTTTCTTTACAATTTTCAAAACCTAACGCTTTAGCAACACTAGCAATTTCCATTGCCCCTATAACTAAATGACCTAATAATTGTCCATCTAAACTATATTCTGTGTTTTGAGGACCAGTTAATTCAACTATCTTACCAATATCATGAAGAATAATACCAGCATATAAATAATCTTTATTTAAATATGGATAATTCAAAATAAACGCATCAGCCATTTTTAACATACCAATAGAATGATGAGCTAACCCACCAACATAACTATGGTGCATCTTAGAAGCTGCAGGATAGATAAAGAATTTATCTTCATATTTATTGACTAATTCTTTAGTAATCCCTAAAATAACTTCATTTTCAATTGAGTTAATATACTCATAAACTTTTTCTTTTGATTCTTCTAATGATATTGGTGATGAATTTAAAAAACCTCTTAAAATTAAATCAGTCTCGCTATATTCTAACTCTTCAACATCATAAGACTTAACAAGTTGATAATGAATTCTTTCCCCAATAACCTCATTAACAATAAACTTATAAATCCTACCAATCTTAAAAACATCTGATTCTTCATATAAACATTTAATATTAAATATTTGTTTATCTTTATCTCCAACAGCAATATTAATCATACCATCAGAAGTATTCATACCCAAAACTTTTCCAATAATTTCCATTACCTATCCTCCTTAAAAATTGTAACACCAATTTCTCTAATTACATATGAGTCTTGTTTGATAGAACACTTTTTTCTTCCATCAAAAATCATAGTACTATTCTTCAATGCTAAAACAGATTCGTCTTTTTTCGTATTAACACAAACAGTTAATAAATAATTCTTTCCCTCTAAAACATAACACAATCTATTTTTATTAGATAATGCTTCAATATAATGCATCTTCTTTTCAATATCAAACGCATTAGTAAGTCTAAACTCAGGATATTCTTTTCTAATCTTTAATAAATCCTTTAACCCATTAATATCGTCTAAATACTTATCTCTTCTATCAAAATCTAACATATTAATAGCATCACTAGCATTATAAGCATTTTCAACACCCTTACGTGTTCTATAAAATTCTTGACCAGCATGAATGAAAGGAACACCTTGTGATATAGCAATAACTTGTAAAGCTAACCTTGCACCATCAATAATATTTTCTTCTTTCATTCTTAATCTTTCTTTAGCAAAATCATATAAAGTATAATTATCATGACATTCAACATAATTAATAGTTTGATTAGGATTATCAAATTTATAATGCTTTAAACAACTACCAGACAATAAACTAAAAATCTCTGCGTTATTAGAATCTCCACCAAAAACATATCCATAATTAGTATTCCATTGACTTCCCTTAATAACATCACGATATTTATCATTAAAAAAAGCATAATTTGGCATCTTAAAATGATTAAAAGCATGTGGTCTATATGCATCAGGAATCGTATTAGGCATATTCCAACCTTCACCATATACCATCATTTTATCATCGATTTTATGCAAATCCTCATAAGCTTTATTTACTGTTTCAATATCTAATAATCCCATTAAATCAAATCTAAAACCAGAAATATTAAAAACACTAGCCCAATATTTTAAATTATCAATAACAAATCTTGAACACATTCTCTTTTCAGTGGCTATATCATTACCACATCCTGATACACTAGTTTGATTACCATAAAAATCAACACGATAAAAATAACCAGGGACCATAAAATCAAATGGAAATTCTTCCACTTTATAAACATGATTATAAACAACATCCATAACAACACGCATTCCTAAACGATGAGCTTCATCAATTAACATAAGCATTTCATTAATACGTGAATACGGATCATTTGGATTCTTAGAATACCAACCATTTGGAACAAAATATTGTTCTGGATTATACCCCCAGTTGTATGATTCATCTTTTTTAATATCATCTACTCCACCAAAATCATAAACAGGCATTAATTGTAAATGAGTAACACCTAAAGATGCAATATATTCTAAACCTATTTTTTCTTTATATTCTCCATTAGATTCAATAGCTCCTAAAAATGTACCTTTATTATCATTTTTTAAAGACACAGTTAAATCTCTAATACTAACTTCATAAACAACAGCATCACTATAATATCCAGAAAAATAAGGTTTAGGATATCTCATTTTATAAAACTTATTAGTATCAACAACATAATTTGCAGTACCATTTGCGGTAGATGAAATACCATATGGATCAACAATTTTAGTATACTTATTAAAAATTCTTACCAAATAAACATAAGTAGCACATTCATAATCACCATCTAATTCTAAAGACCATAACCCCTTACCATAATAAGATAAATCCTTAGTAATAGTCTTACAATCCTTACAAATCTCAACTCTTACACTTTTAGCAACCGGTGTCCACAATCTAAATGTTGTTTTTTCTTTTGTATATGTAACCCCAAGAGGTCCATCATAATAATAACGAGCCTCAAATTCAGCATTACGAATAATACTACCAGAATAAATTGGATAAGTCATATTCATATCATCGACAACAAAATAATCTTTAGTCAAATCTAAATTGGTAGTATATTTCAATCCAAATTTTATAAAATTTTTCTCAATAGCTTGATAGCTAATTTTTAACTCCTCTAATAACTGACCATTACCATTATATAAATAAAAGGCTTTACCTTTATATTTACCCTTTTTTTCTAACAATAAAGTAAGATCCTCATAAGAGTCTATAAAAGCACTCATTAGATTCTTCATAATAATCTCCTCAAATAAACAAAACTAAATATATCATCATAATTATTAACTAATTCATGATTTAAAATCTTTTCTTCTATTATCTTTTGAATAGCAGATCTATTCTTTTGATTAGGAAGTTTACTAAAATCAAAATCAATATCTAAAACCGAATGAATTGGTAATTCATTATATAATAAACTAACATTAATATCATTATAAATTAATTTAAATAACTCTTCAGCATCCCTTAAATATTTCCCCTTAGAATTATATAAATCAACAACATTAAACTTATTCTTAACTAAAGAACCAACTTCTTTTGCATACTTATATTCTTCATTAGTTATTAATTCATTTTTAGGTAAAAAACCGTGTATTGAATAAAATAAAGCATACATATTCTTTTTATCAGCTTTATATTTTAAACATTCGCTCGCTAAAACCTGATAAAAAGGAAAACTCTTTAAAATATTATATCTTACAATATATTCTAATCCAATAGAATTTGGCATATCAATTATTTTTTCTAACATATCTTTAATATATTCCTTAGGCAAATAAGAAACATAATCAAACATAATCATAGAATCAATAATATTATCCGCCAGTTTAAAACCTAATTTAGAACTAAAATATAAACCTCTTAAAACCCTTAAACTATCTTCATTAAATCTAACACTAGGTTCGCCAATACAATAAATAACCTTATCAGTTAATGATTTCTTACCATTAAAAATATCAATAACAACTTTATTAGAATCCATAATCATCGCATTCATTGTAAAATCACGTCTAATTAGATCATCATTAATATTATCAACAAAACTAACAACAGGATGACGATGGTCTTTATAAGAAATATCTTTTCTAAATGTGGTAATCTCAAAAGGTGTATTCTCATAATAAATTGTAACCCCAGAATACTTTGAAGCTTTTAAATCATAACAAGGAAAAATTTTAATTATATCCTCTAGGCTTGCGTTAGTAGTAATATCAATATCAGAAACTTCTTTTTCTAGTAAATAATCTCTTACGGCACCACCAACAATATAAGCTTCATAAGATGAATTATTAAGTTTTTTTATAACTTCTACCCCTAATTCAAGCTTATCCATAACTAAAAAACACCTCGAAATCGCACCAGTTTAAGTATATCATATCTCATCGTAAAATTCATCAAAAAAATCATTAATTGTAAATAAGATTTAAATCTAGTATAATAGAAATGGTGATAATCATGAAAAGAATTCAAGGCAGATACGAAAACACAATAGTAATCCAAAAATCCAAATTTATCGCTGAAGCATATCGCGTAAATTCCGTAGAAGAGATTGAAGAAATACTAACTTCAATAAGAAAAAAATATTATGATGCAACACACCATTGTTATGCATATAGATTAAACGATGATGCATCAATTCAAAAAATGAGTGATGATGGGGAACCAGCTAAAACTGCAGGAGCTCCGATGCTAGATGTATTAGTAAAACAAGGAATCACAAATATCTTAGTCGTAGTAACACGATACTTTGGAGGTACATTATTAGGTGCAGGTGGGCTTGTAAGAGCTTATAGTTCTGCAACATCTGAAGTATTAAAATTAGCTAGCTTTTACGAAGTGGAAAACCAAATGCGATTTAGATTATCACTTTCTTATTCTTCATATCAAACTCTATTAAAAATGATGCCATATATTCAAATAGAAAAAGCTTCCTTTATGAGCGATGTCACATTGGAAGCACATTGTAAAGTTGAACTATACGATAAAATAGCTAAAGATGCATATACATATAAAATGAAAGATATAAGTCTTCAAGAAATAGGAATATTTCCTATTGAGATTTTGTTAGATATTTAAGTCTTGTTGCTTCTCCGCCACGCAAATGGCGGATTTTTTTATTATATTCTAACAACTGTCTAACCTCTAAAAAAAGTTCATAATCGATTTTTTCTAACTTAGTAGTAAGATCATTATGCACAGTCGATTTACAATAACCAACAAGCTTAGCTACTTCTCTAACAGTTCTTCTACCATCAATCATCAAATGAGCCATATTTAATACTCTACTCTCAATAGTATCCACTAAAATCACCTAGTATTAAATATGCTAAACTATACTTATTTATGCAAAAATGGAGCCTTTAGCTCCATCTTACTTTGAACTTGATACCTCAGTTAATTCTTTACCAAAAACATCTGCAGGATTAACAAATGTATCATTAACTTTAATTTGTAGATGTACATGGACTCCTGCTTCTACATCATTAAATGAAGTAGATGCTTTGGCTAAAACATCACCACAAAGAACAAGATCCCCTTCTTTTACTAAAACATCAGTAGTTGCAGAATAAATGCTTTGAACTCCGTCAGCATGCTTTACAACGATTGTAGTTCCTTCTAATTCATCTTCAACAATTGACTCAACAGTACCATCGTAAACAGCACAAACATCAAAACTAGAATTATCAGCCTTTGCATAACTCATACCCTTTGATTCAACCATATAACTACCATTAGAAATAACAGCTGACACTAATTCTTCATCAGTTAAATCAACATCAAAGAAAATACGAACAACTTCATATTCTCCTGTAATTGGTAATGCAAATTTCTTAATAACTGGTGCTGGTGTAGGCTCTTCTTCATTTCCACCATCAACAGGACCATCATTTGTCCCTGGTGTAAGTGTAGGATTATCCGAATTAGCAGGAACATCAGATAAAGCTAAAGTTGCGATTGTAATTACAGTAGCAAAAACCACAATCACCACCGCTACAAATATTAATAACTCCTTTTTGTCTATAAAAAATCTTTTAATTTTGTCTTTCATTTCTTTCACCTCAGTAGTAGTATGGACTAAAATAAAAGATATATACAATAAAAAACAAAAAAAATAAAAAGCAGAACTAAAAAGATAGTCCTACTAAAAAATATAAACCATATGTAATTAAGAAAGCCAAAACAAAAGACAATATAAAATAAGCTACTCTTATTTGCCAAACACTACCTTTTTTAAAACATTCTTCTATTCTGGATGCTTGAATAACCAAAAAACAAATCACAAATAAACAACAAAAAATAATAGTGTAAATATAATCTAAATTTGAATTAATAGCTAAAAACATAGTATCACCACTAATTAGTTCCAAATAAACGATCTCCACAATCCCCTAAACCAGGAACAATATAGCCAACCTCATTTAATTTTTCATCTAATGCAGCTAAATATATATCAACATCAGGATGAGTTTCTTGTAAAGCTTTAATTCCCTCAGGAGCACCAACTAAACCAGCATACTTAATATTATTACATCCACGTTTTTTAAGCATAGTAATTGCAGCACAAGCACTACCACCAGTAGCAAGCATAGGATCAACTAACAATACAACTGCATCTTCAATACCATTAGGAAATTTAGCATAGTATTCTACTGGTTCTAATGTTTCTTCATTACGATATAACCCAATAAAACCTACACTAGCATCAGGAATCATATTTCTAACACCATCAACCATACCAAGTCCAGCACGTAAAATCGGAACAATAACAATTCTTTGACTAATAGTAGGTTGAAAAGTCTTACAAATAGGTGTTTCAATTTCAATTTCTTTTACTAATAAATCTTTAGTAATTTCATAAGTCATTAAACTACCAATTTCTGTAACTGTTTGATGAAAATCTTTTGTTGGAGTATTCTTATCTCTAATAATAGTCATTTTATGACTAATAAGCGGATGATTGACAACCTTAACCATTATTCTTCTCCTTCATATTTAGTAATCTTATCAATACGTCTTTGATGACGAACATTTTCGCTAAATGGAGTATCAATCCATAAAGAAACAATTTCTTTAGCAAGAGCATAACCAGTATATTTAGCAGACAAAGCTAAACAATTAGTATCATTATGTTCTCTAGTTAAGACTGCAGCATCTTTTGAACCAACAAGAGCACAACGAACCCCCTTAACTTTATTAGCAATAATAGACATACCAATTCCAGTATAACAAATTACAATCCCCTTATCTGCAGTTCCACTTTGAACGTCCTTAGCAACCATATAACCATAATCAGTATAATCGCAACTATCTTTAGTATAAGTACCTTTATCTAAAACCTTATGCCCCAATCCTTCTAAATAATTTATTAATTCGTTTTTTAATTCTAACGCTGAATGATCACAACCAATTGAAATAATCATAATAAATTCCTCCTTAATTACTAATATTATAAAACAAAAAGGACTTTTTGAAAAGTCCTTTATAATTTATTCACGTACAAGTTTATTAACTTTGAATTCTTGAATCTCTTCTGAATGAACACCATCAAAAGTTACATTAGAAATATTAACCTCATCAACAAAGTTAAAAATTAAACCTTGGCCCTTCATAGGATCAACAAAATCCATCATTGCAGGAACACCAGCTTCAGGATTTAATTGATAATGGAAACTAACATTTTCTAAAGTAATAGACTTAATAGGTTGTTCAGGAAGACCATAGAACGTACCCGCAGCAATATTTACATTAGTACATTCAATATCCTTAAATATGAACTTACCAAGATAAGGTGTACGATCATCAACAGGTAACGCTTCTTTTGTATGAACATATTCACTATGACCATCAGGGTCACAGAAATAATACATATTAATAACAAGTGGCGTTAATACTTCATTCATCTTAATATTTTCAAAAGTAATACCATCAATAATCGCATCTTTACCACGACCACGACGAGTCTTAATTCTTAAACCACGGTCTGTTTGGTTAAATAAACATTGAGTAACATTAATATTCTTAATACCACCACTCATCTCACTACCAAAAACAACAGCACCATGACCATAATTCATTGAACAGTTTCTAATATTAAAGTTTTCAGAAGGTGTCTTATATTTTCTACCCATATAAATCTTACCAGATTTAATAGCAATACAGTCATCACCAACACTGAAATATACACCAATAATATCTACTCCATTACATGACTCTGGATCGCATCCATCAGTATTAGGAGAATCCTTAGGGCTAAGTAATTTCATATCTAAAAATCTAATATTTTCAGAAAAATATGGATGTAAATTCCATGCAGGTGTATTCTTTACTGTAACACCTTGGAAAATAACGTTCTTACAATTATTTAAAAATACGCCATTAGGTCTCCATGCAATTCTCTTCTTACGATGATTTTTCCACCAATCACTATTATGAGCATTACCATCGATAATACCTCTACCAATAATCTTTGCATTTTCGATGCCAATACCAGTAATAATACTAGCAAATTGATCTAAAGGGTCACCTTCCCAAGAACCTAAATTAAACTCATCAGTTTCGTCTGTTGTATAAGTTAAACCAGGTAAAACTGGATAATGATTACGATCAGTATCACCAACTAAACGAGCTCCTTCAGCAAGTTCAATTGTTACATTGCTTTGTAAGAATAGTGGACCAGTATAATAATCACCAGCTGGAATATATACACGGCTTCTTGGTGGACAAGCATTAATAGCAGCTTGCAAGAATGCAGTATCATTAGTAACACCATCACCCTTTGCACCAAAATCCTTAACATTTAAACATACAAATTCATAATCAGTAGCAAAATTAATAGTTTCATCATTAATATTTAATGAATAATCTGTATTTGGATGTAATCCAAAAATAGAATAAATATTAGTATCAACACCTGTTGCTATTAATTCACCATTTAAACGAACATCGTATGGATTAGTATAATAAATATCACTATTATCCATTTCAATAGTTATACTTGTAGCACTTTTAAAAATTATATTAAACATTATTATGCCACCTCCTGCATATCTCTATTGTACTTGTATTTTCGATATAAATCAATACATAAATTCTTAATAAATAAGAAAATAGAATCAACAATCATATAACATAATGCGTAAGTAAATGGTTCAATACCAGCCCCATTAGCAGTTCCAAATAAATCTAATACTAAATTATACTTTCCTAAAAATATAGTTATAAAAAACAATATCACAGAAAGCAACATATTATATGCTAAAGCAACCGGTAAGGATTTAATTCCTTTCATGTTTACCATATTAAATTTATGAGTGTCATTTCTACTTGTGTGCATCATGTTTACAATAGGTTTGACAATATAATTAAAAAACAATGCCAAGAATAAACCTATTAATACAATTGTTGAAATATATGATGATAATACAGCAGCGGGATCATCTGCCATATCCCCAAAATTCATACCTATATCAACACCGCCAATCACACTAAAGAAAACGGCAGCCGCAGCTGCCCAATACTTTAGTAAAAGAACGATTATCCAAGAAGGCACACCTTTTTTTTGGTATTTTCTTATTTCTAATTCTTGTGCATCATCTTTTACATTTTTTTTCATTAGAATACTACCTTTTTATAATCTTTATTACGTTTAAAATAACCTAATATTGATCCACCAATAGAACATAAAATAGATAAAGCAACAGAACCAATTGATGCAAGTTCAGTAACACCTAATGTATATCCTTCACCAGATGAAGGCTTAACGATTTCAGAATTAACTAAATATTGAGAATAGAAAATTCTTTGAATCCATAATATACCTACTACAGCAATTACTAGTGAACAAATAAGAGAAGTAACTACAGTACCTAAGTTTCTTTTAGACATTAATGTAACACCATTAAAGATATTAACACAACCCATTAATACTAAAACAAACATGAATAGACCAGAGAAGTTATATTCTCCTTCCATTACAAAGAATTGAACCTTACAGTGAATACCTAAGAAAAAACCTATAAATACACCTGGTAATAAAATTAAAATTCCTGGTAGTTTACAAGGATTATATCTAAAAGAATCAACAACACCTAACCACCAATTTTGAATTGGATTTAACTTTCTTTCTTCCATAGTCTCACCTACCTAATTCTAACTTCTGTATCTTTATCAAAGAATAACATCTTTTCCTTTTGGAAACATGCCTTAACAGATGATTCTTTGATTGAATCTCTACCATCAATCTTAGCAATAATTCTTTCTCCACCAAAAGTACCATATACTAATTTATATGAACCTAAGAATTCAAAATAATCTACTTCTAAGTTGAAAGTTTGACCTGGATACTTAGCTAACGCTTCTTCACTAGTTTCAACATAATCTGGACGAGAAGCCATAACTACTTCCTTTCCAGCATAATTAGCTAAAATTGCTTGATGTTCTTCTGTTAATTCAATTTCAGCACCTGAAACATGAACAAACTTCTTAGCATCTTCAGAAATTTTACCGTTATAGAAATTACAAGGAGGAGTTCCGATAAATCCAGCAACGAATAAGTTTTCTGGATGTTCGAACATTTCCTTAGGAGTTGCAATTTGTTGTACATAACCATCTTTCATAACTACAATACGAGTAGCTAATGTTAAAGCTTCAATTTGGTCATGTGTTACATAAATAAATGTAGAACCTAATCTTTCATGTAGCATTGTTAATTCCTTACGCATCGCTCCACGAAGTTTAGCATCTAGATTTGATAGTGGTTCATCTAGTAAGAATACAACTGGATCACGTACGATAGCACGACCAACTGCAACACGTTGACGTTGACCACCTGATAATTGTTTTGGCTTTCTATTTAAATAAGGAACTAAACCTAAAACAGTTGCAGCATACATAACTTGCTTATGAATTGTTTCAGGATCAACTTTTCTAATAGTTAATGAGAAAGCTAAATTTTGGTATACAGTCATATGCGCATATAACGCATAGTTTTGGAATACCATCGCAATATCTCTATCCTTAGGAGCAACATCGTTAACTCTTCTGCCATTGATAATTAAATCACCAGAAGAAATTTCTTCTAACCCAGCAACCATACGAAGTGTAGTAGACTTACCACATCCAGAAGGTCCAGCTAAAACGATGAAATCACCTTTCTTAATATCGATATTGAAATCAAAAACAGCTTGATAGCCATTTGGATAAACTTTGTTTACATTACGAAGTATAACGTCTGATACTTGTTCTCTATTAATATCTGCCATTGTTATACCCCCTTAGTTGTGTCTTGAGTAGACATATATTCTGCATAATGTTTAGCCTTAATAGCACCTTGAACACCAGCACCAATAAAACATGCAGCAGCTAAAGCTATTAAAACCATAGCAGCAACACCTCTTATTGTACCACTTTGAGGTAAATATGAATTTACCTTTGGATCACCAATTACAGAAGCACCTAAATACTTTAAAGCTTCTGGATTAGTAGGGTCTGCTTGATATTGAGCGTATAAAGTGATTAAACGAACTGGAATCCAGAACATTCTAGCAACACATAATCCACCAATACCAATTAAAGTATAACTATATGATAATGAATAACTTTTAACTTTTTCAATTGATAAGAAACCAAATAATAAAATTACAATGTTTCCTAAAATTTTAATAATAATTGTTAAATCCCATTTATATGAATTTAAACATATGAATGCTCCCAAAATACTAAATGCAATTGCAAGCATACCTAATTTATAAGCAAAACCATTAGTACGATAACGCATCATTTGGCCTTGCATATTAGTAGTATCATAATATACTTGATCTGTAGTCTTAAAAACCATTTTTTCTTTCTTAGCCATATTATGCACCTACCTCTTCTTGTGCTAATTCTTTCTTAGTTAATTTGTATCTATATACATTATAAGCAAGTAAAGCACCAGCAGCAATGATAAATAAAATAATGATTACTCCGTAAACAACAAACCACATTGGAGTCAAACTGAAATGAGATGTATCACCATTTGCAATCCATTTTTGAGCTTCAGTATATGTAAATTGTTGATTAGCTAATGAACCCCAGTTATAAGTAATATAATTAGCATTTAAAGGAGCAATACAACTTAAGTTTGCAACTAATGTTATGATACCCATAATAATTGAAACAGCAGGGCATACAATACCAGACACTAAGTTTGAAATATAAAATTTCTTTCTTGAATGATTTGAACAAATCATCATAATAGCAACCATAACTAATGAAACAACACCTAGGTTTAAAACTAAATTATTAGCTGCTTGAATTTGTTGATCATAATCATACATCATATTAAACATATACACAAAGAAATCTGATCCACTTGAGAATGTTTGGCCAGCATCACCAACAAAGTAAGTAAATGACTTCTTACACCATGTATTTAAATAAAGGTTATCTGATGCAACCGCTTGAAGCTCACCACTCAAGAAACCGCTATTAAACTTAACTGCAATCGTATAGTATGGAGTAATGTATACACATGCTAATATCACAAATAAGAAACTAAAAACTGCAAACAAAATATAAAATAACTTTGCATTTTTCTTTAAAAATTGAGACATGTTAACCTCCGTCTATGTTTCCCAAGGGGGACAAGCCCCCTTTAGAAACTTGAATTTTGAATTAAAAGTTGAGTTTTTAAAATTAAGCTAATAAATCCTTATAATGTTGTAAATAAGTACTATTAGAAGTTTCGAATAATGCTTCTAATGTAGATCTAGAAAGTTCAGCAGACCAACCATGGTTAACAACGCTTCTCCAAGCAGCGTCACTCATACCTTGTTTCCAGAAGTCAACTAAAGTAGCGATATTTGTAGTTTCAGGATTTGAATCCCACTTAGCAGGTACAGTAGCACCGAATGTTTGAGTTCTAGAAGTTGTAGCACAAACAACAGCACCAGACTTAATAGCACTTAAAATGTTAGCTAAACCAGTCTTACCTGAATCATGAGTTACTTGATAATCTAAACCGTCAGAACGAACATGTCCAATACCTTGAGTTGAACCAACACAAGCACGATACCAGTCATTCCATCCAGCAGCCTTAAATGCAGCATCAGAGAAGATAGAAGATTTAATCTTTGGATAAGTTACACCAGCAACAGTGATTGTACCATCACGATATGCTTCTGGTCCATAATCTTGAAGTTGAGCACCTTCTACACCATAGAAGAAATCGATTAATTGACATGCAGCAATAATTTGAGCTTCGTCGTCTTTAGCCATAACTACAGAACCAGAACCCTTGAATGCACGTGAATCTTCAGTATAACGAGTATATGTATACTTAGCATCTGAAATATTATTGTTTTCCCACTTAGTTAATGGAGGTAAAACAGGCATAATCTTAGTATACTTAGAATCAGCTTGACCGATACCATTGTTATCAGCAGAAACGTTATTCCATACTGTTTGAGTAGCATTATAGTCATAGATCATTAAAGCAGCACCTTGCTTACCACTTAAGAAGTTAGAAGTGAAGTAAGTACCGTTCTTACCTTCTGTTTCCCAACCATCAATAATTAAGCCTTCAGCTTTTAATGTATGTAATCTTTCTAATGCATCATATGTAGCAGCAGTTGTACGAGCATCACATAAGTTACCATCTTTATCGAAATATAAATAATCAGTTTCAGCAGTTAAACCTTGAACACCCCAAATTTGAGCTAATTGTAAAATAGTGATAATACGGTTATTAGCTTGACCACGAGGAATTACACCATGAACTTTACCAGCTTCGCCATATAAATAAACAGAGTTATTAACAGCACAACGTAATAAAGCAATCATGTCATCTACAGTATAACAAGCAGATTCAGAAGTAAATACTTCAGAACGTTTTTGATATTTTCCACTTGGCATATAAGCAGCATCGATGTAAGCTTTTAAAGCTTCAACATAAGTCTTACCATTCTTAGTAGCTAATTCATTTTGAGCTTGAACTGGGTTAGTTGCAGCCTTAACAGTAATATCTTCGCCAACACCATTAACAGAAACTAAAGCAACATAATCTTTAGAAGTGTCGATGAATGGAGTATATTGACCACCATTAGTAATAGCAGTTTCATCATATGCGCCTTCTTCATCTAATAATTTTTCAACTAATTCTGTGTTAAATAAGAACATCTTTTCAATTGTATCAACACCATCAAAGTATGGAGCAATATACATTTGACCATCATCATTAGTTAATTCATCCTTAATTGCAGGGTGAGATTCTAAGAATGCAGATAAGTTTGGCATATATTTTAAATACTTAGCTAAGTTAGCTAATTTACCAGCTGTAGCATACTTATTAGCGTTAGCTGAGTTAGTCATTAAAATATCAATTTGTGAAATGTTTGCATCTTCACCGATTGCTGAATATACAGCATTTTCATTTTCAGCAGTATAACTATCTTTTTCAAACATTGTAACTGCATCTTTAATTGTTACGCCTAACTTATTTTGAACTTCTTTCCACATAGGTAATAAGTCACCAGCAACATAAGTTTGACCATCAATTGGGTTAGTATATGAAGTACCAATCTTAGCATACTTACCAGTGAATGTAACACCAGTAGTTCCTTTATAGTTTACATATACATTTAAAGTTTTTCCTTCTAAAGAAGGTAATGTAGGTTGGTCACCACCTGAAGGTTGACCACCATTAGGCTTTGAAGGTGTACAAGAAGCTAACGCTAAAACAGCAAGACCTGCAGCACCTAATAAAAATCTTTTCTTCATATTTTTTTTCCTTTCTTTTTTATTCTTTTACGCCACCGACATTAACACCAGCAGCAAAATATTTTGAAATTTTTGGATAAATGACAACAATTGGAATAATTGAACATACTAGCAACGCGTATTGCATTGAGAATGGTGAATAACTTGTAACAACACCACTGACGTCTCCTGCTTCCATAATGTCTTTTAATGTTCTACGTACATAAACTTGTAATGGTTGATCATCTGGACCTAATAACATTTGAGCCCATAAGTAACCATTCCAACGAGAAATAGCATAGAACATTGTAACTGTTGCGATTGATGATTTTGACATAGGAATATAAATTCTTGTCAATAATTGGAACTCAGAAGCACCATCAATTGTAGCAGCTTCTTCTATTTCTGTAGAAATTGAAGAGAAATAATTTCTTAACAAGATGATATTAAATGCATTAAATCCTAGGCAAATAATATACATATATCTATTGTTAACACCGATTTCAACAAAGTTATTATATGTTGGAATTAAACCTGCTGAAAACCACATTGTAAACACTAACATAAAGTTGAATCCACGACCAAACATTAATCTAGTTTTTGATAATGCATACGCACCACAAATTGCAACTAACATAGATACTAAAGTACCATACATAGTATAGAATAATGTGTTACAGTATGATAACCAGAACGCTGATTGTCCAAAGATTTCTGTATAGGCATCAACTTGGAAACCAACTGGCCACAAATAAACCTTACCTGCATCCATAGCATCTTTAGCAGAAACTGAAGCAGATAAAATATAAATGAACGGATATAAACATGCTAATGCAAAAATTGTAAGAATCACATAAGATGCAATCTTAAATATAATTTCTGAACGATCTAATCTTTTCATTTAGCAAGCCTCCTAGAATAATGAAGTAGAGGATACTCTTCTACTTATTGCATTGGCACCAAGTACTAAGCACATTGCGATTAAAGAGTTAAATAAATCTGCAACGATACCATATTGAGTTAAACCTTCACCTGTTTGAATATTATCTGGATTCTTACCACTTAAGTTATATACCCATGAAGAAATAACTTCAGCTGTTTCGTAAGCAGTAGTTTTACCACCTACTAATAAGATAATCTTTTCATATCCAATATTTAAAATTTGTCCTATACGCATAATTAACATAATTGTTAATGTAGGCGCCATACCAGGGAATGTAACGTATCTAATTTGTTGTAACTTAGATGCACCATCAATTCTTGCAGCTTCATAGCTTGTTGGAGAAATAGCCATAACAGCAGCAAAATAAACAATAGAACCATAACCGGCTCCTTCCCATACACCAGAAACTTGATATATAGGTCTAAAGAATCTTGGAACTTCCAATACATTTCTACCAGCTTCAACAGCACCAAATTTTAATAGGATTTGATATAAAATACCTCCTCCTGGATTAATAGGGTTTGATTGTTGACACCACATTGTAATAATAGATGTTACAACAACGGCAGAAACAAAGTGTGGCAAGTAACAACATACCTGTAAAACACTACGATATGCTTGATTCTTGATTTCGCTAAATAATAAAGCTAAGAAAATCGGAATTGGGAAACCGAAAATCAAACCATACATACTATTTACGAATGTATTTCTAAACGCTCTCCAGAAATCTGCAGCATATTGAGTATCACCAAATAAATCAAATGCCCAACGTAAACCAGCCCATTGTCCACCTAGAATGTGATTTGGATCACCATTCCATCTGAATCCTAATAAAATACCTCCGATAGGTCGATACTTTAATAAGATTACAAAGGCTAACATAGGGATAAGTAGTACATATAGTCGCCAATCTTTAGCAAGTGTGTGAAGAGTCCTTTTCCATTTGTCACGTTCGACTTGGTCAACGACTCTTTGATCAACAACTTTTTCACTCATCTTTTAATTCTCCTTCCTCTTTTTTAGAGTTTTCATCCTCTTCGTCATCAAAACTGAATGAAGATTGTTCATCTTCTAGGGATTGTCTAGCAAAGATAAGTTCTTCTTTTACATCAACCATAACTCCTAACCCTTTTAAGGCAAAAGTTCCAACAAATAGTATCATGTAAGAAAATGCGTTCCATGCTAAAAATCCTAAAAGCTGAAATGTTTGTTTTAATAATAGATATACAATTGATAAAGTTATTAGAGAGACAACAATATCAATTAGTACCAATAATAAAATGTTAGATGCATATTTAAACGTTTCTTTATAGTTCTTTTTCTTAAACCAATAATGATTTATCGCAAAAGATAATAATGAACATACTACAGAAATATATAATTGCCAATCATAATTTGCTCGCAAATCAGGATTATCAATAAAAAACCTTCCACTAATAATAGTACCTAACGCAACAATAGGAGCAATAGCTACTCCTTTTATTCCCCAACGTGTAGTTGCCAAAAGCATAATTAATAATGAAAATGAACTTGCTATTATTGTAGCATATATCATTTTGTTAAAAACGTAAACACCTAACGCTTCGATAATCAATCCTATTACCCCTATCATCACAAGATCAATTATCATATACCTTTTTAAACTCGTATTATGACCTCCTTATTCCCAAACAATACCCGAAACAAGCATAGTCTATAAAAGAATAAAAACTTTATTTCTAAAGTACGGCATTTGTATAATGTAAGCTAAAACCATTTTTTTGCTTGTATATTATAAATATACAAGTACTTTTTTTTAATAAATAAAAAAAATAGCGCTTACATAACTTCAATGATTATTTTAACATTATTAAAACTTATAGTCAATAGAAATCGCTTACTTTTTTGCCAAAAACACATTAGAAAAATAAACATTTAGTTATGATAATTATTATGTTATAATAATAGTTGGTGATATTATGAATATTTATGTAAAAAAAGAGAAATCAATTAATCAAATTTTAAAAACTGTTAATCCTGGTGATATATTAATCTTAGAAGATGGTATTTATAAAGAAAAAATAGAAGTTTGGGTGCCAAACATTACAATAAAAGCCCAAAATAAACATAAAGCAATCATTTCAAATAACGATTATTATCATAAAATAATGCCAAATAATAATGAATGTAACACATTTAATACATTTTCTTTATATATTGGTGCCGACAATATAACACTAGAAAATTTAATAATAGAAAATACATCAACACCATCACATATCTATGGACAAGCTGTTGCTTTACACGTAGATGGCAATAAATTCAAATGCTATGATTGCATCATAAGAAGTGCCCAAGATACATTATTTACAGGACCAATGCCAAAAGATTTACTTGTTAGATACGAAGGATTTTATCCTCCTCATAGATTAAAAGGACTACCATCAATTCAAGAGTACTATAACTGCCAAATTATTGGTGATGTTGATTTCATTTTCGGCTGTGCTACTGCGTTATTTGAAAACTGCGATATTATAACATTAAATACTAATAAAGATAATCTATATATCTGTGCTCCTGCCCACCCTAAAGAATTAGAATATGGATATTTATTTTACAAATGTAATATTAGAAGTTTAGGTGATTCTACTTCTTTTTTAGGAAGACCTTGGAGAGACTACGGTTGTGCAGCATTTATTGAATGTATAATGGATGAAAAGTCTATCATAGATAAAGGATTCAATAAATGGGACAATACCAATAGAGATAAAACTGCAAGATTTTATGAATATAGCCAAGGAATTAACCTAAAAAATAGAGAAAAATGGATAAAATTATTAGAAAAAAATGAAGCTGAAGCATATATCGACGAATTTAAATTATATATTTCTAAATAATATAAGAAGTGATTAATCTCACTTCTTTTTTTATCTCTTACAAAACTATCATTTTCGACAATTTTGAGTATATTCAACATTTTTCTCAATTTTTTATTTGTTACTTTTTGTCTAAATGGTTAGATATGAAAAATTTTTTTATCAATATTATTGAATCAAATCACATTTTCTTTTATTATACACAATGACAAAAGGAAAAGGAGAATAAATATGATTAAAGTCGCTATCGTTGATGACAACAAAGAATTTTTATGCATGCTTAATGAATTTTTAAGTATGCAACCAAACATTGATGTAATTAACACTTTTACTACAGGAAAGGAGATATTAAATCATTTAGAAAAAGAAAAAGTTGATATTCTATTGTTAGATGTATTTATGCCAAATAATGATGGATTAAACATATTACAAATGATAACTGAAGATGAAAAATATAATACACCAAAAAAGATCATCGTCTTAACCGCATTTAATTCTGAGCATATTATGTCAGAAGCAGCCTTATTAGGTGCAGATTATTTTATGATTAAACCTCTAGATTTAAATAATCTTCATCAAGTTATTAATAAATTACTAGAAGATAAAACACCAAAAATTAATACCTACGCTTTAAAAGAAAAAACACAAAATAATGAAAATCTAGAAAACGAAATAACTAGCATTCTTCATGAAATTGGGGTACCAGCACACATAAAAGGATATTTATATTTAAGAGAAGCTATAGTAATGGTTTACAATAATATTGATATATTAGGTGGAATCACTAAAGTATTATATCCAAATATTGCAAGAAGATATAAAACAACAGCATCACGAGTTGAAAGAGCAATAAGACATTCTATTGAAGTAGCATGGAATAGAGGAAATGTTGATGCAATCTCTCAAATATTTTCTTATACAATTAGCTATAATAAAAGTAAGCCAACAAATTCTGAATTCATTGCTATGATATCAGATAAACTTAGATTAGCACATAAAGTAAAATAAGCACCATAATAGGTGCTTATTTTTATTTAAATATCAAATTATATAAAGTTTGATTAACTCCTAATTCATTAATTGTTTTATCTAATTCTTCTTTTATTTGTTCATTTGGGTGTTTATTTGTTAAGGTAGCTCTTAACAATAAATTCTTAGGCGAATTTTCAATATCAATAAATTCCATAACATTAGTTTTATATCCAGAATACTCTAAGATATTAGCTCTAATAGCATCAGTAATTAATGCTGAGAATCTTTCTTTTAAAATCCCATATTTAGTAAAAACCGTAAACTTAGATTCCTTAATTTGTTGATTTATTTCATGTTGACAACAAGGGACAGAGAAAATATATTTGCATTTCATATTAATTGCATAATATAAGGCATAATCAGTTGCAGTATCACAAGCATGCAAAGTGACGATCATATCCACATTATCATTTTTTGAATATTTAGATATATCTCCCTTTAAAAACTTTAATTTATCATAACCGTATTTTATAGCTATTTTATTACAGTTATCAACTACATCTTCTTTCAAATCTAAACCAATAATATCACAATCAATTTTTTTAACAGTAGTTAAATAATAATATAAAATAAATGTTAAATAACTTTTCCCACAACCAAAATCAATAATTTTTAAATGTTTTTCTTCTTTAATACTATCTTCTATTATCTCTAAAAAACGATTAATTTGTTTATACTTATCATAGTGAGCTTTAACTACTTTACCTTCTGTAGTCATAACGCCTAAATCAACTAAAGGCGGAACAACCTGGCCTTCTTCAAGCAAATATTTCTTCTTTTTATTATGCTCTAAAACAACAAATTCTTGGTTATTTCTTCTTCTATTTGTCAGTAATTTTCCTTTATTTGTAATTCTATATCCGTAAATAAATTCATTTGTTTCTACTTCAGCATTATTAAAATATAACTCCATTATCTCATTTAATTTTGTATTAACATCATTTTCGTTAATATTTTCATGAAATACCTGTTTATTTGTATATAGCGATAACTGTAGTACTTCTTCGTTTTTAATAATAATTTTTTGTAATCTTGCCTTAATGTATTTACTATCTTTTTTAGGATTAGATAAAGTACCTTTTCTTATCTCTTTTGGAAATTCAATTAACATAAACATCCTCCTTGTATAAACAAAAAGCATCCAAAGTGGATACTTTAATTATTTATTTTTTCTCAACAATTTGAGCATTTTTATAAAATGAAACTACTGAATAAACAGCTGATTCTGCTTGTTGTTTACTATCGTAAGTTTCACCTATAGCAGCTACTCTACCAGTAGGAGTATATAAAATATAGTGGTAATTTTCATTCTTATCTTTAATAACTTTAAAAGAGCCATTTTCAACATTTCTTTTAAAATTTTCAATAGAATTAAGCACACCAACCTTTGACATATATCCTTCTGCTTGACAAAGAATTTGTCCATTAGTTGCCAGTAAATCCCAACTATATTCACCGTTATACTTATCAACAATAAACTTACCGCCAGTTTTATCTACTCTATCAGTTATTTCAACAACTGTTGCAAAATTATTAATCTCATCATCTAAAACGATATCAACAATATCTGCTTTAAGTGCAAATTTTTTAAATGACAAAGATGCACGAACAGCACTCTTTTCAGTAGAATAATTAGACCCTAAAGCAACAACACGATAGTTTTTTGAAGTTAATTTAAACTTAAATAAACCATGTTTATCTTCAATAATTCTAATTTCCCCTGATTCAACATTTCTCTTAACTGCATCTATCGCTTTAATAACACCATCTCTTGAGGCATAAGTTTCACTTACAATCAAAATTTCACCATTAGAAGCTTTCAAACGATATTGATACCCATCACCATTAGGATAAACCTCATATTTACCATTATAAGTTCTTCCTTTACCTTGGTTATTGTTTTTCTTTGTTTTAGGTTTACTTAAAACTTTTTCTTCTTGTTTTTCAGTATTCAATTCTTTTGAAACTTCTTCTGTCACTTCTAATTTAGTCTCTTCTAAAACATTATTTTCTTCTGTTTCTATACTGACTTCATCTGTAATAGATTCAAGTTCTTCTTTAGGCGATTCATCTAAAGTGGAAGTGTTATTTATTTGTTCAACTAGTTCGTTTTTTTTTCTTCAGTTTGTTCAGTTATTTGTTCTTGTTCTTTTTTCTTAGCATCAAAAACAGCTTCATATTCCTTATCTTTTTTCATTTGAACTATTTTAGATACCGCAAAAAGGACTACAAATAAAACAATACCCGCAACAATAGCGCCAAAGAATACAAGATCAACAGGATTATCTAGTATTTGAGTTATAGCATTTAAAAACATAAAAAACACACTCCTCACAATTTTTATGACTTACCTTATTATTATAAACCAAATAATGATTTTTTTCAATTAACTATTGTAAATCTTATAGATTTCTTCTTGAGCAAGTCTAGCTTTACAAACAACATCTTTACTGTTCTTAGGAAAACAATAGTATCTCGCTGTTTGATCACCTATACCAATCACATCACCAATTTCATAAAAGAAAAAAGCAGAATTTAAACAATACAAACTACCTGGCTTTTGATTATAATTAAGTTTTCCATCACAACCTACCAAATTAAAACCATCAGCTTTAGTATGTGTAAGTCTTCCATCTCCAACTTTATAAAAACATTTAGAATCAACAACCATATAAATATCTACTTCTGTATCTAACATGTATGAATCATTTAACACTTCTTGTTTTACACATTCTCTTTCCCATTTATACCAATCAGGAACATGACTAAATTTAGATTCTCCATTTAAATTCTTCAAGAATCCATATTCAGTTAATTCATATTCTGTATTACAGTGTTCACATTTAAGTGTTGTTCCCTTACCAACCATCATGCCTTCTTTTAAGCAATGTGGACATTTGTATAGTACTCTATTTAAACCATCAGCTCTAAACGGCTCTGAAATTTTAATTTTATTTTCTTGTTGCCACTTAAAATTGTCAAAAGAAAAGTATTTCTTTATAATATCATTTAGTTCATCTACACTCTTTTGGGCAATCTCTTCTGGTGATAATACATATGTAACATCTGCAGAAACATCAACTTTTCTCAACTGTAAACCATTATATAATGGATCATAATGAAATGCACCTTTTGTTTCTACAATAACAAGCGGAACCTTTAATAATTTTAAACATTTACCCAAACTTTTTTCTGGCATAGTTGTTGCGGTGCCATCAAAAGTATAACAAGCTTCAGGATACATAAGAACTGAACAATTAAGTTTATTAATTATATACATCATATCCCTTACAAGCATTGTATCTGGTAAAAATTTTAATGTTGATGTACATCCTAAATATCTCATTAATGTTTTCTTACCAATAAATGTATCTTCGGTAGAAACAATATTAAATCTTCTTTTTCTAAAAATTCTAAAAGCAATCTTCAAATCTAAGAAGCTTGAATGATTCATCAAAATTAAACATGGTTGTTTTTTATCTAATTTTTCCATCCCAAAACAATTATATTTAAACTTAACTTTTCTAAGTTCAAAAAAAGATAATATCGCAACCAATAATTTAAGTATCCTGCTTTGTCTAATCGGTTTTTGTCTTTTCTTCACAGGTAAAGATAAGACTTCCTCAAATGTTTTTTTCTTAACTTTTATTTTCATAAGTAAAACTCCAATCCCTAAAATCATTTTAGCATATAAAAAATAAATTTAAAAGAAAAAAAATCCATATAAAAGAAAAAAAATTGATACACCGTATCAATTAAATAAAATATAAAAAAAATGGAGCGAGCGATGGGAATCGAACCCACGTCATTAGCTTGGAAGGCTAAGGTTCTACCATTAAACTACGCTCGCTTATAAAACTGGTCGGGAAGACAGGATTTGAACCTGCGACCTCCTGGTCCCAAACCAGGCGCTCTACCAAGCTAAGCTACTTCCCGTTGTATGTTAAGTGAAAAAGCTTTATTTTTTCACGCTCATTTATTATAGCACAAGCCATATTTGTTTGCAATAGTTTTTTTATTTTTTTTATAAAAAAAATCCTTCACTTAACACTTTATTTTACTTACAATATTTTTCTAGATATTCCTTAATATCATTTAACACTAAAGTAGGCTTTACTTCGCTTTTTTCTAAGTCTTCTCTAGTGCCTTCTCCACTTAATACAAAGCATGTATCAATACCTGCATTATATCCGCTAGCAATATCAGTATATAATCTATCTCCAAAAATAATTGTTTCTTCTTTTTTATATCCTGTTTTTTCAATCGCTAAATTAATCATCTCAGGTTCTGGTTTTCCAATAAATTTAGGCATTCTTTTTGTAGCGTTAAATAACATTTGACTAACTGAGCCACAGTCTGGAACAAACCCATACCATGTAGGACAAACCCAATCAGGATTTGTTGCGATATAATCTACTCCTTTGCCCAAAAGAATACACGCATCTTCTAGTTTTTTAAACGTTAATTCAGTGTCAAAACCCATACATAAACAATCAATTCCCTCTTCTAGTTTATCAGTAATAGGAAGCTTAGCTTGTTTTAATTGGTCCTTAAAAGAAGTTGTCCCAAATGCATATATTTTGTTATAGTTCTTTTTATTTAAATAAATAATAGTTGCGTTAGTTGAAGTTAAAAAATCATCTGCAGTTGTATAAATACCTAATTTAGCTAATTTTTCTATATATTTATCAACACTTTTACTTGAATTGTTAGTTAAGAACATATATTTTCCATTTATATCTTTTATATATTTTAAAAAATCTAAAACACCATCAAACAAATAATCATCTAAATATATTGTTCCATCCATATCTAATAAAAATAATTTTTTTTCCATTATGTCACATCCCATACTATGTAGTATTATATTATCTTTTTTATCTTTTAACAAGAAAAAAATAAGAACTGGCTTCAGTTCTTTTAAAGAGATTTTGTTAATAGTTTAAGGGGAAAATCCCCCTTAAACCTTAGAATAAACCAAAATTATTTCTACATCCACAGTTTGTATTGTTTAATAAATTTGTATTATCAAAATAAGTTTCAATTGATCTAGATATTATATTACACAAACTACAATCTTGAATGATTTGAACAGGATCAGTATTAATAAATGATTGGAAGTATTCCATATTATTACAGCAATTTTCTCTTACTGTAATTCTAGCAATACAAAATACGCTTGTTGGTACATTACAAGGAGTAACCGCTAAATCATATGTATACTCATTTACTTGATTTAAATCATATTTAAATAAAATATTACCTACTAATATTTCTTGATTACAATCCTTGTTACAATTATTAATTTCTTTCATAAAAAAATCTCCCTTCTGTAGCTAGGCTACACTATAATATATGAAGGGAGAAATTAAAGTTATAGGTTATTATAATACATGTAATTTAATTGTATCTGTTATTGCGTTACCAATGCTTGAAGCACCAGTGATAATTACCCTATCACCCTTCTTAACAATTCCAGTTTCTAATGCTTTATCAATTGCATATTGGAATAATTCATCTGTGCTTTCTTTTGGCTCAGCATATACTGAATGAACGCCCCAAGCAAGTGTTAGTTGACGACAAGCTTTTTCATTTACAGTTATCGCAATAATAGGGCAAGCTGGACGATAAGCTGATAATTTAAATGCTGTTTGACCATGACTTGTACAACAAATAATAGCTTTTGCTTCTGTTTGATATGCAGCATTTACTGCAGCATTACAAATTGTAGATAAGAAATCATCGCCTAAATTTAAATTATTTTCGATAAATCTCTTTCTAAAATTAATATGTTCTTCTGTATATTCAGCAATATCTTTCATAGCTGTTACAGCTTCAATTGGATACTTACCTGCTGCAGATTCACCAGATAACATAATAGCTGTTGTTCTATCGTGAATAGCATTAGCAACATCACTTACTTCAGCTCTTGTTGGTCTTGGATTAGATTGCATTGAATCAAGCATTTGCGTTGCAGTAACTACTAACTTACCTTGATGATAACATTTAGAAATTAATTCTTTTTGAATCTTAGGTAACATCTTAAATGGAACTTCTACACCCATGTCACCACGTGCAACCATGATACCATCTGATACCGCAATAATTTCATCCATTTTTTCAATACCTTCTGTATTTTCAATCTTAGAAATAATTCTAATTTTACCAGAAGTATCATATTGATCTAATAATTTTCTTACTTCCAAAACATCTTCAGGGCGTCTTACAAATGATGCAGCAATGTAATCAACACATTGTTCAATACCAAATATTAAATCTGCTCTATCAACAGGAGAAATATATGGCATATCTACTATTACATTAGGAATGTTAATTGATTTACGATTTGATAAAGACGCATCATTTAAAACCTTACATACAACATCCTTTCCTTCTACTCTTAATACTTCAAAAGATACCTTACCATCATCTGCTAAGATAATTATACCTGGTTTATTAACATATAATGCTAAATCAGGGTAAGTTAATCCTACCTTTGTTTCATCACCAATTAAATCAAAATCACTACAGAATGTAAATTCTTGACCTTGTTTTAAAGATACTTTTCCATCTTTAAATAATCTAACTCTTATTTCAGGTCCTTTTGTATCTAGTAAAATTGGAATAGGTCTATTTAATTCTTCTCTAAGTCTTTTTACTCTATCCATTCTAACTTTTTGTTCTTCATGTGTACCATGAGAGAAATTTAATCTACAACAATCTAGACCGCTTAACATCATTTTTCTTAATACTTCTTCATTATCGCAAGCAGGTCCAAGTGTACAAATAATCTTTGTTTTTTTCATGAATCCTTCACCTCTATTTCTATAATACCACAAATTAAGAAAAAACAAAACCATGAAAGAACAAAAGTAATTAATTATTTCAATTTTTTCATTAATTACTCTAGGCTTAGCCTATTTTAATGACATATTAGTTTCATTTAAGCATCAAATATGTAAAATATTTGGTGTTTTTCTTAAAGCTTAACTAATATTCGATTAGGTATTGTTAGACCCCTACTCATTAAATAATCTATTTTATTATTTGTTGAGTTACATGTAATTACTGCTTTTTTATAAATATTTAA
>JBGVRA010000044.1:0-63461 GCA_045127955.1 Anaeroplasmataceae bacterium
AAAATACTTTGTAAAAACAATACATATATATTATAATTAAAAATAATATATATAAAATTTAGGAGGATCGATATGCAATATTTACTACCAGGAATTGGAATATTATTAGGATTATTAATAATAATCTTATTAATTAGAACATGGTTATTTGTTGACAAAACCAACTATAATCGAAATATAAAAATCGATGCGGAAAAAGATGATATCGTCTATAAATTAGGTCAATTAATTAAAGTTAAAACTATAACTCATGAAGATACTTCTTTAACTGATTATACTGAATTTCAAAAATACATTGACTTAACTAAAAAGCTTTATCCTTTAGTATTTGAAAAATGTGAATTCACTCAAACTAAAGAACTAGCAATAAAGCTAAAACTTAAAGGTCTATCAGATAAAAACCCTACTGTTTTAATGGCACACTACGATGTTGTCCCAGTAACAGAAGGTTGGGATCACGATCCTTTTTTAGGGGAAGTCGTTGATGGTTATTTATATGGTAGAGGTTCAATCGATACAAAAATCACTATGGCTTGTGCCCTAAGTGCTTTAGAAAAAGCTTTAGAAAAAGGCTACATTCCTAAAAATGACTTGTATTTAACATTTGGAAGTAATGAAGAAATATTTGGTGATTCTCAAATAAAAATTGTGGAACAATTAAAAAAAGAAGGTGTAAAACCTGCACTTGTTTTTGATGAAGGTGGAGGAATCTTAAAAAATGCCTTCCCTGGTGTTAAAAACGATACAGCATTTTTAGGAGTTGTAGAAAAAGGAATGGTAAATGTTAAATTATCTATTGATGGCAACGGTGGTCATTCTTCTACTCCTAGAAAAAACGGTCCTTCAATAAGATTAGCAAAAGCTTTAATCAAATTAGAAAAACATCCTATGAAACCTAAATACACAAAAACAGTAAGAGGATTGCTAGATGTAATGGGAAGAAACTGTTCTTTTGGTTTAAAATTAATATTTGCCAATATGTGGTTATTTAAAGGATTAGTAAAAGTATTATTCACTAAAATAAGTGCTGATACACGTGCATTATTAAATACTACTTTTGCGTTTACTATCTTAAATGGTGGAAACCAAAGTAATATAATTCCAAATCACGTTGAAGCTGTAGTCAACGTAAGAATCGCACCATTTCATACTGTAGATGATGTAGTAAAACACATTAAAAAAGTATTAAAAGATGACAGTATTCAAATAACAACATTTAATACTAATAAGATGTATGATGAATGTGATTTCAATAGCCCTTACTATAACATAATAAAAGATACAATTATTGAAACATATCCAAACACAATAGTTGCACCATTTATTATGCTAGGTGGTACAGATAGTAGACATTATAACGAAATATCAGATTGTGTTATAAGATTTACACCAGTAAAATTAACAAACGAAGATAGAGCAGGTGTTCACGGATTAAATGAAAAAATAAAAGTGGAATCACTAGAAAAATGTTTAGAATTCTACCAAAGATTATTAACAAAAATTTAGAAAAGAGGTTAACTTATGGCAAATATCGCTAACTCATGGTGGATGTATTTATTAGGAATCATTGTTTCTGTATTTGTTACAATAGGTTCATTAGTATTTATAGTCCAATCTTTCAAAGATGCAAAAAAAATAGGAATGGATAAAGCCATTCTAAAAAAAACAATAATTTCAAGTGCTATTTTTACAATACTACCTTCTATAAGTATCTTAATAGGTGTAGTAGCACTATCTAACTGTATAGGGATTCCACTACCTTGGATAAGACTAACTGTTATCGGTGCCCTACATTATGAAGGCACAGCTGTTAATGTAACATATGGTGCAGTATCATTATCTAATTTAACATCAGCCCAATTTGTCACAATCGCAGCCGTTATGACATTAGGTATCATAAGTGGTCCTATCTATTGTTTATTCGGATTTAAAGCATATGATAAGAAAGTTTTAGCTAAAACACGAAATTTAAATCAAACAGAAACTACTGAAGAAAAAACTCAAACTAAAAAACAACGTAAATTTGGAGCAATGTTATTTGATATAGTATTTATAGGTATGATTTGTGCTTTCCTAGCAATTGAAATAGCTAAATATTTTAATCCAAAAAAGGATTATACTGGTGTTATGCAAGAAAGTACATATTATCCAATAGTTGCAATAGTTTTTGCCTTTGGTGGTATGGCATTATGTGATTTACTAGAGAAAAAATTTAATCAAAAATGGATTGGAAACTTCTCATTAGGTTTTTCAATGATTTCAGGTATGGCAGCAGCCATTATAGCTCAATTAATTAGGTAGGTGATAAATATGACTGAAAATAAAAAAGAAATGACTTATTCTGATAAAGACCATACATATGGTAGAATCTTCTTATTAATTGCCATATTATTAATTCTTGCAATCCCTGTAATTATGTGTTTAACATTAAAAGTTTTCCCTGAATGGAGCATCTTAGGAAAAGGCCTAGTAGGATGCATTATGTTTATTGTAGGTGGTTTTATCGAAGTAATGACTTATTCTCCTATGTTAGGTACAAAAGGTACATATTTAGCTTTCTTCACTGGTAATTTAGTTAATTTAAAATTACCTTGTGCAGTAAATGCCCGTGAACAAGCAGAAGTTAAACATGGTAGTCAAGAAGGTGAAATTGTTTCTACAGTATCTATTGCTACTTCTACAATTGTAACAACTGTCATTTTAGCTATTGGTGTTGCTTGCTTTGGATTATTATCTCCTGTTTTACAATCAGAAACTTTAAAACCTGGCTTTGATTCAGCCTTTGCTGCATTATTTGGGGCATTAGCATATAAGTATTTTATTAAAAATTTAGATATTGCTTTACCACCACTAATCATCTCAATTGTTTTAGCTTCTACTATAATGTTCTTTAACGATACAACAATATTAATGTTATTCTCTATGATTTTAACTGCAATATATGCATATTGTTTATTAAAAATGATTAACAAAAAAAATAAATAAAGAATAAAAAAATTAAAACGGATTACTAAATCCGTTTTTTTTATAATAAATGACAAAGAATTAATTCCTCATCTGTAGTAACTGCTTTTATATTTTCTAAATCTTTTGCTTTAGCATCTAAAACATAAATAGTTGGCCCACTACCACTAATATGAGGGTTGTAACTTAATTTAGAAATCTTATCAAATAAAGTTTTTAACTCAGGTTTAATCCCTAATGCTACACTTTCTAAATCATTAAAAATAAATTCTTCTAATAAATCTAAATTATTTTCTTTTAATCCCTCAGTTATTTTTTCAATATCCACTCTTCTATTAATACCATCATAAACATATTTATCATATATTTCTTTAGTAGATAATCCATAATTTGGCTTAATCAACACAATTGATAACCTAGGAAGTTCAAAACCAAGTGGTTTAACAATTTCTCCTCTACCAATACATAATGCCGCTTTATTTTTCAAGAAAAAAGGAACATCAGATCCTAATTTACAAGCAATTTCATATAAATCTTCATCACTTGCACGAACTTCAAATAATCTATTTAATCCTCTAAGTGTTGCTGCTGCATCACTAGAACCACCAGCTAATCCTGCCATAATAGGGATATGTTTTTTTAATATAATATGAACACCTTCACTTATATTATATTTTTCTTTAAATAGTTTCATAGCCTTTAAACATAAATTATCATCTAAGTCTTCTTCACATTCCAAATAATCAATACTATACTTTTCAAAAAACAAATCATCATAAAGACTAATAGGAACCATTATATTACTTACTTCATGATACCCTTCAACAACTTTTCCAACTTCTAAAGCTAAATTAATTTTTGCATACGCTTTTTCGAAAATCATAAATTTTCCTCCCTAAAATGTTAACAATCGCATTTTTCCATAGGTTTCAACACCACCTATGCTCCCCTTTTTCATCTTAGAAAAATTATACAAATTATTAATATCAATAACTTGATTAAACGGAGTTATTGCCGCTAAAACCGCAACAATAGCTGGGTCTAAAGACTCGATATTTTTCCTATCAAAGGAGGATGCAAAGTTAGCACCACTAGCAATCAAAGCCTCAGCATTACTACCACAAGCACCAGCATAGATACAAATGTCATCTAAACTAAACTTCTCTCTTATTTTAACTATTGCTTTGATAAAATTCAAGGTATTTTTATAATTATTTAAATCTCTTTTATCTTTTTGATTAAATGAATCATGCCCTGTTATAACAACAATGTTAGGTCTAACCTTATTAACATACTCCAAAACTTGTTCATTCATTATGTTTTCACATAATAAAACACCATATGCATATATATTTAAAGATTTATATAAATCTAAGCATTTAGTTAAATAAAAAGGGTCACTATCAAAATGTAGGATTTTACCAGTGATGTGACCAATTCTTTTTTTATAACCTTCTATAACTTTTTCTTGATATAATTTATCATTTTCTTTAGCTCGTGATAAGACCTTATCATCAATCAAAACTAAATCATCTAATCTACTATCAGCAACTAACCTTACATAAACACCTTGTAAATACGCAATATCACCCTTAATATCACTGATACTAAAAATTATATCTAAATCATATGACCTACGACCAACAATATCTCCTATTTTCATAACATCACCTATAAATAGGATATGTTACTATTATTTATTTTGTGAAATATAGTCGCTCATTTTAACAAAATCTTCTAATATTAAAGCTTCAGCTCTAACAGAAGGATTAATATTTAATTCTTCTAACATCTTATTAATAAATGATTTATCATAAAATAAATTTAAATTATTAACTAAAGTCTTTCTTCTTTGAGTAAAACATTCTCTAATTAATTTAAAAAACACATCTTCATCAACAGCCTTAACAGGAGGTGTGTCATATACATCTAACTTAATAACTGCACTATCAACATTAGGTTGTGGTACAAACACAGTTCTAGGCACCTTAAAAGCTTTAGTTGCTAAAGCCCTATACCCTACAGCCAAAGATAAAGCATTATAGTCTTTAGTACTAGGTTTTCCACAAATTCTATCTGCAACCTCTAACTGCATCATCATAACATATCTTTTAATTTTATTAGTTTGACTAAGTAGTCCTAAAATAATAGGAGTAGTTATATAATAAGGCAAATTAGAAACCACATATATATTTTTATAACCACTTAACAATTCATCTATATCCTTATTAATATCAACCTTTAAAATATCTTCATTAATAACCTTAAAATTATTAAAATTAGCTAAATTTTTTTCTAATAAAGGAATCAAGTCTTTATCTATTTCATAAGCTAAAACAAATCCGCAAACACTACATAAATGCTCAGTTAAAGCTCCTAAACCTGGACCAATCTCAATAACTGCATCTTCCTTAGTAGCACAGGCTACATCAACAATTGATGTTAAAATATTTTGATCAGTTAAGAAATTTTGACCAAACTTCTTTTTAGCTTGTAAATTATTTTTTTCTAATTCTTTATTAACAAAGCTTAAACTTCCAATTTTACCTTGCATACAAGCTCTCCTAATTCTTCTTTTGATATTCTTAATAAATTAACTCTCTTTAAAAATGTTTTGGCATTAGGTTTACCAATATTTAAAATTTCAGAAATCTTATCTCTTAATAACCCACTACCAACAAAGCCGTTTAACCCTAATTCATATAAATCTAACAAAGTAATATTTCCGATATCATTAGGTTCGATTAAATGCTCTAACGCATCAATAATAACATCATTTGCAGCATGTTCTATTCCTACTTTTTTCTTATTCTTACTAATACAGTCTTTTTTTCTTAAAAATGCCTGTTTAGCCGTAGGAACAGCTTCAGTAATAATATTTCTTATTCTTTCACCAGGAGCATCAGGGTCAGTAAAAACAATAATTTCGTGATCTAAACTTAATTTTTTAATAAGTTCAATCGTCTTAGGATCAATTTCTCTACCATTAGTAATCAATACATTAGCATCCTTATAAATGCTTTTAATGCGCATTTCATCATGAATACCTTCAACTATAATAACACTCGCCATACTAGTCCTCAAAATAATAAATACGTTCTATTTTCTTATAACTTGAAGAAACTAAACTATGCATAATAGGAGAATATTCTTCTAACGTTTGGATTTTACCATTAGGTAATAAAACTTTAATAATATTCATATCATAATTTTTAGACTCTAAATAAGCAACTGCTGAAACACAACTTTCATAATAATAATATTTACCATTAGGCATTTTCTTATATTTTTCTTTTAAATTCTTAACAAAATCTTTGCTAGGCTGATTTGCTAAATCAAGATGATTAAATAAATGTCTATCCTCAAAAGAATTAGCTAATTTTCTTAAAATAGGATCAGCAGATTTAGTTAATTGTTTAATAAAACCATTAACATAAGCATCATCTAAATCAATATAAGATTTAACATCATTATTATTTTTAACAACATTCAAAAATGACCCAATATTAGCATCAACATTAATACCAGCTAAAATTAAATCTCTAATTCTTGAATAAACACTTTCTAATACAAGTTCATACGCTCTTGCAACAGGATGATAATACACTTGGAAATACATATGATATCTACTCATTAAATAAGATTCAATAGAGTGAACACCTGAAGCTCTACACAATAATTTACCATCAACAATCTTCATACTTCTTAAAAGACGATGCATATCAATAGTACCATAAGTTGCTCCTGTAAAATATGCATCTCTAGATAAATAATCCATTCTATCAACATCTAATTGTGAAGAAACAAAACACTCAATTAAAGGATATTTACCCTCATGAGAAATAATTCCCGCAACATCACTAGCTAAAGTAGGACAAACACTTAAAATCTTATTTACGTGCGTAATAGGCGATAAAATCATTTTAACAGTCATATCCTCATGAGATGTTTCTAAAACATTCTCAAAAGCATGAGAATAAGGCCCATGACCAATATCATGAAGTAATGCAGCGCACATAAAAACAATTCTTTCATATTCATCAAAACACTCAGTACCTTCTACATTATCTAAAACCAAATTAGCCATATGATATGCCCCTAAAGCATGCGTAAAACGTGAGTGCTCTGCAGTTTGGAAAACCATAGAAACACCACTAAGTTGACGAATTCTTCTTAATCTTTGAACTTCCTTAGAATCAATTAAATCTGAAATAATTTTATAATCTACTTGAATATATCCATATAAAGGGTCTCTAAAAACCTTAGTTCTTGGTAATTTTTCAAACATAAATATTACCCCTTTCTATCTAAAAAACTTAACATCCATATTATAACCTATATTCTTTAAAAATTAAAGAAAAATAAGGAATGTAGATACATTCCTATTTAAAATTAACATTATCAATAATTAAATTTTCAATAATATCTTCATTTATTGTCTTAACTCTAGCTAAAATATCAATATTAATAAGTTTAAAATTAGATAATTTATATTGATCATCTTTTTTACTAATCGAAAAAAATCTATCACACTCAATATTAATATCTTTTAAAACAATATTATTAGCATAACTCATAGGAATATCTTTCCTATCTTTTAAATCAAAAAACTGAGTCCAAGGTTTAATAAAAACACCATTTAAAACCTTACCACTAAAATCTTCAATTAAAATATCTTCATAAATTTGCGGCGTATCAGGCCTCATCTTAAGCCATAACATATTCTTAGCACCATCAACCCTACAACCTTTCATAATAACATTTTTATTATGAATAGATTCAGAACCACAAGTTAAACAAGAATGGCAAAAACCAAAATTACAACACTCAACTAAAATATTATAATTGCCGCCATTATTACTATCTAAATCAGCATACGGCCCCTTACCACCTTTTAATACTACAGCATCATCATTAACACTAATATTACAACCCTTAATCAAAACATCACTACAAGCATCTATATCAATAGCGTCTGTAGATGGTGCTTTAACCGGTTCAAAAGGAGAATAAATATTACAATTAAGATACTTAACTTTTTCACATTTATAAATATGAGTTGTCCAAAATGCTGAATTTTTTAAAGTAACACCACTAATAACAACATTTTTAGAATTTGAAATATACAATAATCTCGGTCTTTGTTCATCTTTATTACTACACTTAGGATTCCACTTAAGTCTTTGCCAAAAAGACTTCCAAAACTTAAGCCCATTGCCATCAATTGTCCCACTTCCAGCAATAACAAAACCATCTAAATTATCAACATTAATTAAAGCTGAATAATATAAGCAAGTTTCCCCTTCTATTCTTGTTTTAACTAAATGATAATCTAAAATATCATCACTTCCAATTAAAATAGAATCTTGTTCCAAATATAAATTTACACCTGGTTTAAAAAACAAAGCTCCTGTTTTATATATACCATCGACAACAATAACTCCACCTTCATTAGCAGCAACATAATCTATTAATTGTTGAAATTTTTCTGTTTGAATATCTGCAGTTTCATCTAGATATTCAGATAAATAATAACATTTACCTAACTCATCTAAACAAGGTATTTTATCATCATAAAACCAACTATCCATATATCCACCTATTTATATTTTTTCATCAAAGAACTAAATGCATTTAAAGACCTTAAAATCATATCTTTAGAAACACAATAAGAAATTCTAACATATCCACTAACACCAAATGAATCACTAGGAACTAACAACAATTCTTCTTCTAATGCTCTTTTTGAAAACCTAACCGCATCATCTTCTAACGCCTTAACAAACAAATAAAAAGCTCCCTTAGGATAAACAACATCATACCCCAAACTAACTAAATGATTATATAAAATATCTCTATTTTCTTTATATATATCTAAATCAGAAGTAACCCCCAAACATTTAGGAATTAAATACTGAAATAACGAAGTAGCACAAACAAAACCTAAAGCACGTCCAGCACCCTTAATACTACAATAAACATCATCTTTTAAATTACATTTACTACCAACTAAAATATAACCAATTCTTTCTCCAGGAATTGATAAAGACTTAGAAAAAGAATAAACAACTAAAGTATTATTATAATATTTAGTAACAAAAGGATATTGATAATTACCATAAACCAACTCACGATAAGGTTCATCAGAAATTAAATATATATCGTGATTATATTCTTTTTGCTTACTAACTAAAATATCAGCTATTTTGTTAATAACATCTTCACTATAAATAACACCCGTAGGATTATTAGGAGAATTAATAATAACCGCCTTAGTCTTACTACTAATCTTAGCAACAAAATCATCAAAATCAGGCAAAAAATTATTATCAGGCTTTACTACAACAACATTACCACCAGCTTTTTCAATAAAAACACGATACTCAGGGAAAAAAGGGGCAAAAACAATAACCTCATCACCCTCATTTAAACAAGCATTTAACGCTATAGTCAAACCTGCAGCCGCACCAGAAGTTAAATAAATATATTTTGCACTTTCGTCTGTATCATAAGTATTATTAAGATAATCTGCAATCTTTTCTCTAACCTCTATACTACCATCAGATGAAGTATACCCATGTAGTTTTAGACTATCTTCTTCACTTAATAGTCTAATCAACTCATCTTTGACAACATCAGGAGCACAAACACTAGGATTCCCTAAAGAAAAATCATAAACATTTTCTTCGCCTATAATCTTTTTTCTAGCTTTACCATATTCAAATAATTCTCTTATAGCTGAGCCTTGTTCACCTAATGATTTCATTTTTAAATTAACCATATTAATCACTTCCTAAATAATATATACTTATGTTACACCAAATTCTTAAAAAAATATAGTATTTTTTATAGAAAAATTAAGGATGTACCAAAAGTACATCCTTAAAAACTACTTAATTAAATTTCTTGTTGTATCAAATAATTCCTTAGCTTCTTCAACTTTATTAGCATTACCAACAACACAAATATGCTTAACAGATAAAGCTTCTTCAAAATACTTCGCAAACCCTCTTAAATCACTTGCTGTAACTGCTAAAGTTTCTAATCTTCTCTTCTTTCTTATATCATAAGTAAGACCAGCTAAATAATCTCTTTGAGCTTTAGCTCCCTTATCACTAACATGTAAAACAGGGTCCATCGAACCAATAGCACCAATCTTATATTTTAATAAATAATCATCACTAGGATTCATATTAGAAATATATTCAACAACATCTTCATAAACTTTATTAGTTCTTTCAATATTAGGATCTCTATAGCTTGTAAAACCAATAATACCATTAGATTGAATTTGTAACATACATCCATATGCTCCACCATGAACACGTACTTGCATCCAAAGATAATCTAAACTTAAAGCATTACTTAAAACATTTAACCCACCATCATAAGGTAAACTATATTTTCCAGATCTTCCCACGTAATTAACATCATATTGAGTTTTAATACCTTCATTTAAGACAACAGGCTTAAATTCACTACTATATCTTGGACATACATCATTTAAATGAGAATAGAAGTTATCAAACACATTCTTAATTTTACTAAACTGATTCTTAGTACCAGTAAACTTAACTAAGAAGTTTCCTTTCGCTGTAACCTCACTAATAATTGTATCTAATTTATTCATAATTATTTCTTTATTATCGTTCCAATTATTAAATAAATCCATAATAAAATCAGCATAACCTAAACCATCTAAAGTGTCTCTTACAGCCATAGTTTCATCAAAATATGACGCTGATCTAACTAATCCAACAACATGGCCTCTATTTGCAATACCCATTTCTTGTTCAGTTTTGATTTCAGATAATCTTTCAAATAATCTCTTTTCGTTATGATAATCTGTATTCTTAATTAAATCTAAAACTAATTCGCTCGCAAAACCAGTTAATTCTTCAGTTGCGCTAAATTTAAAATCAAGATATGTCTTACATTCATTATCTACAGTAGTAATAACAGAAGTTGTTGCAGCAACACCACCAGTATTCTTTTGAATTAATTGATTAATTTCTTGGAATGATTTAGTAGAAGTATTTAAATGACAACATAAATCAGTTAATAATTTAACATAAGGTAAATCACTTAAACTCATCTTAGAAATATCAAATGAATAAGTTACATAAGAAATATCATTAGTAAAATAATCACTAACTAATGAAGTATAATCACCATCAATAACTTCTAAATTAAACATTTCTGGATTTGGATTTAAATCTTCTAATTCTAATTTTGGTAATGTAGCAATTTCTTCTGGTGTAGAAGGAGTTGATTGATAAACTTGTAATGCTTTATTCTTTTCAATTAATGCAGCTAATTCTTCTTTAGATAAAGATTCTTTATACTTAGCTAATTTATCAGTTAAAGCTTGTTCTTTTTCTTCTGCACAAGTATAAGAAGGCACAAGCTTAGCATATGATTTATGAGTATTATTAATAATACATTCTTTTATAATATCTTCAAAATAACCATTATAAACATCTTGTTTTAATTCTTCATAATACTTTAAATTTTCTAACTTATTGAAAGCTTGATTTTCATCATATAACCAAGAACTTAACGCAGTCATCTCAATCTCTAATCCCTTAGGCATATAAGAGAATTTACCTTCTCTAACCTTAAATTCAGCATATTTAATTAAAGAAAGTAAAGCTTCATGATCTAAGCCCTTATTTAAAATATCTTCAAAAGATTTATTAACTAAATTAATAAATTCTTCTTCCTTTTCTTCATTAGAATTCATAACAATGATCGCTAAAATTGGTTGAAGTAGTCCATCATCAAACATCGCAGCAACATCAGCACCTAAATTAGCATCAATTAAAGTTTGTTTTAATGTTGCACCAGGATTGTTTAATAAAACATTAACTAAAATATTAGTAGCAATCATCTTTTTAGTATCTAAAGTAGAAGGGAAAGCTACGTTATATGATAAGAATGTTTTACCATCTTTTGGTGTTCCCTCTGGAATAGGATAGTATTCAGTTGTGTAAACAGCTTCTTTAAAAGGTTCTTGATATGGAATTTCTGTATTAAAATCAATCTTATCAAAATCCTTTAAATATGCCTCATGTAACCAATTCATTCTTTCTTCCATATCACAATCTCCATATAAGAAAATATATGAATTAGTTGGATGATAGAACTTAGAATGGAATTCTTTAAACTCTTCATAATTTAAATCAGGAATATATTTAGGATCTCCACCACTTTCTAAACCGTAAGGTGTATCAGGAAATAAAGAATGCATAATATTTCTAACTAAAACTTGTTGTGGATCAGAAAAAGCTCCCTTCATTTCATTATATACTACACCATTATAAGTAATTGCATCATTTTCATCTAAAATATGATAATGCCATCCTTCTTGCATGAAAATTTCTTCATGAGCATAAATTTGAGGATAAAATACAGCATCCATATAAACACTCATTAAATTCTTAAAATCTTTATCATTCTTACTAGCACAAGGATACATAGTTTTATCAGGGAAAGTAAAAGCATTTAAAAATGTATTTAATGAACCCTTAATAAGTTCAACAAAAGGATCCTTAACAGGATAATTTTTAGAACCACATAAAACTGAATGCTCTAAAATGTGAGTTAACCCTCCATTATTAATAGGTGGTGTTCTAAAAGCAATAGAAAACACCTTATTGTTATCATCATTTTCAATTGTACAAACTCTAGCACCTGTTTTATTATGCTCATAAACAGTTACATTAGATTTAATATCTTCAATAAACTTAGTTTGTAATTTAGTATAATTTTTCATAAGTACCTCCAAAAAACATATTAATAATATTTTACTACCACAATAAAACAAAATCAATTAAATTATCATCTTATAAAAACATTAGGAAACATTTTATGGTTATTGTTAATTGGATTATGAAAAACAATTGGCTACTTTGTTATGGGATTAGTTCTATGCATTACTATCATCGGTATTCCATTTGGAAAACAATGCTTTAAACTAGCAAAATTATCATTATCACCTTTAGGTGCTAACGTATAATAACCACCAAGAGCTTCGGCTCTTTTTTTATTATTCAATAATTTTTTCTTGAATGTTTTCTTGGGTAATTGTTGTTTCTTGGGTGTTTTCTTGGGTATTTCTTTGGCCTTTTCCGGTTTCTTGGGTGTTTTCTTGGGCGATACTTTGGTCTTTTCTGGTTTCTTGGGTAATTTCTTGGGTGATTCTTTGGTCTTTTCCGATTTCTTGGGTGTTTTCTTGGGTGATTCTTTGATCTTTTCCAATTTCTTGGGTGATTCTTGGGTGATTCTTGGGTCTTTTCCAATTTCTTGGGTGTTTTCTTGGGCGATACTTTGGTCTTTTCCGATTTCTTGGGTAATTTCTTGGGTGACACTTTGATCTTTTTCTGTTTCTATATAATTCACACCTTCACTCCTACTTAATACACATGATAGAAATATCAACAAATTGATATAATTTTCTTTTTTGTATTCTCTCATATATAATTAATACTGAAAAAATTAAAAAGAAAAGAAAAACATCAACCAGGCAAAAAATCCAGTTGATGCTTTTTTTATAGATAAGCACCAAATTCGGTGGGAAAATAAAAGTAAGCGTCAAAAATGAACCAGTAATATTTCAAAAATAATTCAATTAAAGATTATACTTGAGCACTTAAAAACCCTTGAATCTCATGACTCAAGGGCTTTTGGTTTTTCCAACTTAATTGGGTGTTTTTCCAAAAAAAAGACCTAAAAATTAGGTCTTAACTATTCTTTAGATTTTACTTTTTTAAATAATTCTGTTAGTTTTTCTTCATAAACAACAGACATATCTTCATCAGAACCTTCTACATGTAATCCTTTTTCATCTAAAATATATTCATCAGTAATAATACCAACACATACACCATTTTTAATACCAATTACTGCAGGAACAGGTAATCTTGGGATTAATGTATCTTGAACATAGATATCACTCTTAAAACCTAATTTTTCAATTAAATAGTAATAATTTAATTTAACTTCAAGTTCTAAGCAGTCTCTCATATCTTTTTCTTCTTTAAATGCATTTATATAATGAGGATCAAAATGCGTGATCGTTCTAATTTTATTTTTCTTTGCTGTACGATTTAAAATACCGACAACCGCTTGGCAATTTTTACACCAAGCTCCACCAATATAGACAACACCTGTTTTAAACTTATAAAACATTTGCATTAGCTTATCATATTTAACAGTTCTAAATACATGAAAATGATCATCTAATAAAGGGTAATCGTCTTTAAAACTCATAATATCACTCCTTATTATTTTTATATTCTAAATAGCTCATGTATAATTCATTACGATTAATATTCAATAATTTAGCAACCTCTTTAATAGCTTGATTAGGTTTAGAACCTAAGGAAATTAATTCATCAATTTTTTGATGTGGGTCTACACTAGTTAAAACCTCTTCCTTATATCCTTCAACCATTACTACCATTTCACCCTTAGAAGGTAAATCATTTAAAATTTCTTCTATTGTTCCTCTACTAAATTCTTCATAACTTTTAGTTAGTTCTCTAGCTAAGCATATTTTTCTATTACCTAAAACTTCTAACATATCAGTTAACGTATCTTTAATTCTATGAGGAGCCTCATAAAAAATAATAGTATGAGAAACATATTTTAAATCCGTAAGTTCCTTAACTCTTTGTGATTTTTTACTATCTAAAAAACCATAAAAAGTATAAGGCATCGGAGAAAGCCCAGAAGCAATAAGCGCACTTATCCCCGCACTTGCCCCAGGAATGGTAGATACAGCTATATTATTTTCTATGGCTAGTTCTACAAGTCTATACCCAGGGTCGGATATAACTGGTAAACCTGCATCAGAAATAATAGCCAACTTCATCCCACTTCTTAACTCATTAATAATTTGTTCTTCTTTAATTTGGTTACTAAATTCATGATAGCTTTCTAATTTCGTATGAATATCATAATGCTTAAGTAAGACAATAGAATTTCTAGTGTCTTCCGCATAGATTTTATCTACACTTTTCAAAATTTGAACAGCACGAAAAGTCATATCCTCTAAATTGCCAATTGGTGTAGCAACCAAGTATAGGATAGGCTTTTCCTTATCAAAGCTACGTATTCTCATTAGTTCTTAATAATACGAGTTGCTTTTTCTCTTAAATCACGTTCAGCGTAAACAATTGAAATGATTTCACGACGTTTTTCAGCGTTAATACCGAACTTCTTTTGAATCTTTTCTAGGAATAATAATTCAGATGTATTATATAAATCATCTTCCATTGAAATTTGAACTAAATTCAAATAAACAATATTCTTAACAACCTTATTACAATCCTTAAAGAAGTTAACTGTATTTTCAATTGAATCAGTCATTTCAAATGAATATTCATCCTTTACTTCTTCAATTTCAGCCATCATTTTAGTTAATACTCTTTTTTCAGTTTCATTTGGTTCACCATCAATATCAACCATGTAGATAGCAAGATCTAGGAATTTTAATTTTTCCTTTTTGTTTAAAAGACTTAAGAACATAAAAAATCACTCCTCTTTCTCATAATTATATATCTTAATAATATCTTTTGTCCATTTACCAAATTCATCAAAAACAATAAGTGGCGGTAAAACAACCAAATTTCCAGCACCACCATCTTTAATGCCTTCGATTAAAATATGATTACATTCACCCTTTTCTTTAGGGTATACAAATCTTAACCTTTTAGGTTCAATACGATACTTTCTAAAAGTATCCAATATTTCTACTAATCTTTCAGGACGATGCACCATCGCAAATCTTCCCTTAGAATTAAGTAACATACTAGCTTCTTTAACAATATCATCTAATGTAGCCATAATCTCATGTCTAGCAATAGCTTTTTTATCGTTAGGATTAATATTGTGATCTCCTACCTTAAAAAAAGGTGGGTTACAGGTTACAACGTCGAATGTGTTCTTTCCTATTATATCACATATTTTAATTAAATTACCCTCATATAATTTAATTTGTTCATTTAATTTATTTTCTTCTACTGACATTTTAGCTAGTTCATAAGATTCTTTTTGAATTTCAACCCCAACAATATCTGCCTTCGTCCTTAAAGTCAAATAAAGTGGCACCGGTGCATTACCCGTACATAAATCACAAACCTTCTTACACTTAGCTGTAATCGTAACAAAATCAGCTAACAACATCGAATCAATAGAAAAATTAAACCCCGATGTATCTTGATAAATTTTTAATAAGGGTCTTCCTAATAGCTCATTACAAACTATCGGCATAGTCGTCTTCTTGCTCCTTAATTTTATCCATAGATTTAACAAATTCAATTTCATCAAGTTTTAAATAACCAAATTTGTTATCTTCACCAAGATACTTAACCTTACAATTTCTATTCAACACATCACAAGATAAAACCTTAGCTTCACCATCAGCAGTCTTCACAATATCTCCAACATCAGGAGCATGTTTTCTTAACTCTTTATATAACTCATTTTCATAATTAATACAACATAAAAGTTTACCACAGTTACCACTAATTTTAACTGGATTCAAACTTAAATTTTGATTTTTTGCCATTTTAACAGAAACATTTTCAAACTCAGTAATAAAAGTCTTACAACAAACAATTAATCCACATGGTCCAATTCCACCAAAAGCTTTAGCTCCATCACGTGAACCAACTTGTCTTAACTCAATACGAGTATGATAAACTTCAGCTAGTTTTCTAACTAACTCTCTAAAATCAACTCTATTTTCAGATTCAAAATACACAATAAGTTTAGCTCTATCTAACGTGTATTCTGCCTCTAAAACTTTAATCGGTAAGTCAAGTTCCTTAGAAAATGTCTTTGTGTTTTCAACAACACCAGATTCATCAGCTTTATTTTTATAATAAGTTTCCTTATCATCTTCTGTAGCTAAACGAACAATATCTTTTAATTCAGAATTTAAATCCTTTTCATCTAAATCAAAAACTTCACCACTACAAAAACCTAACTCAATACCTCTAATAGTATTGACAATAACTTCTTGTCCATTAACTGGAGTTAAGCCAGCAGTACCAAAATAATATCTTTTTCCTAAAGGTTTAAATTGTACCTTAATAGCCTTCATAATCTCACCTTAAAACAACTTAGAAATCAATTCATGAAAAATGTTCTTTGCTGAAACATTATAATCAATCTTAGAATATAATTCTAAAATTAAAGAAAATTGTTTCATTAATGTCTCATAATCACTACGAACATACGCATTTATTCTATCATATAATGGCTTAAAAAGCAATTCTTCCTTAAGATAACATTTAAATATATCTTCATAAAAAACAATCAACCATTTAAAGAACATAGCCATATTTTCATTAGTTAATAAATTCATGTTTTCTAAATAAAATAACACAGCTTCTTTACTCTTTTTTAAATCAATAAATCTTAAAAAGAAATCCTTAATCTTACTATATTTTTCAGAAGCCAACACCTCTTTAGCCTCATCAACATTATTCGTTAATGATGAAGCTAACACCGCATCTAACTCATCAAATCCTTCATCTACAATCATCTCAACAAGTGTTTTTTGTTCTAAACTAGGAAAATGAATTAATGCACATCTAGAAATAATAGTATTAACAACATTAGATAAATCTCTTGCGATAAAAATACCAACAGTAGGAGTATTGTTAATAGGCTCTTCAATAAACTTTAATAAACTATTTTGAGCCGAACTTGAGGCAGTATCAATACCATCAACAATATATATTCTAGTACCCTCAACTAAAGATGTTTTAGAAAACTCTTCTTGTAAATCCATGATTTGTTCTTTAGAAATCAATTTCTTAGATTCTTCTATTCCAATATAATCAACATTTAAATGATTACCCTCTAAAATGGTTTGACAAGTTTCACACTCTAAACACCCATCAGGACAATAAAGTAAACAAGCTAAAGCATAAGCCATCTCTTTTTTACCAACACCATCATCGCCATAAAACAAATACGCATGAGATAAGCGATTCTTTAATTTATTTTGTTTTAAAACATTAAAAATACGTTCTTGATTTAAAATCATATTCTTAACATTCATAAAATCACCTACCCAATAATTTCTAATACTCTATTAATAATATCATCAATAATTACTTCTAACGATCTATTACCATCAATTCTTACAACACGCTCTGGATACATCTTACAAACCTCTAAGTATCCTTTATATACATCTTCATGGAACTTCATAGTTTCTAAATCTAATCTATCAGATTTATTACGATTAGATAATCTTTTTAAAGCCACATCTGGTGTAACATCAATAAAAAACGTAACATCAGGTAAATTCTTTAACGCAAAATGATTAATCCTTAAAACAGATTCCATACCTAATCCTCTAGCATATCCTTGATAAGCTAAACTAGAATCTAAGAATCTATCACAAATAACAACAGTACCATTATTAATAGCAGGAATAACCCTCTCAGATAAGTGTTGCATACGACTAGCAGCATAAAGTAATGCTTCTGTTTCTTCAGTCATAGCTGTATTATTAACATCTAATATAATATTTCTAATTTGTTCAGAAATTTCAATTCCTCCAGGTTCTCTAGTAGAAATATATGAAATATTCTTTTCTTCTAAAACCTTGCATAAAGAATTAATGATACTTGTCTTACCACTACATTCTCCACCTTCAAAAGTAATAAATAATCCCTTTTTCATAACATAATCACCTAATATATATTATATATTATTTTGCAGCAACATTAAAGAAAAAAAGAAAAAAAGAGCTGAAAGCTCTTTAATATTCTACCTTAATTAAATATAAACCTCTACCTTCAGCAACTTTATGAGAAATAGAAGGATCTTTAGCCTCTAGCACCTTAGTAACCATACTAACATCTTCTTTTCCTCTGCCAATTTCAATAATTAAACCCATCATTCTTCTGATTTGATATTTTAAAAAACCAGTCCCAACAAATTTAAAAACTAAGAAATCTTCATGAACATCTAAAGATGCTTCATATATTGTTTTAACCGTATCTTTTCTAGGATCAATACTACTGCTTGCAAAACCCCTAAAATCATGAGTTCCTTCTAATAATTTTAAAGCTTCTTTCATTTTATCAGTATCTAAACCATAGATAAAAGGCATATATCTTGCAGTAATAGGATTATATTCTTTAGTATTAATCAAATAATTATATTCTTTTGATTTAGCTCCAAAACGCGAATGAAAATCATCTTCAACCTGCATACAATCCCTAATATATATATCATCAGGTAAATATGAATTTAAACCCTTTTTTAAACCAACAGGTGGAACGTATTGTTCTAAATCAACATGAAACACTTGCCCTTTTGCATGAACAAATCTATCCGTTCTACCAGAAGCATAAATTTTAACATCAACACCTAAAAGCTTTTTGAAAGCTTCCATAAGTTTTAATTCAATCGTAGGTAAATCATTTTGAATTTGAAAACCCATATAGTTATATCCATCATAACTACATAAAAAACTATATCTAGGCAATGAAATTTCCTCCTATAGCAATAGCTAAAAAAGCCAAACTAACAACAAAACAAACAACATCTAACGCCCTAAACTTTAATTCATCTAACCTTGTTCTTTCAGCCCCAATAACATAGCCTCTTGCTTCCATAGCATTAGATAAGTCTTCAGCTCTTTTAAAGGAGATAACAAACATAGGAACAAGCAAAGATATTATTTGAGTAACCTTTTCACCTAAACTTCCTTCATTAAAATCAACACCACGCGATGCTTGAGCATTCATAATCTTCTTAGATTCTTCTAATAAAGTTGGGATAAATCTTAATGTTAACGCAAAAGTCATAGAAATAACACTAACAGGTATACCAATATATTTCAAAGGCGTTAATAACCATTCTAATCCATTATTAATATCAGTAGACATTGTAGAAATAGTAAGTAACGTTGTAATACCAATCATAATAACAATACGAATAAAGACAAAACAAGCTTGATTTAATCCCCCTTCATAAATATCAAAATCAAAATTAGTAAATACGAAAGAATTAAATCTAGTTTGCCATAACACAACAAAAACAGAAGCCAAAACCAATAAAGAATAAATCAATTTAAACGGTATATATTTTTTAGTAATAAAATAAATAATCAAAATACCTAAAATAATAACACATTGAAACAACCCAATCTCCATTGGAAAAGTATAAAGAAGATCTCCTTCTTTATTATAAATAAGTTGTAAAACAAAAGTAAAACACAACAAAAACAAAATAGGTCTTAATCCCTTAATAACCCTTATTGCTGAAATTCTTGCTGATAAAAATATAACAACAAACATTCCTAAAGCAATTAACATCCCATATAAATTAGGAATAATAAAAATAACAACAATAAGCAAAATGGAAAGTAAAACCTTAGTTCTAGGATCTAATTTATATAACCAAGAATTTCCAGGAACATATTGACCAAAAGTGATGTTATTCATGCAACTTCACCACCTTATCTAATAATTCATCTGAAGTAAAAGTATTATAATCTAATTTATATCCCATTGTTTTATTTAAATAATCAATCAAATCTAAAACATCAGGTTTAGTTAAATGGTTTTTCTTATAAATTTCCGTACTAAACAACTTAACCTTATCCCCATCAAAAGAAATATTACCATTATTCATAACAACAACTCTAGTTGCATATTGATAAACCAAATTCATATCATGACTAATCAAAATAATAGTCTTATTATATTCTTTATGAATTTGATAAAAAAGTTCCATAATTTCTTCTGCTGCCTTAGGATCTAACCCTCTAGTAGGCTCATCTAAAAGCAGGATATCTGGATCATACGCTAAAATCCCTGCAACCGCTACTTTCCTCATCTGACCGCCAGATAAATTAAAAGGACTCTTACTTAAAATAGAATCATCTATTCTTAATAACTTAGCAGTTTTTTTAGCTGAATCTTTAGCTTCTTTTTCAGTAAATCCAAAATTCTTAGGAGCAAACATTATATCTTGTAACACTGTTTCTTCAAACAATTGATATTCTGGAAACTGAAAAACAAAACCAACCTTTTTCCTTATTTGTTTTAGTTTCGGATTTTTATTTTTTTTAGGTGTAATAACCTTATCACCAATACTAACACTACCTGAAGTAGGTAACAACAAAGCATTCATATGCTGAATAAGTGTAGATTTACCAGACCCAGTCTTACCAACTAACGCCAAAAACTCACCACTACCAGCAATATCTAAATTAATATTTTCGATAGCCACAGTATACTGTTTTTTATGTTTAGGATACAAATGGCTTACTTCTTTAAATGATATTCCCATAAAGCCTCCATTAATTTGTCATCCTGTTTTAAACAGTCTATATTCTTAGCTTCTTCATAAAATCTTAAAGAAAAAGGCATATCTAAATTAGAACTCTTAAGAACATCTCTATGCTTAAAAACATCACTAGGCGTTCCCGTAGAAATAATCTTACCTTCCTTTAAAACAATAACTCGATCACTTTTTTGTGCTAAATTCAAATCATGAGTAATCGTAATAACAGTCTTATTATATTTACTCTTTAACTCTCCAATAAGCTTAGAAATTTCACTTACCCCTTCTGGGTCAAGCATAGATGTAGCCTCATCTAAAATAACAATATCAGTATCTAACGCTAAAATCCCAGCAATTGCCACTCTTTGTTTTTGCCCACCTGATAATGTTTGAGGTTCCCTATCTAATTCATTTGCCATATCAACTTTTTCGGCATATTCATTAATAAGACTTAACATTTCTTCTCTTTTAACACATCTATTTTCCAATCCAAAAGCAATATCATATTTCACATTATAACCAACAAACTGATTATCCGGATTTTGAAATACAATACCCACTTTCTTTCTAACATCATTTACAGTATCACTAGATAACACAACACTATCGTAAGTAATATTTCCACCACTTGGTTCTAATAACCCAATCATAAGCTTGGCAATAGTTGACTTACCACTACCATTGTGTCCTAAAATAGATACCCATTCTTTATCATTAATAGAAAAAGATACGTTTTCTAATACTTTACCTTCAGTACTATTATATTGAAATGAAACATTATTAAATTCAATCATAAAACACATCCCTTTCTATTATTTTTCTCCTAATATTGTTTAATATACTTAGTAACAAACTCTTCAGGAATAATCGGTCTATCATAATAATATCCTTGAACTAAATCAATATTTAAATTTTTAACTGAATTTAAGTCCTCAATATTTTCAACACCCTCAGCTAATACCTGAATACCAGCATTATGACATTCCTTAACAATAACCTCCATAACCTTAGAAGTTACATTATCATCCTTTAATTTATTAACAATAGTTCTATCAATCTTAATTACAGAAAATACATCTTTATTTAAGAATCCTAAATTAGTAAAATGAGATCCAAAATCATCAATTTCTAATCTAATTCCTCTTTCGTTTAATCTCTTACCATAAAGTAAAATATCATCTGCAGAAGCATTTAATCTTTCTGTAAGTTCTAATCTAATCATCCATTTATCTAATTTATATTTTTCTAATAAACCTAAAACATCATTTTCAAAAGTATCTAACAATAAAGTAGATCTAGTTATATTAACTGAAATTGGAATAGTCCAACCATATTCATCAATAATCTTTCTTTGGAACTTACAAGTTTCTTCTAACGCAAATAAATCAATAATATCAATACAATGATTCTTTTCGAAAATAGGAATAAATGAATTAGGATACTCAATTTCTCCCTTTTCTCCTCTTCCTCTAATCAAAGCCTCAGCACCAACAATACGGTGTTTATATGGATCTATCTTAGGTTGTAACGCAATAAAATATCTACCCTTTTGAACCTTAGATCTAAAATTTAATATAAACGCTTCTTGTTCAGCTTCTAAAGAATAATCATGATGTTTTCTTTTATATAAATACATATCATGTTCAGCCTTTTCAACCATTTCAGCTAAATTAGCATTATCACTTTCATAAATAACACCATAAGAACAAAAAATACGACCATGTTTAATTCTTTTACCCATTTCTAAAATACGTAAATTGAAATCCTCATAACCGATGTTTTTATTAATTACAATAAATTCATCTCCACCCGTTCTATAAATAGAAGCATTAGGGAATTCTTCAATTAAAATCTTGGATATAGCTTTAATTAACTTATCACCCATTTTGTGACCAAAATTATCATTAATATCTTTTAATCTATCTAAATCTAAGAATACAACACCAATATCTTTTAATTCAACATTATATGATGATGCAATATCAACATTATATTTATTTCTATTCATCAATCCAGTTAACATATCAGTATTACCTAAATTATATAAAGCTTTATTATACAAAAAAGAACGAATTGAAAAGAATAAATAATTATAAATAATTTGATAAGCAACTTTATCATTTAAAATAACAGAATAATCTTCAATAACAAGATAATATCTAATATTACCAATCATCCAAGTCATCAAAGAAAAATTATAATCTTCTTCTTCAACTAAAGCATCATAAACCTCAGGATAACTCTTCTTTAAAAATTCTTTATTAATTTCAACATATCTGTTTTGATTAATGCTTTCACTAATATAAGGATCTTCAAAAATAATATTTTTCATAATCGGATTATAATGAAAATCTTTTACACCTTCATCTTTAATAACAATAGGGGCAACATTAACACCCTTTTCAATATGTAAGAAAGAAACTCTTTTTGCTTTAAACATATTCTTAACTGCAGTTAACGTTTTTCTCATTTTTTCACTAAAATCATCATCTAATTCAATACTAGAAATATGCTTAATTAAAGTTTCATAAACAATCTTACTTTCAACGTTATCATTAAAATCACTAACCAAAGAATCCACATCATACAAAGTAGAAATAAGATATTTCTTTCCATCAATAACGGCAGTAGTTTTTTTACTTTTAAAATATGAACCTAAAATATCTTTATTAGTATCATTATAGTAACACTCATTTAAATAATAATCAAAATTATTAACAAACTCACATTTATTACAATCATTACAAGGTTTATCCAGTTTATAAAAATATTCATGACATTTTATTCCTTTTTTTAGAGGACCAAAACGTTTAATGCCATAATTATTAACCCACTCAACCTCAAGTGTTTCTAAATCAATAGCACAAACAACATCATGTAAATGGTTATAAGCTTCAAATTTCGAGTTACCCATAATACCACCCCAATTCATACTTCTTTATATTTTATCATATAAATGATAAAAACTCAACAAAACAGACGATAAAATATAATATCGATAAAATTGGTGAGAAAAAAAGTGATAATAACATATTATCACAAAAAAAATAAAATCCTCAAATTTGAGGATTTAACATATTCAACTGGAGCCACAGAACGGAATCGAACCGTCATCATCTGAATGGCAATCAGATGTACTAACCGTTGTACTACTGCGGCATTTTTCAAATGCATAACTATTATAGCACAAGAAAACTAAATTGCAATACCCAAAATTAATTTTTTTGTTATTTTTTTCTCACTTTGTGATAAAATGGAATTTGGGTGATAAAATGAAAACAATACTTGTAGGCATAAACGCCAAATATATCCATCCTAATCTAGCAATAAGATTATTAAAAAAGAACACAACCTATCCTGTCGACTTAAAAGAATTTACAATTAAAGATGATAACAAGACAATCATAAATTATTTATCAAATTATGATGTTATCGCCTTTTCTTGTTATATCTGGAATATCGAAAAAATAAAGGCAATACTTCCCGTTTTACACGGAAAAACCATAGTTTTAGGTGGTCCTGAAGTAAGTTATAACGCTAGTTGTTATATCAATAATAATCTTGCAGATTACGTAATAAAAAATGAAGGTGAAGAATCTTTCCATCTTCTTCTTTCCTACCTAGATAATAAAACACAACTAGATAATATCCCTAATTTATATCACAAAAACGGCTATACCTTTAATAAACTAGTTGATATTTCTAAAACTAAAATGGCGTACGATTTATTAGATGATGTTGAAAATAAAATAATGTATATTGAAACATCAAGAGGGTGTCCATATAAATGTGGATACTGTATGGCAAGTTTAGATAACAAAGTAAGATTTTTTGATATTGAAGAAATAAAAAAACAAATTAAAAATCTTCAAGAAAGAAAAGCAAAGGTATTCAAATTCTTAGATAGAACATTTAACGCCAATAAAAAATTCCTAGAATTAATCGATTTTATCGTTAAAACCCACACTAAAGGCCAGTCTTATCAATTTGAAATAACAGGAGATTTATTAAAACCTGAATACATTGATTATATCAATAAAACAGCTCCTAAGGGTTTAATAAGATTTGAAATTGGAATTCAATCTACCAACTATAAAACAAACTTAAGTGTAGGAAGAATTCAAAATAACGAATTATTATTTTCTAACATAAGAAAAATACAAGATGCAAATATAATTGATCTTCATCTAGATTTAATTGCTGGTCTTCCTTATGAAGACTATAAAAGTTTTGAAAAAACATTTAATGATGTAATTTCTTTAAGACCAAAAGAATTACAACTAGGATTTTTAAAACTACTTCACGGAACCAAACTACACGCTGAAGCAAATAATTATAATTATAGTTATCAAAACGAAGCTCCTTATGAAATAATAGAAAATGATTTTATAAGTAAAGAAGACATAAAAAATATCCACATCACAGAAGATACATTTGAAATGTATTATAATACAGGTATTATGCCAAACGCTATGAACGTAATATTAGATAATGAAATAAATCCATTTAACTTCTTCTTTTCATTAGGAAAAACAATAAATAAACCTAAAAACCTAGAAGACAAATTCAAACAAATAGATGACTATCTAATAAATAAACCATACTATAATATTTTTCATAAAACGATAATAATAGATTATCTTAACTATTTTAATGTTAGACCTAAAGTATGGTGGAATGAAAAAATAGATAAATCAAAGAAAAACAATCTATTAAGAACATTACATGAAACTAACAATTTAAACATTCCATTAATTGATTTATATAAATATAGTCTATTAATAGAATTAAATGATTGTTATATCTTAGCTATCTATAAACCTAACAATAAAACAATCTTAACATTTACAAAATAAAAACGGAGAAACCTCCGTTTTTACTTTTTTTTAACGATATCATCAACACTTAAATTAGGATTATAGAAATCCTTTCTAGAACATCCTGCACGTCCTCCACCAGCACATGCACAAGCACACGCACAACTTGAACCACCTCTAAATGACGATCCCGAACTTACGACAACAGGCTTACTATATCTTTTTCCACCTCTTCTATATCCTCGGTATGGTCTTCTTCTAAAGAAATAATACCTATGATACACTCTACCTGAAAAACCACGATAACTATAATAATTATTACGAGAATTATAACTATTAATTATAGAAACAACTATAATAACACAAACAATAATAATGATAATAGCTATAATAATCTCATCTGAAAAATCACCATCATCATCTGTATATGTTTTAGTTAAGTCAATATAAGGAAAAGAACTTTGATTATATTGAACTTCAATTTTTGTAGTTTCTCCATAATCTAAACTACATTCCCAATATAAATAATCACCTTTTTCACCTTTGGAATTATTACCAATAACATTTTCTTTATTCCATAAAACTTCTAAATGATGAACCTTAATTTCATCAAACCACCCTGGAATAAAACCATAATTAATAAATTCGTCATTAACAGTAAATATTCTGCTTTGATGGAATGCAAAGTCTAAAACAACAACTTCACCTTTTCGATAAGATCTATCCAAATCTATTCTAATATAAGCTCCACTATCCGTATAATAATAGATTTTTTCAATTGGATCAGATAGACCTCTTATATCATCTACATATTTATTAGGAACACCTATTTTAACCCAAGTTAACGGTCCTTCACTCACCGAATCTAAAACATGCCATTCAATATAATATCTCATATCTAATGTTCCATCCTTGCGAGGAGAAACAACAATTTTATACTCTAAAATTTCATCTAATGGATCGCCAAAAAACTTAAAACTAGATAATGAAATAAAGGATATAAATAACAAAAATATCAACCATATTTTTCTCATTTTTTCACCTCATTTAACTGACAAACATTACTCTTTTTACTAGATTTTCTACGATATATTTGACAAGTTCCGCTATTCCAAATACTCATCCAAGATTCCTCTAATAAATTACCTAAAATATCAACATGTAACCACGATTGACATGGCAATACCGTACCATTTGCAGCAACAGCCATATTAGATAAACACGCTCCACAAGAAGGAACAACCATATTCATTTCTTTTAAATCTTTTTCTTTAATCCATCCTGGAGATGTAAAAGAAATTTCTAATTCATTCCCACAAGCATAATTATAAGCATCTTTTACTGATTTTAATATTTCTTCTTCTGTTAACCTAGTAACACAAGAATCATTTAGTCTAGCATTTCCACTAGGAATTAACCCCGAACAAGAAAAATATTTAATCCCTAACCATTTACCAAATTCAACGGTTTTAATATAGTCTTTATTTAAAGAACATAATGGTGTATTAATACTAACATCTAATCCTGCATTAATTGCGTTATTAATACCTTCTATTGTTTGTTTATAATGATTTCCACCAACAAGCTTATTATGAATTTCTTCATCATAAGAATATAAAGTTACTTGTACGCTATCCAAACTAGCCTTATATAATTCTTTACATAATTCTTCTGTAAGTAAAATACCATTAGTATTTAATCTAGTAACAAACCATTTAGAATAATCAACAAGTTCAACTAAATCCTTCCTCATAGTTGGTTCTCCACCAGTAAAAGTTAAAGAAGGAACACCAGCATCTTTTAACTTATCAATAATTGTTTTCCAATCTTCTGTTCTAATTTCTTTAACATTAGCCATTTGTTCTCCACAAGCATAACAATGTAAACATTTTTGATTACAATTAAATTTACCATCTTTTTCCATAGAAGAAATAAGTAAATCCATTCTATGTGGAGCTTTCATATGATCAGCATACTTAGCTAAAGTCATAAAACCAATTTCCTCAGAAACCTTCTTGCCTCGAGCAACAGCTCTAAATGTAGTTAAGATATCATTTAAATCATCAATAATATCACTCTTTTTAGCTTCCTTAAATAAAGAAAAAACATTCCCAGCAACATTATCAACTAAACTTTTAATTTCTTCTTCTGTCAATGATTTTCCGTTTGTCTTATTGACCTCTTTAATAAATTCAACCAACAAAACACCCCAACTAGTTTGAATAGGTAAAACATGATACCCATTAATAATAACTACAAAAGGAATTCCTAGTTTTAGTTTCTTAGGTGGAATCAAATGAATCCTTAACACCCCAGGACCATTAGGGTCTAAAGTTGTATGGTAAACTCCATCTATTGTCTTTAAATAATCTTTAAGTTTCACTATAATCACCTTCTTAATAGATTAATTATACATCAAATTAAAACAATTAAAAATACAATTGTATAATAAATTAATACTTTGGTTATCATAAAAACAGGAGGAAAAATATGGAACTTAAAAATACACAAACCGAAAAAAACTTATTAACAGCATTTACAGGAGAAGTTCAAGCTCATGCAAAATATAAATACTTCTCTGAAAAAGCCAAACAAGAAGGCTACGAACAAATCGCTGAAATCTTTATGTATACTGCAAACAACGAACTAGAACACGCTAAATTATGGTTTACAAGACTAGGATATCTTGGTAAAACTTTAGAAAACTTAGAAGATGCAGCAAGTGGCGAAAATTTTGAGTGGAGTAAAATGTATAAAGACTTCGCAAAAACAGCTAAACAAGAAGGCTTTCCTGCTATTGAAAAACTATTCTTAGCGGTTGCTGATGTTGAAAAACATCACGAAGAAAGATATCGTGCATTAATAGACAATATTAATAATGATGAAGTCTTTAAAAAAGATTATGAAGATGCGTGGGAATGTAGAAATTGTGGTCATATTCATTACGGAAAAGATGCACCTAATGTTTGTCCTGTGTGTGCTAAAAAACAAGCGTTTTTCCAAATATATCCCGAAAACTATTAAAAAAAAGAGGCAGATGCCTCTTTTATATTTTGGGGTATTTTTCATAAGCAATAAAATAATTAATTATTCTTAACTGTTACTTCTAATTGATTAAATGGAATTTCAATTCCTTTTGCTTCAAATGATTTTCTAATTTCTTCCATTAAATAACGATTAACATTCCAGTATTCGCCGTTTTTTGTCCAAACACGAACATTCAAATTAACAGAAGAGTCTGCATATTCACCAACAGCAACATATGGAGCTGGATCTTTATAAATAGCATCATTTGCAGCACACACGTCTAAAATAGCTTGTCTAGCTAATTCATAATCAGCATTGTAAGCAATAGACATAACTACATCAACACGTCTAGATTCTTTAACTGAAACATTAACAATAGTACTACCAATTAATGTACCATTAGGAACTTTAATTACCTTGTTATCTGGTGTAACTAAAGTTGTATAGAACATTTGAATATCTTCAACTGTTCCTGATTCACCACAAGTAGTTACATAATCACCTATTCTAAATGGACGCATTAAAATAATTATTATACCACCTGCAAAGTTAGATAATACACCATTTAATGCAAGTGAGAAACCTACACCTAGTGAAGCAATTAATGAAGTAATTGCCGCAGTTTCAATACCAATATATGAAACAAAAATAATCACCGCAAGTCCTTTTAAAACAACCTTTAAAGCCTTTGTTCCTACTCTAGAAATTGTTTCATCAACATGTCTTTTTTGAAGTCTCTTATATAAGCCTTTCGTAAATCCATTTATAATTTTTAATACAATTAATAATACAACAATACCAATTAATAATTTAATACCTGTAGTAAAACACCAATCTAAAACACTATTAATTAAAGCGTTCCAATCAATATTAATTTGTTGTACTTGTTCTGTTGTTGCATCTGTTAAAAACATAATTTCTTTTTTCCTTTCCACAAATTCACATTTTCTTTTGATTTTTTTAAGTTAATTATTTTATATACTATAAGTGTCATAAAGACAGAAAGGAGTCATATAAAATAATATTAGATAAGCCTTGAATATCTCCCCTTATACCCCTTTTTATTAGGCTTATTTATATCAAAGTGAAATCCCTAGACCTTTTTCTAGGGTCTTTTTTTTACTTTAATGGCTTTAAAATTGTTTTTCCACCCATATAAGGTTGTAAAGCAGCAGGAATATTAACACTACCATCTTCATTATAATTATTTTCTAAGAACGCAATTAAACCTCTTGGTGTAGCTAAAACAGTATTATTTAAAGTATGAACTAAATAAGTACCATTATCACCTTTTGTTCTAATACCTAAACGTCTAGCTTGAGCGTCACCTAAAGTTGAACAAGAACCAACTTCAAAATACTTCTTTTGTCTTGGGCTCCAAGCTTCAACATCACAAGATTTAACCTTTAAATCAGCTAAATCACCTGTACAACATTCTAATGCTCTAACAGGAATATCTAAACTTCTAAAGAACTCAACAGTATAATTCCACATCTTATTATACCAATCCATGCTTTCTTCAGGCTTACATAAAACAATCATCTCTTGTTTTTCAAATTGATGAACACGATAAATTCCTCTTTCTTCAATACCATGTGCACCTACTTCTTTTCTAAAACATGGTGAATATGAAGTTAAAGTAATAGGTAATTCAGCTTCTTTAACAATTTGGCCTTTAAATCTACCAATCATAGAGTGTTCAGAAGTACCGATTAAATATAAATCTTCTCCTTCAATCTTATACATCATATTTTCCATTTCAGCAAAACTCATTACACCAGTAACAACATCACTTCTAATCATGAATGGAGGAACACAATAAATAAATCCCTTATCAATCATAAAATCTCTAGCATAACTTAACATAGCTGAATGAAGTCTAGCAATATCACCAACTAAATAATAGAATCCATTACCACTTGTTCTACCAGATGCTTCCTTATCTAAACCGTTAAATCTTGCAATAATATCAGCATGATATGGAATTTCATATTCAGGAACAACAGGTTCTCCAAACTTTTGCATTTCAACATTTTCGCTGTCATCCTTACCTACAGGAACACTATCATCAACAATATTAGGAATAACAAGCATTTTCTTTGTTAATTCCTCAGTTAAAGTTGTAAGTAATGGATCAATTTCAGCAATACGAACATTATTTCTTTGAACAGTTGCTTTAATTTCATTAGCCTTTTCAATTTCTTTGTTCTTCATTAAGAAACCAATTTGTTTACTCAAATCATTACGAGCTGCTCTTAAAGCTTCTCCTTCACCTTTCAAAGCACGAATTTGCTTATCAAGTTCAATCACCTCATCAACTAAAGGTAATTTAGCATCCTGAAATTTTTTCTTAATATTTTCTTTAACAATTTCAGGATTTTCTCTTACAAAACGAATATCTAACATCTTTTCTCTCTCCTTTTTTTAAATAAAAAAGTCCCTAAGTCTTTTACAACTTAAGGACGAATTATATCCGTGGTGCCACCTTACTTCTAGTATCTTAAAATACTAGCACTTTTTCCATTAACGCTGGGTACGATTCTTATCAGGGGTAGATTCATCTAAACAGGTCTCTTGTTTTCACCAACCACAAGCTCTCTAAATACCCTACATTAAATTACTAAGTCCCATCATTTAAGATTACTAGATAATTATAACACTAATTTTAACATTGTCAATCAATGATTATTGTTGTTTTTTAAATTCTTTTGAGATCCAAAAATAACCGCAAATAACCCCAACAATAACACAACAAATAACAATAATTAAGGTAACATACCATAAATTCCATGCCGAATATGACCATATACCATAAACTAAACACGCAAGTAAAGTATATACAAATGTAACACAAATATTATAACAATATTTCTTTATAAATTCTAACATAGAATTCCCACCTTCAATATTTTAAAAATAATTATACCACCATTATCCAATAAATTAAACTATTATTTTACTTTAATTGGATTTACTGAACCATCCTCATTAGGATGTTCATCTAAATACTTACGAATAGCCTCAGGAACTCCACCCTTTAAACCAGGTTTACATTGACTTAAATTTTCAGCCTCACCGTTAACAATAGCCTCAGCAAAACCAGCACATCCTGGATAACCACAAGCACCACAATTGGCATTAGGTAATATTTTTGTAATATCTTCTACTCTAGTATCAGGTTTAACATATAAAAACTTTGCAGCAATAGCTAAACCTAAACCCAAAATCAAACCTAAGCATGCTAATATAACAACAGATAAAACAATATCCATACTATTTTTCCTCCTTGTTTTCTTCTTCTAATTCTTTCTTAATTTTATCTAAATCGAATTTTTCTCTAATACTACATTCTTGATTGCCACATTGTAAACAAAATTCTTCACTAATATTAATAGTTTCACAGCCTTTTGGAACAGGAGTCTTATGATTAATAACATAAGATACCACAAAAACTACAACAAGTAAAACAATAACAGCAATCCCTAAAAAGAATAATGGATCCATACTAGCCAATCATTCCTGATAAACCTAAGAATGCTAAACTCATTAACGCAGCAGCAGCTAAAGCAATAGGAATACCCTTAAATGCCTTAGGAACATTACTAGCTTCTAAACGATAACGAATACAAGAGAAAACAAAGATCATTAATGCAAAACCTAAACCTGTACCTAACGCTTCCGCCATAGATGCACCAAAAGATAAATTTAAAGCTGAATTACCTTGAGCAACACCTAAAACAGCACAGTTAGTAGTAATTAATGGAAGATACACACCTAATGACTTATATAAAGCAGGTGAAAATTTCTTAATAACCATTTCAACAAGTTGAACAATTGAAGCAATTACTAAGATATAAGTAATAGTATCCATATAAGCAATGCCACAAGCAACAAGTAATTGATAAATAGGCCAACAAATAGCAGCTGCTAAAACAATAACAAATGTTACAGCAACGCCCATACCTAAAGCTGAAGATGATTTTTTAGAAACACCTAAAAATGGACAAATACCATAAAATCTAGATAACACAACGTTATTAATTAACATTGCATTAACAACACCTAATAAAAACGCAACAATTACATTCCACATATTACTTCACCTCCGCTTGAGCTTTTTTAGCGGCTAATTCTAAAGCTTTTTTAGCTTTTAATTCTTCAATACGAGCTTTTTCTAAAGCTTGCTTCTTGGCCTCTTTATGATTTCTATAAGCTGTCATAACAGCTAAAATAGAACCTAAAGTTAAGAATCCACCGGCAGGTAAAGTAAATAACTTAATAGCATAATCAGATAATGGAGTAAATGAAACAGCAGGTAAAGGTAAATAAACACCAAAAGTAATACCACCAGTACCTAAAATTTCACGAATAATACCCATAATACATAATGCCATTGTAAAACCAATACCCATACCAATTGCATCAAATAAAGATGCAACAGGACCATTTTTAGAAGCAAACGCTTCTGCTCTACCTAATATAATACAGTTAACAACAATTAAAGAAATAAACACACCTAAACTTGAATATAACTCAGGTAAATAAGCTTCTGCTAACATCTTAATAACTGTAACAAATGTAGCAATAATAACAATATAACAAGGAATCTTAACATCAGCAGGAATAATATTTCTTAATAATGAAATTAAAACATTAGATCCCATTAAAACCAAAATAACTAAAATCCCCATACCTAATGCTGATTCAAAAGACTTTGTAGTAGCAAGTGTTGGACACATACCAAGTAACCCAACTAACACCGGATTTTCAGCAACAATACCAGCTAATAAAGTTTTGACGTTTTTAGATTTTTCTTTCTTAACAGTTTTTTCCATTACCAGCCACCTCCTTGTTGACTATCACTAAATGCAGCACTAACTAATTCTTTAACTAATTTAGCACCATAAGTTGCACCACAAGCAGTATCAATATTATTAACATCAGTTGAAGTTAATCCAGATGTATAAGAACCATTTACATGGTTTTCAGTTTCAGTAGAAAATGATTGACCATTTGTTAAAAATTGAACACTTTCTAAAGTACCATCGGCATTAATTCCAACTAATAATTCAATTTCACCATAAGCATTAGAGCCACTCACAGTATAAACATAACCAATTAATTCACCATTACTATTCTTAGCTTCTACTTTTTCTAAGATATAGCTAGATTTAAATCCTTCAGTAATAGGAAGTCCAGTTTTTTCACCATCATATTCAGGGAAAATTTCTTGATAAATAGCTTCTTTTTTAGCAAATTCATTAGCGGCAATAACCTTAGAAGTAAATGAATTAACACCAGCAATTAATAAAGCACACACACCTGAAATAATAGTTAATATTAATGCAGTTTTAAAATATTTTAACATTATTGTGTACCTCCTAAATGCTCAGCAAACGCAAGTTGAACTAAACTCTTTACAGTATTAAGAGTGTTTGTAGCACCTGAACCTGTATTAACAACTTCATCAACTTCTCCCGCAGTTAATCCTGGTTTCATATAGTTAGGTAATTGTTCATTAGCTAAAACACCGTAAGATTGATCATTAACAATAAATCTAACACCGGCTAATTTATTATTTCTATCAATACCAACAAAAATTTCAACACCACCATAAGGACCAACTTCCATCATTCTATATAAAGTACCTAAATAAGTTCCACCCTTTACAACTTCAATCTTTTCAACAATCTTTTCAGAAGAAAAACCTTCAGTTGTTACTGTCAATTTACTATAACTACTAAAAATACTATGTAATGCAGCATCATAAGCTCTAGCATATGAATCAGCTAATGCATCCTTAATCATCATTTTAACCTTCTTAGCTGAATTAGTAGCACCACAAGAAACATCAATATTATCAACATCAGTATCACTTAAACCAGCATAACTAATTTGACCATTATAATCTTCATCAATATGAGCTTGAATTTGAGTATTATATGATTGATTATTAATTAAAGTATAAACACCAACAACAGTTTGTCTTGTATCAATACCAACAAGTAATTTAAGAGAACCATATGGATCTTGATGTTTAACAATATAAACATAACCTAATAACTCAGATTCTTTACTATAAATTTCTTGTCTTTCTAAAATATATTCAGATTCAAAACCTTCAGTAATAACAACAGTTTTTGACTTATCATAACCACTATATAATTCTTCTGTATATTGATATTCTTGATTTAACCCAACACTATAAGCAACATCAAAACCAGCAATTAAACATAAAACAACAGTAGTTAAACCTAAACCTAATAATTGTTTCCAATTTACACCTCTTGGTTTACCAATCATTAAATGATCAATTGTTGGAACAAACATATTAACAATTAAAATAGAGAATGCAACACCTTCAGGATAAGCACCAATATATCTAATTAAAGCAGTTAATGCACCTGCTGCAGCACCTGCACAAACTCGACCAAATCCAGTAGTTGGTGATGTTACAGGGTCTGTAATCATAAACACAGCACCAAATAATAAACCGCCACTTAACATTTGGAACAAGAAGAATTTTAATATATTTTGTTCAGCTATATTACCAACAACACAACCAACAACTAAAGTAATAACTCCAAAAGATAAAACCATAGATAAGAATGATCTAATATCTGCACTTCTTCTAATAAATAAATATAAAGCTCCAATCAATATAAATAAAGCACTAACTTCACCCATACATCCAGGAATTTGTCCAAAGAATAAATCTTTTAAAGAATAATTAGCAAGCGCAACTTCTAAATATCCTAAATTACCATTAAGATATCCAAGTGGAGTACCACCAGCAGCAATATCAACGCCACCTTGACCATATACTAATTGGCTACCAAAACAAACACCAACAAATACTCTACCAACAGCGGCTGGATTAAAAATATTACTACCTAATCCACCAAAAATCATTTTACCAACTAAAATACCAAATAAAGCACCAATTAAAACAACATACCAATTACATCCCGCAGGCATAATTAATGCATAAATTAATGCTGAAATTAAAGGAGCAGTTATATTATTAATAGTAAAACCACTCTTGATTTTATTAAATCCATCTTTAGTAAATAATTCTTTAAATTTCATACCTGTTGGCCACTTAATTAATGCATTTGCAATAATTTCAGTAACTAACATAGTACCAATTGAAATTAAGAACACATAAATGCCACTCCAGCCATTTTGAATACAAGCAAATAAAGTAACTGGCATTAATGCAATAATAACATCCAACATCATTCGTTTAACTGAAACGTTCTTACGAATAAATGGAGCTGATTGAGGAATTAATTTCATCTCACTTTACCTCCTATACCATTCTTTTAGCCTTACGGCAATAATCAGTTAAATGTATCTTAGATGTACATGTATAAGAACACATACCACATAAAATACAAGATTTAATTTTTAATTTAACCAACGCATTCTTATCCTTATTTTTAACAGCTTGCATAATTTGAACAGGCTGTAATTCAGCAGGACAAGAATACACACAAGAACCACATCTTACACAAGGTTCTTCTACTACTTTCTTTTCATTTAATATAATACATGAAGTACAAGTTCTAGTAATAACCGCATCATCTCTAACAAGGTTTGCACCCATCATCGGACCACCTAAAATCATTACTTTATTATCTTCACCCTTATATCCATTAGAGTAATCAATAAGTTCTTTTAAAGAAGTACCAACACGAACACGGAAGTTTTGAGGAACCTTAACTCCATCACCAGTAATAGTAAAATTACGTTTTACAACAGCCATGTTATAGCGGACTGCCTTATATAAACCAACAATAGTAGAAACATTAAAAACCATAATACCTAATTTAGAAGGTAATACTCCTGCAGGAACCTTAACACCTAAACCAGTCTTAATCATTTCAATTTCCCATCCTTGTGGATAATAATTACCAACACGCTTAACCTCAATATTAAATTCAGGGTGTCTAGCAATAGCTGCAGTTAATGTATTATATAAATCATCATATTTTTTCTTAATACAAATAACAGCACGCTTGGCACCAAATGCTTGTTTAGCATATGTAATACCTCTTAAAATTCTAAAAGGGAATTCTAGTACTAATCTGTGGTCAGCAGATAAGTATGGCTCACATTCAACCGCATTAATACAAATAGTATGGATAGGATCTTCAGTTTTAAACTTAATATAAGTAGGGAATGAACTTCCACCTAAACCAACCAATCCACAGTCATGAGTAATTCTAATAAAATCTTCTCTTGTTAATGCCGCAATTTCTTCTGGAGTTCTTTCCTTAACAGAATCAGCAAAAACATCTTTTTTGTCATTTCTTATTTGAATAAATTCAACTAATTTTCCAGTTCTATGGAATTTCTTAATAATACCAACAACTTCACCTGAAACAGTAGATGTAATTGGTTGAGTAAAGAACGGCCCTTTTCTCATACCAATAATTTCACTAACCTTTACATAATCACCAGGTTTAACATACACCTCTGCTTGAGGACATCTAGCATTCGTCACAGCCATATAAACATATTCAGGATCAACATATCTAATGGTAGGTAAGCTATTAGTTGCTTTAACAATACTGGTAAGTTCACCAGCAGCTGCTATTTCTTTCGTTTTAGCAATCATTTTTTCACCTCGTTAATTTTATTTGATGTTTTAATAAGAAGACATCTACTTCTTAATTTTTTTCTAGAACATACCTCATTTCTCTATAAAAGATTAATCTAATCTTCTAAATAAGGATGTTTTTTCATTAATTCAACAACTTCGTTTTTAATGCCTTCTAGAATTTGTTCATCCTTATAGTTTCTTAATGCCTTATCTATTAATCTTGCAACCAATCTACATTCTTCTTCATTAAAACCTCTTGTAGTAATAGCTGCAGTACCTAATCTAATACCAGAAGTTACAGTAGGTTTTTGTGTATCATTAGGGATAGAGTTTTTATTACAAGTAATATTAACAGAATGCAAAATAGACTCACATTTCTTACCTGTAATACCGACAGTACCATAAATATCAACTAAAATTAAATGATTATCAGTACCACCAGAAATTAAGTTATATCCTAAAGATTTTAATTCTGAAGCTAAAGCCTTACAATTTAAAATAACTTGTTTTGCATATTCTTTAAATTCAGGTTGCAACGCCTCTTTAAATGCAACAGCCTTCGCAGCAATAACATGCATCAAAGGTCCACCTTGAATACCTGGGAAAATATAAGAATTAACCTTTTTAGCAATATCTTCTCTATTAGTTAATATCATACCACCACGAGGCCCTCTTAAGGTTTTATGAGTTGTTGTAGTAACAATATCAGCATACTCTAATGGATTAGGATGTAACCCAGCAGCAACAAGCCCTGCAATATGAGCCATATCCACCATCAAATAAGCACCAACCATATCTGCAATCTCTCTAAATCTTTTAAAATCAATAATTCTAGAATATGCAGATGCTCCAGCAACAATAACCTTAGGATTAACTTCCTTAGCTATTCTTTCTACTTCTTCATAATTAATATACCCAAATTCATCTAAACCATAAGAATAAGATTGATATAATTTACCACTAAAATTACGGTCATACCCGTGTGTTAAGTGCCCTCCAGCATCAAGTGACATGCCCAAAATCACATCACCAGGACTTAAAATAGCACCATAAGCACCCATATTAGCAGTTGATCCAGAGTGTGGTTGAACATTAGCATACTTAGCATTAAAAAGTTCGCAAGCACGATTAATAGCTAAAGTTTCAACTACATCCACATTTTCACAGCCGCCATAATATCTTTTACCACTATAACCCTCAGCGTATTTATTAGTTAAAACACTGCCTTGGGCCTCTAAAACAGCCTTAGAAACAAAATTCTCAGACGCAATAAGTTCAACATGATACCTTTGTCTATTAAGTTCTTCTTCGCACGCAGTAAATACTTCTTCATCAAAAATTTTTAAATTATTCATGAATTTCTTCTCCTTTTTTCACTCGCTCATTTTATTATAACATACCTTGAAAATATATAAAATATATTTTATCAAAAAAATGCAAACGTTTACACAAAAAATAAAAAGCACTATCTGTGCTTTAACTTTTGAATAATATCTGGAATATATGATAACATCTTAACATCATATAAAATTTTAATATTTTTTTTAAATTTTTCACTAAAAAAATAAAAACCGATTTAAAATCGGCTTTTAAATAATTATTCTTCACTTGATTCTTGTTGTTTAAACATTTCTTCATCTTCAATGTTAGCAACAATAGATAAAGGAATACTCCAAGATTTATTATCAATATATTGTTCAAAGTCTTCAACATTTAATGGCTTAGCAAAATAGAACCCTGAAGCAATACCAAGACTTTGTTGTTTTACATATTCAATATGTTCTGGTGTTTCAACACCCTCAGCCATAATAACCTTATTATTATCTTTAGCAAATTCAATTAAAATAAATAATAATTTTTCTTTCATGAAGTTATGTTCAATATCTCTTAAGAAATCTCTACCTAATTTAATAACATCAACTGGAGATCTTTGAATCATTTGAACAGTTTGACCATCTAACTTAAAGTTATCTACAGCAATCTTAAAACCAAAGTCTTTTAATTTAAAGATATTAGTCTTAATAACACCAATCTTTTCATACATCATGATATCAGAAATTTCTAACATAAACTCACTTGGTTTAGCTTTATGCTTACTAACAATAGCTATTAAACTATTTGCTAGGTTAGGGTTGATTAATTGTTTTGTTGATAAGTTAAGTGATAAAGTTAGTGGAATTTCAGGATGCTTAGATCTTAATTCTTCTCTTAACTTAATCATCGCATCAATACCCCATTCACCAACCCAACGAATATCTCCAGATTGTTCCATTACTTTAATGAATTTATTAGGAGATAAAATACCTTCTCTTGGGTGGTTCCAACGCATTAAGGCTTCAGCACCTAAAATAACACGGTTCTTTAAATCAATAATAGGTTGATAGTATAAAATGAATTCTTTGTTGTTGATAGCTTCTTTGATTTCCATATAATATGCCATATTTTCTTTTTCTTCATCTTCAATAGTAGCATAATATGTTGTAAATTTATTACCGCCATCTCTTTTTGATACATAAGTAGTTAAATCTAAATTACCTAATAATTCATTTACAGTGTAACCTGCAGTTGGATATGTACAAACACCAATAGATGCTGTTAAGTTAATGCTTTCTCCTATTAAAACTTGATAAGGTAAATTAATAATATCTAAAATCTTACGACATAATTTTTCAATTCTAGGAAGATTATCTTCATCTCTAATGAAAATCAAGAATTCATCATTACGATATCTCGTAATTGTTGATTTATAAGGTAAAACTCGGATAATACGTGTTGCTACTTCTCTTAAAATAGCATCACATGCTTTTTCACCAAATAAATCATTTAAATCGTGAAAAGCATCAATATCAACATACATTAATGTTGAAGCACCAAAGTTTCCTACTCTTTTAATATGCTTACTAATTGATTGTAACATTTGAGATTTTGTTATAGCATTTTCTACTATAATATCATCTTCTTCTTTAAAATGTTGAAGATTTTTCTTAATTGCAAACCAAACACCAATTCCTAATAAAACTGTAATAATAACTACAATTGCGGTAAGAAGAACTGTTGTTGGTGCATCCATAGCTAAAAACATAATTATTTACCTCCCTTTTTTTGGTTTCTTTCTTCTAAGAATTCTAAAGCCTTTTTACTACTCATAGCTTTACTTACATAGAAACCTTGAATAACCTTACATCCAAGCTTTTTAACAATTTCTTTTTGTGATTCAGTTTCAACACCTTCACAAATAACATTTAAACCTAACTCTTTCGCAAGAGTACAAATACAGCTTACAATAGAATAATTAACTTTATTAGTATCAACATAACGAGTAAATCCATAGTCAATCTTAATAGTATCTATTCTAAATTCTGTTAAATAAGCCATAGATGAATAACCAGTACCAAAATCATCTAAGTGAATTTCAAATCCACCATCTTTTAACAATTTTAATTTTTCATTAATTAATAAGAAGTTTTCCATTAAAACATTTTCTGTAATTTCTAATGCTACACTTCCCTTTCTTAATCCTCTTTCATTAAATTGATTAATTAAATCGTTAACAAAACCAACTTGCATAATTTGAATTGGTGATAAGTTTAAAGAAATAGTAATATTATAATCTTCTAACTGTTTAGCTAAATTTAAAGTTTCTCTAATAACAAACTTACTTATCTCAAGAATTAACCCTTTTTGTTCAGCTAAATCAATAAATGCTTGTGGACTCTTTTGACTATACTTAGGATTGTTCCATCTAATTAAAGATTCAAAACCCACAACACGATTAGTACTAACATCTAATTGAGGTTGTAAATACATTTCAAATTCTTCATTTGCAATGGCATATTTTAAATCTTCTTCCATTTGTTGGTTAGAAGTTAAAACACCTTCCATCGCATCTACATAAAGAATTGTATCTCTATCTCTAAAGTCTGAAATATTATTATATGCAAGCTCTAATTTCTTCTTAACTGTTGCTAAAGAAGTATCATTCATTTCTTCTTTTGGTAAATTATATACCGCAACCTTAGAGTGAACATAAATATTATTATTCTTAACTAAGAATGGTTTACGAAGACGAATCATCGTTCTATCAATCATTGCCATAACATCTTTAACATCAATATTAGCTACTAAAATCAAGAACTCATCATCTCTAATATGATAAATTGAAGTATTTTCAAATTCTTCTCTTAATGCCTCTAATAATACACCTAATAACGTATAATATGAATCTTCACCAAATAGTGAAATAATATCATAATACTTAAAAACATGGAATTCTACAAACGCAATATCCGTATCAGCTTGAGCTATAATAGATGGATACATATTAGCTAAAGTAAAGTTGTTATCACAACCAGTATATTCATTTTTACCATTTAATTTTTCTAATTCCCTTATTCTTAAGAATTGTTCAGTAATATCACTACCAACTACATAATATGTTGATACAACACCAATAGGTGTAAGTTGGAAATATCTTGTTCTATCTTCAAAAGTATATGAACATTCAATAGTGGCTTTATTCTTTAAAAAGTGATAAATTGGTTTACCAGAATGTACTTCTAAAAAGTCATTCATATCTGGTAAATTCTTCATATTGAACATCTTCTTAAATGTAGTATTTGTAAAAATAATTTTTCCATCTTTTCTAACACGAATAATAATAGAATGGCTCGTATTAACCGCGTGTCTATCAACACGAAGTAAAACAGAAGCTTTTCTACACCCTAAAATCAAAATAACAAGCATCGCAACAAATAATACAACACCAATAATATAGAATGAAACAGCTTGATCTAAAACCCAATCAATTGAAAAGAAAGAAGATTCTAAAGGCATAAACACACTATAATAATAATCTTGAAGTTTAGCAACAGATAAAACACCTTCTACACCATCTATATAATAAACTTTGGAAAAAGTTAATTCAAATTCCTTAGTAAAAGTATTTAAAAAATCTTCATCATTTAAAAGTCTATTCATAGTTCCCTTTGTTGTGTTAGTTAAACTATCATATTTGATAGCCGCAGTATCATTAAAAACTACAACATCAAATTCACTAAATGAAATAATATCTTTTAATTTAATATAAGCACCTATTTTACTCTCATCAGTTTCTTCATGATTACAGAAAAAGACATATAAATCATCAGATAAATTATTATCAAAATAATTCCCTGGTGAAATAAAATATTCTTTGTCTTTCATTTTAGTCTTATAACTTGATTTATTAAAATCAGTTACCAAATCAGCAAAGTTCCCTACAACAAACTGATCATAATAACTTCTAATTTCATTTTCAGCAATTCTTATATCATTATTAACTGCTTGAATTGTAAGTTCTTCTATTGATGAAATAGTTTTAGCTTTTACAGGCAAATAATAACAATATGCAATAGCAGCATAAGACAAAACAATAATTATGCAAGATAAAATATACCATCTTAAATCTTTTAAGCGCATCATTATCATTCCTTTCTATAATAAAGTAACTTTATTATAGTATATACTTAAATATACTTTAAGTCAATAAATGCACCTTTATAAAAATTTTTTTGTAGAAAAAAAAGCCTATAAAATAGGCTAATTTCTTAAATAATCGTATGTTTGAAGAATTTACCAAAAATTCTTTTAATAGGTGAAACAGTCATAAAAGCTCCTGGATCTGTTACTCTAACAATATCAGCAGCTTTTTGCATCTCATATGACGAAATAATCATAAACACATCAGATTTCATCTCACGAGTATATCCACCCTTAACATCTAAAATAGTACAACCTCTTTGAATTCCATTTAATAAGGCTTCTGCAACCTCATCTGGATATTTAGAAATTATATCGATTCTTACATAATTATATGCAGTATGAATCTTATCAACAACTAAATTAGTAAGGATAATATAAATAATAGTATATATCGTAATATCCCAAGAACCTTGCATAATTCCACCACCAATAATAGCTAAAATAACATTAACCATGGTAGAAAACATACCTATAGAAATATTTTTCTTAAGTGCCATAGCTTGAGCAACAATATCAACTCCACCTGTTGAAGTACCATATCTTAAAGCAATGCCAATGCCAGCCCCACCAAATAACGCGGCAACTACCCCTAAGAAGAATTTATCATTAGGATTTAAACCAAAATCAATATTTAACCAATCCCATCCCATTGTCCAAAATGATTGAACAAGTACGGATAAAACCGTAAAAACAATAAATCTTGGCGAAACATGCTTAGCTCCAATTATACATAACGGTATATTAAGTAATAATGAAAACACACCAATTGGAATGTGAATATTAATAAAGTCAAACAACCTACTTAGTATTTGTCCACAAGCAGTCATACCAATCGCAATCATTCCAGCAGGTTCCAAAAACCAAATAACAGATAAAGAATAGACTGTTGATGTCAACACAACAATGGCTACTCTAAAAATATTATCAATAACTCTCTTCTTATTCATAATTATTGAACTGAATCTCCAGGATTCAACTTATCAACATTTAATAATTCTAATGCTGAATCATCATCATTTGCAGCACATAATAACATACCACAAGAATCTTCACCACGAAGCTTAATAGGAGTTAAATTCTTAACAACTACTACCTTCTTACCTACTAATTCTTCTGGTTTATAGAATTTAGCAATTCCACTAACAATTTGTCTTACTTCACTACCAATATCAACCTTAAATACTAATAACTTATCAGCTTTAGGATGTTTTTTAGCTTCTAATATTTTACCAACAACAAGTTCTACCTTATCAAAATCATCAATAGAAATAAGTGGTTTTGCAGGTTTTTCAACTTTCTTTGGTTCTTCTTTTTTAGCTTCTTTTGCTAAAACAACAGCTAAAACATCTTTATTAACATCTAATCTCTTAAATAAAACACTAGCTTCATTTAAAACATATTCATTATGTAATCCATAAGTTAAATCATCAAAAGATGATAATGTTGTATTAATTTGATTATAAATACTCTTTGCAGTATCTGGCATAATAGGTTCTAATAAAGAAGCACTAATACGAATAGCTTCAAATAGATGATATAAAACACCCATTAATACATTCTTCTTTGTTTCATCTTTTGCTAAAGCCCATGGTGCAGTTTCATCAATATACTTATTAGATGCACGTAATAATTTTAAAACAGCTTCAATACCATCTGCCACTCTAAAAGCATCCATAAACTTCTTATATTCTACAACTGTAGATTCCATCAATGCTTCTAAATTTGCATCAAATTCTGTTGCCTCACCTTTAACTACATTACCACCAAAATACTTCTTGCCCATCGCCATAGTACGATTAACAAGGTTACCTAAAGTGTTAGCTAAATCACTATTAGACTTTTCACAAACTAATTCATAAGTTAAATTACCATCTGCAGCAAAAGGTATTTCATGTAATACATAATATCTAACCGCATCAACACCAAATAATTCAACTAAATCGTCAGTGTAAATTAAATTTCCTTTAGATTTACTCATCTTATTATGATTCATTAAAATCCATGGATGACCAAATACTTGGTGTGGTAAAGGCATATCTAAAGCCATTAAAATAATAGGCCAATAAATAGTATGGAATCTTAAAATATCTTTACCAATTAAATGAACATCAGCTGGCCAATATTTATTATATAATTCTTTAGAATTTCCATTACAATCAAAACCTAATCCTGTAACATAATTTAATAAAGCATCAATCCACACATAAATAACATGCTTATTATCAAAATGAACAGGAACACCCCATGTATATGATGTACGTGAAACACATAGATCAGGAAGCGGATTACTTAAGAAATTATTAAGCATTTCATTCTTTCTAGATTCTGGTTGAATAAAATCAGGATGCTCATTAATATACTTAATTAATCTATCTTGATATGTAGAAAGTTTTAAGAAGTATGCTTCTTCTTTCATAATTTGAACCTTAGCTCCACAATCAGGACAACATCCATCTTTTAAATCCTTAGTAGTAAAGAATGATTCACAATCAACACAATAATTTCCTTCATAAGATCCTTTATAAATATCACCTTTTTGATATAGTTTTTCAAATACTTTAGCAACTTCTTCAACATGATATTTATCAGTTGTTCTAACAAAATTATCGTATTCAACATTAACAAGTTTATAAATTCTCTTAATTTCGCCAGCAACACCATCAACATGTTCTTGAGGTGTAATTCCCTTTGCTTCCGCCTTTAATTGAATCTTTTGACCATGTTCATCTGTACCAGTTTGAAAATAAGTATCAAACCCACATTTCTTTTTATATCTTACAATAGCATCAGCTAAAATTGCTTCATATACATTTCCAATATGTGGAGTTGAAGATGTATAAGCTATTGCTGTAGTTAAATAAAATTTATCTTTCATTTCTTATTCCTCCCTTAATTAGGCATTACTTTACTATTATACACTATTCGATTATATTTTTCACTAAGAAAAAAATATTTATATTTTTTATTAGAAAAAAATGCACTTGCAACATAGCAAATGCATTTCTTAAGATTATATACTAGACAGCCTATCAACTAAAAAGTCGTAAGCTTCTTCTTGTTTAAATGATTCAAAACAATAATCCACTTTATCACTATAGTAAAGAACAACATATTTATCATCTTTTTTTACAACTTTATATCTTCCTTCTTTTTTGTCCCAAAAATTGATAACAACATATTTTCTATAGTATGGATTTAATTGTAAAAATAAGATAAATTCTTCTTTAGTCACAGCGACACCTTCTTACTTACTTATTTTCTTTTTGAGCCTTGAAATATTCTTCAACCTTAGTTTTTGCTTGATTAACAGCTTCATCTAATTTTGATTTAGCTTCATCAATTACAGCCTTAGACTTATCATATGTAGCCTTAATTTCAGCTAATTCTTCTTCTGTTAATTCTTCTTGAATCTTAGTTAAAATTTCATTTTCTTTAGCTTCAAAATCTTTTACCCAACCCTTAACGTCATCTAAAGATACACCATCTTCTAGACTAGTTTTAATAATATTAACCATAGCTTCAATTTCAGCAACATACGCATTAATAGCTGTTTTTAAAGCTTCAGGTAATAATGAAACCATCATATTAATTTGATTCTTAGTTGTTTCTAATGTTGTTAAAACAGCTTGAATTGTTGGTTGATATTCTTCACTAATCTTAGCACAAACAGCTTTAACATCTGCTTCTAACGCATTTAAAGATGCTTTTAAATCTTCTAATTCAGTTAAATTATGATTCTTAACAAACTTATCAACATACGCATTAATACTATCCATAGTAATATTACCATTAGAATCCTTTAATTCATCTAAAGATTCACTTAAAGTAACACCCATTTCCTTTAAACATGCAACAACTTCTTGAACTTTTTCATTTTCTAATGCTTTATTCTTATAACCATTAAATACTTCAGTTAAAACAACAATTTGATTAAACGCATCACTTGCAGTACCATACATAGTATATAATAAACCATAGTTTACAGGATGACTCACCATATTCTTAGTGTAAAATGCAGTATATGCTGCACGATCAGTAGCTTTTAATACTTCTTCATATGCAATTTGGCTCTTAACAACCATTTCTTCATATGCTTGGTTGGCAATATTATAGAACTCATCTCTGGCTTCATTAATATGGTTTACTAATTCAGTAGTATCTAAAGTAACAGCCACTTCGATATCTAATGAACTATCAGATTCCATTGCTGAAGAAATAATCTTAAATTCACCTACAGTTAATTCTTGAATATCTTCATTATTTGGATATGCTGCTTTAACAGCTTCTAATTCTCTTAATAAACTAAATACACCACTTGTAGAAACAGTTACATCAAAACCGTATTCTTTACCATTTACAACTGTTGAAACAGTAGTTTCTAAATTACAAGCTTCAGTTTCATCATCTGAAGATACAGTAAAATCAACAACTGTATTTTCTGCTGATAAATAACCACATTCAACACTTAAATCAATTAATTTATCAACTACTTCTTCAAATTTCTTACCAACTAATTCTTCATCATAAATCAAAACCTTCGCATCATCGTTAGTCGCATAAACATTAGTTACTTTACCATCTTCAACAACTAATTCAACAGATGGATTAATATCTAAAGATACAAAAGATTTGTCTGAAGCATTTTTTGTTATATCACAGCTGGCTAAGCATGCTAAACTAGCTAAAGTTAAACCTATACTTAATAATTTTTTCATTTTTATCATTCTCCTTTTTTTCTTACATTAATTAAACACCGCTTGTTTAATTTTTATTTATTTATTTTTCCAAAAATTTTCTAAACTACCATATTTTTCAATTAATGCATCTAAATACTCTTTATATTGATCAACATTAATAGATTCTTTAACTCTTTTATATTCTGCTTCATATTTCTTTTTTCTAGAATTATAATTACTTGTTTGAACTTCTTTTACTTTAGACTTATATTCCTCAATGCCTTCAGGAATCTTACAATATTTTTCTAAATTTGATGCTGCATCTTCATCAACCAATTTAACAAAATTAGTTAATGCTTCTAAATTTTTAGTTAATTCATCATTATCTAAAGTCTCTGCAAGTTTTCTTATTTCTTCCATTGGAAGAGTAGTAACATATGCATACGCAATTTTTAATTCAGGTCCTGATAAAATATTACTTCCTGAAATATCAAAATACTCATTTAACAATTCTTCCATTTCTTTCATTAATTCTTTCAAATCAGAATTGATTGAATCAGGGTTAGAAGCATAAAAGCTTTTAATAATCCAATAATCTTTTAAAAATGAAAGTTCTGAAATAGCATCATATGTTTCATTTAATTTAATTAAAGTTTTTTCTAATTTTTCTAACTTTTCTAAATCAGCAAAAATAACACTAGATAAATATTCATTCAAATATTGTTCTTGATATTTTTCAATATAATTTTCTTCTTCTGTTATATTATCAACAGTTAAATCTTCTAAAGAATCTAGAGCCTCTTCAACTTGATTTAAGTTTGAAATATTAGTTTCAAGCACTAAATTTACATCTTCTACTGTTAGTTCATCTTCAAATACCGCAACAAAATAACCACAATTAGAAGTATAATTACTAATAACACTTGAAATTCTAGAATCACTATTATCAGTTGAAATCTTCATAATATTTTCATGTGAATTTGCATCAAAATATCCTAGTTGAATAAGATCATCAACTAAAATAATTGAAACATCTTCAATATTTTTTCCAATCAACTCTTCATATTCAACCCCTAATAACAATTCATCGGCATCTTCGTTTCCACTTTTAATTTTAGTAACTTCGCCTGTATCATCTGTATAAACTAAAACACTTGGATTAACTTCAAATAAATAACAACTATTAGTTTTAGGTTCCTTTTTAAATGTAAAAGGTAACACAACAGCTAAAACTAACAAACAAGCTAATAATCCTCCTAAATAAAAGCTGAATCTAGGCATTCTAGATTTATTTACGCTAGTAGTAATTGGATAATTTTTTAATTCGTCGTTTAATTTTGGTACACGACTATTCATTTCGTTAAGCAATTGCTTTTTAATGTCTTTCATAATCCAGCTCCTCTCTTAATTTATTTAACGCTGTTTGATACTTAGATAAAACCGTTCCTAGTGGTAGTCCAAGTTCTGAAGCAATGTCTTTATGTTTATAAAAGAATAAAACATGTTTAACAACAATTTGATATTCCTCCTCAGTTAAAGTATGCTGCATAACTAAGAACAAAGTCGAGTCCCACTTCGTATCCTTAGGAGGTATTATCGTTTTTCCGAGTTCTTCTAATCTTGCGTTTTCTCTAGATTTACTACGAATCATATTAAGTGCATGATTTTTAGCCACTTGAAACAACCAAGCTCTTGCATCTGTATCCTTTTTATACAAATGAGCTTTTTGCTTAACTAACATATATACTTCTTGTAACGCATCTTCTGTATCATAACTATTTTTAAAATAAGGATATAATAAAGCGTAAACGCCATTTACAGTCTCATTATAAAAAGACTCAAAAGCTTTATTATTGCCTTTTCCTATTTCAACAAGAAGATGATTAAACCTAATCTTGCTCATACCTACCTCCTACTAATTAAACACCAGTATTTTCAATTTTATTGACGGAATTTAATTTTACCATCAAAAAAAAAGAAAACGAGGCAAAATGCCTTGTTATTCTCTTATTTTAATGTAACTTCACCATTTTCAGTAATATTCCACTTTGATAAATCCCAACCACAAGCACTTTCAAAATATGTACCATCAGGAACAAAATCAGGACCATTCATAAAGTAAATACTAGTAGAATTAATTACATCCTTATAATATTCTTTCCAAGAACCTGCATTTCTATCTCCTAATCTTCTATCAAATAAAGAAGTACCTCTACCAATAATAGGATTAGAATTCTTGTGGGCATATTCTTGTTCAATTTCTTCTTCTAACGCATTAAATGCAGTAGCATCTAATCTAATTCCTTTATAAATAAATACAACATCAGAGAAATTATTATTAACAGCATATGGCCAATTGCCTGATTCAACAGAACCTAAAATACCAGCATTATAATTACCATTTGTAATAATAGTTCCCTTATAATAACAGTTATTAATATCTAGATAATATTCACCTGTAGCATTATCATTTTTAATACGACCAACAATACCACCATGACATCCACCACTATCTAGACCATCACCAATATCTGCCTTAATTAAACAATAAGAAATATAAACCCTTGCAGCAACCATACTAGATTCTAATTGAATATTACCAACAATACCACCCATATATTTCTTACCACAACGAATAATTTGATTTTCATCATTAATTAATTGAACATGATCAATATAACAATCACCATTAATAATTTGACCAACTAAAGCACCAACAGAATATGAACCTTCTTCAGTTGCGTTAATAGAAACATTAGTTAAATCAATATTAGAAATATATCCACCATTCATAACACCAACAATACCAACGTGTTGTGCTTCTTTGTGAGTGTTTGTAATACTAATATTTGTAAAGTTAGTATTAATAATTGTTCCTCCAACAAGTTTATAGAATACAGAAACTTGTTTTTGAATATTAGAATTAATAGTTAAATTAGAAATAGTATGACCATTTCCATTAAATGTACCAACAAATTCTTTAGGTTCAGCAGTATCTGCCCAAACATAATCAGTAAAATCTAAATCCTTAGTTAAATGATAAATAACAGTTTCAGAAGATGTAGTAATACCTCTAGCTAAATCATAGAATTCTTGATGTGTAGAAATAGATTGAGTAGTAATACTCTTACTATAAACCTTAGATGTATGATTCTTTGTTTTATCACTTATAACATAGAAAACTCTATAACCATTAGCACTTGAATTATCAGCATCAAAATTAACATTTAAATCATCTGATGAAATTAATCTAACTTGAACATCAGGATGATTAATAACATCATCAGCCTCAAACAATACAGTGTTATGATCAGTTACTACAGCATAGATTCTACCTGTAATATTAGATAATGTTGCAGTAATATTAAATCCTTCTGCATTTACTGTAAAATCATGAATACCGCCGTTAAAATCAATTTCACAATCGTCATCACCAATAAACACAAAGTATTCATAACTCATTGTTTTTCCAACTTCTGAATGTATTTTAGAAACAGCCTTAGTTGTTACTCTAAATACACCAGGAACAGATGTATAAATACCATCTACTCTAGTATATGAACCGCCTCTTTCTAAAGCATAATCATAAATAACCTCAAAATCATATAAGTCTTTATTTAACTTAGTTGATGTTACACTTGAACCATCTGTAACAGTGATAACAGGTTGATTAAATGCTTGATATCTACCAACAATAAAAGTAACATCAGTTTTATTACTAATTAATGAACCTAATCTAGATTCTCTTGGCATAACATTTATTTCAAATGTTTTTTCCATAGTTTGATCATCTAAAATAATAGTTGCCGTAAGTGTAACTTTAGTTTCTTCTTGTGGAGTATTAACTCTAGCAAAAATATAAGAAGCAGCTGATAAACTTATTTTTTCTTTATTTTCAATACTAATAACATTTTCATTATTAGAAGACCATTTAATCTCACAATTATTTAAATAAACAGGTAATTCAAAATCTTGATAAACAGCATCTTTATTAGTCAAAACATCAACAACATCATAACAATGCTTAATTAATACCTTAGAAGCTTCTAAATTACTAGATATATTAGCATAATCAGGATGTTCATATTGATCAATAGATGTTTTATTTAATACCGCACCAATCGGATTTCCCTCAACAAAAGTTAATAATTTATCATCCACAACTCTTAACAAATCACCTAAATTAACAGATAAGTCTTCATTTCTAAACAAACTATGAATAGTAAACATCTTATCTTCTAATGCATTAACAGGACTTAAATCAGCAAAACAAGCATCAGTTAATTCATATCTTAATTCAGGCATTTTTAAAGCATCATTACTATATGAACTAGCATCCATATAGTCTCCAACAGCTAAATATATTTCCTTAGAATTATCTTTATCATATTCAGTTTGGAAAATAGAATATGCAGTTACTCCTCTAAACATATCCGTATTATAATCACCTGAATAACCAACTTGATTGTTAATATATGATAATAATCCATAATAACTATTATAACTATTAGTAGTTCTAGCCATATCAAAATTATTAGATTTATTTTCTTCTTGCTTAATACCACGAACAGAATTGACTGTACCATCATCATTTAAGCCAATACAGTTGTTAAATGCTGTACAATTTTTCATTTGAATCATACCAGGATTAGAGTTATCAGAAAAACCATGTAATTTATTATTAAAAGCTACACAGTTACTAATAATAACATCACCTTCCATAGCACTACCACCTAATTTAAAACCAATACCATCGCCATTAGGAGTATTATATGTAGTGTATGTAGTACCATCCGCATTTTCTTCTGTTAAAGGTGTTGCGACATAACCATTTTCAAAAGATACACAGTTATATAAAATAACATTACCAATATTACCTGAATCTTCTTTACCGTACAAATCCCAACCATCGTCAGAATTTCTATATGCTATACATCCATCAAAAACATTACCATATCCAACAGTAAGTTTAGCAGCAAAACCATCTGCATTTTCACCTAAAGTTTCATCATCGTAATTATTAAAAGATGTACAGTTTTTAATTAAATTATTAGAAGGCCATTCATCGATTGTTGTTTGTTCAGAATACCCTCTACCTAATTGTAATCCAGAATCGCGGTTATTATAAAATTGACAGTTTTCAATAATATTATAATTACCACAAACATATAACCCGTTATCACCAGCGCCGCAAACATCAATACCATAAATAGTATAATAATCACCATATAATTGAATACCACGGTTAGTACTATTAAATGCTTGTCTAGAAAAATCTAAAACAACTTTAGCCCCTTCTACTTCTGGTTTAATCGTAATTCTAGCATTATATAATCCATCAGTAGTTAAGTTAATTCTTGAACCAAAAGTATATTTACCTTCCATAAGTAAAATCGTATTACCTGGTTTAGCAATAATAGTTGCATTAACAAAACTAGTAGGGTTTTCCTTAGTACCATCCATGCCTGCACCCGTAGGACTAACATAAATAACACGATCAGAAACTTCTACTTCTTTTACTTCATTTTGAATTTCTATTCTTGATGGTGCATCATCATCAATAACATCTTCTTTTTTATCACAAGAAATAAAGAAAAATGAACACATCAAAACTAAAGATAAAATTAATAATTTATTCTTCATATTCATTCCTCCTATTCAACCGTAACTAAAAAGAAAGTTTTAACAACAACATCAATCTTTTGTCCATTAACATCATAACTTTCTTGATATGTAACATAAACTGGATATTGACCAGCCTTAGTCACATCAACAAAAGATGTATCAAGTTCATACCCTGATCTTTTTCTTTCCTCAGTAACAACTAATTCACCATTTTCATAAGTTCCATTAGTATAAATTAAATAAATAACAGTATTAATAGATGATAAATCATTTTGACCAATTTTAATATTAGCACCAGTGTATTCCTCAGCTTTAATACCATATAAATGATTAATGCCAAGTTCAATTAATCTTGAATCAGCAATTCTAATATTTACTGCCTTTTTTAAAACTCTACTCTTCACACGAGCTGTAAAAACAACCGCATATGTTCCTACTTTTTCATAGTTAACATTAGAATCATCTATAACATAATTATCACAAGGAACTTTTTCTGTATCACCTTGCGAACCTATAACACGATATACTAAATTAACATCATATCCTTTAGCTGTAAAAGTCTCCCCTAAATAAATAACATCATTTCCATTAGAAACAATTTCTAATTCTCTAAGTTCTAACTCTTTTGGTCCCTCATCTACAGTAGGTGTATCTCCACCTGTAGGACTTCCAGTATTATCACGACAAGAAGTTAAAAATAAACAACAAATTATAAAAGAAAATATCAATAATTTCTTCATATTCGTTTCACCTTCCTTTAATATGTAAACGCTAACAAAAGCACATCATAATTATATTATAAATAATATAAAAATTCAATAAAACGATAATTATTAATAAAATAAATACAAATTTAAAACAAAATATGATACAATCATTTTTGGTGATGTATATGAGTGAATTATTAGCTCCTGCAGGAAGCATGGAAGCATTAGTAGCAGCAATATCAAATGGTGCAGACGCAATCTACTTAGGAATGAACAAATTTGGTGCTAGAGCCTATGCTTCAAACTTTGACTTAGAACAACTTAATAACGCAATTACTTATGCTCATTTAAGAAACGTTAAAATTTATGTAACAATGAATACTATCGTTTTTGAAGATGAATTAGCTGACATGAAAAAATTAGTAGATGATTTATATCTAGCAAATGTTGATGGTTTAATTATCCAAGATTTAGCCGTGTTAGATTATGTAGTAAATAATTATCCTGATATGGAAGTTCATTGTTCAACTCAAATGGGAATTGATGATTTAGAAGGAACTCTTCTTCTTAAAAATTTAGGAGCTAAAAGAGTTGTGTTATCAAGAGAAGTTGAAATATCAAAGGTAAAACAAATAAAAAAAATAGCTAAAATTCCTCTTGAAATCTTTGTTCATGGTGCACTTTGTGTATCATATTCAGGAAATTGCTTAATGTCAGGTTTAATAGGATACAGAAGTGGAAATCGTGGAAGATGCGTAGGATCATGTAGAAAACCCTATGAATTAATTGATGTGACTAATAATATCACATATCCTAAAAGTTATATATTATCAATGAAAGATTTAAACACATTAGATAATATAAAAGATTTAATGGTTGCAGATTCATTGAAAATAGAAGGCAGAATGAAAGAACCTGCCTATGTTGCAAATATAGTTAACACCTATAGACAAAAACTAAATAACCCTAATATGGACACAAAAGAATTACAAATCAATTTAACAAAAACATTCCAAAGAACATTCACAAAAGGGTATCTATTTTCAGAGGATAAAAAGGATATAACTAACATTGAAAAACCAAATAATTACGGTTATTTAATTGGTGAAATCACAGGAAAAAACAAATACGGATATCAAATCAAATTATCAAAACCATTAAATCAAAACGATATAATAAGAATTGATCATAACGGCGAAGAAATAAACACTCCCGCAACTAAAATATATGATACAAAAGGTAATTTAATCAACTCTTCTTCTACTACTTGTTTTATCCAATTAAAAGAAACTCTATCCATCAAAGATAAAGTTTATAAAACAAAAGATATAAATTTCTATAACGAAATAGAAAAAACATTAAAAAAAGAATACAAAAGATTTGAAATAGATATGAATATCATAGCCTACCCTAATCAACCATTAATGATTTATTATAGTTGTGATAACATTGATTTATATTATGAATCAACAGATTCGCTTGTTGAAGCTACTAAATCTCCAACAACAATAGAACAAATAACTAAACAATTAAATAGATTAAATGATACAGTCTATAAATTAGGTACAGTTGAATCCTCAATAGGTAATGTGTTTATACCAGCTTCTAAATTAAATGAAATAAGAAGAGAAATAGTAGACACATTAAATGATGCCAGACTAACAAAAAGAACACCAATATCTAAAAATAATCAAACTCATAAACCTATTACATTTGAACAAAAAGCCCCTGTTTTAGCGGTATTTGCAAACACTTTAGAACAATTTGAAGCAGCTAAAGAATGTGGTATAGATATAATTTATTATAATGATAATGTAATAAGAAGAAACGAAGTTACATACCCAGAAAAAAACATTCCTCTATTAATAGGTGGATATGGCGGTATCTACGCATATAAAGACAAAACAGAAATAAACACAGACTTCTCATTAAATGTAGTAAATTCTAAATCTGTATATAAACTACATTCATTAGGTGTAAATAGAGTTACACTGTCTCACGAAATAAATAAAAAACAAATTGAAGATTTAATAGAAAACTATAAACTAGAAAACAACGGCTATCCAAACCTAGAAATGATAGTATATGGTAGAGCTGATTTATTATTTACTAAATATTGTCCATTAAAGAAAATGAATCTTTGTGGCAAATGTAAAACAAATAAATACGTAATTCAAGATGAATACGGCTCATTCCCTATTCTTTCACATAAAGATTGTACAACAACAATCTTAAATGGTAAAATATTAAATCTTATTGACGAGTTAGAAACAATAAATAATATCCAAACATTTAGAATTCAATTAACATTAGAATCTAAATTTGAATCTATTGAAATAATAAATAAATTTAAAGACAAAATTAAAAATAAAAATAAAACCCACTACTTCAACAAAGATACTGATACACGTGGACACTTCAATAAAGAAATATTATAATTTTAAAAACCTTGATTCTCTTTGACTCAAGGTTTTTTCCTTAAATTTAATGTATCTTTATTTTAAAAAATCATAAAAGTAAAAATACCTACAGCAGTATAATATTACTATCTACTATAGGTATAATTATTAATATTTGTTATTTATATTATAATTCTTAACTATTAATTGGTGTAGGAATTCCGTTTTCATATTTCCGTTTGCCTTTCCAATATACCTTGATATTTATTAAGCAATTTATTAATATTTTTTGTTGTAGAATTTGCAAAAAACTTATATTCTTTTCTCAATACTTTTTATAAAAAAGAGTAACATTGATTCATATAATAATTACTATTATATAAATATTTTTGTTACTCTTTATTTTCTTATAATACTGATTTAATTATTGCTGGTAATTTCTTACAATCTTCTAAAGGTATTGCTGCTAAAGTTACTCTTAATACATTACCAAGAGGTATGATATGTATTTTCTTTTCTACAAGCTTTTTATATGCTTCTTCTGGATTATCACATGGTATAGTTACAAAGAATCCACACTCAAATGGTAGTGTTTCTAATCCTACTTTTTTTGATTCTTCTAAAAATGCGTTTGCTCTATTAACTAACATAATTCTAGATGCTTCTAATTCTTCTTCAAATGATTTTTTATATTCTTCATTTAAGAAAACCTTAGAAATTATATTCATTCCTAGATTTGTAGCAGTTGACCATTTTGCTCTACTTGAAAATTTATTAGCTTGAAAAAACTCATCTATTACTTCTTTATCTTTACATAAAGCTATTTGCGCTCCTATTCTCATTCCATATAATGCTAAAGTTTTAGAACCACTAAAAGCTAATATAGTTAATACTGTTTTATTGAATTTTTGAAATAACCTAATATTGTTTCTTGTTGCTTCAAAACCTCTTCTATCATAATCAATATAAGCCATATCATAAAGTAATACAAATGGAGTTTCATCACTAGTTAAATCATTAATAGTATCAACTAAACTTATCCATTCTTCGCTGCTCATTGTATATCCAGTAGGATTATGGCATGGATCGTTAATTACTAAAACAACTCTTCCTTGTTTTTGTTTTAATTCAACCATCTTATTCTTTAAGTCTGTTAAATTAAATTTACCATTATCAAACATTTTATAGGTTGTATATGATGCGAAATTCTCATACGCAAATTGCTTATAATTTCCCCACATATATTCAGGTAGTAACACCATATCCCCTTGATTTAAATAGTTAGAGAAAGTATTAGAAATAGCCCCACTTCCTCCTGGTGTTGCCATAACACTACAATGCATATTAGACAACATTTCATCATAATATTGTCTAAAAATCCAGCGTTTTAAAGCTTCATGAAAATCAGCGTTTCCAGGAGTTGATGAATATGCATATTTTTCTTCTGGAGTTAAATTATTTAATGCAGCATCTACGCTTTTAAATGTAAATAACTTCCCAGATTCATCATATAACATACCTATAGTTGCGTTAATAACTGTAGGGTCTTTTTTCTTTTCTTCTTTTGCGATTGCACCTAAAGTTATAATAATACTTTTATCTTCTTTAATAATACTGTGTTTTGCTAATAATCCCATAAAATCATCTTCTTTCTATTAAATTATATTTTAATCGAAATATAAATAAAAGACAAGTTTAAACTTGTCTTTTATAAATTATTCTACAGAAATTGTCTTTCTATTATTAACTTCTTTTAACTTACTAACAATAACAGTAAGAACTCCATTTTCTAACTTAGCTTTAATATTTTCACTATCAGCAGCACTTAAATAATAACTTCTAGAATAAGAATAATTACTTCTTTCTTTTCTAATATATCTTATACTTTCATCACTATTTTCTTCATGTTTAACAAAAACAGTTAAGTACTCATCATTAAAATCTAAACTAATATCTTCTTTTGAAACACCAGGTAAGTCAATCATTAATTTATAATTTTCTTCTGTTTCTGTAATATCTGTTTTTAATAGTTTTGAACTATCAAAAAATAAATTATCAAATAAATTCATATTATTCCTTCCATATCTTTTTACTAAATACATATATTTCACTCCAATCTTATTTTATGTTTTAATTTTAAAATTATTCAATAACAATATTCTTTTTAGTTATTTCTTCTTTTTTTAAAGTTATTGTTACACTTAAAATTCCATTATCTAATTTAGCTGAAATTTTATCTTCTTTAATATTTCCAAAATAGATAACTCTTTTTAAATTACCGTAATATCTTTCACTAAATAAATATTTTCCCTCTTCTTGATTTTTCTTTGCGGTAATTGTTAAATATCCATCTTCAAAAGAAATATCGATGCTTTCTTTTTCTACTCCCGGTAATTCTGCATCTAATCTATAACCATTTTCAATTTCAACTAAATCAATTGGAAATGATCTAGTTTTTTCTTCTTCATATAACACACTATTAAACTCTTCTAACATTTTAATTATTTCTCTCATTTTATTTTTCTCCTTCTTTGGCACTCAACACTTGTGATTGCCAATTACAATTATAGTATATCACAAATTTTGGCAATGTCAATACTAGAGTGCCAAAAAATAAAAATTTTTTTTAATAAAGAAAAAGGAGATTGTCATCTCCTTAAAATTAAACTATATTTCCTATTATAAATATCAAATATTTTACAATAACTCTTCAACATTTTTTTCTGAATAAATTTTAACACCATTTTCAGTTAACAATCTAGATGTAATCCCCATTCCTTTAATTTTGGTTCCACTAAATGTGCCATCATAAATTGTGTTACTACCACAAGAAGGAGATGATTCTTTTAATAATGCTTTAGTTATATTATATTTTTTTACTAAATATAGAGCACAGTTTGCACCTTTATTATATTCTTTTGTTACATCAACACCTTTGTTAGATATGACTTTGTCACCTAGTATTTCACTTGGATTTCTTGGTATTGATAATCCTCCAACAACTTCAGGACAAACATAAATTAATTTATATTTTTTTGAAAGTTCATCTATTATATCTATCTTATTATTTTTGCCATTATATTTTGTGTTATATCCCGCAAAACAACTTGAAACTAATAAATATTCCATATTATTTTCCTAGACAAAATTTAGTAAATAAAGCTGTTATTAATTCTTCTGGATAAGCTTCACCTGTGATTTGCCCTAAATAATCAAAAGCTTGTTGAACATCAATTTCTATTAAATCGATATCCATTCCTAATTCTTCCGCATCTAAAGCTTGTTTTAAAGATCTTGAAGCTTTACGCATTAAATCCATTTGGCGTTCATTTGCTAAATATTTTCCTTCATCAAAATTTAATGTATCTATATTAGTAACTTCTAACAATTTATTTTTTAATTCCTCTAAACCTGTTTTATCTACTGTAGATACTAATATCATTCCTTTAACATCAATAACAACCGGCTTATCTGATTTGTTAGCTAAAATTATTCTTTTTTTATTTTCAGTTAACTTAAGTAATTCTTCATCTATAGAATCTAATGGTTTTGAAGAATCTAATACCAAGAAAATTAAATCCGCTTCTTTTATTGCCTTAGTACTTCTTTCTATTCCTATCTTTTCTACATAATCATCACTTTCATGAATTCCTGCTGTATCAACTAAGTGTAAAGTTATATTACCTACATTTAAAGAACCTTCAACTAAGTCTCTAGTTGTTCCTGGAATTGATGAAACGATAGCTTTTTCTTCATCCAATAACATATTAAGTATACTAGATTTACCTACATTAGGTTTTCCAACAAGTGCTGTTTTGATACCATGTATCGCAATAGTAGAAATTTCTGAATTTGCTAAAATAACATTCATATCCGCCATCATTTCTTTTAACAATGGTCTTAAATATTCATGAGTTACTTCAATACTATCCTCATATTCAGGATAATCAATATTAACCTCTATTTTGGCTAATAAATCTAACAATTTCTCTCTGAATGTATTAATTAAATTAGTAGTTGATTTTCTTAAAGATGATTGACCACTTTTTAAAGCTAGGCTATTTTCAGCACTAATAATATCCATAACTGCTTCTGCTTGAGTTAAATCTAATCTATTATTTAAAAAAGCTCTTTTAGAAAATTCTCCTCTTTCAGCTAATCTAAATCCATTATCTAATAAAGCTCTTAAGACTCTGTTAGTAACATAGACTCCGCCGTGACAATTTATTTCAACTGTGTTCTCGCCATCAAAAGAATGAGGACCAATAAAAATGTTACATACAACTTCATCAATGATTTCATTATCAACAACGATTCTTCCATAATGAATAGTATGTGATGGAACTTTATTTAAATTTTTTCCTTTAAATATCTTGTTAACTAGACTAATAGAATCTGGTCCACTACAACGAATTATAGATATTGCTCCTGTTCCATATGGAGTTGCGATTGCACAAATATTATCACTCATAAATATCACCCTTAATAATTATACATTATATGTATTAAAAATAAAAGGCTATGCACATGCATAACCGTTACTTATTAGATGGCAGGACTAACTGGATTCGAACCAGTGAAATGACGGAGTCAAAGTCCGTTGCCTTACCGCTTGGCTATAGTCCTATAAATAAAGGCTTCTTTTGAAGTCCTTTATTATTTTACTTTATTTAGAACATATTTGCAAGTGTTTTTTTAACTTTTTTTATATTCTTTTACTATTAAATCTGCTTTCTTAACAAACCCTTCTAATTCATCCCAATTATTCAATTTAGCTCCACTTGCCTTAGCGTGACCTCCACCTTGATATTCTTCAGCAAGTGTATTAATAACTGGACCTCTAGAACGTAATCTAATTCTAATTTCATTTCCAGGGTACTCAAGCATAATAGCCCAAACAGGACAACCTTCAATTGTTGAAATTGTTGAAACTTGAGCTGCAGCATCTTCATCACTAACACCAAATGATTCAATTTCTTCTCTTGTTAAAGTTACATAAGCAAATCCATTTTCTGAAATTATAAATTTAGATAATACATGACCTTTTAGTTTTAGTGTTTGTAGTGTTTCAACAGATAAATGATTATCAATATCTCCTAAATCAGCACCATTATCTACTAAAACTCCTGCAGCATTAAAAGTTCTTGAATTAACGCTATCAAATTTAAATCTACCTGTATCAGTTAAAATACCAACATATAACGCATATGCTGCTTCTTTAGGAAGAATCCATTTATCTTTATTATATAAATATAATTCTGTAATAATTTGAGCACACGCTGGAGCAGTTGTATCAACATATTGATAATCTCCATAATCATCAACAGGAATATGATGATCTATTTTAATTGAATATGCTGATTTTGTATATCTTAAATCTGATAATCTATCTGAAGTTGCACAGTCAACACAAATAGATAAAGCACCTTCAAATAAACTTTCATCAACTAAAGATGGCATACCAACAAAAGATACATAATCACTTACCGTACCTGTAACATAAACATTTTTATTAGGATAATTAGCTTTAATTAAATTCATTAATCCATATTGGCTACCGATACAATCTCCATCAGGTCTAATGTGTCCATGAATAATAATAGTATCAAATTGTTCTATTTTTTCTGTAATGTGTTTCATATTTTTCCTCCTATTTGCCATTATTTGGCCATGTTCTCATTTTTCTTGTTACTCCGTTTAAAGTAATCTCCATATTAAACCATTCAGTATCTTTAAGAATTACGTTATTGTTACTACAATTAACACTTACTCCTGTGCTATTTGAAGTAACCACAATATTACCGTTTATCGATTTATATCCTGTTGTAGATAAATATTCTTCTCCCTTTTTTACACCTTTAGAATCGCTAGTTGCAACCTTAATTTCAAATGTAGCTAAAGAAGTAACATATATTTTGTCCGTATGTTTTGCCATTCTATTTATAGCATCTTGAGTAACAAACATGTTATCAGTTACTCTTGTATATTCATCAGAACCACAACAAGTACAAATACAAATAATTTCAGGTTTAATAACATCTAATAAACAATCATTTGAAGATGTTTTAGATCCGTGGTGTCCACCTTTGAACACCTTAACTTTTGGTAAATTATTTAATTCAACCAATGATTCTTCACCTTCTAATTCTAAATCTCCTGTAAATAAGAAATGTTCATTTCCATGATGAATCATTGTACAAACAGAATAATCATTTTCGGTTGATGCTTTCTCGTAATAATATTTTTGGTCTAAAACTTCTAAAGATATACTTTCAGTTAACTGAAATACTCTTTGTCCTCCATTTTCACCTTTAATACAATCACTTGCAGAATATCTTTTTGCCCCAAGAGAAACTTCTTTATCCCTTGCTTCTATATATTCATCTGCTATTTTAGATGTTGTATTTTTCATAGTAAAATCAATAATAGTTTTAACTTCATAATAACTAAATATACCAGGATTTGAAGAAGAATCAACAAAAGCTGCGATATGATCTTCATGAGCGTGTGTTGCTATAACATATTCTAAAATACCGTCTGTACAGTATTTATCTACATACTCTTCAATTGTTTTACTTGATGTTTTAGTACTACCAGCATCTATTAATATATCAATATCACCAGCTTTAATATATGTACAATCCGCTCTCCTAAATCTACTTATTTCTATATAATAATATGCAATTGATAGATTTAGGTAAATAACATCCGTTATTTGTTTAATTCCAGCCACTTACTCTTTGCTTTCGCAAATTATAATTTGCTGTATATAAAGGCTTAGATAAATCTATTCCTTT
>JBGVRA010000045.1:0-88800 GCA_045127955.1 Anaeroplasmataceae bacterium
CCAGTTAGTGAACTTAAAGAGTACATTACGGAAAACAGGGAACTTATCATTACATCTATAAGAGAAAAGAAATATAAACCTCAGCCGGTTAAAAGAGTATACATTCCTAAAACTGATGGTAAACAAAGACCACTAGGAATACCTACTGCAATAGATAGGGTAATACAACAAGCAGTAGCACAACAATTTTCTATTATCTACGAACCAATATTCAGTGAATATAGTTATGGTTTTAGACTAAATAGAGATTGTCATAAAGCAATGGCAAAAGTATTAGAATATCTAAATGAAGGTTACGAATGGATTGTAGACTTTGATATAGAGAAATTCTTTGATACAGTTAATCAAGACAAATTAATCTCAATACTTAGAGAACAAGTAAAGGAAGATACTACACTTAATTTAGTTCGCAAATTTCTTAAGGCTGGAGTTATGGAAAATGGTCTTACAAAATCTACTGAAGAGGGAATGCCACAAGGTGGTCCACTTAGTCCAATATTAAGTAATATTTATCTAGATAAATTAGATAAAGAGCTTGAAAGTAGGGGACTTAGATTTGTAAGATATGCCGATGATTTCATAATTTTAGTTAAGAGTGAGAAAGCAGCTGAAAGAGTAATGGCTTCAGTTACAAGTTGGGTAGAACGAAAATTATTCTTAAAAGTTAGTGCAACTAAAACAAAGGTAACTAGACCTGCAAATAGTAAATTTCTAGGTTTTACTTTCTTAAAAGATTCCAGTAAATGGGAATGTAAACCAGCTAAAGATAGAATTGTTAAATTCGAAAAGAAAATTAAAGATTATCTATGCAGAAGAAAAGCTATAGCAAGAACATTAGCTGAAACCTTCACGAAGTTAAATCAAATTATTCGAGGTTGGATAAACTATTTTAAAATAGGCAGAATGAAACAATACCTTAAAGAAAAGTTCGGGCCATGGTTAAGGCACAAGATAAGAGTTGTGATAATAAAACAATGGAAGAAACCTAGAACAATTTATACAAACCTAATGAGACTAAATATAAAGTATAATAATGGTTTTAGTGAAGAGGATATCTTTAAAGTTGCAAACTCTAGACTGGGATTGTATAGAAGGGCTGGAATGGATGTAGTAAATTTTATTCTATCACCCAAAATACTAGAAAAAGCAAAAGGGGACCGACCAGCTTTAGTCAATCCCCTAGCGTATTACTCTAAGTAATTTGAAATATATTTGGAGAGCCGTATACGAGACCCGTACGTACGGTTCGGCGAGAGGGGCGAAGATAAATCAAATTACTTTCCCTCTACTCTATTTAAAATATTTAATATATATTAAATATTGACTTCGAGTTGATTATAAGAGTATAATTAAACTGGAGTATTACAAAATTCGACAAATTAATATGCATTTTTATAGGGGGTGAGGAAATGCTAAATGATTATTATAGAAATTTTTTTTCTAGTGGTGTAAATAATATTTTAAGGCAAATCCAAAATGATATTTCTTTAAGAAGAACATCAAGTCCTGTAGGTAATGAGTCTATAGAAGATTATACTAAAGCAATGCAAATTTATCCTTTTGAAAATCCATTAGATTACTGTGTTTTTTTAAATGAAAATGGAAATTCAATTGTAAGTGGTATTGAATTATATTATCACGATTATGATGATAATTTGTTTTATGAAAAGATAAATGAAATCCAAGAAGTTCTTCAAAAGAAAATTGGTTATAATTCTTCACAATATGATATTGCTAAAACTATTTATGATTATATTACCTCTAATATGGACTATAATCATGATGCTTTAAAAGAATCTTCAAATGTTGATACTAGCAATAAAGAAGATGTGCGAAATTATAATTCTAAGTATGGTTCGTGTTTTACAATTTATGGTCCGGTTGTAAATAAAGAAGGAGTTTGTGCAGGACTTTGTCAGTTGTATAAATATTTATTAAATTTATTTGGTGTTGAAGCTGTTTGTGTAGCTGGATTTTATAAAAAAGATGGTGAAGCAACTCAGATGGGGCATAGTGTAGTTGTTGTTGAAATAGATGGAGAGTATGCTTATGTTGATGTAGCTTCTGGTATGCGTAATGGTACAAATTTAAAGATAACTCTTTATGATTATTTTTTAGTATCAGAAGATAAGATATTTGATATTTTTCAACCTTTGTATGAAGAATATCAATTTGAAACCACTGATAAACTTTCTTATTTTGCTAAAAATGATCTTCAGTTTGAGTCTATAAACGATATTTGTAGTTATTTAAATAAAATTATTCTTTTTGAAAAAAACAATTTAATTTATTTTGAATATAGTGGTCATATTGCTTCTAAAAAGCAATTAGAAAAAATAGTTTATGATATTGTAAGTAAGAAAAAGGGCTATCAATATCAATATAATTTTGTTGAAAGAAATGGAATTATTTCTATGAAAATATATCAGGAAAGAAGAGGTACAAAAAATGAAAGGTAAAGATATATTACAAAAATGGCAAATCGATTTTGAAGATTTTTTTGATGTGTATTCATCATTTTTAATTGATGGTTATATTGATGATGTTCAACCATTTGTTAGCAATTTGGAAGATGATATTGTTGAAGGAAGCGTAGAAGAAGTAGAATTATGTGAATATTTTGAAAGATTATTCTGTAATCAAGAATATCATGGCTCTCGCAATTTGTTAGTTATTTATGATCCTACTGAAGCAGTTGGAAAAAGATTTGATATTAAAAGTAGATTTGTCCCAACAATGAGTGAAGAAAATGATTCTGCTGTAACAGAGGGAGGATATATTGCAGGAGAATTCCCTGACTCAAGACTTGCAAATCACTTATATGAAGTTATTAGAAGTGAATCAATTCAAAATCAACTAATTGATCACTCATATAATGGAGCTTCTCCTGATTTTGCTAAAATCCACTATGTTATTTCTGAAGAAGATAGACTAGAAGGATATGAAAGAGTCTTTAAAGATTTTTTAGACAACATTGCTTCGATGGTTTATTCTGATTCATCTCAAGAAACAAATTATGTGTTTGTTATTAAGATGTTATCAAGACTTAAAACAGCAGAAGACGGTAAGAATTTATCTAATGATGAATTAGAAATTTTCAGACAGTTGTTATCCATTACAAATGTAATTAGCAAAACTCAACATAAGATTATTATTTTAGCAGATAAGAATTCTGATTTGCCAACTTGGTTTTCGGATGAAATGCAAAACTATAATGTTAAGAATTTATCTATTACTAGACCAAGCGATGAATATAAAGAATATTTCTTTGACCGATTAATTGATGCAGGTAAGTTTGGTGAAACTTTCCAAGAACAATATCAAGCTCAATGTGTTGTTTTAGATACTGATGATGAAGAAACTGCTACAACAAAGAAAGACTCTAAGAAGAGATTATTAAAGAAATTTTTGGCTTATTCTAATGATTTTTCAATGAGACAATTATCATATTATGATTCATATTTAAATGATGAAAGTCATGAAGTTAGTGACTTAGATAAGGTAGGTTTTTCTCTTGCTAATTTCCGTTTTGGTGAATTGAAAAATCCTTGGGAAGATGACGATAAGATAAAAGATATTTTAAATATCAATGAAAAATTAAAGAGAAAATTAAAAGGACAAGATTTTGCATTAGATACAATTCAACAAATTTTGAAGCGCTCTACTATCGGCTTAGATAGAATTGATAATCCAGATGCACCACGTGTTATTTTATTTTTAGCAGGTCCTACAGGTACTGGTAAAACTGAAGTATGTAAACAAATTGCTGAAATTATTTTTGGTAGTGCGGATAGAATTGTAAGATTTGATATGAGTGAATATGGTGCTGATGAATCAGATCAAAAATTATTTGGTGCGCCTCCAGGATACGTTGGATATGAAGCTGGTGGTAAATTAACAAATGCAATCATGAAAGAACCATTCTCACTAGTTTTATTTGATGAAATTGAAAAAGCTAATCCTTCTATTTTGGATAAGTTCTTACAAATATTATCAGATGGTAGATTAACATCTGGAAAAGGTGAAACGGTAAGCTTTACAGATTCAATTATTGTTATCACATCAAATGCCGGTGTTACATCATCAACAATTGAAGGGTTAACACCTGAAGTAGAAAGAGAAAAAATGGGATTAGAAAGACCTACTAGATTGATTAGTATGGAAACAGTTGTAGAAATGGAACAAAGCGGAATGACTGAAGAAGAAATTTATGCAGAAGTTTCTAATTATTTAAGATATTTTGTTAAATTCTACTTTGTTTGTAATTTGAATAGACCAGAATTATATGGTCGTATTGAAGATTCAATTGTTTATTATAATTATATTGGTCGTGAGGCAGTAGCCTTAATCTGTAAGGCAAAGATTAAGAGTTTTATTAAAGCAGCATCTGATAAATATCAAGTTAGATTTGATATGAGTATTTTAGAAAATGATAATCCAGTTCTTAATGCTATAGTTGAACAATGTCAAAAGAATAATGTTCGTTCAATGGGTGCTAGAGGTATTGGAAAAGAAGTAAATAAGATTTTTAACGGTAGTTTATCTGATTATATTTCAACTTACATTATTGAAGGAAGAAAGAATGAATTGGTTGGCAGAACCATAAGTTGTTCAATATCAGATGAATTTATTAATTCACAAGATGAAAAGAAAAATTTAGTGCAAAGACATATTATTTGGAATTAATATGTTTATTAGGGAGTGAAGTTTGTATGTCTGCAATGGAGGAATATAAAGATTTGTTACAATTAGGATATACATTTGAAAAACTTAATATGAAAGCAAATTCTATTAAGTTATATCAAAAGTATGTTCATGCTGTATCGCAAGTAGACTATGGTAATATAGTCGATATCTTTTATGGATATGGAGCAATCGAAGTAATGGAAATTTCAAGTATGGATGAGGCAATTGATAAAGCATACTTAATAGAAAAATTAAAGAAACTATATAGCATGGTTTCTAATTTTAGGACTGATTGGAATTTAGGAGCAAATGTAGTACCAGCCACAAATGAAGCATTGATGAGATTTTTCAGATGGGTTGATAATGATAAATCTTTGACAAATGATGATTTATTAATCATTCAAAATACTATTGACTTGTTGTCTTCTAATAATCAATTTAGTATCGCTTATAATGATCCTAATGCTCAATTATTTGATGTTGTGAGTGATATATTATCAAAAAGAACATCAGTAGATTTATATAGAAATGAGTTGAGAAAACATGATAGTTAAATGCCCTAATAATGTTATTTTAGAAGTTCCAGAAAACTCGAAAATGGTATTTTGTCCAGAAACATGTCCTAAAAGAGAAAGATGTAATAAACAAAGTTTTATTGCTGTTAAAGCAAAAGGTAAACCTCAAGTAGTAGTTAGTCAAAACATAGCTCCAAAATTAGAAACAAGACAAGAAGTAAAAGTAGAGGTTAAAGAAGAATTAAAACAAGAAGTAAAAGTAGAGGTTAAAGAAGAGATAAAACAGGAAGTAAAAACAACTGAAAGTAATCTTTCTAGAACCTCTAATGTAAGAGATAGGTTTAGTGGATTATTAGGTAAAAGTAACAATATATCTCAAGTTAAAAAAGATAATGGAAATTTAAATGATGAATTTGTTGAACTTGAGGAATCTAAGAAAGTTATTATTTATGTAGGTAGCAAAAATTATTATGCTCCAAAATTTGCAAAAAAATATGGTTTCCCAAACACTGAGTTAGCCTTATTAGATATCTTTAAGCATTGGAATACAGATGCAGTATTTAAAAATAAAGATAACTTTACAGATTCATTTACTAACGTTTTGAAATTAAAATATAAATCGGATTATAAAAAGATTATTAGTGATGTTCTTTCAGATGATTCTAATATAAATGCTAAATTTTATAGGCTATATTATAATCACATTTATAAAGGAACAACTATTAGTGAAAAATTTTATTTTGCAACAGAGTATCAAGATAGAGAAATAAGACCGATGATTATTGATGAGAATGATTTATATAGACATATATATGATAGAAATGATTACCTAAGAAATTTTATCAAGTGTGAAAAAGAATTGTTAACATATTTAGGGATTTCAACTTATCGTGAATTACTAAATAGAGCTATTAAATATATTTATAAAAATTATGGTAAGATTGGACATTTTAAAACTTCATTTGATAAAAATAATTGTCAATATAAAGAATACGTAATCATTTCACCAACAATAACTCAATTTGTTAATGAATTGTGTATTATTGATTCAATAGACAAATTAGAAAGTAAATTAGAATTTTTGAAAAATTATGAAATATTAGAAGATTTAGAAATTGTGAATCGTGAAAATGATTTTATTATCCCAGAAATTACGTATGATGTGGATGATGGGGTTTACGACGTATTAGGCATTAGTGAATATAATAGTAGTCAATGTAAAAATGTATTTAAACTATACATGGCATTGTTAAAAGAATATATTCAAATAACAAGTCCTCAAGTAATGCATTTTAATGAAATATCTTTAAGTGTTAGTAACTTCTATCACGAATTAGAAGAAATTATCCATAACGCTTATGCTAAATGCACAAGCGAGGCTGTAAGTCACAATGATATTAAGATTTTATTTTTCATTTATACACTTAAGGAAAGTGGTATTTTATCATATTTTACAAAACAATGTACTACTTCTAAAATAAATACATTATTAAACTTAGTATCTAATGATATTAAATATGTTAATTATTTTAATTCAGATTTAGATACAAAAAAATTACTATATGATGGTAAAGTTGTATCTGTTTCAGAATATTTTGAAGGAATTATTGACTATAGTGAATTGACACAAATTGCTAATATAATTTTAAATGATGGAATATTTAAGTTATTAAAAGATACTATTAAAATTAAAGATAACATTATAGATAAAAGAATTAATGAAATGGTTAAGAAAATATAGGAGTGATATAGTTTGAGTTCAATAGATAAATATGTAATTTCTGAAGCACACAATTGTGACTATAGGGTTAGAGTTACAAATTCAAGAGGAAGAATTAGAGGGTACATTGGTAATGAATTAATATTTGATATTGCTGACAGACATGGTTATTTAAGTGATTCAGAAAGAAGAACAATCCATGAATCAATAAATGAATATAAAAGAAATGAAGAAAGAATTCGTGAAGAAGAACGTAGAAGACGTTTAGAAGAAGAACGTAGAAGATTAGAAGCTGAAAGACAAGCTAAGCTTGCTTCATTAAGAAGAAAAATAGATAGCAAAGCCCCAGTTATAGAAGCAAACATTTCTGCTATTAAATCTTCATATAATAGTAAAGTTAAAGATGTTTCAAATGTTGATAAATTGATTGGAGAAATTAAATCAATTTTTCCTGAAGGTGATGTTAGTAATTTAGTTACACAAAAAAATGCTATATTAAATACTATTAATTCTCGTTTTGAAAGACTTTTAAGTGAATTAAATTCGAAGAAAAATGAAGTTGAAACTGTAAATAGAAAGATTAGAAATGATCTTACAACTGCTCAAATTGAACAGTTAGAAAGAGAATTAGATAGAATAAGTTTTAAAACAAGTGAAGTAGATTTAAATGTTGATCAAAGTGCGTTGTTAGAGAAAATAAAAGTTGTTAAAAAGAATGTAGAATCTTTGAAAGATTTATTGGCTAGTTCTAATGTTATTACTGATGAGTATGTGAAAAAGCAAATAGAACTAGAAATAAGTGGAATCAATGTTTGTGATAATGATAGTATAAGTAGATCAATGTCATCTATTGTTAATAGAATTGAAAAACATAGATTAACATTAAATAACGCTCAAATTAAAGCTCAAATTAAAGAATTAGATAGAATTGAATCCTTAGCTTTAGGAATAAAGATTAATGAATATCATGTATCAGATACATACGTTGTATCAGAAGTTGATGAAGAAATAGTTAATAAAGTTAAAGCAATTGTTGATGATTTACTGGATTTAGCCGAATTGAAATATAATGTTTTAGATGTTGATTTAGGAATTGTGATGAATGAACTTTATCAAATTATTTCTAATCCTAAGAATACAACAGAAGTTAATTCAATAATTAAAAGGTATGAATCTATTGTTAAGGTGAGTAAAGATAAGGCTACTCAATATAAAGAACAATATGACATATATGAAGAATTAATAAAAGAATTAAATGACCTTGGAGAACAATATCAAGGATGTTTTGATTGTAAAAATTATAAAAAACAATTTAACGAAATTGAATCATTGATTATTGAAAAAATTAAAGAACAAGAAATAGAAATTCTAGAATCAACCGCTTATGATATTACCAGCAAAATGTATGATACAGGGTATGAAATATTTTCTCTAGAGGGAAATGAACACTATAAAGAAATATATTATATTAATAAAAAATATCCTGGAGTTTTAACCAGAGTTATGGTTGACAATAAAGGTTCTTTTAGAAGAACGTTAGTAGGGGTTAGTATTGATGGCGTTGCCACTAAACCAGAAAAAATACTTGAAATGTCTGTAGAAATGGAAAATGATGTTCAAGAATTTATTCAAAGTTATAGTCAAACTAATGAAATATCATTTGGTGATATGACATCTTATGATTCTGAGGATGCTGTAGAAAAGATTTTAGAAAATGGCTATTTAGATCTTAAGGGTGAAGGTGCTGATTTATTTAAAAAATATCATGGTATAGCGACAGTAAAAGAACAAAAGACATCAACATACGTAAATATATTTGAAGATTATAATGAATCTATTCATAAACAAACAGATACATCAGCAGATAAAAAGAGAATTGCAGCTAATTCTAATTCTCAAGCTAGAGCAAAAAAACGTAAGTAATAATGAGAATAGAAAGAATTATTAAAGGCGTTAAAAATCTAGGCCCAGGAAATAGACTGGCCATATGGACTAATGGATGTAATAAAAGATGTCAAGGCTGTGTGTCTAAGAATTTACAAATTATTGATGAACGTACAAATACAGACATTATAGCCACATTAAATGAATATAGATTAGATAATGTTGATGGTGTTACTATATCAGGTGGTGAGCCTTTTATTCAAGCAAAAGAATTAAAGGCAGTTATTGAATTTTTATTAGAAAAAAACATCAATGATATATTAATTTATTCTGGTTATACATATGAAGAGTTGTTAGATGCAAAAGACGATAATATAAATTATATATTAGATAATATTGCAGTATTAATTGATGGAGAATATATTGATTATTTAAATGATAATACTTCAAATATTAAGGGAAGTACAAATCAAAAAATTCATATTTTCAATAAAGAATATGAAAAAAAATATATAGATTACATAAAGGTTGAAAGAGAATTAGAAGTGTTTTATGTAGCTAATTTAAAAATTGGAGTAGGTATACCTACTAAAAAACAAATTGAAGAATTTTAGGAGGAGTTAAAATGAATGAGATAGTAAGAAATTTTTCTGAATGTTATTTTGGATATAAAATTAACATTGGAAAAGATGAACTAGGTATAAAAGAACATCCTGAGTTACAACCTAAGATATATCTTGAAAAGAAGGATGGAAAATCAACTATACTTTTCTTTACATTCCCTGATTGGTATGTTCCTATTAAAGACATGCCTGAAAAAGAACTATTTTACGATAAAGTTGTTATTGCATTTGACCCTAAAGGATATGACTTGAACAACATTGTTAAAAGAGCTAAAGAAAAGAAATCAGATCCAGATTTAATTTATGATGAAATAACTTTCAATAGTGATTCAATTAAGAATTTAGGTAGATATGAAATTAAGCAAAGAGATTTTAGTGGTGTTGGTGCATTTGTTTTATCAAAGAAGGGGCAAGAAACTGTTGTATATTTTGCGATTAACTATGTACAAAAGAAAAAAATTTATTATACTATTGAGAAAAATACAATCAATTTTAAAACAAGAAATAATATTGATAAATTACCTGTTAGAGTATTAATGAATCAGGAATTATTGCCATGTTTAGCTAATGAGACAACATCTAGACAAATTGAAAAAATAGTTAAATTTGAAAAGGGAAAAGGATCAATTTCATTAAAGAATGAAAATAATGAAAAAGTATATTTAGATTTATGTGATACATATACAGAACAAGGTGCTGAAAAGAAGTTTAATAAAGAATTATATCAATTAATATGTGAAACAAATTCTACAACTCCTAAGAATAAAAATAATAAAAGAGTATTAGATTCTAAACCTATTTGTCCTTATTGTCATAATGAAATTAATTTTGTTCCAGAAGCATATAAAAATGGAATGTATTGTGATGGTACACCAATTGATACTCTTAAAGAGTTTAAATTATTAAATAAAAATAATAAGCCACACACTAATTTTATTTGTTGTAAATCTGCTAAAACAGTGGCTCCGAATGGTACTGTTACTGTAAGACCTTTTAGATTATTACCTGAAGGAATTGAAAAGAAACGAAACTATCGAATTGCTGTCTTAGGTAAAGCAAGAAGTGGTAAGACAACATTCATATCTCGATTATTTAATATTACTGGTGGTAAAGATATGACGATGATTAAGCCAGAAGAATATGAATTCTTTAGATATTATAATATTAAATCATATTCACCTAGTTTATTATCTAGAACTATTAATAGAGGTGCTGTTAATCAAGAAGAACGAATTTACACTATGCAAAGTACCCCATATTATGCAGGTGAAGGTGCAGAGGCAAATGCTAAGCAGTTTTTTAATAGATATTCTATATCTTTTGCAGATAAAAAATTTATATTACCTACTGTAACTGGTGAAGCAGCTAATACAGCTAAGTATCCATTCATTTTCAAGGTTAATAATGATGCTTATGTTAATATTTATGATATTGCTGGTGAAGATGTTGAAAATGCTAGCAACATTTTGAATAGTGTTACTAAAGGTGATAATGTTAGTTTAATTATAGTTATTGATTTATCAAAAGATATTAGTGTTAATGAAAATATATTAATTAATGCTCGTCAAAAATATTTAGAATATAAAGATACATGCCCAGTAGCTATTGTATTATCAAAATTTGATAGTTATGAGCATGAATTCAATAGTAACTGTGCATGTTTAAACGGAGATTACTCTTCTTTATTTACTAAAAATTTAAATGGTTCATCATTAATTCACCACATTGACACTTCAAGTGATGAAATTGAATCTTATTTAAAGAAAAACAATATTGATATTAGAAAAACATATTTTGAAGGATTTAATTTAAAATTCTTTAGTGTATCTGCTATTACTTATTCAGATGCTATGTATCATGAAGACAACGCAGATAAAACGTTAGAAAAGAATGGCCTTAATTTTTCATGTACATCTAAAAGAATTGAATTACCACTTTTATGGATATTACATGAATTGGGTGAAATTTAAGGAGGTGAAATAAATGTTACATTATAAATATATACACAAAAATGATGGATATGAACATAAGTTTAGTACAAATGATGAAGATATTCAATTTGAAATAAAAAGTTATATTGAAGGGTTAAGATTTATTTCATCTAAACAAAATGAACCTGTTTATGCATATATATGTGATGAAAAACAATCTATTTATTACAAAGAATCAAATACGATTATTACAGCATTATTTGATACTAATAAAGAATTAGATAAATTAACAAATGCTTATTCACAAGAATTGTTATTTAATGAAAGTTTAATGATAATAGATAATAGTCAATCTGATATCACTGATAAACCTGCAAGACCATTATCATTTTCATTACCTAACTTAATGCCAAATGATTTAAAATACGTTCCTGCAATAGTAGACAATATTTTGTCTGGTCAAAGAGTCGCAATAGTAGGAAGAAATGTTGATCACATTAAAAATTTTGTAAAATTTGTTTTATACTTATTCCCAACAAGCTTTTCAAATAAGATTGGTTATATTGTTAATCCCCAAGTTATACCAAATGTTTATGAATATGTATTTAATAGTGTTAAGATTGTGGCCTTAACAGATCCAAATCAAAATTTTGATGAGTTTAATTTAGTAGTTAATTTAGCAAAACCATTTGAGGATGTATATTCCTTAGGTGATTATGCAAAGTGTTTATCATTTAATAGCAATAATATAATGAATTTATATCGTAAGAGTAAAGAATTACATTCATTATTTGATTCTAATGGATTTAATAATCTTAAAGCATCAAAATTATTGGCTCCATTTATTTTCGAAGTGGAAAAAACTAAAGATACAGCTGAAAGATTATTAGAAGCTTTATGTGACTATAATTCTGTAGATATTCGTTTATTTAATGGTGTTGCTGAATTTGTATTAGAAAATGATTTATATGAAGGAAGTATAGCTACTAATGTTGATTTAATCATTTCTAAAAATCACCAATTAGAAGATTATGCAATTTTATTCAAAGAAAAATTGATTTTAGGATATGTTCAAAATGTAAGATTACTATCAGATAAAGAAATAGATGAAGTTATTCAATATTTTGCTGATGAAAATATTATTATTGGTGATGAAGTTAAGGCTTTATTAGAAAATCAAAAAGATGAACCAAAACTATATCAAATATTATTTGAAATTTCCAATCGTGTTACTGATGAAGATAAGAGAAGTTATATTGCTGAAGTTTTAAGTGTAGATAGAACATATAATCTTAAAATTAATAACCGTAACTTTAATGAATATATCATGGACAAAATATATGGTTATGAATATTGTTATCAAGTTGAGTTATTTTCTAGATTTATTTATTCAACAATTTTAGGTGATAATATTGAAAAGAATTATTCAAGAATTAGAAAGAATGATTTTATCAAAAAATTCTTAGGTCAGAGAAAAGAAGTTAGTGATGTAAGACTTATTTTCCATGTATATAAAAGAATAAAAGAAATATTAGAAAGTAATAACCCTGAAGCATTCATAGAATACCATGACTATGAATTATTCACAGATGAACAATTGGATAGTATAGTTAAAATTTCAGCAAAAAATGAAGCTAATGCTTATTTTGAGTCTGTTAAATTTATTAGTGAATTTGATGGAAGTTTTTATGCTAAATTGCAAAGAAAGTATATTGAACTTGTATTAGGAAAAGACAGTAAAGAAATTCCATATTATAAGAAATATATTAATGTTCATAATTTGAATATTTTTGAAGATTTCTTCACGATAAATAATGAAGAAAAACCAAAAGATATAGAAGTTTTTATCAAAGGTTTACAAGATGAAAAAGAAACATCTGAAGTATTAGAAACATATAGATTAGATTTTATCTATAATATGTATTTATCTTCGCCTTTAATGATAAGACAAAAAATTGAAAAGAAAATAGGAATTCAAGAAGGAACTAAACCAAAAGAAAAAGTAAAAGAGATAGTTTATAATGAAGAAGGAAGAAATGACTCAAAGAAATTGTCTCTTCAAAAAAGTGCTATTGATACGATAATTAATTATTCTAGAAGTGATGATGCAATTACGTCAAGTGGTCAATCTACATCATTATTAAGAACGTTATTAGTTGTAGCAATTGCAGCCCTTGTTGCTTTAATTGGACTTGTGATATTATCAGCACCAGCAATAATGAAAGTAGCAATGCTAAATAAAGATTTTTTTGATGCTTTTTTCCAAACTGGAAATATATTTCTTCCTTATGCTTTTTTTGTAATATTTATATTATTTTTAATTGAATATAGAGTAAATATAAAAAAGACAAGAGGTAACTTAGGACAAGCAATTTTAAGAGCAATTTTATATACTGCATTGATTTCATATATTCCTTGTTTATTCTATTCTATAGGATACATTGTAGTATATTTCGTACTTTAGGAGGTGATTTAGATGAAGAAAATATTAATAATAATTATATCAGTATTATCATTATGTGCTGCAGTATTAGGAGCATTAGTTTCACTAAATCATATTCACTATAATGTTGAAAAAGAACTAGAATTTACAATTACAACAGAAGAAGATTTTTACTTTTTTATTGAAAATTACAATCAATATAACATTGTAAAACTTATGGATAATATTGAAATTAAACAAAAGTTTGAGTCAATAGGAAACAAACAAAATCAATATAATAAAGTTTTTGATGGACAAGGATATTCAATTACATTATTAGAAGAAGCAAAAGATACTCCGCTTTTTGGAATTATTGCAGAATCAGGAGTTGTAAAAAATTTAGAATTATTTGTTAATAATTGTGAGATTACTACAGCATCTTATGGTGCTCTTGCAATTCAAAATAAAGGAACAATTATAAATTGCTTAGTAGATGTTAATTTAGTTTTATCTGCTGATTCAATTGTTGGTGGTATTGCTGCCGTAAATGAAGGCAAGATTTCATATTGTTATGTTGGAGGAATTATAACTAAAAACATATCAAAAGAAGATTCTGTAAAAAAATCTATTGTTGCAGGTGGTGTATCGTTTAATAACGGAACACTTGATTCTATTATTTCAGCTGTTGAATACATTGAATTTAATGAAACAGATAGTAATAACATTTTAAAAGGTGAATTGAATAATACAATTGGTATTATCTATGGAATTAATAATTTTGATGTTTCAGCTGTGAAAAATTGTTATTATATGACAAACTGTTATTACAAGGATTCTGTAAACTTAAATAGTTATGTAGTAATAGAAAATTATTATTTGTCAGATATGAAATTTGTAACAAATATAATGGATTTAGATATTGATTTTAATAAATTAGCTTTGTTTGATGTTTTTCATTTTGATAACAAAATATGGGATTTAAAAATGTCAGCATCAACATATGAAATTAGTTTAAAGGATATAGAGTAAGGAGGTAACAGGATATGATAAAAAGATTAATATCAAGTTTAATTATTTTTCTTTCTAGTGTTGTTGCTCTTGCAATTTCATTGGGGGGATCATATATTATTTATTTGAATGTTGCTAACCTACCTCAGGATGCAAGATTCATTGTTGATGATGAATTATCTTTAGTTGTTGGTGAAGTTTATGCATTATCACCATATATAATAAATGAATCTGGTGAAATAGAATATGGGCAATATACTTACATGTCAAACTGTGATAAAGAAGTAGAAGTGAACCCACATGGTATCATTACTGTAAAAAGTATACCAACAAATGATTGTTATATTACTATTACAGACATTAAAAGAAATATAACAAAGCAAATAAAATTGAATATTTCTAAAGGGATAATTAACATTTTTGATATTGCTGATAGTGGCTCGGCAATGAAATATAATATAACTTATGAATATGAAGTAACAGTATTACCCGCTGATGTTGAATTATCTGATGAATATGTTTCATTTTCAACTATCAATAACAACGGTAAAGAAATTGATGAAATATTCGATATTAGTTATGAAGGAAATAAGATAAGATTAACAGCTATTGGATTAGGGGCAGGAGAGTTATTACTTAATATTAAAAGTGAAAAAGATTATGTGGATTATACAAAAGAATTTTCCTTCGATATTAAATTGGCTAATGAAACATTAACTAATGATATTACGAAGGGAACATTAATAAATGCAAGCGAACTTTCTAGAATAGAAACATTATATTATACAGGTGATAATTTAGATGTTCGAGATGTAGCATTTATGACAAATTTATCAAATGTTGTTTTTGTAAATGGAGATAGTCTTTGTACCACTATTCATTTAAATGAACAGTACAAGTATTATGTGAAGGATAATTTATTAAATGATTACTATCAAGATGTTAATTGGAAACCATTTTTTGAAAATGTATATCCGTATGACGGTGACATCTCAGAAAAAAGAGTAATTTATTATGATAATATTACAAATAATGTTTATAGCGAAATTATAGATTTAAATTTTGAATTGGATAAAATAAATAATCCTGGATATAAACATAATGGTTGGAAGGAAAATTCAACTGATGTGCAAATAACAGAATATGATATTATCAATTCTGATGCAACTTGTATCAGAATATCTGCTGTTTTTTCTCCTATTAAATATAATGTGGAGTATTGTTCTACATTAACAGGAGGAACTCCTGTTTTATGTGACACAAAAGGAAATTATACAAATACATATTTATATAATGAAACTTTTGCAATAAAACAATTAACAGAGTTTAAATCTTATGAAGAAATAATAAAACTAAAAAAAGGTTATGTATTTTTGGGATGGTCTACAAAAACAGGTAAAACTACAAACGTTAAAACGCAAGAAGAAATTAATAATATATTAGAATTTAATTTATATGATTCATTTGAACTAAATACAAAGTCTTTAACTATTGAAGACGGAGCAACAATAAAATTATATGATATTTGGAAACCGATACAATATACTGTTGAATTTGATATAACAGGATATGAAAAAGAATTTATCAAGAGTCCAACAGATATTGTTTGTTATTATGATGAAGAGTATGCTGTGCCAGATTTTGATTTAATTGGATATAGCGTAGATGGATGGAAAAATAAAGAAAATATTTATAATAAATTTTTCAATTTGACTGAAATCAATGGTGATACAGTAACCATGAAACCTGTTCTAACTCCAAAAAAATATCAAGTAATGATTAGAGTTCCAAAGGCGGATAATGTAAACCAAAATAGACCATTGACAATGTCTTGTAGTTATGAAAATTTTACAGCAAGCGTAAAATATAATCAAAATTTAGGCGAAAAAGGTATTACTTGGATTAAGGTTGATGATAATAACAATATTCTTGATTCAACGATAGGAGTGCCTTTATTTGATATTAACGTAGGTTCTGGATATAACAAGTATATTTGGTTTGTAGATTTTAATCAAAATAACCTTTACGAGACACAAGAAACATCAACGTATGATCCATTAGTTGGAACAGAATATAACAAAAATTTCTGTCTAGGTGATTTTTCAAACATGGAAAATATTCTAAAGGACTATCAAAGTGGTACAGGTAATGGGTTTATTAAAATTTGTATAAAAGGTACTTCTAGAAGTTTTTCTGTTAAATATGAAATGTTTGATGGAATTGTTTATGGTACTAGTGGAGAACAAATAAATGTTCCAAGTGTGGAATATCAAACATATACAGATGTTTATAGTATAGCAATTGGTAATGTAACAAAGAAGAATTATGTTTTTGTTGGATGGGATATAAAAGTTAAAGATGTTTTAGTGAGCACAACTACATCACCAAAGTTATGGATACACAATGGGGTTATAGATGATGGAGATAATGATTATACAGATGATTACGAAATAAAAGATAATGATAACATAGTTGTAATAGCAAAATGGGCTAGTCATATGGTTGAAATTTTATTTGATTTAAACGGTGGTAATATTAATGGTCAAACGAGTATTTCTTCTCAAGTGATAGCCGCAGGGAAGGACGGAAGTTCAATAAAACCAACTAATCCATCAAAAGAGGGACATACATTTGCTGGATGGGTTGATGAAAATGGAACAAAGTTTGACTTTAAAGTTATTCCAGATAAAAATGTAAGGTTAAAGGCAAGTTGGACAGTCAATAATTATAAGGTTTATTTTAATGGTTTTTGGGATACTCAAGTTACAATTAGTTATGGAAATGTGTCTTATGTTATAGTGTCTCTTTCAAATGATTGTGATGGAAAAGATAGTATCACTTGTAATGGTCAATCTTGGGGAAAATATAGTGAATATTCTAATTCTAAATATATAGAAATTCCATATGGAACTAAAGTTACATTTAGTGTAAGTTATCAATTACCTGAAGATCGATATTTTAATGTAAGAAAAGAAAATGCAAGTGGTGCTGAATTAACACTTCAAGGAAGTACACTAACAATGCCTGCTTATAATATTAATGTTTGTGCAGATTCTAATCCAACACCACCTGATAGTTGTTTTGTTGCTGGTACAAAAATATTAATGGCAAACTATACATATAAGAATATTGAAGATATTCAAGTTGGAGATTTGGTGATGACATGGAATTTCTTCGAAGGAAAATTAGATGTTCAACCAGTTATTTTACATTGGGCTCATGGTTATACTCAAAATGATATAATTAAATTAAGTTTTTCTAATGGAAATTGTGTTGAAATTATTAATACTCATGGTTTCTTTAATGTAGATATTATGGAATATGTATATATTACAAGTGATAATTACACTGAATATATTGGTGGAAAATTCTTAAGTGTCAAGGAAAATGGAGAGTACGAAACGGTTATTTTAGAAAATGCAGAATTTAGTCAAGAGTTTTGTATGAGTTATTCATTACATTCCGCAATTAATGCAAACGCCATTGCATATGACATGTTGACAATAACTGCAGAAACATTTAAGGGTATGTGTACGCTAGGATTTAAAGTTGATGAAACATATAGATTCAATCAAGAAGATATTAACTATTATGTAGAAAAGTATGGTTTATATACATATGAAGAATGGAGTGAATATTTAACTATGGAAGCATTCTATGCTTTAAATGGTCAATATTACAAAATATTAGTTGGTAGAGGATTTATAACAAAAGAAGAAATAATTTATATGATTCAAAAAGAATTAATGTAAAAAATAGTAATCATCCTCAACAAATGTTGAGGATGATACTTATAATTTGAGGTGTCTTATGAAGTATAAAAATAAAATACTTACATTTTTAGCTATTTTACTTTTCTCGATTACTGTATTTTTTAGTATCAATAGTATATCTAGAATAGAAAATGAAAAAAATAATGAACTTGAAGAAGTGACCAATCTTAGTATTACAAAGGAAATTTCTGATTCAATAAGAGTTACGTTCGACGAAGTTGAAAAATCTCTAATAATTATGGGCAAAGGAACAATCGATAGAACATTCTTTGAAGCTATTGATTTGTCATTTGAAAAAATTAATAATCAAAATATATCTTATTTGATTGAAACTTTAATTATAAAACCGGGATTCGATTTTATAAAATCTAATTCAATTTCTTATTTTCATAAATTAAAAAATTTAATAATAGAAGATTGCTCCAATATAGAGGTGGCAGCACTTTCTGGATGTGGTAAATTACAAAAATTGAGTATACCAAACACTTCAGGTAATATGCTCCTTACATATCCGTTGGGACATTTGTTTGGTTCAATTCCGTATGAAGGAGGAATAGAAGTAACACAACTTTATATGGACTCAAAAAATCAAAAAATAATGGGGAGTTACTATATTCCAAGTTCATTAGAATATGTTAGGGTTTTATCTGGATATATTAACAATGGTGCATTTTATAATTGTAACATGATTAAGGAAATAGAGTTACCATACATTAATACTAGTGGTACTTTAACTTATGGTAAAGATGCATTTTATGGTTGTACTGGATTAACGAATATATATTATAATGGTAAAGTGGATAATTCTGGGTGGTTAAATATTGAATTTGAAAATGAATTTTCTAACCCAATGAGTTATGCTTCATCTTTTTATGTAAAGAATGAAGATGGAAATTATTATGAATTACTAGAACTTGAAATTAAAAATAATATATCTAAAATAAATGATTATGCATTTTATAGTTTTGATAATTTATTGAGATTAAATATTTTAAGTTCACAAGTTCAAATAGGTAAAAAATCATTTTACAATTGTAGTGATTTAGTTGTAGAAAATTGGATAGATTCTGATATTACTATAGTTCCTGCTGATGTTTCTATTGATGAATTAGCTTTCTATGGTTGTGATAATCTTGGTATGTTATATATAGAAGAATCTAATGCAGTTGTTGCTGAAAATATTGGACAACCATATTATAAAGTTTTATCAAAGGGAACTTGCGGAGAACAAGCAAAGTATATTTTCTGTGAGGGTGGATTATTATATATTTATGGTTATGGAAGTGTTACTAATAGCACAACTGTAGAAAGTGGAAATAATAATTCTGAAACAAAATATTTTTTTGATTATGATTTTGATGTTAAAGATGTTACATCATTAATTATAGGAGATAACATTGAAGTTTTACCAGAAAATGCATTTAGAGGATTCAATAATTTACATAGAATATTTATTGGAGAATCTGTAAGAAAAATAGGTAATGGTGCATTTTATGAATGTCCTAATGTGATTTCATGTTATTTCTTATGTGATTTTACAGTAGGTTTAAATTATAATTATTTTTCATCCGGATTATCAAATGACAAGTTTGTAATTTATCATAGTTCATCAGCAAATGGATGGGAAAATATAAAGTCATATAATCCTTTAGTGTTTGATGAAGTGTGGTCAAGTGGTAATGATGGTTATATGGTTTGTTTACCAGAAGAAAAAACAATATTAGCATATGTTACAGGAACGTCTTATTATTTAGATTCTCAAGGTATTAAATATGAATTAAATAGTGAAACTGGTATTGCTGATGTTATAGGTTATAGCAGTAATAATGCATCTATTACAACGATTACAATTCCTTGCAAAGTTTACTTCAATAATAAAGAATATAACGTAAAAGAAATTAAATCTAATGCCTTTTCTACTATTGATTGTTATACTCTTTCATCTATTTCAATTTTAGTTTCAAATGTTGAAATTAATGAGAATGCTTTTTCAGGTTGTATAAATTTAGATGTTATTTACTTTGAAGCAGAATTTCCTGAAGTTACAAGCGTTGAACAAGTTAGTAAATGGGCAAGAATTCCTAACAATACTGCTGTATATTTTGTTACATTAGATGAGATTTCTGATGATGTAATTAATATTTGTAAACAAGCAGGGGTTAGTGGAGTTTATTTAGCTAATAGACTAGAAGAAAATAGAGTGGATGAAAATGGAATAAAATATACCATGGATTCTAAGACGATGCAAGCGATTGTAGGAGAAAAAACAAAAGTTGATGAAACGACAATTAATACTAGTGGTTCTAGTGGTGTGATGGTTGAAATTCCTGATTTTGTTGCTTATAACAATCGTATCTATATCGTTGTTGGTTTTGATAGATATGCATTTTACCAAAGCGATGTAGAATATGTGTCTTTTGGTAAATTTATTGGTTATTATGAAACAAATGATAATCCAGCTATATGGGATAACACATTTAGAGAAATGGAAAATTTGAAAGGAATAATAGTTAATCCAGATAATGAAATATATTTCTCAGAAAATGGTATTTTATATAGTTATGGTTTAGATTTTGAATTAAGTGATCCTATTACAGAAGAAGAATATATTAGATCACCTTTACGTTTGGTTAAGGCACCTGCAAAATTTAATAACCCTAATAATGTGGTTGTTAAACAATCAACAACAATTATAGAAAGATATGCTTTTTCTGGAAGTAATGTTGAAAAGATTGATTTAGCTGGAGTTCAAATTATTGGTTCTAATGCATTCAATAATTGTATCAATTTAAGATATATGGATAATACTTATGGTATCTATTATATAGAATCATACGCTTTTGCTAATACAAAAGTGACAGGACTTGATTTCTTAGCTGTAAGCTATATTGGTGATGGAGCATTCTTAAATGCTAATTTAAGCGGTGAAATTCAATTATCTAAAGGTGTGGTTTATATTGGCGATGGAGCATTTAGAGATAATAATGTAGAACGATTTACAATTAAGGATTCAAGTATATATTATACAGATGATTATGGTGTTTTATATAATATTCAAGGAGAAAATTATATTTTATTACAATACCCAACGGCATCTAAAAATCAAAATTATTTAATGAAAGATTTTGATTTAAATATTATTGAAATTAAACCATATGCTTTTTCTAATGCTGAATATTTAGAAAAAGTGACATTGTCTGATGCTACAAAAGTTGTAGGAAGTTTTGCTTTTGAAGAGTGTACAAGTTTAGAAGAAGTATATATTGGTAGTAGTTATTTTGGTAGCGACCCATCAAATATTGAAAGTGGCTTATATAGTTATGGTTTATTTAATGGGGATTTTAATTTAAAGAAAATTATAGTTTCGGATGAAAATGAAAATTTTACAAACGATAGTACAGGTGTTTTATATTCTAAAGATTTTAATGTATTATATTGTTATCCTGCAGGATTAGAAAGATCTTCGTATACATTAAAAGTTGATACTGTAGAAATTTATAGTATGGCGTTTTATTATAATCATCATATTAGAAGAGTTATTATTTCAAATTTGAATTTTAGTTCAATTGGAGATATGGCATTTTCATCATGTGATGAATTAGAAGAAATTTATTTTGGTTGTGAAATACCTTTAGAAATAGGTAATAAGATTTTTGATAATACCACTTTATCTGTTAGATATAAAGAAGGATTTGATAGTTGGAGTGTATATGAAGATATTTTATGGAACGGTGCTGAAGTTTCGTCATATGAAGTTATTTCGGAATTGTCAAACGATAAAGTAAGTGCAGAAGATTATTTATTTGTTGTGGTTGGTACAGATGGAAAACCTATTGAGGGTGCTGAATTTGGTATTTATATTGGCGATAATGATAAACCAATTATAGGATATACAGATGAAGAAGGGTTAGTATTCTTTAGTAAAGCTAATTTTGAAAAGACTCAAACTGTAATCATTTATGATAAAGATGGAAATTTAAAAGAAACAGAAGTTACTACTATTCATAATATTAGTATTGATATTTATAAAGAAGAATATTTTTCATATAAACAAGATATGTATTTGGATTTTGAAAATAATATTACATATATTACATTGACAAAATTACCATCTATTTTTGGTGTTAGTTGTGATAATAATGATATCAACTCACAAGAATTTATTCTTAATACGTCAGAATATGGCAAAAAGACAGCAATTAATCAAGATTATGTTGATAATGAAATGCTAAATGACATTGCTAATGGTGTTTCAAATGATGAAATTGTTAAGAAATCACAAATGTCAGTTGATGAGACAATCAGTGTGGTTACAGTGATATATTATGACGGTGATGCCCCTCAAAATATAATTTTACATCAAAACGGAAATAGAGTTAATTATAAAGATAGTGATGTTTCTGTAGTACACTCTATTAGTAATAAATCATTAACATATACTTTTACTATTAATCCTAAGGATTTATTACCAGATACACCATTAGAGGTTGGTGTATTAGATGATGGTGGTGAAATTTTAGTTTCTCAAGTCTTAAACGTGTCTATTATTGGATTAACTGTTAATTCAGATGATATTAATTTAGAATTCCCAGAACAAGATGTAGATATGGGACAAGCTGGTAGTGCAACAAATAATGATTTATTAAGTAAATTGATTGGTATTGATAATATGAATATTAAGGTATCAAAAAACGTTCAATTTACTACTAAAATAGAAGGAAATAGAGTTACACTGACTTTAAAAGGAGACCATAAAGGTTCTAAAACTATTTCTAATGAAGAAGATTTTGAGGCTAAATATAAAGAAAATGTTAATAAATATGGTAAAAATACATATTATTTTACTTATGATTTAAAATTACACGAAAAAGAAGCTGGTAAAGACCCTGAGAAAAATAGTTATCATATAGTTATTAGGTTTGGTTTAGATACTATTGATGATGGATATTCATATTATCGTTTAAATGTGTATGATAAACCTAACGGTAAAGTTTTACATACTCTTTATGGTAGAGTAAATGCAGACTCTAATTTAAGATATAAATTTGGTATTAAGTCTACGTTAATATTTACACAATTCTGGTCAAGTGTTCAAGAACAATATCAAAAATATAAAAAAGCAGATGAAAATAAACAAGAAGCTATGGCTTTTAGTGTGAAAAAGAATGCAACAGCATACATTGAACCATATAAAAAACCAGGATATAGTGAGCATGAAACAAAACATTCATTTTCAGCATCATTATCAGGAAGTGTTACTTTTGAATGGGTAAAAGGAGAAGGTATTAAATTTATTGAAGGGGCTATTATAGGGTCGCTTAATTACAAGTTGGAACATTCTTCACAATTTATTGTTGTTAATGTTCCAGTTGTTTTAGAAATTGAATTAAGTGTTGGTGGAACATTAACATTTAAGTTTAAATTTGATAAGGAAACGATTATTGATCCAACGGAGTTATCATTGAAACTAGAACTTGAAATATCTGCTAGTGTAGGAGTTGGTTGTTCTTTAGCTTCTGTTGGTGTATATGGTAAAATAGGAACAATATTTATTTTTGATATCATTCCAGAAGCCCAAATTAGAATGTGGGAAATTCATGGAGAAGTAGGATTATATTTTAAGGTTTTATGGTTTAGATATGATTTAGAGTTGTTCTCGGGTCAATATTATATTATTCCAGATAAGGGTAAACCACAGAAAATGTTAATGTTTAATTCTATGAGTAATATGTATTTAGCTCAAAATTATAAAGTTGATGAAACAAATGATTATGAAGAGATGTCATATATGTTTATTTATGAAAATGAATTATTCAAAATTCATTTTGTAGATATGTCAAATAGTAGTAACTATGATCAATTTAATAATCGTAAGTTAGCTATTTCTAAATGGAATGAAGATGGTCTTTGGGAAGAACCAAGAATTATAGATGATAATGGTTTAAATGATGGAAGTTATTTCATGTATGTAGAAGATGGCAACTATTATTTATCTTATACTCAACAAACAAGAAAATTAGATAGCACTACAGTAAATGATACATATGCCAGTGCTAGTAATTTAGAATTTAAGGTAGTGGATTTAAAATCATATTTTACAAATGAAGAAATATCACCGATTTCAGTTCAAAAAGGTAGTTATTATAAATATTTAGAAACTATTCAAATTGTTGATGGTACATTAACAGTTGCTTGGGTTGAAAATAGCGATAATAATATTTTTGGTGTTTCTCCTAAAAATTATGTTGATGAAAATGGTGTTTCTTATTCTTATGCTACATTTGCAAACAGTATTTATGTAAGTCAATTAATTGGTGATAAGTGGATTACTTCATGTATAAAGACTGGATTATCTACTATTACAGATCTTGCAATTACAAGTGATGGAGTTGTTTCATATATAGTTGATACAAATTCAGATTTAGCAACAACAGAAGATAGATGTTTAAATTATATAGAATTATCTAACGTTAATTTGGAAAAAGTTTTACAAGATAATGGAATTATAAGTTTAGAACAATATAATGGGGAAATTCTTTATTATTATGAAACTATGGTAGATGAAATTATTGAAAGTGGATTTAAATATATTGATTTAAATAATCCTAACGCTGAAGAAATTGTTTTACCAAAAGATATTAAGATTAGTAATACGTTTGCTATTGTTAAAAAGGAAAATAATATTTTTGGTATTATATATTCGTTAAATGAAACATGGATGGATAATGGTGAAGAATGTGTTGGTTCTGCATTATATGGTATTTTCTATGACGGCCAATGGGGAAATCCAATTAAATTATTAGAAGCAAACAATGAAGAATATATAACTAATTTCTCAGCAGTTGTGCATGAAAATGAATTGATTATTTCTTTAAGTTATTCAAATAAAGATGGAAATATTTTAAGAAATGAAATGAAAGAATTTACGATAGATTCTAATATTGTTTTAGCAGATTTAGAATATAATTATGAAGAAAAAACAATAACGGTAAAATATATAAACAAAGGATTACAGGCAGATAATTTATATTATTTAATTTCTGGACAAAATGGTAAGATGATAGAAAAAGTTTTACCAGGAAAAGAAGGGACTTTTGTAATCACATTTGATTCTAATTCAAATTTATATGATTTATTGATTTTTAGCGATACTAATCAAAATATTTATAATAGTGAGATTTCTTTTGAATATGCAGATTTATCTATTTCTACAAAACAAGTAATTATTGGTGAAGATGATGTTTTATTAGTTTCTATTAAAAATAATGGAAATTATGATACTAATGCTACAGTGTATGTAAACACAGGTTATTTAAGTGCTAATCAAATAATTAATTCTCAATATGTAATGAGACGCGAGATAGAACTTATCGAGGGTGGAAAAACTGCATATTTAAATGTTATTTTAGACCCTTATTTATTATCTACAGGAAGAATTACAATTTACGTTTTAGGTAATGAATTTGAAAAAGATTATTTGAGTGAAAATAATTTAGTTTTAACAAAGTTAAATACAATAGTGAACATAGAAAATACATCGTCATTATCATCAAATTATGCAAAATTTGATGAAGAAAACAATATTAAAGTTAATTATGTAGCAAGTACTGGATATAAATTAAAAGAAATTAAATTAATTAGTAATACACGTTCGATTACCAGTGAAGGTATTACGTATAATCAAAATGAGATAACATTCTCAAAAGATTATTTATTTGGATTAACTTCTGGAATCAACACATTTGAAATTACATTTGAAGGTGAATATGGAAAAAAACAAATCTTGTATTTTGATGTGGAAATTCCTACTAAATACACAGTTATTTTTGACACTTATAATAATGGAGTATTTGTTCAAACATACATATTAGAAGAAGGTGTTATCCCGCAATTTGACGGAATCGTTCCATCAAAATTAGAAACTCAAACAGAAAGATATGAATTTATTGGTTGGGATTCAAATGGTGACGAAAAAATAGATTCTTTGGTTCCAGTTTATAAAGACACAAAATATGTTGCCGTATTTAAACCAATAGCAAAAGAATTTGTTGTTACGTGGGAAGTAGAAACAGGAAATTATACAAAAGAATCTTATGTTTATGGTTCTATTCCATCATATAAGGGAACAATTAATAGTTACATTGTAAATGGTATTAAATATGAATTTATTGGTTGGGATTCAAATGATGATGGTAAAGTAGATCAATTAACAGAAGTGTATGGTGATTGTTCATATAAAGCTATATTTATAGGTTCAAAACACGTTCATTCTATGCAATTCCATCCAGCAAATCCTGCTACAACAATTAATGATGGTAACGAAGCATATTATACTTGTGATGATGAATGTTGTAAAAATATTTATTTTGCTGATAAAGATGGTACTGTAACATTAAGTAATGTTATTATTCCGAAATTACCAAGTCAACACAACTATGTTTTAGTTGAAATTATAAAGAGTGCAACATGTACTGAAGATGGAGAAAAAGTGGTAAAATGTTTGATCTGTGGAGAGATTAAAAATGAAGTTATAGTTCCTACAGGTCATAATTATCAAGAAATAATAACAGAAAGCAATTTAGCTTCTAAAGCAACTTGTCAAAGTAAAGCTCAATATTATAAAATTTGTTCTTGTGGTCATATTTCAGAAAGTACTTTTGAATATGGTAAATTAAGTTCACATGATTATTCAGTTTATGAAACGATTAATGAAGGAAAACACTATGTATATTGTGCAAATTGTGATGGCAAATTGGAACAAGAACATACTTGGAGTGAAGGGCAAGAAGTAGTAGAAGGAAATGTAAAAGTTACCATATATACATGTGTTTATTGTAATTATTCTAAAATAGATACAAATATGGATCATATTCATAGTTATGAAAGTTATGAACATTTCAATGATAGGATGCATAGTGTTGGTTGTGATTGCGGTCACACATTATATGAAGAACATAAATTTGATGAAGGTGTTGAAACAATTATTAATGATTTAAAATATATTGTTTATACATGCCAAACTTGTAACTTTAAGTTAAATAAAAATATTGGAATACCAGAAATAATAGAAGGAAAAAATCAAGTTTATAATGGAAAGAATCAATTAACAATTACATCTTCTGCATATATTGAGGATTTTATAGAGATTAGAATAAACGGAGAAGTGCTTGACGAGAATTATTATATAATCGCTGAAAATTCAACAACAATTACATTATCTAAAGAATATTTAAACTCATTAGAAGAAGGAATTTATAAGTTGGAGATTGTATCAGTTAATGGTGTAGCAGTAACAAATTTCTCTGTTAAAAATCTTCCTAGTGATACAATAATTATAGCTGTTATAGCTTCAGCAAGTGTTATAGTCGTAGCTTTTGCGATAATTATCGTTGTACGAAGAAAGAATAGAATAATAGATTACATTGATGATTAGGAGGAATTATGGTTTATCTAGAAGATATAGTTAAAAAAAGTATATGGATAGGTTTTGCCTTAATAATGTTTTTTGTTGGATTATTTTTATACTTAAATCCTTCTGAAGGTGCTGATGATACTATGACTCAAATTTCTTTCCATGTTTTATCAGGTATCCCTGTTGCTGGTTATTTAATAAGATTAATAAGTAGAATGGTAAGAGATGGTAGAAGAGGAGGAGAACGTGAAATAAACGTAACAAGAACTGGCACGAACACATATAGAGTTAGTGATAATTCAGGTGTTGGTATGATGATTGGTGCGGTGTTTGGTATAGCAATTGCGATAGCTGTTGCTCCTATTCTACTTTGGGTTATGGTAATTTATAATACAGTATTGCTTATTAGAATGATCATACGTTACAAAAATCAATAGAAATTGAGTCTCAGTTTTAACTGAGGCTCTTTTCTTTATATATTTTATAAAAATATATTGATTGCATTTAATTTGCTTATTATAATAGATTATATAAGTGTTATCGTAAATATAAAAAATACATTAATTAATATTTTTTAGGAGTTGATTAAAATGATAGATGTATATGTATGTTGTTCAAAAGATGATTATAAATATGCTAAAAGCATTATGAATTATTTAGAAGAAAATGATATTAAATGCTGGTTTATGTCTAGAGATATTCCAGAATATGGTGGTGGAGTAGGTTCTATTAGACGTGCTTTAAAAGAATGCAAATGTGTTTTAGTTATTAATACACAAGATGCTTACAAAAATAATTCATTTCCTGCAATTTTACACCAAATTAAACTTATGGAAATAAATCCTAAGATTATTAATTATGAATGTGATGTGTGTCGTGAACCAGATATTTATTTATCTAATTTATCTGATGCACATTTTGGATTATGGATGAATAATGTTTATGAAGAAATAAAAAAATATATACTAAATATTAGTAGAAATGATTGTTTTTAAAGGAGAAATATCTTATGTCTACCCATATTAATGTTGAAAGAATTTGTAGTGTTTGTAATAATAAATCTGATCATATCATATTAGGTTCTTCTAATACTTTTGGGTCACCTGACCTGGATTTAAGACCTGCACAAATGTTAAGAAGTACTATGTGTTGGTGGATTGAGGAATGCCCGTATTGTGGTTATGTTGCTAAAAATATTAGTACGCATAAACTTGTTTCAAAATCATGGCTAACCTCACAAGATTTCAATGAATATAAGAAGATGAGTTTTCATTCTACTCTTGCTATAAAATTTTATAAATCTTATTTAATATCAAAAAAAATTAATGATAGAAGTGCTATGTTTTATGATGCTTTACATGCTGCATGGGCATGTGATGATGCAAATGATGTAGATAATGCAATTGTTTGCAGGAAACTAGCATTAGAGGTGATTGATGAATTAATTCAATTTGAAAAAGAAGATTTTGAATTAATTAAGGCGGATTTATTACGTAGAAGCAAACAGTTCGATAGTTTAATTAATGAATTTTCTAATAAGCAGTATTCTAATGAAATTTTAAATAAAATTCTTGTTTTTCAGTTACAAAAAGCAAGAGAAAAAGATACTCGATGTTATAGAGTAAATGATGTTGTTAATGAATAATATGTATTAATTTTTTAATAATTCTATTGAAAAAAAGTAAAAAAGTGGTATATTTATATGTGGAAATATTTTTTGGCCTGTTGGTGAAATGGTTAACACATTGCCCTCTCAAGGCAACATTCACGGGTTCGAACCCCGTACAGGTCACCACATTGAAATATCACTCGCTACTATTTGGAATCTAAATTAATGTAGCGAGTTTTTCTTTTTATTAAATTTATAAATGTTAGATAAGTTTAATTGAGGTGTTTGTTATGATATTTGTTGGACTAGCAAAAAAGTTTTCATTACAGGATGATGAACAATATAATACTATTGGTAATTTTTGGGATGAGATGTCTTTATTGTATGGGATGGAAAATCTTCAAGGTCTTGGATATAAATGGGAAGATAGTATGATATTTTATGCAATTGGTCTTAAAAATGGAAAAATAGATCAAGCAAATATTAAATTGGAGCTTCCTGATGATAATTGGATTATTGTTGAGGGTGAAACAAAAAATCTTAAAAGTATTTATGATGAAATATATATAGATGGACCATTAAAATATGAAATAGAAATATTTTTTGAAAATGGGATGTGTCAAATAAAATATTATCGTTAAAATAATATATTCAAATTATGAAACAAAAAGAAATTTTTTACAGATTGGAGAATTTTTATGGAAGAATTAAAAATTGTTGGATGGAGTAATTTTGAATGTGAATATCCTTCTAGAAATGTTATAGGTGAAGAAGTAAGCAAAATTGTTCAACTTATAGGAGATGAAGTTGTAAAATATGGCTATTCTTTTAGTGGAGAAGCTCATCAAAATGCATTAACTGGTGTTCCTGTATTTTCTGATGGAACTTGCCTAAGAGCTAGTATGAGAGCTTGGGGACAAATTATGGCTGCTATATATTCTGCGGTTGAAGGAATTAATTTGTCTTATATGGATTTTTATATGAGTTCTTACAAAGAAACTATTTTACCTGAATTTTCTTTTATTTCTGTAGATAAAGGATATGTAGAAGATGAGCGTCCTGGTATGATTATCGAAGAAGATGTTCAACTTATTTCTTCATGTATTCAAATGGGAATGGAATTAATGACTTTAGATAAAGTTATTAAAAAGTATGTTGAACTAATTCTTAAATCACAAGAAGAGTAAAATTTTGTTGGAGGAAAGATAATGAATGTAAGATTAATTAAACTAACAAAAGAATATTATCGTCAGTTAGCTGAAATGATCGATGAGTGGATAATAGATCAAAAAATTAATCATACTAATCATTCTCCTTGGGCAATATTTAAAAATGATTATCATGATTTTGAATATTATTTAAAACATTTGGAAAATAAGAAAGCTAAAGATGAGAAAGTACCTAATTCAGTATTTTTCTTACTGGATGTAGATAGAAACATATTGCTTGGAGCTGTAGATATTAGACATTATTTAAACGATTATCTTTTACAGTATGCTGGTCATATTGGTGATGGAATAAGACCGTCAGAAAGAAGAAAAGGCTACGCTACTGAGATGATACGTTTATCTTTGATTGAATGTAAAAAACTTGGGATAAATAATGTGCTAATGGTGTGTGATAAATCAAATGTTGCATCTAGAAAAACTATTATCAAAAATGGTGGAATATTAGAAAATGAATTTCTAGATGCAGATGGAGAAGTACAACAAAGATTTTTGATAAAGTTATAAAAAAAGTCTATTTTCTATAGAGAAAGAAAGTATTATGTAGTATAATAGATTTTATATTGGAAAAAGAGGGATTATTATGTCAAAGATTAAGTTTTATAAAGAACAAAACTTACCACTTGAAATGCATAAGGTTAGAATTGTTCAAAAATTAAATTTATTACCTATAGATGAAAGATTAAAAGCTATAAAAGAAGCTGGAAATAATACATTTTTATTAAAGAATAAAGATGTTTATTTAGATATGCTTACTGATAGTGGAACTAACGCTATGAGCGATATGCAACTTGCTGCAATGATGATTGCTGATGATTCATATGCTGGTAGTCAAACATTTTATCGTTTATAAGAAGCAACTCAAAAGTTCTTTGGAAAAAAATATTTTTTACCTGCCCATCAAGGTAGAGCTTGTGAAAATATTTTAGCAAAATCACTTGTAAAAAATGGTGATGTTATTCCAATGAACTACCATTTTACAACAACTAAAACACATATTCAACTATGTGGTGGTAGTGTTGTTGAAGTATTCAAAGATGAAGCTATTAATATTACAAGTAGTGAGCCATTTAAAGGTGATATTGATATTGAAAAATTAAATAAGGTTATAGAAGACGTTGGAGTTGAACATATTCCTTTTGTTCGTATTGAAATGGGAACCAACTTAATTGGTGGTCAACCTGTAAGTCTTCAAAATGTATTAGAAGTTTCTAAAATTTGTAAAAAGAATAATATTTTACTTATGATAGATGCCTCACTTATCACTGATAATTTATATTTCAATAAAGTAAGAGAACAAATGTGTGAAGATATGAGTATAGCTCAAATAGCTCGCGCTATTAGTGATGCTGCTGATATTATTTATTTTTCTGCTCGTAAGTTAGGTAGTGCTAAAGGCGGCGGTATTGTAGTAGATGATAAAGCGTTATATGATAAAATGAAAGTGTTAATTCCTATATACGAAGGTTTTTTAACATATGGTGGTATGTCAACAAGAGAAATGGAAGCTGTTGCTGTGGGTTTAGAAGAAGCTACTGATATGGATATGATTTCTCATGGTCCTGAGTTTATTAGTGAATTTGCAAGAATCTTAACTTCTTATAATATTCCTATTGTTACTCCTCCAGGAGGTCTTGGGCTTCACATTAACGCTAGGGAATTTGTTGGACATGTTAAAGAAGACGAATATCAATCCGCAGCTTTAGTTGCAGCGATTTATTTGGTTAGTGGTGCTAGAGGTATGGAAAGAGGTACATTAAGTGAAGAAAGAAATCCTGATGGTTCTGAACATATTGCTTCTTGTGAACTTGTTAGACTTGCATTACCACGCCGTGTCTTTACTTTATCACAAGTAAGATATATTGCTGATCGTTTAGCTTGGTTATATGATAATCGTCATTTAATTGGTGGATTACGTTTTACAGAAGAACCTAGTGTGATGAGATTCTTTATTGGTAGATTAGAGCCTACTAGTGATTGGCAAGAAAGATTAGTTGCTAAGTTTAAAGAAGATTTTGGTGAAAGTTTATAGATATATGAGGCTTGATTTGAATCAAGCCTTTTTAATGTTTTCTTAGTATGTTATAATGGATATAGGATATGAGGTGATGTCATTATGGGAAAGATAACTATTAGTAGTGTTTCAGTATGTGATATATATGAGGTTGGTAATTGGACTGATTCGTATTCATGGATTAAACTTGGTTATAAGTTAGATGAATATCAAGCTAAATATAGTGATATATCTTTTAATATTAAAGACGAACATGGTATTTTTGGATATGTATTAGCTTATAATGTTGTTAATACTAATGATTTAGATATTATTCCATTATATTGTAGAAAATTAGTTATTTATGATTTTGCTATTGATGATAAGTCTTATGCTAAATACGGTAAAATGCTTATTAATTATTTAATTAATTATGCTTGTAATGAAGGTTATAGTTGTATAGAAGTTAGTGATATTAGTAAATATAAATTTTTTATTGAATTTATTAATAGACATTATGAATTAAAACAATATGATAATAAATTTTATTTTATGATTGATAATCCTAAAGTAAAATTATCTCAAAAACATTTAACTATTTATGAAAAAGATAAAGTTGGTATTGAAGATATTTATTTTTTGTATAATTTAAAAGCTATTGTTTTAAAAACTATCATAAAAATAAAAGTAAATAACGATTTTATAGTTGTTAATAGATTAACAGGCGAAATTGAGTTTCCTCAATTTATTAAAATATTAAATGATAATGTATTATTAAATAATGTGACTAGAAATATTATTTATTTTATCAATTATTATAAAACTAATGTTAGTATTTATTATGATAATTCCAATCCGTATGAATTTGAAATATATAAAGATGATAAATTATATGTAAGTAAGAAAACAGAAGAATTAGTAAATGATTTAGATTATGTTTTAAATAAACTAGATAATGGTATTCATTATATTTATCCATATTTTATTGATTATAATATGAATGATCAATCATTTGGTTATATTGCTGATGGGATGTCTTGTTATGATTTTATAGAAAAAAAATTTAATGAATATAATGTTTTACCTACTTTAAAAGATAGGTTAATAGAAAAGAAGAAAATAAATGAATTTAATTTAAAATTTAACAATATTAAGCGTTTTGATTTTAGGTTTGGTAATTCTTTTGGTGGTATTAAGAAATTAACAATTCAGTTTGATGAAGATTTAAATGTATCTTCAAATGGACAAATGGAAAAAAATATTATATTAGATAAAGATGCAATAATTAAAGAATTAAAATTATTTAATTTTATGTATTGGAAAAATAAATACGATACAAACCCTAATCCTATATTTGAAAATATATGGTCTATAAGATTGGTTTTTGATGGAGAAGTTATTGAATATAGTGGTTATGATGATTATCCAAAGACATGGAAATTTGTTTGTTGGTTTATTAATAAATATAGTAAATTTATCTTGAATGAAGAATAAGAACACTTTTTAAGTGTTTTTTCTTTTACGACAAGAAATAATAAGAATACGCAATTTTATTGAAATTAATCTTATTTATTAATAAAATTAGGATGGATTATTTATGAAAAAGGAGTATGTTATGAAAAGAATTATATGGTTATTGTTATTATTATGCTTATGTTTAATATCTTGTGGTAAAGAAAATAAAGCATTAGAAAATGATTTATATTTATTTAAAGATAAGGTAGAAAATGCCCAAAGTTATGTTTATTCTCATAAAATCCATGGTGTTGATAAAGATTGTTATTGGTTTTTTCAAAAAGAATTAACATTATCTATTAACAAAGTAAATGAACTTATGAAAATTGAATTTAGAGAAAAAGATAATGATAATTGGTGGGAAGATGGATATATTATTGGTAAAAAAGATAATAAAATTTATACAATAATGAAAAACTATGTTGGATCATCTTCTAATGACATAATGTATTATAAGAGTGAATATGAAGGTTTTGGTGATAAATTTAGTAAATATTTTGATATTAATTATGATGCTAGAACAAGTTATTATAATATTAAAAAAGAAATTGAAGTTAATGAAAAACATTATATTGTTAAATATAATTTAAGTGATTTTATGGAAGTTTATAATGATGATTTAGTTATTGAACTTGCTGATAAAATTAATGTTAATAAAAAAGAAGCTTTTGTATTAATTGAATATACATTTACTGATTCAATTATGATTATTAATTATCTTTTTGATTTTGATGGTATTGATAATGAGATTGCTATGGGACCATATATTAGTATTGAAATAAAGATTGATATATGTGATGTAGAACTAGACTACAAGAAAGATACTCTTGTGGTTGAATTAGAAGATTTGAATTCACCATATATTAATGATATTACAGGTTTTAATAGTTTTAGAGGAACACTTCGTAATGATGGCTGTGTTAAAGTTTATTTAGAAGATGGTGTTTATGAGGTTTCATCTTTGATGTATAATTTTGATTATGAAATTTATGATAGTAAGAAACAAATGATTGATAAAGCTGATAGCTATATTTTAAATGAAGGCTATTATTATATCTTTGTTCATATGGATTTTGGAGGAATTGTTACTATTAATAAATTGGGTTAGTTGGTGATGGTATGAAAGTTAAACTCATATGTGAAAAATCTAAATATAATATATTAAAAGAAGAACTAGCAAGAAAAGGCCTTGAAGTTGTTGAAGATTCAAAGTACTTATTTATAGATACTTCTAGTGATAATAATCAGATTAAGATTGTTTCTAAAGGAGAGATAATTATATTAAATACTTTAGATATTGTTGCGGTTGAAAGTTTTGATCATGATATTTTTATATATTTAATAAAAGATGAAATAATTACAAGAACACCTCTTAAAGAAATTAAATTGTTGTTAAATGATAGATTTATTCAAATTAGTCAAAGTGTTATTATAAATAAGAATTGTGTAAAGAAAATAAAATCTGCATTTAATTATAGATTTATTGTTTATATGTCTAACGGTAAAGAGTTTACTGTTACTAAATCATATTATTATAAGTTTATAGAAGAAATGGAATTATAGGAGGTATATATGGGAAATATTTATGTATATATTGGAATATTATTATTTATATTATCCGTTTTATCTTTTGTAGGTTATTTTCTATATCGAAGATATTATAATAAACATATAAATAATCGATTACATCATAAATCTAATAAGAAAATAAGATTATATCCGGATAATTATTTAAAATTTATTTGTTTACCTATCTTTATGCTATATATATTATTTTGGGCCATAGTTGGCATTTATACAATTTATGAAACAAAATATAGTCCAACTAGTAAATATGAATTAGAATATGAATTAAAAGAAGATAATACTTATAAAGTTATAGGTATTGGTAATTTAAATAGTAAAGATTTAGTTATTCCTAGTAGTTATAAAGGAAGGAAAGTAACAAGTATTGGAGAATTTGCGTTTAGTTATGTAAAAATAAGTAGTGTTTATATTCCAGATAGTGTAACAGAAATAGAATATAGTGTATTTATGGGGTGTAGTGAGTTAACAAGTGTTAGATTATCTAACAATTTAACTAAGATTGATTTTGGTGTTTTTAATGCTTGTACAAATTTAGAACAAATTAATATACCTAGTGGTGTTGTAAGTATTGGAGAATTTGCTTTTGCAGATTGTTCGAGTTTAGCTATTGTAAATATGGGTGATGATATTACAGTTATTGAAGATAGTGCTTTTTCTGGATGTAAGAAGTTAGTAAGTTTTGATTTTCCACTTAAATTAAATAGATTGGGGAATTATGTTTTTAGTTATTCTGGATTAATAAATTTAGTATTGCCAGACACACTAACTAAACTAGGGACTGGAGTATTTAAATATTGTACTGAGTTAATCGACGTTAAACTTGGTGATGGGATTAAAGGAATTCCTGAAGAAACTTTTATTAATTGTACTAAATTAAAGTCAGTAGAGTTTGGTAAAAATATTACTTATGTTGGTGATAAAGCATTTTATCTTTGTTCAAATTTAGCAGATGTATTGTTAAATGATAGTCTAAAAGTTATTGGTGAATATGCATTTTATGGTTGTGATGATTTAGAAACAATTGACTTAATTAATGTAGAAAAAATATCATCATATGCATTTTCAAGGTGTTATGTGTTATCGAATATAAATTTAGGTAGCAATATTAAATATCTTTATAAATATGCATTTGAAGGGTGTGAAGTTGGAAGTATTTATATACCAAAAAGTGTTATTTATATAGATTTTGACTGTTTTATTTCTACAAAATTAAATTTAATTTATTATGAAGGAACAGTTGATGAATGGGAATTAATTGAAAAGGAGAATAATAAAAAAGAAATAAATATTGTTTTTAATTATATAGATGGAGTATAGAAATATACTCCTTTTAAAATTGAAAGTATAATTATTAAATGATATAATTCAAATGGAAGTGATATGATGGGATTATGGAATGATTTTAAGTTAGAAAAAAATATAAATAGTGTTAATGAAGGTGTCTCTTTACATTTTGAAAGTGGAATTGAAGAAGGATTAAAAAAAGAATATCTTAGTTTTGTTAAGTGGTTAAGAAAAAAGTATATTTTTCCTGTTCATATGCATATTTATATTTTAAATATTGAAAAAGTAAGATTATCAAATGGTAGTTTGGCGTATGGAAGTTTTAGATGGTATAATAGAAGAAATCCTAGAATAAAAATTCCATCGTTAATTAATTATGATGAATATAAGGGAATATCAAAAGAAGAGATTTATCTTATGGTTTTATCTTCACTTGTTCATGAATTAACTCATTATTATCAGTGGATTAAATATGAAGAACAAGAGGATTTAAAGAGTGAAAGACAAGCTGATTATTATAGATATAATATCTTAAAATTATATTATAAAGATATAGATAGAAGGTGGATATAATGATTAAAAAATATTATTTAAATGGTGATGAGTTACCAAATATTTTAACTCCTCATGATTGCCAAGTTAAAGAGATTTATCTTAAAGATGAATATTTAGTTTTTGAACTTGGAGATGATCTTTTTGAATATGATTCTATAGAATATGTGTATCCTAATGCTTTAAGCTTGGTAATTAGATATCATTTAATAGATGATGTTAGTGTTGTTATTGAAAATAAAAATGGATATAAAAATTTAGAATTAAATAAGATGTTAAAGAAGCATAAATTTATGGAATATTTATATCATTATGTAAGATATGATTCTATGATTATTGAATTATTTAATGGTAAAAGTATTATATTTAAACTATATTGTGACTATGTGGAATATGAATGGAAATTGGAAGAATAATATGAAAGATGTATATAATGGAAAGATAAAAAAAGAACAAATTGGTATGGTCACATTTACTTTAATATTTCTTGGTGTTTTAATGACTGGTTTAGGAATATTTTTCTTATTGACGGGATTATTTTATGAGAATATAGAAAAAGATGCTAGAATTGTAATATATATTTTCAGTGGGATATCTTTTGTTTTTGGTATTATTTATCCACTAGCTACTTATAAATTAATTAAAATTTATCCTAAGTATTCTAAGTTAACACATTGTTTACTTAAAGAATATGTTTTTACTAATAAATAATTATAAAATTAATATTATTCTTGAAATTTTATATGATTTATCATATAATATTATAGACGTATTATTTTAGGAGGTATGGACCTTGGCAAGAACAGTTAGAAAGGTTTCTCGTGCTAGTACGAAGAACCAACAAAAAGAAAAAAAATTAAGTAAAAAATGGTGGATTGTTATTTCATCTATAGTAGCTTTAATCGTTATAGGTGTTACAGTAGGATTAATCGTTTATTTCTCTAATAAGGAAGAAGAAGCTTATGTATCAGATATGGTATATTTTACTGAACCTGTTAAGAATGAAAAAGGTGAAGAAGTAGAATTCATTAAAGAAAATTATCAAACATTAGTTAGATATTTAAAGGCTGAAAAAGTTGAACATATGTTTGTATTTGCATATGATGGTTCTCAATTCTTTGCGGATCCTGAAGATGAAGATAATTATGATGAAAAATATGTTAAATTAATCACAAGTTTAGCTAATCTTCAAACAGAAGTTAATGCTGCTAAAGAAGCTGGTGTGTCAATTGAATTATATATCGTTGATGTTAATGTTGATTCACAAGTAAATGCTGATATTATGTATGATTCTGAATACTTTGGTGGATTATATGGTTCTCAAACAACAACATTTGAACCAGCATTCTTCTATAACCATGAAGGTGAATATAAGGCTACTGTTGATTTTAATGATAAGAAAAATATGCTTATTTCTACATCTAGTTTAGATAACATTTCAAATTCATCTATTACTAACGCCATTAACTATATTATGAGTTTAAATTAATTTAAGTAAGCCTTCATTTGAAGGCTTATTTTTATCAAAAAGGAGAAAGAATATGGAATACTTAAATGAACAATTATTAAATACTATCGCTAGTGAAAATAATATTAAAGTTGAACAAATTCAAGCGGTATTAGATTTATTAAAAGAAGAAAAGACTGTAGCTTTTATAGCAAGATATCGTAAGGAAGCTACTGGTGGATTAAATGAAGAACAAATTAGAGCTATTGATGAACAATATCAATATGGTGTTAATCTTCAAAAGAAAAAAGATGATGTTATTCGTTTAATTGAAGAAAAAGGTATGATGAATGATGAGTTAAGAGCTCAAATTTTAGCTGCTGATAAGCTTATTGAAGTTGAAGATTTATACCGTCCATATAAAGAAAAGAAGAAAACTAAAGCGACTGAAGCTATTGCTTTAGGATTAGAACCTTTAGCTGATATTATGCTTAAATTATGGCAAAAAGGTGATAAAGAAGAAATTGTGGCTCCATTTATTACAGATAAGGTTCCAACTTATGAAGATGCTATTAAACATGCTAAATATATTGTTGCTGAAAAGGTATCTGATAATGCTGAATATCGTAAACACATAAGAGATGCAGCTTTAAGATATGGTACTATTTCTGGTAAGAAGAAAAAGAATGATTTAGACCCAGAAGAAAAATATAAAAATTATTATGATTGTACTGAAAAAATTGCCTTTATTAAACCACATCGTATATTAGCATTAAATAGAGCAGAAGCAGAAGATGTAATTAATGTTTCTGTTGAATTACAACCTGAAAGAGATGTTGATTATTTATGCTTTAAAACTATGCATAAGAGAGAGTCTTTATTTAAAGATGATATCGTTGATGCTATTAATGATGCGTATAAGAGATTAATTGCTCCATCTATTCAAAGAGAAATTAGAGCTATTTTATCAGAAAAAGCTGAAGAACAAGCTATTCATATTTTCTCTTTAAATCTTCAAAACCTATTATTACAAGCTCCTATGAAAGGTAAAGTTGTATTAGGTGTTGACCCTGCTTTTAGAACAGGTTGTAAATTAGCTGTTATTTCGCCAAATTCAAAGGTTTTAGAAATTGGTGTTATTTATCCTAATGAAAGATCAAAAGGTTCTACAGTAGATGAAAAGGTATTATTAAAGTCTAAGAAGACTGTTGTTGATTTTATTTTAAAATATAAAGTAGAAATTATTGCTATTGGTAATGGTACTGCATCAAGAGAAACAGAAAGATTTATTGCTGAAATTATTAAAGAAAACAAATTACCATGTAAGTATGTTGTTGTAAGTGAAGCTGGAGCTTCTGTATATTCTGCATCTCCACTTGCTATGGAAGAATTCCCTGAGTTATCAGTAGAACAAAGATCAGCTATTTCTATCGCAAGACGTATTCAAGATCCACTTGCAGAATTAGTTAAAATTGATCCTAAGTCTATTGGAGTTGGTCAATATCAACATGATGTTGCTCAAAATAAGCTTTCTAAGAGCCTAGAAGACGTTGTTGTTGATGCTGTTAATAAGGTTGGGGTAAATCTTAATACGGCTTCTCCATCGCTTTTAAGCTATGTTTCAGGATTATCAAAAGGCGTTGCTAAAAATATTGTTGCTTACCGTGAAGAAAATAAAGGATTTACATCTCGTGATGAAGTTAAAAAGGTTTCTAAGTTAGGTCCTAAGACTTATGAACAATGTATTGGTTTCTTAAGAGTTTTAGGTGGTGAAAATCCACTTGATATGACTCCTATCCATCCAGAAAGTTATGATAAAGCAATGAAGCTATTAGAACGTATGGGTATGAGTGTTGATATGCTTGGAACAGAAGAAATGAAAAAAGCTGTTGAAGTATTAGATAGAGTTAAAGCTCAAAATGAATTAGAAATTGATAAATTTACTTTCAATGATATTTTAGACGCGTTTGTAGCGCCTTTAAGAGATATTAGAGAAAGTTATCCAGGATTAAAATTAAGAGACGATATAATGCATTTTGAAGACATTAAAGTTGGTGATGAACTTGATGGTATTGTTAGAAATGTTGTTGACTTTGGTGTATTTGTAGATTGTGGTGTTAAATACGATGGTTTAATTCATATTTCTAAGATGAGTAATAATAAAGTTAATCATCCATCTGATATTTTAAGTGTTGGTGATGATGTTCATGTTTATGTTATTGAAATCGATTATCAAAAACATAAGTTAGGTTTATCATTAATGAAAATGTAAATGAAAAATCCCTTAAGTTAATTAGAGTAATCTAAAAAGACTTAAGGGTTATTTTTTTGTAAAAATTTTATGAAATAAAAAACCCAATATTGAAATTGGGTCTTTTTATATTACTTTTGATAAGGTCTAGACCAATCTAATGAACCATCATACCAAGAATCAAAATCAGTATCTGTTTCATATGATCTAGAGTTGTTTACTAAGAATTTCTTATAACCAACAAATCTAGCATTTAAGTCTTGATCATTAATTGTAATGTTCATATCGTTAATTAATAAGAATGTTTGGAATGCATTAGATGTATATCTTGAAATTGCATCGTTAAACATAGAATTAAATAAAGATTGGAAGTTTGTATTTAATGTAGAAGAAGCACCCATTCTCTTTTCAACATAGTATGTAAAGAATTGGTTCATTGTAGCTTCGTTTTTCTTTTCATTATAAACATTTTCTACTGTTACATAGATATTATCTTCTTCATCATCTTTATCTTTTTCGTTAAGTAAGATATCAAAGTTCTTTAATGAATTATACTTATCTTCTGTTTCACCATCGATATCTGTTCCTTCAGGTTCAGAATAATCGTTAACAATAATCATATGGTAACCAAATTGTGTAGCACAAATATCATCCATTGTAGCTGGTTTTGCGTTACCACTTGTAGCAAAGTAGAAGATTGGTTCATCATCATTAACTGTTAAATTATCAGCAACTGCTTTCTTATATAAATCTTTTACATAATCAGCAAATGGCTTAACATAATTATTAACATTTGATTCAGTAGTATCACCACTTGAAGATAATGATTCTACCTTTAAAATGAAGTTATATTTCTTATAATCTGCCCAAGTTTTATCCTTGTTAGAATATAATGTTTCATTTCTAGTATAAGCTTTAACGATATAATTTAAGATTTCCATTAATTCGTTAGAATCAGTTAATTCCTTGCAGTTAGCTTCTTCGTATACAGCTTGAGCAAGAGCTAATAATGAATTATTGAATTCTGTCTTTTCAGCATCTGATAACTTGCTTACGAATTCTTCTGGATCATCTGGATTACCGTCTGAATTATCATCAATATAAATTAATAAGTGGTCAATGTTAATTGAGAATAAGTTATTATCTTGATAATACTTATTACCATAGTTTAACATATTTTCTAATACATTTAAGTTTTCATAGTTAATTGTATGATCTTCATTAGCCCATTCATCAAATACAGAATGAGTTAAGTATTTAGATAATACATTACCAGCTACTGTAGCATACTTAGCATCTTCAACAGTAGTATAACCATATGTTGATAATAAATATGTTTCTAAACCTAATTCTTTAGCGTATGTAGTATTTTCACCTTTGTTAAAAGTTTCAACAGCTTTATCAATATTTTCTTTGAAATCATCAATTTCATCTTCAGTATAGAAGATATCTTTATATTGATATACATAATCTAATTTTAATAAATCAACTACGATAGTTAAACCGTTTGATGAACTTTGTTCAGCATAGAAGTCTGATACTGAATATTCAGTTGTAGTATCATTATATACAACTTTGAAAATTAATTCATTATTGAATTCATTTTTATTAATAATTTCATAATCACCATAAGCTGTAGAGAATTTGTTTTCAAAGAATGGATCGTAGATTTCAATTTCAGCTGCACTTACTCTATCTTTAATGATAGTAGAAGTATAAGTAGAAATCTTGTTATCGATTAATTCACTTCTTACTTCAGCACGAATCTTATTATAGTTTTCTTCACCAACAGTTGTCTTTAAGTCAGCCCATTCAATAGCAGTATGAGTATCAGCAACGTTGTATTCAACATTTAAGTCATAAGTAGTTGAGTGACGATAAACCATGATATATTTGTTACTTAAGTTAAATGGTTTATCTAAGTAGTCACCATCTTCTAAAGTATTAGTAACGAAATTCTTGATAGAAGAAGAAACTTTTGTTAATTCATCTTCTTCGTCATTTACAACATATTTTGTTTCTTCAGAAGCAAATGGATTTGTTGTATCTAATTGTGTACGATAATTATAGTATGAATTATATAATACAGCGTAGAATTCAGCAGCATTAGCATCAGTAATTTGTCCAACAGTAGCAGTAGCAGCATTAATTGCATTCTTAGCTTCTGTTAAGTTGTTGAATTGAATAATAATTGCATTATAAGTACCATTGTTTTGGAATGCAGTCTTATAATAGTTTTGAATATTCTTTTCTGAAATATGGAAAGTGTTTGTTATTAACTTACCATCTTTATCTTCGATTTCTTCATTATCAACGATAGTATCTAATTTAGCTTTAGCTGCTTCATTGATAGCGATAGTTAATAGGTTGTTTTCAATAAGTTTATCATTTAATTTAGAGAACTTGATTTCATCGTCAACAAATGAATAACTCTTACATTCATCTTCAGTTACTGTAATACCCTTAGTATTATTAGAATCAATGTATTTTGCAATCTTAGTATTAATTTCATCTTCAGTTAACTTTTCAATAGTTTCTTTATCAGTTGCTCCAAATAAAGAAGTAGCGATTGCATCAAAAACATCTTGTTCAACATCAGTTACTGTAGTATCAGTTAAATTGATTTGTCCTTTTACATTAGCATATTCAGAACTGAATACTGCTTTTTTAATTTGGTTGTGTACTGTATCATATCCAGTAGCTCTTAATCTAGTATAATACTTACCATTAGTTAATTCTGAACCTTCGATTGAAGCAATTACAGAAGTAGTATCTAAATTACCCATTGGAGTAGTAGTATTTCTTTCATTTTCAGTACAAGAAGCTAATGTTGCTACTGAAGATGCAGCTAATAATGCGATTAATAATTTTTTAGATGTTCTCATTATTCATTCTCTCCTTGTAATAAAATTTCGCTTACGATATTTTGGATATCAGTCCACCAGTTTTCATAAGTCTTTAATGTATTTGTTGTATCTTCAGCAAAGTAGATAGAAATATATCCATCAGCTGAATCACGATTTATTTCAATAAGTGTTTCTAATCTTTCATTGTTATGTTCAGAAGTAAAGTTGATTTCGCTATTAGTGTATGTTTCAATGAAATGTAAGATAATATCTCTTTGTGTTTCTGTACTTGTATAACGAGTTAAAACAGGAGATAAGAAATTAGTTGTTGCAGTAGAAATTGCAGAAGGAGATAAAGTAGTTGTTCCTTTTGATACATATTCTAATACATATAATCTAATTTGATCTAATGTTAATTTTTCTTCATCGTTATATAAATTTGAAACAGTTACATATTCATCATTATAATAAACATCAACATTCTTGTATAATCCTAAAGCATCGTCTTCTTCAGCAAATTCAGCAGTTGTCTTGAATGAAGCAGAAGTAACTAATAATAGGTTATAACCATCTTCAGTAACTAAAATATCAGAATTATTTTGTAAATCTTCTAAATACTCAGTTGGTGCAGTATCGTTAATACTGTAGTTAGGAGAGTTATAAATATCATATAATCTTTGTTTTAATGTAAAATCTGTATCAGTTGTATCGTTAGTTGCAGAAACATCTTCTAAAGCAACATTCAATCCAACTTTACGATATTTAGCCCATTCGTTTTCTGGAGCGATTGGGTTATCTTCGAATTTAGCACGAGCAGAACCATTAATTTCACTTACGATATTTGATAATGCAGTAGCATGTGAATCATTTAATGAAGATACCTTATTTAAGATATCGAAAACTAATTCTTGAGCTAATGTTTTTTGTTCATTTGACCATGTTGTAACATCGTCATATTCACCGTTATCATCTGAATCTAGATATACAACTAATCTCTTACCTGAAATTGAGAAGTAGTTATCATAGATTGAATCAGAATAATCTTTGAAGAAAGATAATAACTTATCAGAGTTATAGTTAGTTAATAACTTAGCAGTTGCTTCACTTACTCTATATTGGTTAGATACGATATCATCAATATTAGCAGTATGGAAATATAACATCATGAAATTATATTTACCTAAAGTAGATGGATATCCACTTGTACCAAATGAGTTATTAGCAAATGCAGCAAGTACATATTCGATTTGTTCATAATAATCATCTAAGTTTTCTTTAGTTTCTTCATATGCTTTAGTTGACTTAATAATTTTTCTACTTAATAAATCAACAGCAGTAGTAGGACCTAATTCACGTTCTAAGATAGTGAAAACACCACCAGAAATTGCCTTTTCATCAGTTGTATCTTCAACGATATTTAAATTCCAAGTCTTGTCATTGTATTTGATTGTTGCAATAACGTTAGAATTTGGAGCTTTACCATAAGTCTTTGAGTAATCACTATTTGCACTTGCATAAGCGATTTCTAATGCTTCATCATAGATTTTAACTGATACTTCTAAAACTTCATCATTTAAAATTGAAGAAATCTTACTAGAAGTAATAGCTTCTTGTTTTAAGAATACTTCTAATTTAGTCTTTAATTCTTCATTGGCAGCGATATTATCATATAATTCGTCATTTGTGATGCCCTTCTTATAAACATCGTATTCATCACTTTCTTGACCGAACTTAAATGCAATCCAGTTACGGCTATCATATGTTTTTAATTCAGTAGAGAAGCACTTTGAATCATCATCGTCTTCTAATTCAGCATATGGTAAGCATAATGTTTCATATAAATAAGTATTGAAAGAAGAAGCTAAGTTATCAATATATTCTCTAGTGTAGATAGTATTGAAGTCATAATTAGCGTTATCAGCAGTTAATTTAGCAACAATCTTATCATATTCAGCTTTAATTTCTTCTTCACTGTTAAATTGTTGATATTTGTTGATTAAACTTTCAGTAATAGATGTTAAATCTACGTTGTTAAACTTAGATGCATATTCATCTGTGTATAACATATCACGGTATCCACCATATAAGTAGTTATACATTTGAATGTATAATTCTAATACGATAGCTTCACCAAAGCTGTTTTCAATATTTTGGAATACACCTTCAGTTGTCATTGTTACATCATCATAGTAATCACAATATTCTGCGAAAGTGTTAACATTTTCTGGCTTAGTAATATAAACTAATTGTTGTTTATAGAATTTTAAACCAAAAGATCTTAAAGTAGATTCAAATTCTTTCTTTGAAGAGAAGTTGATTAAAATTAAGTTTAAATCACCTTGGTTTGCATAATGCTTTTTATATGCAGCAGTATATTTGTCTTTAGTGAAATAACCTAAATCATCTTCATCCTCAGTATCTCTTTCGTCCCAAGCTTCTTTGATATCTTCTTCTAATTGATCATAAGCTAATAATTCTTTTGCGAAAGAAGTGTAATATAAATCTTTAAAATTGTTTGCTAAGGTTAAATAGTCAGTGTCAGTTTTTGATGTACATAAATCAGCAATTTTCTTGCCTTCAATTTCAGTAACGTTGTATGCTGAATAGATTGCATCTTCATATTGGATGATTAAAGATAATTCATCATACTTTTCAACGTCTTCAACTGAATCATAATAATCAGTTGACTTAAACTCAAAGTTATAAATGTCAGCTATTACATAGTCGATTAATCTTTGAGTATATGTAGTTGATAATTCATTGTATTTTTCTTCAGTTACATCTTCAGGTAAGAATTCTTTATCCTCGTCTGTAAGAGCAGTCCATGTCTTGCCAACTACGATTTCAATTTCTTTAATGTAATCTTGTAAAACTACTTCGATTACTTTTTCATCTAAGATGTCTTTGCTTGACCATCTTAATTCATTCCATAATTCGCCGTTAGTGATTTTGAATTCACCAGCAGCAGCGTATTCATCATCTACATTTAATTTTCCTGTAGGCTTACCTGCAGTACTACAAGCAGATAATGAAACTAGTAACACAAAAGCCATCATTATGGTAAATGGTCTTCGTGTTTTCAAATTCATTCTTCTGAACATAATTAAGAAACTCCTTTTATTCAAATTTTTAGACCATAGCACGTTATATGATATCACTAATAAAGTCAAAAAGCAAGAAATAAGAAAAAAAATATTCGAAAATTTGCAATATATAGGCAAATACATCTGTTTTTTTTATATTATTTCATAATATATTACTGAGACAGGGAAAGGAGGTGCCAGTTTTATGGCAAATAATTCTTGTGGATGTGGCTCAAATGATTATAGCTATGCTTTAATTTTAGTATTATTTATTTTATTGGTTATAATTGGTACAGCATGGTTAGTTTAATAAACTCCTTGTTTAAAAGAAAGCCTTTTGGCTTTTTTTCTTTACTTTACTAGAATAATAAATTATGGTATAATTTTTGTCGAGTTTTGAGGTGATGATATGAGAGTTAAGGTTTTAGCAAGTGGTTCAACTGGTAATTGTACTTACATAGAAACTAATGACCATAAGATTTTAATCGACGTTGGAATTAGTAAAAAGATGATAGATTTAGAATTAAGTAATATAGGTGTTTCATTTTCGGAAATTGATACTTTGCTTATAACACACGAACACGACGATCATATCAAATCTTTAGGTGCTGTATTAAGGAAGAGTAGAATTACTTGTTATATGACTGGTGGAACTTACAATGCTATTGTAAGAGGAAAAAATCAGTCTTTAGCTTCACTTTTATTAGAAAAAAAGGATGCGGGTTCTATTATATTATTAAATAGGATGGAAAATTCTATGCATTATCCTGATATTTCGTTAGATTCTACAGATATTATTGTCCTACCTACTTTTCATGATGCTGTTGAATCTGTGGGGTATAAAATTAGTTCGGATGGTAAGTCTGTTGTCTATATTACTGATACTGGCTATGTCCATAATGCATTATTTGAAGTTATTTCTAATGCATGGTGCTATATATTAGAATGTAATCATGACCCACATATATTAATGTGTTCAGAAAGACCATATTCTCTTAAAATGAGAATATTATCCGATCACGGACATTTATCAAATGAAGATGCTTTTGTTGTGCTTGCCCATGTTATGGGTATTGATACTAGATTAGTATTTTATGCACATATTTCTTTAGAATGTAATTTAATTGAAATTGTTGAAATGACAAGAAAGAAAGTATTAGGTGATTATGGAATTGATACTTCAAATGTAGAATTTGTTCCTACTTCACCAATTGCTACGAAGGTGTTTTATATATGAAAATAACGATTTTAAGTGTTGGCAACATCAAAGAAAAGTATTTGAAAGATGCAATTTGTGAATATTCTAAGAGAATTTCTAAATATGCAAAGGTTGAATTTATTAGTGTTGGTGATGAACCTATTTCTGATAATGCTTCTGTAAAGGAAATGGAACAAGTGAAGAACAAAGAAGCTACAAAATTACTAAAAGTATTACCTAATAATAGTTATAAAATTGCTCTTAATTTGAAAGGTGAAATGTTGAGTAGCGAAGATTTAGCTAAGAAGATTTTAAATGTATATTCTTATAATTCTTCAAATATTGTTTTTGTTATTGGTGGGTCTTTAGGCTTAGGTGATGAAATATTAAAAGTCATGGATTATCATTTATGTTTTTCTAAGATGACTTTTCCTCATCAATTAATGCAAGTTATTTTGCTAGAACAAGTGTATAGATCATTTAAAATTAACAATAATGAAACGTATCATAAATAAGTAAACTTATTTGGCTCTTAATTTAAGAGCTTTTTCTTTTATACTTTTCGTTGACTATTGACTTATTACGTGATAAAATTATCTTTAGAAGATACCGCTTTCATAACGGCGGAAACGGAGGAAAGAAACGTGGAAAATATTAGTAGAAAAATTGTTAACAAGGTAGATCATCCTGTTAAAATCATGCAATTTGGTGAAGGAAACTTCCTAAGAGCATTTGTAGATTGGATTGTTGATTCAATGAATAAAAAGGCAAACTTTAATGCTGGTGTTGTTGTAGTACAACCTATGCCTTTTGGTAGAGTAAAAGAATTAAGTGAAGCTGATGGTCTTTATACTCTATATTTACAAGGGTTAAATAATGGTCAAACTGTTAAAACTCATCAAGTTATTGATTGTTTAGAAGATTTTATTAATCCTTTTGAAGATTATCAAAAATATTTAGATTATGCAAAGAGTACAGATTTAGAATACATTGTATCTAATACAACTGAAGCAGGTATCACTTTTGATCCTACAGATACAGATTTAACTGTTACTCCAAAGAGCTTCCCTGGTAAGCTTTTAGCATTCTTAAAAGTTCGTTATGATCATTTTAATGGTGCTTTAGATAAAGGTTTAGAAATTATTCCTTGTGAATTAATTGACCATAATGGTGATACACTAAAAGAGATCTTAGTACAACTAGCTTCTCATTTAGGTATGGATGAAGCATTTATTTCTTGGATTGAAAATGCTAACCGTTATTATAATACATTGGTTGATAGAATTGTACCTGGTTATCCTAGAGGTGAAGATAAAGCTTTATGGGAACAATTAGGTTATGTTGATAATAATATGGTTGTTGGTGAAATTTTCCATTTATGGGTAATTGATGGTGAGCATGTTAAAGAATTAGAAAAGAAGATGCCAACAAAGGAAGCTGGTTTAAATGTTTTATTTGTTGATTCTATTAAGCCTTATAAGGAAAGAAAAGTTAAAATTTTAAATGGTTCACACACTTGTTTAGTACCTGTTTCTTATTTATCAGGAATTGATACTGTAAGAGAAACTATTGAAGATGAACAATTAAATAAATTTGTTTTAGACTTTATTTTCAATGAAGTTGTTCCAACAATTAATATTCCTAGAGATCAAATGGATTCTTATGCTAATAGTGTATTAGAAAGATATGGTAACCCATTTGTTCGTCATGAATTAATGAGTATTGCTTTAAACTCTGTTACTAAGTTTAAAACTAGAATTTTACCTTCTATTTTACAAAATTTAAATGATTTACATCATTTCCCTTGTCATGCTTTATTCAGTTTAGCTGCATTAATGGCATTCTATAGAGGTAAACGTGGTGAAGAAGATATTAAATTAGCTGATGATAAGTGGGCTTTAGATATGTTTAAGGAATTATGGGCTTCTTATGATGGTTCAAAAGAATCAATTGCTAAGATTGTAAACCATGTATTAACATTAGAAAGTCATTGGGAAGTTAATTTAGCTAGTTATGAAGGTGTAGAAGCATATGTTACTGATTGTTTATATGAAATAGTAACTACTTCTATGCGTGAAGCTTTAGCAAAAATGGTTAAATAATTAAGGAGATTTTATGAAAGATTATATTATCATTAATCCTATTGATAATGTAGCTGTTGTTTTACGTCCTTTTAGTAAGGGTGAAGTAGTAGAAGGGGTTACATTGTTAGAAGATATTCCTCAAGCTCATAAAGTGGCTTTAAAGGATATTTCATGTGGTGAAGATGTTATTAAATATGGTTCACCTATTGGTCATGCAACTTGTGATATTAAGACTGGATGTCATGTTCATACTCATAACGTTGCAACTAATTTAGATGATGTCATTACTTATACTTATGAACCTAATTATCCTTCTGTTTTAGGATATAAGTCAGATCGTATGGTAGATGTTTATGAACGTTCTACAGGTGAATATGGTATTCGTAATGAATTATGGATTGTTCAAACTGTTGGTTGTGTATCAGGTATGGCAAATAAAATTATTGAAAATTTTAAAGCTAATTATGATACAAGCGCAATTGATGGCGTTTATACTTTCCAACATCCATTTGGTTGTAGTCAAATGGGTGCTGACTTATCTTTAACTAGAACATTACTTCAAGATATGGTTAAACATCCAAATGCTGGTGGTGTTTTAGTTTTAGGTTTAGGTTGTGAAGAAAATTTAGTTTCTACTTTTAAAGAATCATTAGGTGAATATGATGAAGCTCGTACTCGTTTCTTAGTTACTCAAGAAGTTGAAGATGAAGTAGTAGAAGGGACTAAATTATTAAAAGAATTATATGATCAAATGAAAGACGATAAGCGTGTTTCTAAACCTTTATCTGTTCTTCGTATTGGTTTAAAATGTGGTGGTTCTGATGGTATGTCAGGTATTACTGCTAATCCATTATTAGGTAGATTCTCTGATTTCTTATCTCTTAATGGTGCAACTACTGTTTTAGGTGAAGTGCCTGAAATGTTTGGTGCTGAAAAGTTATTAATGGCACGTGCTAAAGATGAAGCAACTTATGATAAGATTGTTGATTTGATTAATGAATTTAAAATTTATTTTAAAAATCATAATCAAGTTATTTATGATAACCCATCTCCAGGCAATAAAAAAGGTGGTATTACAACATTAGAAGATAAATCTTTAGGTTGTACACAAAAGGCTGGTGCTGCAGTTGTTCAAGACGTATTAAAGATGGGGGAAAGAATTAAGACTAATGGGCTTAATTTATTATGTACACCTGGTAATGACTTAGTTGCTACTACTACATTAGGTTGTTCAGGTTGTCAAATGGTATTATTTACTACTGGTCGTGGTACTCCATTTGGTGGATTTGTTCCTACTGTAAAGATTGCTACTAATACGGCTTTAGCTACTAAAAAATCTAATTGGATTGATTTTAATGCAGGTGATTTAGTAGATAAAATGGATATGGATGAGTTATTAGAAAACTTCATTGATTTATTATGTGATATTGCTTCTGGTAGAAAACAAGCTAAGAATGAAGAAAATAATTTCCGTGAAATTTCTATTTTTAAAGATGGTGTAGTATTATAATGAAAAAAACAACTTTGACATGTGTAGTTTTTTCTATTATTGGTTTTATTGCTAGTATTGTTAATTTGTTTATTAATGGTAATGATGAAATTAAAAATAGTTACCCACACTTTATTCTTTTTGGTCTAACTTTGTTTGTTATGATTTTCTTTATTGTGTTTTATAAATGGGTTTTAGATAAAGATGAAAATGATTTAACACTTAAAGAACGTGCTGAAAGATTAAATAGTAGAGTTACTTTTTTAGAAAAGACTATTGAAGAGTTAAAAGAAGAAATAGAAAGATTAAAAATAAAAAATTGATAAATAAGGAGAAAAAGAAATGAAAAAATTTATGGATAAAGATTTCTTGTTAACTACAGAAACTGCCAAGAAATTATATCATGAACATGCATCTAAGATGCCTATTATTGACTATCATTGTCATTTAATTCCTCAACAAATTTATGAAGATAAAAAATTTAGAAATTTAGCTGATGCTTGGTTAGGTCCTGGTGATCGTACAGGTGACCACTATAAATGGCGTGCATTACGTGCTAGAGGGTATAATGAAGAAACTATTTCTGGACCTGAAGATGATTATGGAAAATACTTGCAATTTGTTGAAAGTATGCCTTATTTTGTAGGTAATCCATTATATCATTGGTCTCATCTAGAAATGAGAAGATATTTTGGTATTGATGAAGTTATTAATGCTAAAAACGCTAAAGTTATTTGGGAAAAAGCTAATGTTAAATTAGAAACTTTAACTGCACGTGAAATGATGTATTTACATAATGTAGATACTGTTTGTACAACTGATGATCCAGTTGATTCATTAGAATGGCATATTAAGATGAAACAAGATCCTACATTAAAGGTTTCTGTTAGACCTTCATTTAGACCAGATAAGGCTATTAATGTTGAATTATCATGGTTTGAATCTTGGGTTAAACAATTAGGAACTGTTGTTGGATATGAAATTACTTCATTAGAACTTTTATGTAAGGCTTTAGCTGAAAGAGTTGAATTCTTTAATGAAGTTGGATGTAGAGTATCTGACCATGCATTAGATGTTGTACATTATGCTCCTGCAACTTATGAAGAAGCTAATGCTGTCTTCTTAAAAGGTATGAATCATGAAGTTATTTCAGAAGAAGAACAAGATAAATATAAAGGATATGTGTTATTACATGTTGGTAAGTTATACCATAAATACGGTTGGGTACAACAATATCATATTGGTGCATTAAGAAATAATAGTAAATCTATGCTTGCTAAGATTGGTCCTGATACTGGTTTTGATGCTATTGAAGACCAAAATTATATGGCTAAATTATCTGCATTATTAGGTGCTTTAGATGGTTGTGGTCAATTACCTAAGACTATTTTATATTGTTTAAATCCTCGTGATAATTATGCTTTAACTGTTCTTTCTGGATGTTTCCAAAAAGAGGGTGTTAAGGGACATGTTCAAGTTGGTACTGCTTGGTGGTTCTTAGATCAACAAGATGGTATGAGACAAAATTTAGAAACATTAATGCAAGTTGGTTTAGTTGCTCAATCTGTAGGTATGTTAACTGATTCTCGTAGTTTCTTAGCTTATCCAAGACATGAATATTATCGTCGTATTTTATGTCAAATGTTAGGTGAATTAGTTGAATCAGGTCAATATCCTGAAGAAGAAATTGAAACATTAGGTAAAATTGTAGAAGATGTATGCTACAATAATGCCAAGGAATATTTTGGATTCTAAAAGATGGAATGCTGTTTTTATAACAGCATTTTCTTTTTGTAAAAAATGTTTGTTTTTAATGATGATGTAATTTATAATTGTATAGAATAATTCTAAAAGATTATTTACTTTAAAAATTTTATGTCATAAGATATTTTTGTTTTTAATATTTATAAAAATGATTTTTTAAAATAACTATGAATTTTAAGAACAAAATTGAAATGTTAATCTATTAAAATAGATTATATTATGTTATAATATATAATGATTTGTTTTTAAAGAGAGGTGTTGGATTTGTTGAAAAAATTAAATTACATACATTTAACTTTAGAAATTATAAATTTTAGTGTGATACCAATTATTTTATTTACAAAGGGAATTAATAGCCCAGAGGTGTTTATTACTTCTCTTGTATGTTTATTATTGGTTTATCCTATTTTAAGTTTGTTATTTATGTTGGTTAAAGAAGCTAAAATAGTTGAATATGACACTCCTAAAATGTTTCCTATCCGCATGAGTTTATATGTGTTGATTGGTTGTTTAATTTGGTATTTGTTTTACCATATAGATTTTAATTATGCTAACACCTTGAGTTTGTGGTATGGTGGACTTGCTTTAGGATTTGTATTGCCTATTTTTGTTTGTGAACTAATTAAAAAAATTAATGATAAGAAAAAGGATAATAGACCTAGGTTTATTAGTAATGGGAGGTAATTAAAATGAGAAATTATAATCATTTAGAAATTGAAAAAAAATGGCAAGAATATTGGGAGAAAAATGATACATTTAAAACAGATATGTGGGATTTTTCTAAGCCTAAATTTTATTCTTTAGATATGTTCCCATATCCATCAGGACATGGACTACATGTTGGTCATCCTGAAGGATATACAGCTTCTGATATTGTTTGTCGTAAGAAAAGAATGGAAGGCTATAATGTTTTACACCCTATGGGATGGGATGCTTTTGGTTTACCTGCAGAACAATTTGCAATAAATACAGGTAAACATCCTGAAGGATTTACAAAGGCTAATATTGCAACTTTTACTAAACAATTAAAGATGCTTGGTTTTTCTTTTGATTGGAGTAAAGAGATTTCTACTTGTGATCCTAAGTATTATAAGTGGACACAATGGATTTTTAAACAATTATATCAAGATGGACTTGCAAGACAAGTTGATATGCCAGTTAATTGGTGTGAAGAACTAGGCACAGTACTTGCTAATGATGAGATTATCGATGGTAAGAGTGAACGTGGAGGATTCCCTGTTGTTCGTAAGAATATGAAACAATGGGTTATGGATATTCCAGCTTATGCTGAACGTTTGTTAGAAGGGTTAGATACTATTGACTGGCCTGAATCTACAAAGGAAATGCAAAGAAACTGGATTGGTAAGTCTGTTGGGGCTCATGTTACATTTAAGGTTAAAGGTACAGATGAAACATTTATTGTATTTACAACACGTTGTGATACATTATTTGGTGCTACATACTGTGTTTTATCTCCTGAACATGTTTTAGTTGATAAGATTACTACATTAGGTCAAAAGGAAGCAATTGATGCATACAAAGCTATTTGTAGTACAAAAAGTGAATTAGAAAGAACTGAATTAAATAAAGATAAAACTGGTGTTTGGACAGGTGCATATGCTATTAATCCTGTTAATGGTAAGGAAGTTCCTATTTGGATTTCAGATTATGTTTTAGCAAGTTATGGTACAGGTGCTATTATGGCTGTTCCTGCTCACGATGAAAGAGATTATGCGTTTGCTAAGAAATTTGGATTAGATATTATTCCTGTTTTAGAAGGTGGAGACATTTCTAAAGAAGCATATACTGAAGATGGCCTACATATTAATTCTGGTTTCTTAGACGGGTTAAATAAAGAAGATGCAATTAATAAGATGATTGAATGGTTAGAATCTAATAATTTAGGTACTAAGAAAATTTCATATCGTTTACGTGAATGGATTTTTGCTCGTCAAAGATATTGGGGTGAACCTATTCCTGTTGTTCATTTTGAAGATGGTAGTGTTGCGTTAGAAGATAATGAGTTACCACTTGTTTTACCTGAACTTGATGATTATAAACCTAAGGTAAACGGTACTGCACCACTTGAAAATGCAACTGATTGGGTTAATATTACATATAAGGGTAAAACTGGTAAAAGAGAAACAACGACAATGCCTGGTTCAGCTGCTTCAAGTTGGTATTTCTTAAGATATATTGATCCAAATAATGATGATGAATTTGCTAATTATGACTTATTAAAGCATTGGATGCCTGTTGATTTATATATTGGTGGTTCTGAACATGCTGTTGGTCACTTATTATATTCGAGATTTTGGAATAATTATTTATATGATAAAGGTTTGGTACCTACTAAAGAACCTTTTGCTAAATTATTCCATCAAGGTATGATTTTAGGTGAAAATAATGAAAAGATGAGTAAATCAAGAGGAAATGTAGTTAATCCTGATGATGTAGTTAAAGATTTTGGTGCTGATACATTACGTTTATATGAAATGTTTATGGGACCTCTTGAAGCTTCACTTCCTTGGAGTACTAAGGGTCTTGAGGGTGCTCGCAAGTTCTTAGATAGAGTATGGAGATTTTATGCTAACGAGGAATACTCATCTAAGTTTAGTGATACAAATGATGGTTCATTAGATAAAATATATCATCAAACTGTTAAGAAAGTTTCTGCTGATTTTGATAAATTAAACTTTAATACTGGTATAGCTCAAATGATGACTTTCTTAAATGAAGCATATAAAGCTAATAGTATTTATCGTCCGTATGCAGAAGGATTTATTAAATTACTTTCTCCTATTGTTCCTCACTTAGGTGAAGAAATTTGGGAAATGTTAGGCCATAACACTACTATTGCCTATGAAGCATGGCCAACATATGATGAAGCTAAGTTAGCTAGTGATGTTATTTGTTTAATTGTTCAAGTTAATGGTAAGCTTCGTGATCGTATTGAAGTAGATGCAAACGCATCTGATGAGGTAATTAAAGAACTTGCTTTAGCTAGCCAAAGAGTTAAGGCATTTACTGATGGACATACTGTTGTTAAAACAATTGTTGTACCTAAGAAGTTAGTTAATATAGTTGTACGCTAATTTAAAAAAGAAGAATCACTTATGGTGATTCTTTTTGGCGGTTAAAAGGAGGGAATATATGAAGAAAATTGTAGGCATGAGAATGATTAAAACGGCTGTTGCTATTTTATTTTGTTTATGTTTTTATCTTAGTTTAAAAGCTTTAGAATATGTTCCTGGTGTTCCAGAAGATTTTGCGTTTACTTGGTTTAATCCTTTCTTTGCTGGTATTGCTGCCGCTTATTCGATTCATGCGAGTAAAGCTCAATCCTTGCATCAAGCTAAAAATAGGTGTGTTGCATCTTTGATTGGTGGTATTATAGGTGTTGGTGTTATTTGTTTATATGAGTTATTTGGTGGACAGTGGCCTAATCCTGCAACAGTTGAAATAGAGAAGTTTAATTATGTAATTCCGTATTTACTTATACCTATTGCTGCTTTAATCGTTATTAAAGTTGGAGTTTTATTACATCAAGAACCTGCAATATTTGTTTCGATATTAACACTGCTTTCTGTTACTGTAAGTCCTAATACAAATGTTCCTAATTGGGAATTTCAATTTGGTATTAACCGTATATTATCTACTATGATTGGTGTGTTAATTGCTTTAGGTGTTAATTTGTTTAGATTACCTAGAAGATTCCACAATAAAAATTTATTATTCTGTATTGGAATTGAAGGTATTTTGGCTAATGAAAATGATCATTTTAAGGGTTTTATAAAGTATAAATTAAATAATTTAAACTATTTAGGTGTAAATGTTACTTTGTTTACGACAAGAACTCCAACTACGTTTATGAGATTATTAGAAGATATTAAAATTAATAATCCTGTAATTTGTATGTCTGGTGCTGCTTTATATGATCCTTATAAATTAACTTATATTGATACTTGTCCTATTGATGAAGAGTTAGCAAGTAAAATTCGAATTGGGTTTGAAAAACATAATATTACACCATTTATTAATAGAATTACTAATGATGTTTTACATACATATATTGAACGTATTGATAATGATGGCGAAGAAAAGTATGCAAATATTAAGAAAAATGCAGGATATAATAATTTTACAATTGGTAGAGCACCAGATGGTGATGTCTTATATTTCTTACTGATTGAACCTGAGGAAAAGGCTAAAAAGATTATGGATGAAATTAATCAGAGTGAATATAAGGATAAACTTTTTGTTCAAATATATGATTTTGAAGATCCAATAATGGAAGTAAAAGATTTAAAATATGTTAAGATTTATAATAGAGAAGTTTTAAAATTAGATGTTTTACATAGATACTTAGAATCTAAGAATATGAAGGCGGTTGGAGTGACAACAAATCCTTTATCTAATCATTTACTTGCTAATAGTCATATATCTATTACTATTTCAAAAGCAAGTGAAGAAGTAAAGAAAAATTCAAGTATTGTTGTTAAATCTAATTCATATGATGATTTGTTTAAAGAAATTCATAGAATTTATCACTTGAATTTAAGTAAAAGTGGTAAATAGATATATTTTGTGATATAATATTAAAAGCGTTCTTTTGAAGGAGTGATTATTTTGAGTGATATTTTAGAAATTCGCGATTTATATGCGAGAGTAGAAAATAAAGAAATTTTAAAAGGTGTTAATTTAGTAGTTAAAACAGGTGAGGTTCATGCGATTATGGGACCTAATGGTACTGGTAAATCTACATTATCATCTATTGTTATGGGTTCTCCTAAATACCAAGTACTTGGTGGAGATGTTTTGTTAAATGGTGAATCTATTTTACCACTTGCTGTTGATGAAAGAGCTAGAAAAGGCTTATTTTTAGCTTATCAATATCCAGCTGAAGTTAGTGGTGTTACTAATAGTGATTTTATTAGAAGTGCTATGAAAGCTACTTCAGGTAAAGATGTTTCATTATTTTCGTTTATTAGAAATTATGAAAAAGCATGTGCTGAATTAAAAATGCCAGAAGATTTAGCACATAGATATTTAAATGAAGGGTTCTCAGGTGGAGAAAAGAAGCGTAATGAGATTCTTCAAATGAAAATGTTAAAACCTAAGTTTGCAATATTAGATGAAATTGATTCAGGATTAGACGTAGATGCATTACGTATTGTTGGTGAAAATGTTATGTCTATGGTTGGTCCTAATTTTGGTTGTATTCTTATTACCCATTATGAAAGATTATTAGATTATATTAAACCTAATTATGTTCATATTATGATTAATGGTAAGATTGTTATGACTGGTGGTCCTGAATTAATTACTAAGATTGATCAACAAGGCTATGATTGGGTAAAAGAAGAACTTGGTATTGATATTGCTTCAAATGAAGATGAAAAGACCCATGTATTACTAGGTTCATGTGCCCATGCTGGTAAGAATTAATGATTAGAGTTAGCAAATGCCTAAATCTTGAAGATTATGGTCTTTTACTTCAAGATGATAGTTTAACAATAACTAAGAATATTGATAAGACTATTTATATTGATGGAAGTATTACGATTAATGTTATGAAAAATGTTAATGTTAAAATCGTAGATCAAGTTATGAATGGTAATGTTTTAGTAAATATTTTAGATGATGCAAATGTTGATTATCAAATTTTAAATACATCAAATTGTAATCATAAATTTGTATGTAATGGTTATTTAAAAGTTATGCAAATTACTTTAGGCTCATCAAATGAAGAATTTAATGTTGAACTTGTTAAAGAAGGAGCAAATGCTTTTGTTGAATTACTTGCGTTAGGTTCTAATGCATCAGAAACATTTAATCAAAGTATTATTCACAACGCTATCCATACTGAATCTAATATTTCTAATTTTGGTATTGCAATGGCAGGTAGTCAAATTATGTTTGACACTACAGGTAAAATAAATAAGAAGATGGCTAAATCTATTTGTAGACAATTATCTAAAGGTGTTGTTATGGATGATGATTCAGAGGTAACATCTAAACCTATTTTACTTATTGATGAATATGATGTTATTGCTAATCATGGTGCGTCAATCGGTAAAATGAGTGATGAAAGTTTATTTTATTTAATGAGTAGAGGTTTAACTAAAACTGAAGCTTTCTTGCTTATTTTAGAAGGTATTTTACGTCCATTTATTGATAAGATATTAGATCAGGATTTGAAGGTAAGTTTAGAAAAAGAAATTAGAGCCCTAATATAAGAGGTGATTTTTAATGCTAAATATAGAAAAACTAAGAAATGATTTTCAAGTTTTAAGAAATAATCCTAATCTTAGTTATTTAGATAATGCAGCTTCAACACTTAAACCTGATTGTGTTGTTGATGCAATAGATGATTATTATAAAAATTCAGGTGTAAATGTTCATAGAGGTGTATATAAATTATCTTATGAAGCTACTGAAGCTTATGAAGAAGCAAGAGAAGTTATTGCTTCTTTTATTGGAGCTAAGTTTGAAGAGATAGTTTTTACAAGAGGTGCTTCGTCAGCTTTAAATTTAGTTGCATTAAGTTATGGATTAAGTCATTTAAAAGCTGGAGATGAAATTATTACTTCTGAGTTAGAACATCATTCTAGTCATATGCCTTGGGTAAATGTTGCTAAAATGGTGGGAGCTAAAGTTATATATGTTCCATTAAATAAAGAAGGAAGAATTACAGTTGAAGCATTTAAATCAGTTTTATCAGATAAGACTAAGGTAGTTGCGTTAACTTATGTTTCTAATGTTATGGGATATGTTACTCCTATTAAAGAAATTATTAAATTAGCTCATGAAAAAGGTGCTGTTGTTAGTGTTGATGGTGCTCAAGCTGTTCCACATATGAATATTAACGTTAAAGAATTAGATTGTGATTTTCTTTCTTTTTCTGGGCATAAATTATGTGGGCCTACTGGTATTGGAGTTTTATATGGTAAAGCAAAGTTACTTAATGAAATGCCACCCATTGAATTTGGTGGGGACATGGCAGATGATGTTAATAAATATGAAATGACATATAAGGATGCGCCATATCGCTTTGAAACAGGTACACCAATTATCGCTGGGGCAATTGGGCTTGCTCGTGCTTGTAAATATATTAAAGAAATTGGTTTAGATAATATTGCTAAATATGAATATCTATTAAAGTGTAAAGCTATCGAGGAGTTAAAGAAAATTCCTGGTGTGATTATTTATAATGAAACAGCTGAAACAGGTATTGTTTCATTTAATATTGATGGGGTTCATCCTCATGATGCTGCTTCAGTGTTTGATAACAATGAAGTATGTATTAGAGCTGGTCATCATTGTGCTCAACTTATTACTAAGTGGTTAGATACAATGGGAACTGTTCGTGCATCATTTTATTTTTATAATACGATAGAAGATGTATTAAAATTTGTAGAGAGTGTAAAAGAGGCTAGTGAGTTTTTTGCTGGTTTTTAGGAGGTAATTATGGATTTAAACACATTATACCGTCAAGTTATTATGGATCATTATAAAAACCCTAAGAATAAGGGTTTAAAGAAGACTGATCCTTATCATTTAGTTCATTTAACTAATCCTTCATGTGGTGATGACTTAAGTGTTGAAATAATTGTAAATAATGGAATTGTTGAAGATGTTAGGCAAGATGGAAAAGGCTGTTCTATTTGTTTATCTAGTGCTTCTGTTATGTCTGATTTATTAAAGGGAAAACCTGTGAGTGAAGCTGAAGCTATTATTAAAGATTTCTATAGATTAGTTAAGGGTGAAGAAATCTTAGATGAAGAAGCTTTAGGAGAAGCTATTGTTTATGCTGGTGTAAGACAACTTCCTGCTCGTATTAAGTGTGCTACTTTAGCTTGGAAATGTGTAGAAAAAGCTATCGATGAGGTGGAAAAATAATGGATAATAAAAACGATATTAAAGATATAGTTGGCGATTATAAGTATGGTTTTTCAACTCAAACTGAATCAGTTATTACATCAGGTAAAGGTTTATCAAGAGAAGTAGTTGAATTTATTTCTAATGCTAAGGGCGAGCCTGCTTGGATGAGAGATTTTAGATTAAATTCATACGATGCGTTTGTTAATAAATCTAATCCTACATGGGGTCCTGATTTATCTGGTATTGATTTTAATGAATACACATACTATATTAAATCGACTGAAAAGACTGAAAATAATTGGGATGACGTTCCTGATGAAATCAAAGAAACTTTTGAGAAATTAGGTATTCCTGAGGCTGAAGCTAAGTATTTAGCTGGTTCATCTACTCAATTTGAATCAGAAGTTGTTTACCATAATAATTTAAAAGAATTAGATGATTTAGGTGTTATTTTCTGTGATACTGATACAGCATTAAGATGTCATAGTGATTTAATGCAAAAGTATTTTGGTAAATTAATTCCTGCATCAGATAATAAATATGCTGCATTAAATAGTGCGGTATGGAGTGGTGGATCTTTCATTTATGTTCCTAAGGGTGTTAAGTTAGAAAAGCCTGTTCAATCTTACTTTAGAATTAATTCTGAAAGAATGGGACAATTTGAAAGAACTTTAATTATTGTTGATGATGATGCTGATATTCATTACGTAGAAGGATGTACAGCACCTCAATATTCTAAAGATTCCCTACATGCTGCGGTTGTTGAGATTTTTGTTGGTAAACGTGCACATTGCCGTTATTCAACTGTTCAAAACTGGTCAAATAATATTGTTAACTTAGTAACAAAAAGAGCTATTGTTGATGATGAAGGACATATGGAATGGATTGATGGTAATGTTGGATCTGGATTAAATATGAAATATCCTGCTTGTGTATTAAAAGGTAAATATAGTAAGGGAACAACAGTAAGTATTGCGTTTGCTGCTGAAAACCAACTTCAAGATACTGGTGCTAAGATGATTCACTTAGGCGAAAACTCATCATCTACAGTTATCTCTAAATCTATTTGTAGAGGTGGAGGCAAGGTTAATTATCGTGGATTAGTATCATGTGGTAAAAAGGCTATAGGTGCTAGAAGTCATATCGAATGTGATACTCTTATTTTAGATGATATTTCAACATCAGATACTATTCCTACTAATACAGGTAAGAATAGTGATATGTATATTGAACATGAGGCTACTGTTTCAAAGGTTAATGAAGAACAATTATTTTATTTGATGAGTAGAGGTTTAACTGAAGCTGAAGCTACTGAGATGATTGTTATGGGATTTATTGAACCATTTAGTAAAGAATTACCTATGGAGTATGCGGTTGAATTAAATAGATTAATAAAATTAGAGATGACAGAATCTGTCGGATAAAAGACAATGAAATATTGTCTTTTTTTTTATTTTTTTCATAAAATTATTTATTTTATAAATTAATATGATAAAATAAATCTAAAGATGTGGATGTGGTACTATGCTTAATGAAATTTCATATAAAAATATGGTTGGGGCTGCTTCAATTCCTGATATTAATTACTTTGTAAAAGATTTATATAATAAAAAAAATAGTAATCTTACTGCACTTATTTTTGAGATTAAATCTTTTAATACATTAAATGTTAGATTTGGTTATGAATTTGGAGCGAAATTTTTTATTTCCATTTTACGTGATATTATAATTAAAACTAAAGAATATGGATCTTTATATCGTCTTGAAAGAACTGTTTTTGTGGTTATGTTAAATGAGGATAAAAGTGATGCTTTAAATGAATTGAATTTTATTATAAAAAACATATTATCTAATTATCATTTTGATGGATATACTTTTAATATTGAAATTATTTCAGGTGCAATTTATGATTTAGATAAGTCTAAATATGATCAATATCAAATCTTATCTATGCTTACTTCATCAATTGATAATGCTAAAAGAAATGATAATCATGAATTAGTTATATTTAATTATGAAAGATACCAAGAAGAATTAAAAAATCTTAGATTGTTAGAGACTATTAAAAATTCAATTGTAGATGATTGTAAAGGATTTTATTTGAATTATCAGCCTTTTGTTTCAGCTATGAATGGTAAAATAATTGGTGCTGAAGCATTATTAAGATGGAAAGATGAAGAATTTGGTGTTGTATCACCAATGCGATTTATTTCTTATATTGAAGATCATTCTTGTTTTTATGATTTGGGTTTATGGATAATAAGAAAATCTTTATCTGATTTTAAAGAAATTTGTCTTAATAATAAAGATTTTTTTATAAATATTAATTTATCTTATTCTCAAATTGAAAGAAAAGAATTTAGATATGATGTTTTAGATATAGTTTCTGAAATTGGTTTTCCTATATCTAATATCCAGTTTGAACTAACTGAAAGATGTAAGAATTTAGATGTTAATTATTTGAAAGAACAATTAGAATTTTTTAGAAGTAAGAAGATAAGAATTTCATTAGATGATTTCGGGACAGGAACATCTACATTAAGATTAATAGGTGATTTACCTATTGACTGTGTGAAGATTGATCAATCCTTTATTATTAATATTTTAGATAATCCTAGTAATTCTATTATTGTTGAAACTGTTTTAGAATGTGCTAAAAGATTAGGTATTAGTGTTTGTTTAGAAGGTGTTGAAAATAAAGAAGTAAAAGACTTCGTCAGTAAATATTATGCTAATTACCATCAAGGTTATTATTATTCTAAACCAGTTAGTTTAGATGAATTTATTAAAAAATTGAATAATAAATGGATTACTGATGGAATTAAGCTTATAAAAAATGATAGTAAGGCATCTTTTGAAGTTAATAGCGTTATATCAATGATGCCAGGTGGATTCTTTATATATATTAATGATAAAACAGAAAGAATTGTGTTAGTAAATGAAGCTTTATTAGATATTTATGAATGTGATAATGTTTTTGAATTTATGGAATTAACTAATCAAAGTTTTAAGGGGATGGTTCATCCTGAAGACTATGAAAGAGTTGATTTTGAAATTAAAGACCAAATATCAAAATCAGATAAAAAGTATGATAAAGTTAAATATCGTATTATCACTAAAAATGGTAATATTAAAAATGTTACTGATTATGGTCATTTAGTTACTAAAGATTATAATGATGATATTTTTTATGTATTTATAGCTGAAGATTTAAAATGAGAAGAAAACGTGATGTTTTCTTTTTATTTTTCCTATAAAAATATATTGTTTTATGATAAAATTTAACTATATTTGTAGATTCTCTTATTAAGAGACTATGTTCTAGTAACAAATTTAAGGACTTATATTATAATTTAGGTAGGAGTTGGAGTTTATGGAAAAATATAAATTTGGTGAATTTATATATAATAAAAGAAAAAACTTAGGTTTAACTCAGGATGATTTAGGTAGAAAACTAGGTGTAACTAATAAGGCAGTATCAAAATGGGAAACTGGTGAGACGATGCCTGATATTAACTTGCTTCCTAATTTGGCTGCTGTTTTGGGTGTTACAATTGATGAACTTTTAACTCAAAAAAAGCCTGAAGTTGTAGTTGAGTATAAGAAAACTAATGTAGTTAAATTTATTATCCCAATCATTATCTTAAGTATTTTATCTTTTATTTTGTTAATAGCGTTAATACCAGAACCAAAAATTATTGGTATTGATAATGTTCAAGATTATTATGATATTAATCCTTGTGAAGAAATTAATGTTGATGATAAAGAAGTTATTATTAAAGGAAGTGTTAATAGATTAGAAGAAGTATCTGGATATGAACTAGTGTTAAGTTTTACAATTTTATATTCGTATTATGATAATGAAGACTCTATCTGTGAGATATTATATATAGACAGGAAAATAGTTATTACAGATGAGACTTCTGAATTTATTATTGAATTGGTACCTAAAACAGAAATTTCTGACTTTAAGGAGTTTTGTAGTTTAGATATCAATTATAAGATTGTTGAGGTGAAAAGCGTTTAAGCTTATCTATGAAAAGAATAAAGTTAGTTGTTTTTATTTTGATAATTATCTTTATCACTTCTTGTTCTATACCATCTGATTTTTATGAGAAATATGATGGTGTTCCTTTTGAAAAAATTGATAGTTTTGAAAGTGGGGATAAAGTATATGATTTATTACTTGCTGATGAAACTGGTGATTCTTTAGCTTATTATTATAAAACAATTGATAATAAGTCTTCAAAAGAAACTTGGATAATTAATTATAGTGATCAAGCTGATTATATTAGTGAAAATTATATAAATGATGATTTGTATGATAATATTTTTGATGTTTTAAAAAAGAATGAAATGGTTATTGAAGATAGAATTAATTTGGATATTAGTTTATATCATAATGAAGAAAATATTATTTTAGAAGAAGTATTAAAAAACGAATTAAAAGAAGAAGTAGGTTGTATAATTATTGGCCAGTATTTACCTATTATTGTTTCTAATAGTAAAGAAAGATATTTAATATTTATACCGATTAATGCTTATATATGTATATATAAGGATAATGTTGTTTATAATTTTATGGAACATGAAAAGATTTCAATAGAAGAATTAGTTAATAAATACAAAATATTAGAGAGGTAAAAAATATGAAAAAAATAAGATATATATTATTGATTTTATTATGTTTGTTGTTAGTAGGCTGTTCACCAAAATATAATGAAGGAGATTATGGAGGTAGTGAGGATAATACGTCTAATAATGTTACTGTTGAGACTGTAAGAAAGATATATTATACTGTAACATATTCTATTTCCTCTAGTAATTATACTGAAATTAAAAAAGAAATTGAAATTGAAGTAAATGAGTTTAATGGCTATATTGAATCTTCAACTGAAAGTGATGAACGTTCTGTAGTTGTCTATAGAATACCTACAGAAAAGTTAAATGAGTTTTTAGATATAGTTGATTCTAATGGTAATTGTGTTAAAAGTAAGACGATTGAATCAAAAGATGTTACGTCATCTTATTCTGCATTAGAAGCTAGAAAACAGGTTTTAGAAGCTTCAAGAAAAGCTTATCTTGAGATGTTATCTAAACCTGATATTACAACAAATGATATTATAGCTTTACAAACTAAGATAGATGAAATTGATACAGAATTATTAACGATTTGTAATGAATTAGATAATTATAATAATTTATTAGATTATTCAAAGATTACAATCACTTATAATTTATCTAATGAAGATAAGTCTTTCTTTGTTGAATATGGTAATTATTTAGCTGGTTTCTTTGTAGCTATTGGGCAAATTATTCTATATTTATTACCATTTGGTTTAATTGTTGGTGTCATTGTTTTTGCAATTCTTTTTATAGATAAAAAAAGAAAAAATAAAAGAATAAATAAATAATCAATAAATAGTATCACTTTGCATATATTAATATAGGCTGGTGATACTATTTTTATTTATATTAATGGACTTAAACTTAATTATGAGGTAAAAGGAGAAGGAAGTCCTATTATCTTACTTCATGGTTGGGGTGCAAATTTAAATACTTTCTCAAAACTTTCAGAGTGTCTTCAAAGTAATTTTAAGGTGTATGCCCTTGATTTACCTGGGTTTGGTGAGAGTGAGGTTTTAATGCCGTTATCAGTTGATGAGGTTAGTGATGTTGTTTATGATTTTGTTAGTATTTTAAGTATTGATAAGCCTATCATTTTAGGTCATTCTTATGGTGGAAGAGTTGCGATAAGTTACGCATCAAAATATTGTGTGTCTAAACTAGTATTGGTTTCAAGTGCTGGTATTAGGCAAAAGCTTAAAATTGCTAAGAGAATGAAAATAAAATTATATAAAGTTTTAAAAAAATGTCATTTAAAGGTGAGAATGGGATCAAAGGATTATTTAAATGCTGATAATATTAAAAAGACTATGTTGGTTAAGGCTGTTAATAAGGATTTGCAAGAAGAAATGAAAAAGATAACTTCACCGACACTTCTTATATATGGTAAAGACGATAATGTTACGCCACTAGATATGGGGTATAAGATTAAAGATAATATTAAAGATTCATTTTTAGTTGAACTTGATAATTGTGGTCATTTTCCTTATTTAGAAAGATTTAGTATTTTTAGTCTTATTTTAAATAGTTTTTTAGTTGGTGATGTTGTTGATTAGTCTTTTTATTCAAGCATTTATAAAACTTTATTTGATTTTAAATATTTATCAACAAGCACATTATCAAATTAAGCCATATTTAAAGCATTTTATTAATAATTTTGTTTTTTATGATTTATTTATTGTTATAGTTTATATTATAAGTATTTATAGTGATAAAGTAGTTAGTTATATTTGTTATAGTTATATTATTTTGTATAGTTTAATATTTTTATTTAAAAGAAAAAAACTTAAATTTACTAAAAGAGTTATTAGATTAATAATATTAGCATTAATTATTGTATGTTTATATTCTTTTTGTCCTTTTTATTTGTTGTTTATAGAATTTAGTATCATTCCTATATTTTTAATTGATGATATTATTTCTTACTTTTGTAATAAAAAATATTTAATTAAAGCTAAAACAAAATTAAATAATTACCATAATAAAATTATTGGTATCACAGGTTCTTTTGGTAAAACTTCTACTAAAGTTTTATTAAATCAGGCTTTATCTTGTTTTAATAAATGTATTTGTAGTCCTAAAAGCTATAATACACCTTTAGGAATAGCTAAGTTCATTAATGATAATAAAATTAATTTGTATGATAATTTAGTTATTGAGTATGGTGTTAGTAAGATTAGCGATATGGATTATTTATTAGATTTATGTGTTCCTGATGTTGTATTTATAACTGAAATTGGATATATGCACATTGATGGATTTTATTCTATTGATAATATTATAGAAGAAAAGATGAAATTAGCTTTAAATGCTAAGATATTAGTTTTAAATCATGAAAATGAATATATTAGAAATTACGAAATATATGGTGATAATAAAATTATAAGTTATGGTTTTAATTACGGGTTATATCAAGGTAAAATTATAGATGATTATACTTTTGAATTATATAAAGAAGATCTGTTTATTGCTGTGGTTAGACTACCATTTTATGGTAAACACCAAATGTTAAATATGATTGGCGTTTTAGCATATATGATAGAAGAAGGATACGATATTAATAAATTAAAAAAAGCTGTTTTAGGTTTTAAATTAGAAAAGAATAGGTTAGAATATAAAAAGATAAATAATAGGGTTATTATTGATGATTCATTTAATAGTAATTATAAGGGTTTTATTGAAGCTTTAAATATGTTGAATAATACAAATGGATATAAAATATTAATGACTCCTGGTATTGTTGAGGTGGGTAAATATAAAAAAGAATTAATGGAAAATCTTATAGCTTATATTATAAGAAGTAGTGATTGTGTTATTTTAGTTGGATATTATCAAACTAAAGTTTTATTTGATTGTTTAATTAACTATAATATAGAAGTATATGTAGCTCGAAATTTTTTAGAAGCGTATAATATGTATATGTGTATTGCTAAAAACTATGATGAATCTACATTACTTATTGAAAATGATTTACCTGATATATATAGAATAGGATTAATATGGTAAAAAATGAAATATCTTGTCTGTATGAAGTGGATTTTATGACCTGTTTGACAGGTCTTTTTTTCTGTTTTAATGCATAAGATTTACTATGTATTAGGAGAGTGTTATTTTGAATATAGGAATAATATTTGGTGGTAAATCATTTGAACATGATATTTCAATTATTAGTGCTTATCAGTTAAAAAAGAAAATAGAGAAAAAGTATAAAATAAATATGATATATGTTGATTTTAATTCTAATTTATATATTACGGATAAATGTAGTTTAAATGATTTTAAGAATAATAATTTAAAGAAAAAGAAGAAAACTATGTTTGTAAGTGGTGGTATTAAATATATTGATATAGATGTGTTGGTTAGTGTTATGCATGGTGAAAATGGTGAAGATGGAATTATAGCAAGTATAGCAAGGTTTTATGATATTCCATTTATGGGGTGTTCTACTTTTAGTGGTAGTTTATGTATAGATAAATATAATACTTATCGTTATTTATCTAGTAATGGAATAGATATGATAGATACTATTTTATATACATATGAAGATTATTTAAATAATAAAGAGATAAATATAATGCCTTGTATTATTAAACCGTGTTGTTTGGGGTCTTCATTAGGAATAAATGTATGTAAAGATAAGAATGATTTAGATGATTTGTTGGTTGATTCTTTTAAGTATTCTAATCGTTTAGTTATTCAGCCTTTTTATGAAAGTATTTTGGAATATAATTTAGCTTTAAATGAATCTTATTATTCTAATTTAGAAACAATTAATAAAAAAGAAGATATTTTTAGTTTTGAAAATAAATATAGTGATTCATTTAAGCAATTACATCAATCTTTAATTAATAATGACAGGTATGATGAGTTTTGTTGTGTTGCTAGAAAAGTCTATGATTTGATTTGTGGAAATGGTATCATTAGAATTGATTTTTTTATTCATGAGGATAAAATTTTGGTTAATGAAGTTAACACTACTCCCGGGGCACTAGCTATGTATTTATTTGCTGATTTTGATGTTGTTTTTGATGAATCACTAAGAAGAGTTATTGATAAAGAGTATGTAGAATATGTTAAAGGAGATTTTTTAAGTTCATCTAATATCAATAAATAGTAGAATTAAACTTTAATATATGGTAATATATTAAGTAAGGTTGGTGATTATATGAAATACTTAAATGCAACACCTCAACAAAGATTTTTGGCATATTTTATTGACTATGCGATTATTGGTTTTGTTTCAGATATTATTTTAAATAATTTTATTTATCCAGCAGTAAAAATTGATGCTGAACTATTACAAAATAAATTAACTTCCTTTTATGAGAGCTTATATAATGGAAGTATTGATTTAGTTACTATGGAACAAATTTTAGTTATTTGTTTATTAATTATTGGCTTTACTGTTTTAGTTACTGTTGTTTTAGCATTTATTTATTTTTGTATTATCCCATTATTTTGGGAAAAACAAACTGTGGGTCGTCTTGCTGCCTCAGTAAAGGTTGTAAGTATGAAAGATGAGGGTAAAGTAGGTTTTGGTTGGTTATTATTAAGAGAAATAGTTGGTGGATGTATTTTAACTAATTTATTTGGGTCATCTTTAGTTATTCCTGTTGTTCTTACGATTGTATTTTCGATTAATAAAGGTCGTAGTCTTGCAGATATGATTGGTAGAACTAGATTGGTTAATACTAAGATGATTGTTAATCAAACTCCTAATTATAATTTTTATAGTGGTGATAATCAATCATCTAGTGATGATTATGTTGATGCTAGGTTTAAAGAAGTTGATAAAAAATCTAATGATGATTATATGGTGATATAATGAAGCAGTTTACTTTATTTAAATCATCAAAAGATAATTATCAGTTTATAGTAGATGTTTTTAAAATGCTTGTTGGTAATGCTGTTAATGTAGAGTATATTGATGATTTGTTAGTTATTTATCATAATGAATTTAATAAAGAAGAGATTAAGTTAGCTTTTAAGTCATTAGAAAGTGACTTGAATTGTAATATATGTGTTTATCAATCGTATACTGGTATAAAATTAAAAGAAGAACTAGAGTTAATTCTTCCCATTTTTAGTAATTTAGAATATGGAAGTTTTGATATGAAAACTTTATTATTAGAAACTAAAGTTGATAAAGCCTTAGATATTTTACATTTTATTATTGATGGTACTGGTGTTGATGAGAAGGTTATTGAAGTTATGGCTTTAACTGATTTAAATGTTTCTAAGGCAGCATCTTTACTTTATTTACATCGAAATTCCTTAAATTATAAATTAGATAGGTTACTTAATGATAAAGGTTTTGATTTAAGAAGATTTATTGATTGTTTTTGTTTATATAAACTAATGTAGGAAAAGTTTTTCTTTTCCTATTTTTTTGTGCATTTTGCACATAGAAAGAAAACGTTTTTATTTGTATAATATTGTTAGTAATAGCTAGGAGGAATTTTATTATGGCAACATTACAATTAAAAAATATTAATAAGATTTATCCAAATGGTGTTCAAGCTGTTTTTGATTTTAACTTAGACATCGCGGATAAAGAATTTATCATCTTCGTTGGTCCATCTGGATGTGGTAAGTCAACTACACTTCGTATGGTTGCCGGATTAGAAGATATTTCAAGTGGTGAATTATACATTGATGGCGAATTAATGAATAACGTTAATCCTAAGGATCGTGGAATTGCGATGGTATTCCAATCTTATGCTTTATATCCACATATGACTATTTATGATAATATGGCATTTGGGTTACAATTACGTCACGTTCCAAGAGCAGAAATTGAAAGAAGAGTAGCAGAAGCTGCTAGAATTTTAGGTCTAGAAAAGTATTTAGATAGATATCCACGTCAATTATCAGGTGGTCAAAATCAACGTGTTGCGCTAGGTAGAGCTATCGTACGTAATGCTAAAGTATTCTTAATGGACGAACCATTATCAAATCTAGATGCTAAACTACGTGTTACAATGCGTGGTGAATTAACTAAGTTACATAAGAGATTAGGATCAACTACTATTTATGTAACACATGACCAAATTGAAGCGATGACAATGGCTTCACGTATCGTTGTTATGCGTGATGGACGTGTTCAACAAGTTGGTACTCCAGAAGAAATTTATGACCATCCAGCAAATGTATTCGTAGGTGGATTCATTGGTACTCCTCCTATGAACTTTATTAATGGTACTATTTCAGCTGATGGTAATTTCACTACTGCTGATGGTAAGCACACTGTTTTATTACCTGCTGATAAGTTTGCTATCGTTAGTGAAGCTGGATATGTTGGTAAGCCTGTTATTTTAGGTATTCGTCCTGAAGATATTCATGATGACGCTGAAGCTTTAGAAAACTTTAAGACTTCTGTTGTTGAAGTTAGTGTTGACGTTGCTGAATTATTAGGTGCTGAAACTAATATTTATGCAACTATTGGTTCTGATAACTTTATTGCATCTGTTCCTTGTCGTGATGATTTAAAGAAAGGAAGTTTAGTTAAACTTGCTTTTGAAATGGATCATTGTCATGTATTTGATGCTGATACAGAATTAGCTATTTTATAATTAAATAATTATAAGCCGATATTTAAAATGTCGGCTTTACTTTACATTACTAAAAATATTTGGTATAATATTGTAGAAGTTTAGGAGGTATTCAAAAATGAGCGTTTTTGAACAAGTTAAAGCAATTATTTGTAAGGAATTAAAGTTAGATCCTTCTAAGGTATTAGAAGATTCTAATTTAAAAGATGATTTAGGTGCAGACAGCTTAGATGCAGTTGAAATCATTATGGATATCGAAGATGAATTTAATATTCAAATCGATGATAGTGAAGCTGAAAATATTAAAACAGTTGGAGATATTGTTAAGTATATCGAAGCTTTAAAGTAAAAAAAGAGCTGCTTGGCAGCTTTTTCTTTTATTAAATGAGGAGGTGAAGTTATGATCAAAAATTCAGAGTACTATATTAAAAAATGGCAAAGAAGTAAGATTTTTTGTGTTGAAAAAGATAGAATAAAACCTAAATCTTATTTATTTTCAACTTTTCCTAAAACCAATTTATATGGATTTCAAGATGGAAATGTTAGAGCTATTTTAGCTGGTGATGTATTATCACGTTTTAAAAGAATGATTGGTTATAATGTTTTATTTCCTGTTGGTTATGATTCTTTAGGGTTATCTTCATTTATGGAAAATAAAAAGCATAGTAATGCTATAAATGATGATATTTGTAATATATTTAAAAACCAAATGTTAAGACTTGGAGTTGGAATTGATGAACAAAAAGAAATTGATTTGAAGTCTAATTCTTATTTGGCATCTTTACAGCTTGCTTTTATTGAATTATTTGAAAAAGGATATATTAAATATGATTATTTGCCAGTTTTACAAGATAGAAGTGGTAAAAAGATTTTTGATACTTATTTAGATAATGAAGATTTGGTTTCTTCACGAGTTAAAGCTTTTTATTTAGATTTATCTACTATATGTGATGATATTGTTAATAAGATTAGTGAGTTACCTATTAATAAAGGCTATAAAGAAGAACTTCTTAATATTTTAAAACCGACTAAGAGTTTAAATGTTGATTTTTTAGTTAGTAATGGTACTAGGTTAAATATTGAATTAAAAGAACCTCAATTTATGGGTGGAATAACTTATATTTGTTTAAATCCTGATTATGTTGATTTTGCATTATATACTGTTTATGATGAATATAATTCAATAGAAAAGTATTTAACTGAAGAAAATGATTCTTTTGGTGTTTTTGCTGGAACTTACGCAATAAATCCTTTGACTGGGAAAAAGATTCCTATTTTTATTAGTGTTAAATATAAAGATGATATATATGTTGGTAATCCTGGTGTAAATATTAATGATAAAGAATTTGCGTTAGATGAAGGATTAGAAATTATTGATGTAATTAGTGATGGAAAATTAGTTGAAAGTGATTTTTTAAATGGTTTGGATATTGAAAGTGCGAAAGAATTAATTATTAATTCATTTATTGATGCTGAAATTGGTACATTAAATAAGTATTATGCTAAAGATAAAATTTTACTTACTTCTAATGATGCTTTTGGAGCCTTAATTCCGTTTTTACAAGATGATGATGGTATTCATTCAATTAAAGATTATTTACCTTTTACTTTTTCAGTTAAATTTAGACCTGTATTAGATGATAATATAGATGTTCCAGGATATCCTATTCCTGGTAGTATCAATCATATTTTTTCTTCAGGTATGGCATCTATTTTATCACTTTTTTATGATGATATAGGAGCTAGTATTTCTATTTTTTCAAAAGAAGCTATTGATATATATAATGAGTGGGATGGAATAGAGTGTGCTTTTATATATAAAAAAGAGATTATGGAAAACGTGATGTTACCTTTATGTATGAAGGCTATTATAGAAAAAGAAAATAATATTAAACTAAGTCCTTTATTTAAAAAGATTATTTGGTTAGATAAAACATATGATAGTAATTATTCTAAAATGAAAAGAGTTAATAATAATTTATTTGATATTGAAGGTTATTTAAATAAATATAAAGGTGATGCTTTAAGATTATATTTTTTACACAATTCTTTAAATATGGATTTTGTTTTTGATGAAGAACAATTAAATAAAACTGCTGAGTTTATTATTGAAATAGAAGAATATTATCAAAAAGCATTTATTGATGTTAATAATCCGATTGATTATGAATTGTTTAAATTATATAAAGATTCATTAGAAGAAATTAATGACAAAAATATTTTTAATTATATAGATAATTTAATTATGTTTTATAAGGAAAAATTATCTTATCAAAAGATTACTAAAAAACAAGCTTTATTGTTTTTAAAATTATTATATCCAATTATTCCTTTTACAACAGAAGATATATATGAAAATATATTTGGTGGAAAACATTTATTAAGTGATGATGGACTTAGTATATAGGTGGTTTATGAATAATATAATAAAAAAATATAATATTAAAGATGTAAAAGAATTAAAAAGCGGTTGGAGTAAAGATAAAAAGTATATTTTAGATGATAAATATTTACTTAGAATATCTGATGGTAGTTTATATAATAAGAAAAAAGAACAATTTGAATTATTAAAAGAAGTGGATAAATTAAGTATAAATTCTTCAAAACCTATCGAATTTGGAGTGTTAGATAGCGGTGATGTTTATATGCTATTGTCATATTTAGATGGCTATAGTGCTATTGATGAAATTTCTAAATTAGATAATAAATCAGCATATGATTTAGGATTTGAGGCAGGTTTAATACTACAAAAAATTCACAGTATTAGTATTAATAAAAAAGAATTATCTTGGTATGATAAATATGTTATTAAAATGGAAAGAAAAATTAATAATTATTTAAAATGTGAATATAAGATTAGCTATGGTGATTCAGTAATAGAATATTATAAAAAACATTGTTATTTAATGAAGAATAGACCACTTACATTAACCCATGGTGATTATCATTTGGGAAATATGATAATAAATAATAATCATATTGGAATAATTGATTTTGATAAGCTTGGTCTTGCCAATCCGTATGATGAATTTAAACCATTTTGTTGGAATGTTATGAGAAATGAATATTTTGAAACAGGTTTAATTAATGGTTATTTTAATAATAAAATACCAGAAGACTTTTTTCCTATTTTAAAATTTTATACAGCGGAGTCTTTAATATCACATATAACATGGGCTGTAACTTTTGGTGAAGAAGAAATTAAAACAGCTTATGAGATTAGTAATTTACAAAGTATTTGGTGGGATGATTTTAAATTAGATATCCCTACTTGGTACAAAGGAATTTTATAACAAAATAATACACTAGGGAACAAAAGTGGAAAATATTTCCATAAACGTTCCCTAGTTTTTGTTTTTGTAAACGTTTTCAAGGACTTTAGAATGTAATGAAAAGGCTTACTTGTTTTACATATAAATTTTTCATATTATAATATGGTTGTAAACGACTGTTTAATATTACTTATTTGGAGGTAAAAATTATGGAAGAAAAAGTATTAACAGCCCAAGAAGAAGTTAATTTATTAGTTAATAAAGCATTAGTTGCTTTAGATGAGTATGCTAATTATACTCAAGAACAAATTGATTATATAGTTGCTAAGGCATCAGTTGCTGCACTTGATAAGCATGGTGATTTAGCTAAGTTAGCTATCGAAGAAACTGGCCGTGGTGTATTCGAAGATAAAGCTACAAAGAATTTATTTGCTTGTGAATATGTAACAAACAATATGACAAGAACTAAGACAGTAGGTGTTATTAATGAAGACCCTGTAACTGGTATTACTGATATTGCTGAACCTGTAGGTGTTGTTGCTGGTATTACTCCTGTAACTAACCCAACATCAACTACTATTTTTAAAGCATTAATTTGTTTAAAGACAAGAAACCCTATTATCTTTGGTTTCCATCCAAGTGCACAAAAATGTTCAATTGCTGCTGCTAAGGTAGTTTATGATGCTGCTGTAGCTGCTGGTGCTCCTGCTAATTGTATTCAATGGATTGAACATCCAAGTATGGATGCAACAAGTGCATTAATGAAACATGAAGGTATTGCTACTATTTTAGCTACTGGTGGTAATGCAATGGTTAGAGCTGCTTATTCATGTGGTAAACCTGCTCTAGGTGTAGGTGCTGGTAATGTTCCTGCTTATATGGAAAAGACATGTAATGTGCGTCAAGCTGTAAATGATATTGTTATGTCTAAGTCATTTGATAATGGTATGATTTGTGCATCAGAACAAGCTGTTATTATCGATAAAGAAATTTATGATGTAACTATTGAAGAATTTAAAAAATATGGTGTATATGTTGCTAATGCATCTGAAAAGAAAAAATTAGAAAGTTATATGTTTGGTGTTAATAAAGAAGAAGATAAAGTTAACGCTAAATTAAATCCTGTTATTGTTGGTAAGCCAGCATACTGGATTGCTAAAGAAGCTGGATTTGAAGTTCCTGAATATACTTCAGTAATCTTAGTTTCTTGTAAGAGTGTAGGTGTAGAAGAACCTTTAACTAGAGAAAAATTATCACCTATTTTAGCAGTATTAAAATCTAAAAACATTGAAGAAGGTATCTTATTCTCAAAACAAATGGTTGAATTTAATGGTTTAGGTCACTCAGCTGCTATCCATACTGCTGATTTAGAATTAACTAAGAAATTCGGTGACATTATTCCTGCTATTCGTATTATCGCTAACTCACCTTCTACTTTTGGTGGTATTGGTAATGTTTATAACTCATTTATTCCATCATTAACATTAGGTTGTGGTTCTTATGGTCATAACTCAGTGGCAGGTAACGTAAGTGCTGTTAACTTATTAAATGTTAAGAAAGTAGGTCAAAGAAGAAATAATATGCAATGGTTTAAGATTCCATCTAAGATTTATTTTGAAAGAAATTCAATTGAATACTTACATCAAATGAAAGAAATGAACAAGGTAATTATTATTACTGACCGTTCAATGGTTGATTTTGGTTATGTTAATAGAGTAACTGATCAATTAAAATTAAGAAGCCCTGAAGTACAACACCAATTATTCTGTGATGTTGAACCAGATCCATCAATCCAAACAGTTCAAAAGGGTGTACAATTAATGAGATCATTTGAACCTGATACAATTATTGCATTAGGTGGTGGTTCTGCAATGGATGCTGCTAAAGGTATGTGGTTATTCTATGAACATCCAGAAGTAAACTTTGATGATTTAAAACAAAAGTTTATGGATATTCGTAAGCGTGCATTTAAGTATCCTGAAATGGGTAAGAAGGCTAAGTTAGTATGTATTCCTACAACATCTGGTACTGGATCTGAGGTAACTCCATTTGCTGTTATTTCAGATAAAGTAGAAAATAAAAAGTATCCTTTAGCTGATTATTCATTAACTCCAACAGTTGCTATTATTGACCCTGTACTTGCTATGACTATGCCAAAGGGATTAACTGCTGATACTGGTATGGATGTTTTAACTCATGCTTTAGAAGCTTATGTTTCAACACTTGCTTCAGATTATACTGATGCTTTAGCTATTCAAGCTATTAAGATGGTGTTTGAATATTTACCAAGAGCTGTTAAGAATGGTGCAAGTGATCCAGAAGCTAGAGAAAAAATGCATAATGCATCAGCAATCGCTGGTATGGCTTTTGCAAATGCTTTCTTAGGTATGAACCACTCTATGGCTCATAAGATTGGTGCTGAATTCCACGTTCCTCATGGTCGTGCTAATGCCATTTTATTACCATATACTATTAGATATAATGGTACTAAACCTCAAAAATTATCAACTTGGCCAAAATATAATTACTATAAGGCTGATGAAAAATACTGTGAAGTTGCTAGACTTTTAGGTTTACCTGCATCTACATTAGAAGAAGGTGTAGAATCACTTGCTAAAGCATGTGGTAATTTAGCTAAAGAAGTTGGCATTAAGATGAATTTCAAGAGCCAAGGTTTAGATGAAGAAACATATTTAGCTAATATTGAAAAGTTATCATATTTAGCTTATGAAGATCAATGTTCTCCAGCAAACCCTAGAGTTCCTATGGTTGCTGATATTCAAGTTATTTTAAAGGATGCTTACTATAGCGAAGAATTCATTAATAAAAACTAATGAAAAGAAAGTGCAAATTAGCTAAAAAAGTATTAATTTGCACTTTTTTAATTTATATATAGATCGATTTATGTTATAATTAATAGAAAAGTAAAAAAAAGGATTAGGGTGATTTATATGATTATTTCTGTATGTGTTGGTTCATCATGTCATTTAAAGGGAAGTTATGATGTTATTCAATTATTTAAAGAGGCTTTAGCAAAAAATAATTTAGTAGATAAAGTAACTTTAAAAGCTACATTTTGTTTAGGAAAATGTGGTGTTGCTGGTGTTTCAGTTAAAATTGATGATGAAATTATTACTGGTGTGACAACAGAAAATTTTAATGAAATTTTTGATTCATATGTTTTATCTATTTTATGTTAGGTAGGTGAATAATATGGCTTATTGTTTAATTAGTGAAACTAATGATTGTAAGAATTGCTATAGATGTTTAAGAAAATGTCCTATCAAATCAGTTTCATTTGTGGATAATGAATCTCATATTATTCATGATGATTGTATATATTGTGGTAAATGTTTTTTAGAATGCCCACAAAATGTTATCAAAGTTAGAGATGATTTAGCGATAGTTAAGCGTTTAATTAGAGCTGGAAGAAAGGTAGTTGCTTCAATTGCACCTAGTTTTATTTCTTATTATAAAGAATATGATATTGATTCTTTTAAAGAAATTTTTATTAAATTAGGTTTTCATGCTGTAGAAGAAACTGCTATTGGTGCTACTATTGTTAAAAAGGCTTATGAAGATATGTTGGATGATGAGCATGATGTTGTTATTTCGTCATGTTGTCATACTATTAATTTATTAGTTCAAAAATATTATCCTAGAGCTTTACCATATTTGGCTGATGTTTTATCACCTATGCTTGCTCATGGTAAAGATATAAAGGAAAGATATGGTAGCGATACTAAAGTTGTATTTATTGGACCATGTATTTCTAAAAAAGATGAAACTGATAAAAACCATGAATATGTAGATGTTGCTTTAACATTTGAAGAATTAGAAGAATGGTTTACAGAAGAAGATATTATGATTGAACCTAGAAAAGAAAAGGATATAGAAAGTAAGTCAAGAGCTAGATTATTCCCAACATGTGGTGGGGTTTTAGCTACTATGAACTGTGATAATAAGGATTATGAGTATGTAGCAATTGATGGTATTGATGAGTGTAAAGAAGTTTTACAAGATATTATTAATGGTACTATTCATAAATGTTTTATTGAAATGTCTGCATGTTATGGTAGTTGTATTAATGGTCCTTTAGTTCAAAAAAGAAAGCATAGTATTGTTAATAATAAGATTGCAATTAAGAATAATGCTGGTAAGGAAGATTTTGATGGTTATGCTATCAAACCTAGTGATATTCAAAAACCATTTAGCAAGATTGCTATTAGACATGCAATTCCATCAGAAGAAGCAATAACTAGAACTTTAATTGATATGGGTAAAGAAACAAAAGAAAAACAATTAAATTGCGGTTCTTGTGGATATTCTACATGTAGAGAAAAAGCTATTGCTATTATTCAAGGAAAAGCTGTAAAAGAAATGTGTTTGCCTTTCTTAATGGAAAAAGCTCAATCTTTTTCTGATAAGATTGTTGCTAATACTCCAGATGGATTAATGGTTTTAAATGAAAATTTAGATATCCAATTAATTAATAATTCAATGTGTAGAATAGTTGGTATTCCTAATTCTAAATATGTTTTAAATAAAAACATTACTACAATTATGGATCCTGTTAATTTCTGTTTGGCACTAGCTGGAGAAAAAATATTTAATAAGAAAACATATTTATCTGAATATAAAAAATATGTTGAAAATACAATAGTATATGATGAAAAATTCCATGTATTAATTTGTATTATTAGAGATATTACAAATAGTGAATTATCACTTAAAAATCGAGAAGAAACATTGAAAAAATCAATAGAAATTACTGACAATGTTATTGTCCAAAACATGAGAGCTGTTCAAGAAATAGCTTCATTATTGGGGGAATCAGCTGCAGCTACTAAAGTTGCGTTATCATCATTAAAGGAAACATTAAAGAATGATAAGTAATGATTATGTCACTGAAATTGGTTATTTGTCAGTTAATCATGTAGGTGAAGAATTATGTGGAGATAATGTTGTATATGTTCAACCTGATGATAAAACTAGAGTTTTAGTTTTAGCTGATGGTCTTGGTAGTGGGGTTAAAGCCAATATCTTATCAACATTAACCGCAAAAATGCTATCAACAATGATGGCTAATAATATGTCTATTGAAGAATGTGTAATTAGTATGGCTGAAACTCTTCCGATATGTTCTGTTAGAGGAGTTGCCTATTCAACTTTTTCGATTATTAAGATCGTTGATAATAAATATGTTGATATTTATAACTATGATAATCCTACTCCATTTATGATTAGAGATGGTAAAGTAAAAGAATTAAATTATACTGTTTCAGTATTTGAAAATAAGAAGATATATCATGCAAAAGTAGAAGCTAAATTAAATGATACTTTCTTTATGATGAGTGATGGTGTAAAGCATGCAGGAATTGGTGCAAGTTTAAATTTTGGTTGGGATATGGATCAAATCAAAGATTATATGGGTAGTTTATATCATCCATCATATTCTGCTAAGTCTTTAGCAACAGTTCTAGTTGAACATTGTGATGCTTTATACGATAGAAAACCAGGGGATGATACAACTGCTGCTGTATTAAGGGTTAGAGAAAGAAAACAAGCTAATTTAATGTTTGGTCCACCAACTAATAGAGAAGATGATGAAAAGATGTTATCATTATTCTTCGCTAAAGAAGGTACCCATATTGTATCAGGTGGTACTACATCTACTATTGTTGCAAGATACTTAAATGAAGAAATAGAAGTCGATATTTCTTATTTTGATAAGGAAATACCTCCTACTGCAATTATTAATGGTGTTGATTTAGTTACTGAAGGTGTAATAACACTTAATAAAGTTGTTGATTACGCTAAAAATTATGAAGAAACAAATTCTGAGTATTTTAATTGGAGCTATAAATTAGATGGAGCTTCGCAAATTACAAGAATTTTATTTGAGGAAGCAACTGATATTAATTTCTTTGTTGGTTGTGCTATTAATCCTGCCCATCAAGGAGAAGATGTTAAAATTAATTTTGCCTTTAAGATGCAACTTATTGAAGAATTATCAAGACGTTTGAAATTTATGGGTAAAAATGTAAAGGTTAGTTATTTTTAGGAGAGATGAATTATGCTTAAATTTGATACTAATGTACAAGAATTAAAATATAGGGTACTAAAAGAAGTAGCAAAAGCTGCTTATAATGGTACTTTATTAGAAGAATATAATGAAATACCAAAAAAGATTGCACCTGGGCCAAAATCTAATATGCGTTGTTGTATATATAAAGAACGTGCTATTGTTGTAGATAGAATTAAACTAGCACTAGGAGGAGATAAAAATAATCCTAATGTTGTTGAAGTTATTCCAACTGCATGTGATGAATGTCCACTTGGTGGTTATGAAGTATTAGATAGATGTAGAGGATGTATTGCTCATAGATGCCAAAAAGCTTGTCCAAGAGGTGCTATTTCCTTTGATGAAAGAACCAGAAGAGCTATTATTGATAAATCTAAGTGTGTAAACTGTGGATTATGTGCTAAAGCATGTCAATATAATGCTATTCAAAATTTTTCAAGACCTTGTGAACAAGCATGTAAAGTAAAAGCTATTTCAGTTGGTGAAGATAATGCAGCTAAGATAAATGATGAAAAATGTGTTCAATGTGGGGCTTGCGTATATCAATGTCCTTTCGGTGCTATTATGGATAAATCAAGCATCGTTGATGTAATTAATATGATTAAAGATAGTGATTTTTCTAAGAAATATCCTATTTATGCAATTGTAGCACCATCGATTTCAGCTCAATTTAAATATGCTACAATTGGTCAAGTTATTACTGCTATAAAACAATTAGGGTTCCATAATACCATTGAAGCTGCATTAGGTGCAGATTTAGTGGCATATCATGAATCAAAAGAATTAGAAGAAAAAGGATTCTTAACATCTTCATGTTGTCCATCATTTGTTCAATATATTAAGAAAAACTTCCCTAAGTTAGTTCCAAATATTTCTCATAATCCTTCACCTATGGCTGCACTTGCCAAGTGGATTAAACAAAATGATCCAACAGCTAAGGTTGTGTTTATAGGTCCATGTGTTTCTAAGAAAATGGAAGCTAAAAGAGAAGATGTTAAACCTTATGTTGATTATGTTTTAACTTTTGAAGAACTTCAAGCATTAATAGATAGTCGTGATATTGATGCATCTAAATTAGAAGAAAGTCCACTTGATAACGCATCATACTATGGTAGAATCTTTGCTAGAGTTGGTGGATTAAGTGATGCAGTAGTTCAAGCTTTAAAAGAACAAGGTTCTACATTTGAAGCTAAATCTTATATTTGTGATGGTATTGATAACTTTAGAATTCCATTATTAAAAGCTCAAAGTGGAAAAGCTGATTTTAATTTCATTGAAGGTATGACATGTACTGGTGGATGTATTGGTGGTCCATGTAATTTAACTCATGAAGTTAAAGATAAGAATGAAGTAGATAAATATGGTAAATCATCAAAAGAACAATCTATTAAAGATGCTATTAGAATTTTAGAATAAGGAGAATATTATGTTAACTACTAAACAAAGAATGTATTTAAGAGGATTAGCACATGATATTAAAGCTTGTTTTCAAATTGGAAAAGAAGGCTTAGGAGATAATTTATTACGCGATGTTTTAAATTATTTAAATAAACATGAGTTAATGAAAATATCTATTCTAAATAATTCATTAGTTACATTTGAAGAAGCTACAGAATTCTTTACAGATGCTGGTATTGATGTTGTTCAAAAGATTGGTCATTTATTAGTGTTATATAAACATTCTAATAATGTTGATAATCCAATTAAATTACCTAGATAGAAATTATCTAAATATAAAAAAGTCAACATTTAAGTAATGTTGACTTTTTTTATAAATTAACGGATTGTTTTTGTTTAATTCTAAAAAAGAACAAAAAATATGTTATTAAGAACAAAATTATTACCGATTTTATGGTAAAATTAAGGAGGTGATATTTTATGGAATTTAAAGATAAATTGAAGGCAAGAAGAAAAGAACTAGGTTTAACTCAACAGATGGTTGCCGATGGAGTTAATGTAAGTAGAAGTGTGGTTGCCAAATGGGAAAGTGGATTAGTTAGTCCAAAAGAAGAAATGATGTTTTCTTTAGCTACATTTTTATCTACTGATGTTGATTCTTTATATAGTGATACTGACTTTTCATTAAATATATCTAAAAATAAAAAATATCCTCATATATCATTAATAATATTAGTAATGATTGGCGTTTTTATTGTTCTTGATTCATTCAATTTGATAGCTATGAAACATGAAGTTCAAATAGTAGCATATATAGTTTTAACTTTTTCACTTATAATTTCATTTATTAAATTACAGTACAAAAATATAGTTTCAATTAGTTTGTGTGCGGTTTCATTTTTTTTAATTATTATTACTCATATTATATTATGTATTAACCCATATACTTATTATTATGAGAAAGTAGAAGGTGGAGTGAAAATAATAAAATATGAATATAACATTGATAGTTATTATAAAAAAATATATATAGAAATTCCTGCTTACATAAAAGGTAAAGAAGTGAAAGTTATTGGAGAAAGTGCGTTTGCCGGATGTGAAAACGTTAACATTTTAAATATTCCTTTTACTGTTGAAAAAATAGAAAGAAATGCATTTAGTAATTCTAATATTATTGAGGTATGTTTTTCTAATGGTATAAAGTCTATTGAGAAAAATGCTTTTCATAATAATAAAATATCATACGTTACATTACCAAGTAGTGTGAATTATTTAGGTGCAGCATTTGATAGAGATGTAATTATTGTTGTTAATTCTGTTAGTGTTGATTATTGGGATTATATTGGAAATAAAACATATTTTGATTCGGTTTGTCTTCAAGAAAATAACGGTGTTATTTATGTGTTGCATCAAGATAAAACAGCAACGGTTGCTGATTATTTCGGAAATGGAAAATTAGAAATATTAGGAGCTGTTTTCTATAATGATGAACCATATATTGTAGACACCATAGATTATCAATCTGGACAAATAAAGTATTGTGAAGAAATAATTATTCCAGATACTATAAGAACTATTAAGCATGCTGCATTTGGATTTAATAAAAATTTGAAAAAGGTTTATATTCCTAATAGTGTTCTTAATGTTGAAGGATGTATATTTATGGAGAGTCCTAATGTGAAAATCTTGGTAGAACATATTCAAAAACCTGAAAATTGGTCACTTGATTGGAATGTTGAAAATAGTGAGGTTAGTTGGGGATTAGATAAAGAAAAATTATATACATTTACACCTAAATATACGGGTACATATTCAATAACTATAAATAATAATAGTAATTCATTTGTTCCAACGTTAGAAATTATTGATTATTATTACGATTATAAAACAAAGACACTTGATGATTTAAAGGTGTGTGTTGATGTATATTTAGAAAAAGGGATTACTTATAAGATTAAAGTGAAAAATGGAGAAAATAATATTAGTGATAATGTTACATTGAATTACGAATTTAGGCCACAACAACTTCAATTAGGAGATAATGAAATAAGTTTGTTATACGATGTTTATTATTTTAAATTTGTTCCTAAATATAGTGCATATTATAAATTGATGGCTGAAAATCATCTTTTAAATATTTATGATGAAAATTTAAATATTCTACAAACATATATTGATTATTATAGTTTTTTAGAAAGTGACAAAACATATTATATTGAAATAAATAAGATATTATATGATACACCAAAAATAAATATTAATATTCAGGATAGAATGATGATTGATTATTATTCTAATATTTCAACCTTTATAAAAACAATGTGGTATAGTACAATTTCTAAAAATGAATTATATATCCCAAAGCTTGAACATTATAATTTTTTAGGATGGGGTACATATGGTGGAAAACTTATTTCTAATATAGAAGAGTATATTTTAGAACAAAACTCATATATGACATCAGCCAAAAAGTTAAATCTTTATGCACAGTGGGAGCCAATTGTATATATTGTTAATTATCACGGAATAAATGATGAGATAATCAAAAGTACTACTTACACGGCAGAAACTGGTTTTTATTTAGATGATACAATTACAATAGATAATTACATAATTTTATCTTGGGTAGATCAAAAAGGTAATCAATTAAATGATTATAATGGAATGAAAGGTAATGTAGATTGTTATCCTAATTACATTAAAGAAAAAGTTATAATTACATTTGATGTTACAAGTGATAAAACTGATGGAATAGTAGCAACATTATCACAAGATGTAGATTGGGTAGAACTTAAATACGGTGAACAGATAGTTTTACCTATTCCAACAGTTGAAGGATTTGAATTCGTTGGTTGGTATGATGGTATATCTAAAGTTTGTTCTAGTGATGGTATTATGTTTCCTGAAATCAAATTTACGGATGATACTGTACTTACTGCTAAATGGATTAGAATATGATGCTGGTTAAATTATTAATATTGATAGATTTATTGTTAAATTTTTGATATTTATATTTTTTTGAAAATATTTGTTTTTTACGTTTTTTAGAGTTTGTGTTTAATAAAGGCGATTGGATAGATTTGATTATTATATGTGATAAATTATAATTTACTAAATTCGGATAAGTAGATTATATTTATCACTTTTTTCTTGTTATAAATAGAATTTTTCTATATAATCTTTATGGTGATAATTATGCATTTAGTTAAATCTAAAACAATACTATCAAAAGACAATGGTGTTAATATTTATAGAGGATGTTTACATGGATGTATATATTGTGATTCTAGAAGTAAATGTTATCAGATGAAACATGATTTTGAAGATATTGAAGTTAAAGAAAATTCTATATATTTATTAGAAGAAACATTAAAAAGAAAAGTACCTTGTATGATAGGTACTGGTTCTATGTCTGATCCTTATAATCCTTTAGAAAAAAAGTTACAATATACTAAAAAAATGTTAGAATTAATTGAAAAATATGAATTTGGTGTATCTATATTAACTAAATCTAATCTTATTTTACGAGATATTGATATAATTGATAGAATTAATAAAAAAAGTAAAGCTGTTGTTCAAGTAACACTTACGACTTATGATGAGGCTTTATGTAAAAGAATAGAGCCTTATGTTTCTTCAACTAAAGAAAGAGTTGAAATACTTAAAGAATGTAAGAAAAGAGGAATACCTACAGTTGTTTGGTTAGATCCTATTTTACCGTTTATTAATGATAATCAAAAGAATTTAATGGGGATATTAAATTATTGTATTGAAAATAATGTTTATGGTATTATTTGTTTTGGGATGGGTGTTACTTTAAGAGAAGGTAGTAGGGAATATTTCTATGAAAAATTAGATGAATATTTTCCTGGAATGAAAGAAAGATATGAAACTGTTTATGGGAATGCTTATGAAGTGAATAGTTTGAATAATAGAAATCTAATGAATATATTTAATACTGTATGTAAACAAAACAACATTAAAACTAATATAGATGAATTATTTGAATATTTACATGATTTTCCGATAAAGAAGAATCAGTTAAGTATTTTTGATTTCTTAGATGAATAGAGGGAAGACTTTTGTCTTCCCCTTAATCATTGTTGTTATTTAAAAATATAAAACCTAAATTAGATATTAATAGACATGAAATCATAGTTACACAATAATTTGCAAAGGCTTCATGAATTTGATAGTCATATAGTTGTAAATATCTAATTTCATTTTTATTGCTTGATATTGCTATTCTAGCATCTATGTTATTGAATGATATTACAATGAATATTATTAATGAGACACTTGTAACAATAAAAAATAATAAACTTATAAATTTAGTTATTTTATTTGGATTACTAAAAACTGATATTAATGTAATCATACAAAGAAAAACAAGTCCAATAGAGAAATAATAATATATAAAGACATTTTTTTTGTACTCAGGACTAGGTATATATATTGATGTGCCACTAACGTGTATTGGGGAAATAGACATATTTATTGTAGATGTTGTAAACTGAATAAAAGATATAATTCCAAAAACTACTGCAAATCCAACTATTACTGTTAATATACTTTTTTTATTATACATAAAACTCACTCCTTTAGTTGGTTATAAACCTAATTAATTTATTTTACAATATTTTATATTGTATTTCTTTTTTCTATCTTTTTTTGGTATAATAATATTTAGGATGGTGCGCCGGTTCGGTTCACATAACATAGTCGGTGGGATTCCGACCTAGAAAGACCTAGCAAGTCATCTAGTACCGAGACCTTGGAGCCGAAGTCGTGAGATTAGGTTTAAGCGTAGGTTAGGGATACTGCAAGCTTTAATACGAAAGCGTGAAGCAATTCAGCCTCGTCAAATATATAGTTGTGGAAGCAGAGATGTTCATCCTCGTTGAATGCAATACCGGTTATATCGTTAGTGCGAGATATAATGAGAGTTCCACCGGGGTTATAGAGCAAGGCGTGTAGATTAATGATGTTATATGGATACCCGGGAGGACTCATATTCTCTCTAATAAGAGTAACCTATATACAAGAGCTTGAACCTCAAGATATAGGAAAGGAATATGAGTA
>JBGVRA010000046.1:0-1993 GCA_045127955.1 Anaeroplasmataceae bacterium
AAATTAATAAAATAAGTTGATACCCTTTGACTTGCTGCTTCAATTCCAATCGAAGTAGCTAAATGAGTTTTACCAACACCACTAGTCCCTACAAAGATAATGTTTGACTTATCTTCAATAAACCTTAAAGACGCTAAGTCTAATATTTGATTTTTGTTAATTGTTGGTTGGTATTCAAAATCAAAATCATTAATAGTTTTAATATATGGAAAATTTGAAACGGTAATATTAATTTTCTTTGCCCTTTCATCTTTAAAAGCAATTTCAGCTCTAGTAAGTTCTAATAGTGACTCTTGTAAAGAAATATTACTTTTAATCGATTTTCCAATTGTATTAGGAAGCAATTCTTTCATTCTTAATAAATTCAAAGTTTCTAAGTTGTTGTTAAGTTCGTTATAATTCGTCATATATTTTTAAGTTTCTCCTTGCTATATCATTTATTTCATTATCATCTAAATCTTTCATAAATCCTGATTTCATGATTTTAATATAATCATCTTCGTCATAATTATATTTTTTCTTTTTCTTAATCCAGTGTTTTATCCAATGTCCTTCAAAAATAACATCAAATTCTACACCTAAGTCGTGAATTTCTACTTCTTTTCCTATATAATAAGGAGGAAGAGAGTATTTGTTTCCTTCATATGTGATTAAGGATTCTTTTGAAACCTTTCGGACAATTGGCTGTTCAAAGTATCCTGTTAAATTATCAAGGTTGGTTTTAAATAAATATTCTCTTTCCTTTTTGAATAATTCTTTTGGTATTTTACCTGTACCTTGACATACTTCTGAATTTATTTCTTCAAGCAATTCAGAAGCTATTTTTATAATATCTTCAAATTTTTCTATCTCACCATCATAAATTTTCAAACGATTCATTAGTTTTGCTACAACCTCAATTTTGCCTTTGGTACATGGTCTATAAGCAACACAAGCTTTCGGTATAAAGTTGGCATCTTTTGCAAATTGTTTGAATTTCTCATTATATACTGGTTCGGAGTATTGGGTTCTAGCCTTGTCTATTATTGATCGCATATTATCAAATAGAATTTCTTTTGGTGTGCCTCCAAAATATTTGAAAGCACAACATAAACTAAGTTCTACAGATCTTAAATCTCTTGTTTCACATATTTTTATAAATTTATATCTTGAATAGCCTAAGGTTATTAAAAATATATTAAACTTTATAATTTCTCCTTTCTTTGTTGTTAGTTTTAATGATTCCTTCCAGTCTACTTGTGCTTGTAATCCTGGTGTTGTTTCGAATCTTATTACTGCTGCTTTTTGTTTTGCTTTATGAAGTTTTCTTACATAATTTTTAACTGTTGAATAGGATCCCTTGTATCCTTTTTTCTTTATATATTTATAAATTTCCGTAATTGGTGCTCCTGTTTCAATTTTATTTTCGATGATGTTTAAATAATCATCAAGTATTGATTTAGATAAGTTGCTTTTTTTCTTCGGAGCACCATTTTTAATTCGATTTATAGCATTTTTTATTGTTCTATAATCACAATTGTATCTTCTGGCTAATTCCGCATATGAAATCTTTAATTCTTCTTCATTATTATGCGTTAAATATTCCATAATTTCCTGTATGTCCTTTCTATAATTCATTATTAATACCTCCTTGATTTTATTATAAATCAAAGAGGTCAGGACCTACATTTTGAATTGCCATAAAACTACATTTTCATATTACCATTTACAAATTGTATTTTTTCATGTGAGATTTGTATTTTTTTGAAGCTGAATTGTATTATTTCATATAGAATTTGTATTTTTTCTAATTTTGCCGACTCAACAGGAAAGTTTTACTAAGGCCTACTGCTAGGACCGGCAAGAAAGCATAAAAAAAAGACCACAAACTTAATTGTGATCTTGATTTTTTATTTTTTTCCAAATAATTGTTTGCCTTACATTGTGCATAATTACCTTGTAATTTCCAAATTCAAATTGTAATTTTCATTCAAAGTGAACTTGTAATCTTACA
>JBGVRA010000047.1:0-2838 GCA_045127955.1 Anaeroplasmataceae bacterium
TTTTTTGTTATTATTAAAGTAAAAAAAATAGATAAAGCTCCCCGACCAAAGTTTGCTTTATCTATACCCTAAGAGGCAATAATATGATAATGCAAAAAATTTTTTTATTCAATAACTTTCCTAAAAATTTAATTAAAAAAAGTCAAATTGAGCGATTAGTTAACGAGATTTATACTGTTGCTTTAGAAAATATTAATCTTGATAAGGCGAAATGTAACATTTGTAACTCTATCGGTGATTTTGAAATTAAAGGATATTACATACGTAGTATCATAATTAATTATACTAAAGTTAAAGTTAGAATTTTAAGGGTCAAATGTAAAAATTGTGGTAAAACTCACGCTATCTTGTTTTTAGATTTTATACCTTACTATTCAATGTCTTCATCTGAATGTAAAAGATTATTTGATTCTAATTTTAATGATCAATATTATGATGTTGATTTAATATATCACTTAAAAAAACGAATCATAAAATTTATGAACAGAATACGAGAAATAGGTATTTCAATTTATGATTCCATAGTTAATATAACAGTAAAAACCATTAATTTTAGAATGAATTCTTTTTTACAAATTCATCGCGGAACTGTAATTACCTTTTTATGATTTTTTTCGTATCCCCATAACTTCAATTCAAACTTTTTACTAATTACTATATATTGTGGTTAAGGAGGAAGAAAAAATGACAAAAAATCAACTAAACAAAGACATTGCACTATTTAGATATTCTATTATCTCACCGTTATTGACCCATGCTGAAAATTTTTCTAGTAACGATGTGTTTTTTACTTTAGCCTCAATGAAGGAATATGTTCATCCGAATGGAAAACGAGTTTTTATTGCGAGCGGCACTATTGAAAGATGGTATTATAATTATAAAAAATATGGTTTTGAAGGATTGGTGCCTAAAGGACGATCCGATAAAGGGGAAAGTAGAAAAATCAATCATGAAATTATTTGTGTCATCGAAGAAACTATAAACAAATTTCCCAGATTAAAAGCTACTGATATATACAATATGGTTTTATCTGAAGGAGTAAAAAAGGAAGAATGTTCTTATGCTACTGTAAACAGAATATATAAGAAGATTAAACTTAACATCAAAAATCCTGCTTCTATAAAAGAAATGTTGAGATATGAAGCTGGATACGCAAATGATATATGGTGTGCCGACTCATCTCATGGACCATATTTATATATTGATAACCAAAAGATTAAGTTATATATCATAGCTTTTATTGATGATGCTTCGAGAATGATTACCGGCTGTAAAATTTATGATAGCGATAATGTAGTTAATTTGATGGCCACCTTAAAAAGCGCTATCGCTACTTATGGGAAACCTAAAGTTTTAAATATGGATAATGGTAGAAATTATCGCTCAAAACAAATGTCTATTATCGCCGCTAAATGTGGTATATCACTACATTATGATCCTGTTAAAACACCTACTAGTAAAGCTAAAATAGAACGTTTCTTCAAAACCTTAAAAGAACATTGGATGGCTTCAATTGATTATCATAATTTTAAATCTATCGATGAATATCAAACTTCTTTAAATGATTATATTAGAAAATATAATAACACTGTCCATTCTTCGCTTAACGGTAAAACACCTATAGAAAGACGTGATGTTGATTTAAACAATATAATATATTTGACGGAGGATTCGCTAAATACTAATTTCTTATTCGAGGTTGAACGAAGGGTATCTTTCGATTGTGTTGTTATTCTAGATCAAAAAGAATTTCAAACACCTGCTAAGTTTGCAAATAGAAAAAAAGTGAAAATTAAATACAGTTTCGATTTTTCAAAGGTTCTAATTGTTGATGAGAATAATCAAGAATTTGAAATCAAAGAACTTAATAAGGTTGAAAATTCAAAAATAAAAAGAAAAAGTAAATTAACGGAGGATTTATAAATATGTTGCTTAATGAAAATTATCATGCTTCTTTTGGCTTAGAATATAATCCATTTATCAAAAATAATTGTGATAGATTTATATTCGATTCATCTGATTTAAAAGAAGTAAATTACAAATTAGATTATTTATTTAGGACAAAGGGGATTGGAATCATTACCGGTAATCCTGGAAGTGGTAAAACAACTTCTTTAAGGAATTATGTGAAAAAATTAAATAAAGCTTTATATAAAGTTATTTATATTTCAATGACAACTATTACTGACATCGAATTTTATAAAACATTAATTTCTAGTTTTGGTTACGAATCGAAATATCGAAAATGCGATAACTACGCTTTGTTTCAACAAATAATAAAAGATTACGTTAACAAAAAAATCACACCAGTAATTATTATTGACGAAGCCAATTATATGTCTCGAAGTATGTTAAATGATTTGAAAATGCTCTTTAATTTTAACATGGATTCTTGCGATAATTATGTGCTAATTTTGGCTGGATTACCAGTTCTTATTTCAAATATTTCAATGGCAGCTCAAGAACCATTGAGACAACGAATAATTACCTCTTGCCAATTCGATACTTTATCGAATGATGAGGTGGTATCTTATATCTTCGGTAAACTTGAAAAAGCAGGTGGTTCTACTAACATTTTTAACGATGGTGTAATGCAGGCAATTATAAATTACTCTAATGGCATTCCTAGAAAAATTGATAGGGTCATGGATTATGCTTTATTAGTTGCTAACAATTTGAAATCAACAGTCATTACAAAAGATATTATTCAAAAGGCTATCGAACAAGCTACTATATAAAAAAATGAGTTGGATTTAAAAGTCCAACTTTTCATTTAATTTGCAAAAGTTTCAGCACGTAATGTGCAAATATCTTCTTAAAATAATTTGTTAATTAACA
>JBGVRA010000048.1:0-2769 GCA_045127955.1 Anaeroplasmataceae bacterium
TATATCTTGCCATATAATATAAGTGTGGCACAATAAAAAATGAGGGAGATGTTGTTTATGGAAATTTTAAAAAATGGTTTTGGTGAATATGTACGTTTTAGCAATGATGAAATTGTTGATTTACGTGATAACAAAGAGTTCCTAGACTTCTTAACACAAAATTCAGTAGCATTTGTAAAAAAATGTGTCAAAGGTGTGTATTTGACTTCAGATTATACATATGATGATAAATTGCAAATTGGTTTTGAAGGATTTATTAAAGCTGTAAAAAAATTTGAAATAGGCAGAGGGGCAGATTTTTACACATTTGCTTACCGTTGTATTCAAACAGAATTATACAATGTATATAAAGCATACAAAACAAATAAACGTGGTTATGATGTAGAAAATGATAAAATAAATTTAGTTGAGTCACTTGACAAACCAGTTGATGATGGTGATGGAAAAATTACATTGCAAGAAAAATTAGTTGATGAAACTGTAAACGTATTCAGTGAAGCAGTTGGTATTGAAGAAGGACTTACAAAATTAAAAAAAATTTTAAATAAGAACCAATATGAAATTTTTATGGCATACTATGTAGAAGAAAAACCATTAAAACAAATTTCAAAAGAACGTGGAATTCGTGTTGAAAGTGTACAACGTACTGCAAAAGAAGTTGTAAAAATTATTAAACAACGTTTCACTGAAGCAGAATTTGCAGAAATGATTGGACTTACTCATTAAGAGTAAGTTCATTATCTGTACCTATAAGGTACCAAAAAAAATTTAAAAAAGGGAGAGGATGTTTATGATTATTAAAATGGAAAATGTAGGTAAAGAAAAACGTACTGCTATGTTCTATGGTGTTGAGGATGCTAACGATTCATATTGTTTACGTTTATTGCTTACTGATATATTAGACTGTAAAAAAAATTTAGAAAATGAAATACTTGATACATTTAAATATCGTGATACTGGAAACGTATATGCATATATTGGTGAAAATGAATACGGATATTTAGAGTACAAAAAACTTTAAAAAATTAAAATATTAAAATAATAAAAAATATTAAAAAAAATTTAAAAAAAATTTAAAAAACTCAAAAAAAATTTAAAAAAACCAGGTATATTACCTGGTTTTTTGTTTATAATAAATATTGTAATAATTAATACGACAGGAGATGTTACACATGAACAATAACTACAACAACCCACAAGAAATTTTAACAAGAGAAGAATTTGAAAGTTTACCAAGAGAAAAACAACGTGAACTAATGCAGTACTGGAGGGAGAATTATCCGTCAAAAAAAATTAGAAAAAAATTAGGATATCATAATTCAACTTCATTCTACAACCTATTAAGAAGATTAAGTCTACCAACTAACCTATCGCGTATTGAAGAAATTGAAATTGATAGTGATGGACCAGAATTGCTATATGCTACTAAAAAAAATTTAAAAAACGAACCGGAGATTTTACACGTTGAACTGGTTGGTGATATTGATTTATTTAAACTACCAGGATTATTAAAAGTAGCACAAGAAAGTGGATTACTAGTAAAAATTGAACACATTGACCAACCTTGATATGGTTGGTTTTTTTGTAAAAAAAATTAAAAAACGAACTATATTGGTTGAAAAAATATGTAATGTATACTATAATAATGGTGTAACAAAGATAGTTAAATAAAATTAAAAACGAAAGGATTTGATTTTATGAAACAACGTAAACCTGTAAATGTTAATTCAAAAGAATATCAAAAAAGTGTTGGTAGATTTGAACGTATTGATGAATATATGGAACGTAAAGTGTATGAACATAAAGAAGTAGTAGATGAAGCAGTTAAAGATATTTTAAATGAAAGATTCGTTATTCTAAATTAGTACATAGGAGGCAGTAATGAACAAACTAATTAAACTTATTAAAGATTATGCAGTAGTAGCAACAATATTTACAGTAGCATTAATTACTTTTATTGTATTGCTCTATATTAGGATAAATTTACTCTAAAATAGTGTTATAAGGTTGATAAAACGGTTATAACGAGAGTTATTATTCTTTCCGACTAGTTGGAAGGGTACAAAATAAAACCGTTTAAATCACCTTAAAATCTGGTATACTTTTAAACAGAATTACATATAATATAATATAAATAAAAAGGAGATGTTAGTTATGGATATTTTAAATAGTTTTTTACGTCATTATTCACGTAAGTCACAAAATACTTTGACAAGTTATTCAACAACAGTTAAACAGTTCTATAAATTTGTTGAACAAGAAAATGGTTGGACAGATGAAAAACAAATTATTACAAATACCACTTGGTCGGAAATAAATTTATTTGTTAATAGTTTAATAGATAGAAACATGAACCCTCATAGCATTAACCAAAAGTTAAGTGCATTAAAAACCTACTTTAATTTTTGTAGACTTCAACACATGATTACCAGTAACCCAGTTGATGAGGTAGAAAAAGTTGGTACTGAATGCGTTGAACAAAAAAGTGATTACTTGACTCCTGAAGAGTTTAGAACTCTTATGCAAGTTATTGGTACTCCAAGTGGTACAAAACAAGATTGCTTTGAATTTACTAGTAAACGTGATTTATTTCTAGTAGGTTTAATGTTGACAACCGGTTTACGTATTAGTGAAGTATTAGCTTTAAAACTTAACCAAATTGATACAGATAACAAACGCATTAAAGTATTAGGTAAAGGGAAAAAACTAAGAACAGTACCAATTACCAATGATGTGGTTGTTTTAATGGATAACTACTTAACTGAACGA
>JBGVRA010000049.1:0-21827 GCA_045127955.1 Anaeroplasmataceae bacterium
ATTAGAATGGTCTTCACCTAGTAATTTAGATCCATCATAATAATAATTTATTGTTTTATTTGCAGTTACCTTGCTAATTCTATTTCCTTGATAATTATAATTATAATGATTATTACCAAATCTATATAATAAATTATCTCTGCGCCATATTAATGCATTTGATGTTCCATTTTTTACTATATGGCTAGGATTTAAATTATTACCATCATATAATAATGATGTCATTATTATACCATGTTTTGAATAACTTGTTAATCTATTTAATTCATCATATAGAAATTCTTTAACTTTTACTGTTCCACTTAATACCTTAGTAACACGATTTATATCAACATTATTTTGATCTAAGTAACTATATGTATAGCTCGTATATAATTTTTGATTAAATTCAGTCTTTAATCTATTAAGTTTATCATATGAATATGTAACATCATTTGCTCCACAACTACTTGATGAAATTCTTTGAATGTTTTGATTAGCATCATATTTATATGAATAACTATATGTTTTATCTCCAACTTTTGATACAAAAGATTGAATTTGACTAGAATAATATTTACTACCATCATTAGGCATGTAATTTGCTGTAACAGTTGAATAAGAACTTGTTTTAGTTACTGGAATTCCTAACACATCATCATATGCATAGGAGAATGTATATTTATCTAATTCATTCCATTCATCCTTTGCATTAGTATTATTATCCCATGATACACTAGTTCTAGTAATTCTTGGATCATGAATATCATCTTCTTTTTCAATTGTAGTCTTGTATTTTGTTGACCCAAGAACATATTTTGTATTATTTCCATCCATCTGCTGAATTCTTTGAATTTCAACATTATTTCTATTGATATAATAACCACAATCATTATTCTTATCATCAAATAAAAATGTTGTTGTTGAATTATCACAACCATCTTCAATTGTCTTAATTTTTAATATACTAGGACTTTCTGCTAAACCGCTTTGGAAACCACTTGTATTTATTTTTGAATTATGTTCCTGATAATTAAATAATACTGTTTTTTTATCTCCATGATTATTAAATTCAGTTTTTCTAGGTCTACCATATTTATCATTTTCAGTCGTTATTACTGAATTAGTCATATGGTTTATTTCTGTTTGTAAATCGCCACCATATTCACTGACATTAGGAGTTGTTTCTTTTGATTTAATTGGAGCTACCTCTCCATTAGACTTTTTAATGTAATATTGTTTTATATTACCATATTTATCATAGTCTAACTCATAAGAATATTTATTTGTATCTGTTACTTTCTTTAATCTACCTAATGAATCATATACAAAACTGTTTCTTATGAATTTTCCAAAATCAAAACTAATAGAAATTTCATTAATTCTGTTTAAAATATCATAATTATAGTGTTTAGCAAAATTATCCCCAACTTGAATTGATTCTACATTATTAATCATTTGTGGATTCTTTTTAATTTTGACACTTGAATCTTGTACAATGGTATCAACTACCATTTCTCTATATTTACCACCACTTGATTCATCATCATAATTATATCTAGTATAAAATCTTGGCTTACCAATTATAATTTTATTTTGACCATCAAAATTTTCTTCTAAAGATGTTGTTGAACTAAGAAGATTTCCATACTCATCATATTCGTTTACGGTCATCTTACAATGCGAATCGATTTCATAAATTATTCTTCCTTGACTATCTAATAATTTATATGTACCTCTTCCTTTGTTAGAATAAGTACATTCTAATAAATTATTATTTTCGTAATAAAAATACTTACTAGTTTCTACGGATGCATCAGAAGAACGAGATATAACTTTAATAAAATCTATCCCACTAAGCTCATATTCATCATTATAAAATGTATAATCTTGATTTTCTAATATTCTAAAAAATACTTTAGTTACGTTAGGAATTCTTTTAGTATTTGCACAATATACGAAATCAAAATCATTAGATTTATTCATATTTTTGCATGTTTGAAAAACATCTGATTCAGTAATATAATTTTCATTATTAAAGATTATTTCTTTATTTGTTCCATCTTTTAACACTAGCCTTACTTTATAACATTCTGTTATTGCTGGATGATCAAATGTTAAATAATTATCATTAAATTGCATTTTCGAATGCATGCCTTCTTCTATTCTTAAGTTAGATACAACATATGATCCCTTTCCATCAGAAGAAGCTTTTATTATTGCAGACGTAAAATCATACTGTTTTGATTGATCATCATTTCTTATTGTAAACGGAATTGTTACATATTGCCATGCACCAGGTGCAGTATGATCTAAATATATTTCCTTTTTTATCCAGTTAAGATGAAACACTTGAAATAATACTTTTAAATAAGTTGAATTTACATTATTAACTTTAATCCAAAAGGATGCAGTATAATTGATATAATTAAGTCCTAAATTATCTCTATATGCCTTTAATCTAGATCCACCATCAAAACTATTTATTACTCCCTCTGAATCTAAGCAATACATACCTTGATTTAAAATAGCTGTTGTACACATCTTGTTATTTATTCTTTCTTCAGAATAAGCATCATCAGCAGACTTAGATATCGCAACCCCCGAATCTTTTGTCAAGGTCATAAGATTTTCACCATCAAGTTCAAAAGTAGATATAACAAACCCATTCTTATTATAATAATAACGATATTTAATATCTTTATCACTTATAATCGTTGTATAATTACTTACTGTATAAGCAAATTCTGTTTTCTCAAATATCTCTTCATCTAATATTTCAAAAGCTTCATATGCTTCATGTATTAATAATTCATCTTCCAAACTATCAAATGCAATTTCATCACCTAAATATAATAACCCATCATCTAAATTTTCAACTATAAACATACCAGTATTAGTTTTAGTTCCCTTAACACCTATTTGAGGCTCAATATAATTATTAGAATATTCTTCTCCTGCGATAATATCATCATTCAAACAATTATATGCGCTTTTTTTAATCTTTGATAAACCTTTTTTTACTTTAACTGTATTTGGATAATAGTCAATTCCTAAGGCAATACCATTACTTGTTCCAGTTGCAAATATAAGTTTATTATAATTATATTTAAATAATGATATACTTTCTAAAGCATTATTTATAAAGTGGTAAATTCCATTTAAATTTCCATTACTATAATTATAAAATATTGTTTCTAATACTTTTCCTTTTGATATTAAAGAAATTTTACTTAATAACCCATCTTTATAATCAAATGAAAAATATCTTTCTTTTTCACCTACACATCTGGAATCATAGTATTTTTTTATGTAGCCATTTTCATAATTAATTAATCTAGTAATATTTTTTCCATTACCCACAATCGATATTTGATACAAATTACCATAAGAATCAAAATATAGAATATTACCATTAGGCATTTCAATTTGAGGTAATCCTAAAGTTGATAATACCATTCCGTGTCCTGATTGATCAATATATTTATAGTTATCATATTTTACAAAACGATGTACATATCCTTCTCCATCAACATATACATAATCATTTGTGGTAAATCCTTCTAAATAGGTACGTCCATCATATTTCTTTAAATAGTGTTGAATATTAAGTTTCCAACCAAAACCCATATGAGTCTCATCTAAATGAGAAAAATTACTATGAATATGAGACAATCCCATATTAAAAGTTCCTTCTCCCACCGAAATATCATTATGGATAAATATTACTTCATTTGTGGATACATTTACTTTGGCTAAACCAGCATCACAACTAAAATCTATATATGAATGAGTAGAATAAGTTATTGCTCCATTTTTTAATATCATATCCTACCTCGCTAAACTTGCAATGATTCCTTGAATTTGCTTTTCAATTTCATCTTTTTGAATAGCTTCTTCAATTTTTTGATTACTAATATTTATAGAAGGTTTAGCTACATTAACTTGTTTAGTTAAGGCCACCAATTCCTCAATTTTTTTAGAAGCTTCTTCTTCATTAAACTTTATATTGTTTTTTATTGCAAATTGATTCAATTTAGTCATTACATAATTTTTCTTTTCTTCACCAGTATAATTGATGAATTTTTCTGCTTCCATTACATATGGAATAATTTCTTTAGTTACCTCTTCTGCTTTTTCTAAAACTTTTTTCAGCTTTTTATTTTTTACAAATTTTTTTAAAAATAATATAGTTGTCCCCAACAATCCTAATGTAGGAGCAAGAAAAGGTAATAATAACTTAATATTTTCAATATTCATATTTACCTCACAATATATTTTTGGTCATAGCCTCACATAGAAACTATGACCATAATTTTAAAAAATAATTGCAGTATTACCACAAACTGTTTTTAAAGTTTTAGAAAATGTTTGGAACAAAATACATTGATGATCAAATGTTACATATGATTTGCCATCAGCAGCGATTCTCACATATAATTGTTCACTATTCCAAGGGTTCCTAATAGATTTATCTGTTGTTAATGCTAAAACTTCTTTATAAAACGCTAATAAATCAGTTGTCTTTCCAAATACAATACCTGCATTTAAATACTTAAATTCCCCTAATGCATTTCTATTTTCAACATAATCAACCTCTAAATTTGGATGATTATTTTTAGTAGCATTATAAAGAATTTTTGTACCCATATTATTGAATTTTTGAATAAACACTTCATCTACATTATTAAAAAATAATACATCATAAGCATCTACTAGTAATGAATATTCTGTTGTTGTTTTTTCTAAATCCGAAACAAAATATTTAATTTTATCAACATTTGTCCATTTAGTTGTTCCTTCTGGACAAGCATTTACATAAGGCATACCACTTAATTCTAATTGCAACGCTGTAATTGCTTGAGTCTTATCAGTAAATGCAGTAATTACAGAAATCCTAGGTGAAATAGTAATTCTTTTAGAACTGTATTCTGCAACTAAATCCATATGCTTTTTCATTACATCTCCTTGAAAATGTCCAAGATAAAATGCATTTCCTGTATGACTTAATACGTTTGTCATTTTCTTTTTTCTCCTCTCATCTTTTTAAGTTCCACTAGTATCATCATCAGAACCTGAATTATTAGGATCATTGATCTTTGTGTGTCCTAGTGCTGTTAATACATTCCATACAAATTCTGTAGTAGCAACTTTTGTACTAGAATCATATGATTTTTGTGTTGGTGCTGTCGGACCAACACTTGAAACAACTGCATCAACCGCTGCTTTTATTTCAGCATTTAAATTATCCGCTGTTAGAGCTGTACCTGCAACTGTCACATTACCTTCAGCTCTTTCAACATCCACAGTCATACTAACAATATTACCGCTAGAATCCTTAATTATATCCTTTACGATAAGTTTCTTTCTATTTAGATGTTCTGCTTGTCTATTTTGAAAAGCCATTTTTCTCCTCCAAATTTATTTTTATGTAATCAGGTCCTTCACACATCGTATAAGTAGCTAACAAATACGCTCATATTATATTTGGGTGAATTATAATATGCAATTCCAAAACGGAATTGACATTTTTTATGATTTATGCTCTGAATTTGTATTAATGATTTCTAATAGAAACTTATATCTAGATTCATGCAACAATTCATATAATACTCATCGATCTTTCTAAGCTTTTTGCTTACTTTTGCTTGACTAATTCCTAATTCATCAGCTATTTCGATTTGATTGGTTTCGTAATTAAAAACGTAAGTATATTCATAGATATCAAAATATAATGAATGCTCAAATTTATCAACATATATTAATGTTGCTTCTAATTCTTGAATGAAATCATCTAAAACCTCCTTCTCACCTTCATCTGTGTTTTCCTTAAAAAATTTAATAATATTAAATTTTCGCATCAGCCTATTCTCCTTTCAAAATAAAAATGAGCTTAGTTTTTCACGTAAGCTCATTTATCTAATTATATTACAAGAGTTATAATCTTGCTGATACATGTCTATTAAAGAAAATAATTTTACTCAAAATATAATAAATTTTCATTTTAACTTATATTTTTATATCATATTATAATATTTTAGGGCATCCTTAATTGCCTCAGTCATTTGTTCAGATAGGTGATGCACTTTGGCACCCTCTTTACTTCTTGTATTAATCATTTCAATACCGTGTTTTCTTTTCACTTCCGCTATATATGAAGAGTGAGCATTTAATCCATATTTCTCCATAATATCTTCTTTAATCTTTTTATAAATAACTTTATGTGTCATTTCGATCACTCCATTAGATACTTTCTTTAAGGTATGTTTTTCAATATATTCTTAAGAATGATTATAAGGTTTCTTAATAACTCTTTCCTTTTTTCTTACCATAAGATTCTTTTCTCTAATTTGATTATATATTTTAGCTTAATTTCATATATTTGTACTACTTTTAGGCTCAATATGATTTAGTAATACCACGCACTCAACATGCATAGATCTGATATTTAAATAATCATCTTTATTATATTTTTCTATCATATTATTATTTTATATAATGAATTTTCTTTTCATTATATTTTTCCTTTGGTGGTACTTCTTGATCTTTATAACCAATAAATATTATATTTAATGGTATTATTTTTTCATCTAAATCCAAAAACTTTCTAACTCTATCTTCCACTCTTTTTTGAGGATGAACTCCACACCATACCGCACCTAATCCTAAGTCTGTAACACGTAATAAGATATTTTGGGTTGCTGCAGAACAATCTTGAATCCAATATGGTGCAAGTTGGGCTGGTAGTGCTTTAGATAGATTACCACAGACGACAATAGCTAAAGGTGAGTCATACTTAGTAAACATTGAGGCACCTTTTAATTCTTTTATTTTATCTTTATTTGTAATAACATAAAACTCCCAAGGTTGCTTATTACAAGCACTTGGAGCACACATTGCTGCATGAAGTAGTTCTTCTATTAAATCATCACTTACTTCATCAGCTTTAAATTTTCTAATACTTCTTCTTGTTAATAATACTTCTTTAAGTTCCATATCTTCACCTTATTAATTCTACTTTTACATCATGATTTGTATCATCACAATGTAACATTATTTCTAATAATTTTAAAATTAAATCATCACCTAAATCTTTTTTACTTTTATTATAGTTTATCCATCTTATAGTTATTGGTTCACCAAATTCAAAAACATTAAATCCGCCTCTTAATAAATCATTAAAGGCATCTAGGTTATGACCTGTTTTCCATGTTAAATCTTTTGTTAATAATTTATCTATTTCATCATAAAATCCATTAATATCGTTAAAATTATTTCCATCTAGAATAAATATTTTCATATTAGCCTCACATTATTTGTTCTAAGATTGTACTATCTTTAATTTTATCATCGTTTGCTAAAACTATAGCTTTAGATATTATATCTGAAGTCATTGGATCTTCATCTATAAAATCTAATAATATAGGTTTATTAGTACTATAAATAGTTTTTAAAAATAAATTACCTTTACCTTCTTTAAATACTAATCCTGTTCTTATATTAATTAAATAATTACCATATTTACCTTCTACTTTAATATTATCTTTTAAGAATCCGACATTATTTAAATTTAATATTTCTACTAATGATTTTAATATTTCTTGTCTTATTTCTGTTGTGCTTAAGGCAAGTTCATAATCGTAAATAGAATTAGAACTAATACTAATCATTAAATCTACATCTCTTAATGTTTCTGAATATACTATATCATCTACATCTTTTATTAAGATTTGTTCATAAGTTTTTCTATTGATAAATGAAATAGTATGTAATTCTTGATTATAATTATCTAAATCATAAGTATAAGGTAAGTCAAATTCTTTGAATAACACTGAAATGGTATTGCTGTAATAATGAACTCTTCTTAAACCTATTTCTTCACTTATCGACCAGTTTTTACCCTTTAATGCAGCTATACACTTCTTAATATCAACATTAAAGCCTCTAAAACGCCAACAATCCTCTTGGGTTAATTCTTGGCTAGATTTAGTATAAAACTCTCTTAAAACTTGTTTAAATGGTTGTTTAATATTATTTTTAATAACATAATTAATACATTCATTTAATACATTATTATCTTTTAATGTTATTGGGTGAGCAATGTATATTAAATCTGGTTTTACTTGATTTAAATTTAAATCATATAAGTTATCATCTTTAAATATTAATGGGGTATTATTAGATATAAAAATAAGTTTAGATAAAACATTATTAATTATATAATCTTTTGATATTTTAATTAAAGTATCATAACTAAACATAGTTTTATTACACATAGCTTCTTCAAAACTTTTTACTATACGTTTTAATTTATTTTGGTCTAATTTTATTTGTTCTTTTAATTCTATTACTTCTTTATTTTTATTTAATTTAGCTGGAATACTAGCTATTTTTTTATCATTTTTATAAACAGCTAAACTTATCTTTAAATGATTAATATATGGTATTATCTTTATATCATCTATTAATAATTCTTGTAATTTATTTGATTGATTAGATACCTCCATCTCATAAATAAAAATAGCAGTATCATTATACCCAGCATTTCTAGCTAAGTTATCTAAGGCAATATCTACTACTCTTCTTTCACTTGCTTGACGTTGGCTACCAAACTTTTTACTCATCTTTAGATATTCTTGTAAATACATATATCTTTCATATAAATCTATATCATTTTCTAATGGAATTAAACTATATATTAATACATAATCTTTATTTCTTGTATCATTTATTTTAGTAATACATTCTTCTTTTGTTATTTGATTATTTCTAGCTTCAAAGAATCTTTGAGCTCTTTTATGAAGACCAGCAACAGTTATATATTTAGCATTATCATAGATTAATTTAAAATCTTTACTATCAATATTTGATATCATTTCTTCATACCAATCTTGATCAAATGCTCCTTCTTTGAAATCAATATAATCAATTACTGAGTATTCTTTTATTTTTTCTTGTTTTGTCTCATCTAATTCTTCATTTAAATGAGCCATAAAATAATATACTGCTGATTTATAGTAATTAATATTTAAATATTTATCAACATAATCTATATATTCTTGATTATAAATAGAAGCTTTTATTAATTCTTCTTTTGTTATATTATATTTTTTTACTAATAATAAGAATTTATCATATGTATCAGTTTCTATTTTAACTGTCTTTTTTAATATTTTAGAAATAACAACATTCTTTTCAGTACCGTAAAAATAATTACCTCTAACTAGTGTTAATTTTCTTAAAGCATAAATAGCTTTAATATAGGTATCTAATCCATAATATTCATTTGCTGAAAAAATAAAATTAGTATAGATAGTATCAGTTGTTCCTCTATTAAATTCTACTTCTAATGCTTCATTTATAGTATTAGTTATAAATTCTTTAAATCTTAAATATTTAAAGTCAGGATTATTAATATATATACTAGGTTCTTCACATGTTATTTCTCTTAACTTTTTCATTTTAAGGATGAAATATCTCATTATTTCATCATCTAATAAATTCTTATCTATTATTTTAATAATAGCTTCCCAACCTACAGGTGGTACTCTATCATATTTCAAACAATAACAAATTAAATATTTAATAATATCAAGTAAATGATCACTACTACATTTTAAGCATAAAGAAAATAATGAGAAATTATCATGGTAAATATATAAATTATGCTTACCGTATGTATTATCCTTTTCCAAACAAGCTAGTAAATAATATAATACTTTATCTTCTATATTTTTTTCTTTAATAATATATGGAAGTATACTTCTTGTTATTACCATGGCTAAAGATTTACTTTTTTCTTTTAAATAACTTGCCTTTTTAAGATCCATATTAAATACTTTATTATATTCTTTTTCTGGTCTAGACATATTATATAAATCATTAGCTAGATAAACATATTCTATATCATCTAATGTATCACTTAAATATTCATATAACTTTCGTCCTAAAGGATATGAATCAATATTATCACCAAAAGAAATAGGTGAAAAAACTGTTCCAAAGGTTACTAAACCATCATGGTATATTGGATTATATTCATAATCTTTATTTTCTTTTATAAATTGTTCAAGTTTTAGAAAATACTTAAGACAACTTTTATATGATAATTCTTCAAGCTTAGGTATTTTAACTTTTGTTTTTAAGACTTCTTCTATCTTATCAACAGGTTTAACTATTTCTAATTTTTTAACACCTAGCTTTTCATTCATGTCATTTCCAATGCTTACCTTATATTCTATATCTGTAGAAACTAAATACTCAGCTATCTCATGCTTTTTATCTGATTTCATAAATTCATTATAAATATTTTTCTTGATACTTTCTTTTTTAGATTTTAAGTAATCAGAAACTATAATAGCTTCATCTAATGTAAGATTAATATTTTGTTTACTATAGAATTTTAATGCTTCATAATTATCAGTTTTTAAGAATGTTAAAGCTTCACTTCTTATATTTAATTTAGAATAACCTTTAGTATTTTCTAAATAATAAGCTAAAGTTTCTTCATTAAATTTAGGTCTTCTTTCATCTAATTTTTCTATTAATGATTTATCATTTGATTTGATAGCTAAAATAACTAAATTTCTAATCATTTTACTTTTTGATATATCTCTTGCATAAATAATATCATTATCCATCTTATAATGATAATTAACTTTATCCATCATATCAAAATATGGTAAGAATTTATTAAATAAATCAGATGCTAAATCAGAAGTAATATACTTCGGATTTATATCTGGCATATAACAGAAATATTCTAATTCTAACTCTATATTTAAAATATCTTTTAATAGTGTTTCAAAGAAATAATCATCTTTTCGATACATATTTTTAGCAAGACTTGCCATAATAGCTTTTCTATTATTAGATTTAAGAGCTAAAATAGAATATTCATGATATTTATCAATATTAAATTGTTTTAATCTAGATAAAAAATAAGCATTATGTTGATAATCACTTTTTAAATACTTTTCATAGTTATAATTAATTGCATCTTCAAAGATATTTATGCATTCTTTTATATCTAATTGTGACTCATATCCTGATGTATATGAAGCTATTTCTTTTAATGCTTTAAATCTAAAATAATTATTTTCCTTTATTTCATTAATAAAATATTTAATACATAAAATATTACTAGATTTAAATATTTCTACAAAGATCGTACCTCTAATATTATCTTCTAATTTAGCTTGTTTAATCATCTCATTTAATACTTTAAAATCTTCTATTTTTCCTTTGTCTAAAATAAGAGGCATTAAAAATTTAAAGAAAATAGGATTTTCATCTAAGAATTTAAAAACATCTTGCATAGTAAATGCATTTACTTCTAAGCCTTTTGCATAATACTTCCAAGTAGCATAATTAGTTCTATGACCACCAAAATCACCTTTAGGTATATTTTTTAATGTATTTAAATCAGTATATGAATAATAACCGTGTTCTAATAGTATAGTATCAATTAATAATGATTTATATAACACATGTTCTTCATTTAATTTACTAATTAAAGTATTATATGATTTAGGAAATATTTGTTTTAAATCATTATCAAATTTTTCAATAAACTTTTTACCCATTGGAAGTTGTCTTTGAAATAATTCATAATATTCTAATTTAAAATATAGCTTTAAATCTTCATTTTTTATTTCATTTATATATTTATCTACATTTACCATATGATACCTCTAACATATTTTAATTTAATTAAAATAATTTCATCATATTCATCTATTTTTAATTCATCTAAGATATTTTCATATTTTATGTTTTTAGTTTTATTAACAATATAATAACTTCCATCAATAAATTCATCTATAGCTAAATTAATACATAGATCTATACTATCTTTAATATTTTTATTATAATTTTTAATAACCATTTCTTTGATAAAATCTTTTATATTTAAAGAATTCGTATCATATTCTTTTTTAATAATAGGATTTTTCAAATCAGATAATGATTTTCTTAAAATATAAATTTTCATACCATCACCACTATTCTGTTAAAAACTTATATGCTGGTTTATATTTCTTTTCTAATCTTTCATAATCTTTATCTGTTGGATTTTCAAATCTAGACATATCCATATTATGTCTTAAATCAGCCAACTTAACAGCCTTAGCTAATTTATTTTCTTTTATTTTAGCTAAATAATCCATATAACTATCATCTTCTTTATGAGTTAATAAATTTATAGCTTCAATGATATTTTCATCAAAAAACAATCTTAAATCATCTAATGTAACAGCTGTATCTTCAACTACATCATGTAATAAGCCAACTATCTTCTCATCTTCTGTATTTAAAAAACTAGAAACTGTTAAAGGATGATTTATATATGGAACTCCTACTTTATCATATTGATTTTTATGTGCAACTAAAGCAATAGCATAAGCTAATTTAATTTTTTCTGTCATAATAACCTCCCATATATATCAAATGTTTCTTTATCAAAACAAACTAATATAACTTCTTCTATATTAGTTGTTTTATATTCTTTAATCGTGTTATAAGCAATAAAAGCTGCTTGTTCTTTAGGATATCCATATATTCCTGTTGAAATAGATGGAATAGCAATAGTTTTTAAATTATATTCACAAGCTATTCGTAAAATCGATTCATAACAGCTTTTTAAGTATTTAGCACTAGTTTCATCTTTATAAATTGGACCAACCGCATGAATTATATACTTAGCTTTTAAATTATAGCCGCTAGTTATTACCGCACTACCTGTAGGACAATATCCTATACTTCTACACTCTTTACTTAAAACATCATATCCTGCCGCCTTAAAGATAGTTCCACAAACACCGCCACCTGCCATAAGCTGTTGATTTGCAGCATTTACTACCGCATCTACTTCATAATTTATTATATTTCCAAGTTCAATTTTAATTTTCATAGTACCACCTAATCATAGTATACCACATGTAAAAATAAAGAAAAAGAGATTATTTAAATAATCTCTTAACTGCAAGTTTAGCCATTTGTTGATATGCATATTTTGATGGATGAAGATGATCTCCTGAATCACAGCCATCTTTAAAATGGTATTCACCATTAATTTCTTCACCTATTTCTTGGCCAAAATCGATATAATTTAATGTTTTCAAGTAATCATTAAATTCATTTTTTAAATCTTCTCTAAACTTAGCATATGTACGCCAATTATAAATAGGAACTAGTGTTCCAACATATGTTTCTAAGTTTAATTTATAAGCTTCATCTAAATAATAATTCATACCATTTTTTAATTCTTCTAAAGTAGGTAAATCACTCATAGGTCTAAAGATATTTACATCTTCTCCAACAGGATGAATAATATCATTTATTCCATGCTGAATGATAAGTTTTTGAGCTCCACTAACATTAGAAACTTCATGAATAAATCTTTTTTCTCCTTTTAATCCATATGACTGATAAGTTATACAATTATATTCTCTTAAAATTCTTGTTCCTGAAACTGCTTTTCTTACAACTGATACATTATTTATACCGTTATTTTTTAATTCTAACATCATATAATCAGGCCAGTCTTGGCTTGTTATAGAATCTCCATAACAAACTATAGCATAATTAGAATCATCTGTATATATATCAATATTAGTTAAGAAATGAACCCAATTTGTAGTATGTGATGTGTTAATATCTAATTTTTCAAATTCTACTTGATTACCATAGGCAAAATATCCTTTTGATAATGGTCCTATAATATTAACACCTGATGTTAAATCCGTATAGTTTTTACAATAAATTGAAACTATAAGATATTTATCTTTGATTGTCTCAAATTCTAATTCATCACTTAAAATAGAACCACCAGCAGTAATAATACAATTTTTATTACCATTAAAAGTTAAATATTTTCCTTTTTGTTGTCTATCAGATAAACTATCTCCTAATGCAACATAAACAGAATCAATAGACACATTTTCTTTACCACAAAAATTCTCTAATCTTATTTTAAGTTTTTTGCCGCTAAATGGAATATAGGTAGGATACCTAAGTGTTAAATTTTTTCCGTATACTGCAGGGTGTGGCATTACTGTTGATTGTGCATTACCATATATTGTTACCCATTTCATTTTATCATCTCCAAACAAAAAGGATTTTAACAAAAATATGATTTTTTTTCAATATTATAATAACTAAATTAGATTATTTTAGATAAAATAAGAGCTTTAGGTTTAAATCCTACCATTCTTTTATACTCTTTACCATCTTTAAATAAAATCATTGTTGGAATACTAGAAACGTCATATTTATAAGCCAAATTACCATCATCATCAACATTTATTTTACCTATTATTAGATTATTTTCTTCTTCTGCAATTTCATCTAAAATAGGCGCTAACATACGGCATGGACCGCACCAATCAGCATAGAAGTCTACTAAAACATATCCTTCATTATTTATTACTTCATTAAAATTTTTACTATTTACTTTTACTAACATACATATTTCTCCTTTCTATAGCTATATTATATTAAATTTAATTTTTATTTTCTGTGACTATATCACCAAAAAAAATAAGTGCCATAAGCACTTAAATTTCTTTTTTATTAAAATATATAATACTTAAAACATTTGACACTAAACTTAAAACTAAAGTAATAATTATTGTCTTAATATAAATATCATAGGATTCAATCCCAATCATTAATGAACCAGTATTCATTAATGAAGTAGGCATATAATTAGTTAGTCTAGGAATTAGACTAATTATATAAATAATAATTACAATAAAAGATGTATTTAATAAAACCCCTGAAATATTTTTAAAAATAACTGAAAATAACACTACTAAAGAAATTACAAACACACCAAATAAATACCAATTAAAACTTGTAAATAACAAATTATTAACAATACTATTATCCCAATAATAAGCAGTATAAATATAAGTAACACCAAAACATAAATAGTATCCTAATGTCCACATTATTAACATTAATAATAATTTAGATAAGACTACTTTATATCTTTTTAAGCCTTTTGTTAACATTAATATTAAAGTACCTGATTCATATTCTTTAGTAAATATATTACTATAAATAAATACAAAAGCTATTAATGCCATAGGAATATTCTTATAAAACTGTTGCCATGATGTAAAAGCATCAACTTCTATAACTGTAATATTCATACCACTATCAGCTAATTCCTCAGCCATTATTTCAAGTAACCAAGGAGTAAGCTTAGCTATTGCAGGATTCATAATACCAAAGGCTGTAAATAAAATTATTAATATCAATGCTTTATGAGACCTAATACTATCTAAAAATTCTTTTTTAAAAAATGCTAGAAATGATTTCATTTTGACACCACCTCTACAAATAATGATTCTAAATCTAATTCTTGTTTTTCTATCTTATTAATCATTATTTTATTTTTACTAATAAATTCTAAAACTTGGTTCATTAAATCATTATCACCTTTAAATTTAATTGTATTTCCTAAAATAATAATATCATTATAACAATTAAATAATTCTACATCTGATTTATTAGTAACCTCAACAATAAATTCTTCCTTAGAATTCTTTTTTAATTCATCAATAGTACCACTCATAACAATCTTTCCATCATTTATCAATGCAACATCAGTACATATTCTTTCAACATCAGATAAAATATGTGTAGAAAAAATAACAGTTGTCATATCTTTAACTGATACTAATACATCTAATATTTCTTTTCTACCAATTGGGTCTAAAGCTGATGTAGGTTCATCACATATTAAAAGTTTGGGTTTTCCAAGTAAAGCTTGAGCAATACCAAGTCTTTGTTTCATTCCTCTAGAAAATCCCTTAATATAACCATCTTCATTTTCTAATCCGACAATTTTTAAAAGTTCTTTACTTCTTTTTTCGATTTCATCACTATCTAAATTAAAAACCTCGCCACATAATTTTAAATATTCTAACGGCTTCATAAATGAATAAAATTCTGGAACATCAGGTAAATACCCAATATAGCTATTAGTTTTAGTTTCGCCATATTTTACTTTTTGTCCACAAACATAAATTTCGCCATTATCAATCTTTAAAAGCCCTAATATAGCCTTCATAGTAGTAGTTTTACCTGCGCCATTTTTACCTACAAAACCAAAAATACTATTTTCCTTAATTGATAATGATAAACCTTTTAAAACTTCTTTATTATTAAATTTTTTATAAAGATTATTAATCTTTAATATTTCCATACTATTCTTCCTTACCTAATACCAAATAAAGAATTGGACCAATAAAATTAATAAGTAATACAATAACTAACCATGAAACACGATTTAATGTTTTGTATTTATCATGTTTTACAATATGAATAATAGCATAAATCATTAATCCATATTGTAGAATAATAAGCGGAATTAATAATGGTAACATATCCATAACTTCAGGCATGTTTTTTCTCCTTCTTTCTATAAGTTTCTACACAATATCCCTTATACCCACAACAAGTACAAGTCAACTTTCTAAGTTTTGGTGTGTGTTTTGCAAAAAAAGCTTCTTTAAATTTTGGTTTAAAAATATTATGACAATTAGGACAAACATAAACTGTTCTATTAAAATAATAAATAGAAATGAATATTCCAAAGATAATATCAAACCCTAAAAAACAAATAAATGGAATAAAATTACTAGAAAAAATCCATATCAAAACAGTAACTATTTCCATAATTGAAAACGGAAGACCTAATACGATAAGCATTATATGTAATTTTTTTACATTCTTTTTATTATCAATTACATATGATAAAGTATCAATAGACTCTAATGATAAATTATTTATTCCCTTTACTCCTTCTTTTAAATTTGCAATAAGATATAGCTTCTTTTCTATTTCTTCTTTTTGTAAAATCAATTCTTTTTCTTGATTATTAAGTAATAAATTAATAACTTGATCTTTATCATCATTTTTAATTAGATCACTAATACCATCAATAGAAATACCAATATTTCTTAAAAAACAAATAGTTTTTAATCTATTAACATCTTCAAAAGAATATAATCTTCTACCACCTTCTGATATTTCACTAGGAACTAATATTTTTCTAGAATCATAATATTGAACAGTTCTAACCGAAACACCACAAAGTTTGGCAATTTCGCCAGTTGTATACACATAATCACCTCCACAAAAAACATTTTATATGATTACGCTACGTAACAAGCAAGACTTTTTATTATTTTTTATTAATTTTTTCTAAATTATACTTATAAATTTCTTCTACAGCAAAACTAAGCTTAGTAATGACATTTTCTTTTGTTGGATAACAGAAATATGAATCATCTTCTGTATTAATAACAAAACAATCATCATGACGAATATGAACATAACTAAATTCAATATGTAAACTGTTAGCTGACAAAGGTGTTCTTATTATCCTATAATCAGCTTTATTATAATGACCTTCTAAAATAAAACCTTTATCAATACTATGACTAACTTTAGCATTACCTAGCTTAATTGGTTTGGTTGTCCTAGGAAGTGAATAAACAAAAACATCATCATTAAAACTGTAAGTACCATTTAAGACTTCTTGTTTTACACATTCTTTTTCCCAATTATACCAATCCGGAATATGATTAAAAACAGTATTTCCATCTAAAGATTCTAAATACCCATCTTCACGTAAATTCCATCTTTTACCACATTCTTTGCAGAAAATTTCACTTCCCTTAGAATCCATCTTTCCTTCACTTAAACAATGTGGACACTTATATAATATTTTATGTAATCCTTCAGCCCTGTATTTTTCAGTAATTAAAATATTATTTTCTTTTTGATATTTATAATCATCATAGATAAAAGCCTCTTGAATAATATCATTAATTTGTTCAACACTTAATTTTTCTACATCTTCTTTAGTTAATAATTGTTCACATCTAGCATATAAAGGAACTTTTCTTTTTCTTTTCCAATCCCAAAATGGAGTATGTAAATGATTACCGTGATGAATTAAGACAACAACAGGAACCTTATTCATTTTTACCATTTTTGCAACACTAGGTGGTATATATGATGTAATACCACAAGCCGAATATCTAGCTTCAGGATATAAACTTAAAATATCTCCTTTTTTTATTACATGTCTAATCGATTTAACTAAATGTAAATCGTTAGAAAATTTTCTTGTACAAATAGAACCAATAAGTTCTAATAACCACGCTCTACCAATATATCCATCGATATTTACTACATTATTAACACGATGTGGATATGTTATTTGTGAAGCTATCTCAAAATCGATAAAATACATATGATTAGATAACATTATATATGGAGGCTTTAATCCTTCCATATTAATTTGTTCAATCTTATACTTTCTTGACAATAAAGCCATTTTACTTAACATCCAAATTAACCAAGTCCAAAATAATGATTGTCTCATCGGATATTTACTAGTCTTGTATCTTTTTTTATTCTTATAATTAACTTCTATTTTTTCCATACGCATCCCTACTCTCTAATTGCATTTTACATTAAAAACTTACATAATTCAACATAATTCTTATCTTGATTAAAATATATGTTTATGATATATTTTAAAAATGTAAGGATGTGTTATTATGGACTGGTATTTTATTGTCTTAATTGTTTTATTTTCAATAATATTGTTAATATTATTAATTTCATACATTTGTTTTTATAAAACATTTTATAACAAAAATAAACCATTACCAACAGGCGTAATTGATATTCCTGACGATGATATTTTTAAAGACTATAAAAATGAAATTATAGCTGATATTAATGAGGTTAATACATATCCTCACACTAATATCACAATAACATCATTTGATGGTTTAAAATTACATGGTAGATATTTTAAAAGATATGATAACGTGCCACTAGAAATCATGTTTCATGGTTACCGTGGAAATTCAACAAGAGATATGTCAACTGGAGTAAAAAGAGCTTTTGCCTGTGGTAGAAATGCTCTTATTGTTGACCAAAGAGCATCAGGCGAAAGTGAAGGTCATGTTATTAGCTTTGGTATTAATGAAAGACGTGACTGCATGTCTTGGGTTAATTATGTTTGTGATAATTTTGGTAAAGATCAAAAGATTATATTAACTGGTGTATCTATGGGAGCCGCTACAGTAATGAATGCTAGTTCAATGGACTTACCAGAAAATGTTATTGGTATTTTAGCGGATTGTGGTTACAATAAATCTGAAGATATTATTAAAAAATGTGTAAAGGATATGAAGTTACCTCCTAATTTATGCTATCCTTTTATTAAACTTGGAGCTAGAATTTTTGGAAGATTTAATTTAGATGAAGCTAATCCTATTGATTCAATTAAAAAATGTAGTTTGCCTATCATTTTTATTCATGGAGATAAAGATGATTTTGTTCCTCATTATATGAGTGTTAAATTATATGAATCATGCAGTAGTAATAAAAAGCATTTTGTATCAATTAAAAATGCTGCCCACGGAATAAGTTATTTAGCTGATCCTGTAACTTATATTGATGAATTAAATAAGTTTTTTAAAAATTAAAATCCGCAAAATTTGCGGATTTTTATTTTAATCTTTCTTCTTTTTTAGGAATGAATAATAATATACAACCTACTCCCATAATAACTACAAAAGATATCATATAATAAACTACTGATATGCCATGTGAATATACGGCAGCAAACACCATAAATCCACTAGCTATTAAAGCTGATATTGGTAAGATTATTCCTTTAAATATACCTAATTCTTTTCTTAATTTAATAATCATTATGATAAAAATTGGAAAATACATACCATACATTGTTATAATAGGTAATTCAGATGAATCAAACACAAATGGTCCAAACCAACTTTTTGTCAGATTAGCTCCATAAAAGAACACATACCAACACCCTATTAATAACGCACCCATTATTACTGAGTTCATAGGCATATTTGTTGATTGATCAATATTTTTAAACATATTAAATCTAGAATTAGCATTTCTTTTACCTATTGTATAAAAAGCTCTTGTTGATGCAACCATTAAACCATTTAATGTTCCTATACATGATATTACGATAAATACATTTAAAATAGTACCAAATAAATCGCCAAAAATTTGTAAGAATGCATATTGGGCTCCACCATTTATTAGTACTTCAGTTGTAGCTCCTCCTGTTACACCTAAAAAGTAAAGAACATAAACTAACATAATTATAATTGTACCTACTAATAAAGCAACTGGTAGGTTTTTTCTTGCGTTTTTAAGTTCTTCAGAAATTGAAGTTGCAACCATCCAACCTTCATATGCAAATGCTGCAGCAACTAAAGCTTTTAATAAACTAATAAATGAAAACTCTCCACTTGTTTTAAAATTCTCAATCAATATTTGAATTGATGTTGCTCCTATTTTAACAACTTCACCATTTATCACTTGATATTTAACTACATTATTAATTAAACCATAAATAAAACCAACTACAGCCATTAAAATAAGTGGTATCAATTTTATTACTGTTGTTGAAACTTGAAGTTTTCCTGCAAGTTTTGGAGATAATGCATTAAGTGAAAGTATCGCCACAAAATAAATCATACCTAAGGTCATTACATTTGCACTATTTAATTCCCAACCAAATAATACTCCTGTGTATCTTGCTGTTACCCAAATTAAAACACTAGTCATTGCTGGGTAGTAAATTAAGGCGATAAACCATGCCATTAAGTGACCGTATTTTCTTCCTACTATTTCATCAGAATAGTCAACTATTCCGTTTATTTTTGTGTATTTAGTAGCTAAGATAGAAAAGGTTAGGGCACATATTATCATTATGGCTCCGCCTATTACTAAGGCCAAGACTCCAGCCCAAACATTCCCGTTTGTAACTTCTAGTATATCTTGAACTTTAAAAAATACACCTGAACCTATAACTATTCCTACTACCATAGAAATTGCTGTTAATAATCCATATTTTTTTGTCATAAGATCCTTGTATTATTAAATTAGTAAGAATTGAACTAAGTTAATAATACTTTCTCCTTTCTTACACCTCAATTATTTTCACATCATTTTATTGATGCTATAATTTAATAAACACTGTGGATTTGTTTCTATAAATTTACAACTTTAGATTGTTTTCGGAGGCTCTTACCACAGTTTTTATTTTAAAGTGGTGATTAGTTAGTTAGCACTTGATGCTTTATAAATCACAAGGCTACACGAGTAGAAACTGTTGGTTACACAAGTGTTTGGTACATTTATTTTTATTGGAGGTGTTATTTTATGTACCTTATTGGAATTGATATTTCCAAATTTAAACATGACTGTTTCATTCAAACTGAAACAGGTAAAGTTATTAAAAATTCTTTCTCTTTTAATAACTCTAAAGAAGGATTTGATTATCTACTAAGTATTCTTGATTCTTTAGATCATTCCAAAGAAATAAGAATAGGACTTGAAGCTACAGGTCACTATGGAGATAATCTTATGCCTTTCTTGAATGAACATGGTTATTCATTCATGCAGTTTAATCCATACCTAATCAAGAAAGTTTCCGATGCTTTTACGTTACGCAGGACTAAAACTGATAAGTTAGATGCTATGACGATCTCTAAAGTGCTTTTGTCTGTAGACTACAAGCCCTATCATTTATCATCATATCATATTTCTTCACTAAAATCACTCACAAGATTACGTGAAGCTTTAGTTAAAGAACGCTCATTACATTTAGTTAAACTAACTAATGTAATGGATAAGCTTTTTCCTGAATTTAAGCCATTTTTTAATGGTAAATTTGGTACTACAGCTATTTATATTCTAAAGAAGTATAAAACTCCCAAAAGAATTTCAAAATTAACTGACGAAGAAATCTTACTATTGAAGAAAAT
>JBGVRA010000050.1:0-1833 GCA_045127955.1 Anaeroplasmataceae bacterium
TATAAGTATTTTGGTACTATAAAAGTGTAAGGAGTAAATCACTAGTTAGTGATTGAAAATTACACTTATTTTTATTATGATAGTGGTATGATTGGTTAACGGTAAGTATTTAGAGATAAAGTTCTCGTCGGTTAAAGTGTTAACCTTCCTTCACATAATATATTCGATTAAGCAAGTTGAGCTAATATTATGCTCGTGTAAAGAACCAAATTGAGACTATGTGAATGAGATGGACCCAATCATAATAAAGAATTAGAAGGGAAAGATAAATATGAAATATGGTGTCGGAATTGATATTTCAAAAGGGAAAAGTACAATATCTATTATGAAGAATGATGGTGAGGTAATAGAGCCTTCATTTGAAATAAATCACGATATTGATGGTTTAGATTTTTTAGTTAAAAAACTAGAGAATATTCCTAAAGAAGATTTAAAAATAGTTATGGAAGAAACAGGAACATATCATTTACCTGTATTATACTACCTAATAGATAAAGGTTATTTCGTTATTGCAGAAAATGCTCTAAAAATCAAAAAATATTTAGATAGAGGATTAAGAAAAGCAAAAACAGATAAAAAAGATGCTTTAAAACTAGCTGAATATTGTTGTGATAATTGGTTTAAATTAAATAGATATAATATAACTGAGGAAACATATCAAGAATTAAGATTTTTATCAAGACAGTATAATAATCAAACAGCTATTAAAATAAAATTAAAAAACAATTTTTCTGATCTATGTGATATAACATTTCCAGGTTATTATCAATTACTTGATGAAAATAATTTTGTTTTAGGTTTAAAAATTTTTGAAATTTATTATCATCCTGATTTAGTTACAAAGAAAAAACAATCTACATTTGTTAATGAGATTGATAAATTAGCAAAAAAATTAGGACATAAAGGCGCTGGAATAACCCTAGCTAATAAAATTTATACTCTTGCTTTAAATACAATTTCTCCTCGTCCTAATAATCAAAATACACAATTAATAGCAAAAAATTGTGTAGCTGAATTAATAATGTGTATTAACTCAACTGATTTAATTATATCAGAAATGAATAAACTTGCAAGTACTTTGCCTGAATATGAGGAAATAATCGAGATGCCAGGTGTCGGAAAAAAATTAGCTCCTAGAATTATTGCTGAAATTGGAGATATTAGGAGATTTAATAATGCTGGGTGTTTAATTGCTTATGCAGGATTGGATGCACCACCTTATCAATCAGGTCAATTTAATGCAACTATTAGGCATATATCAAAACGAGGGAATAAATATTTAAGAAAAGCGGGTTATGAAGTAATGAGAGCAATAAAAACAAGTTGTAAATCTGGTGATGTATTATATGATTATATTGTTAAGAAAGAAGAAGAAGGTAAAGCAAAAAAAGTAGCAAAGATAGCAGGATTAAATAAATTTTTGAGAATGTATTATGGAACTGTGAAAAAGAAATATAAGGAATTAGAGATTTGGTAATGCAATATACAGGATTAAAAGTAACATAAAAGGCAAAAAGTAGTATTTAATTTTATGCCGAGAAAACTTCTTGACTAATTAATCTTACGAATTTTAATTTTAGCCATTAAACTTTATATACACAACTTTTTGTTAGATAAGTTTAATATGGCATATAGAGAATGAAGTAAGATTAATTAGTCAAGAAGGAAATTGGAATAAATTTAAATACGGTCAAATGCAAAAAATGTTAAAATTAACTAATAATTAATCCAAAAAGAGACCTAGCAATAGGTCTGCGTCAGCGTGCAATAAAATTAAAATATAAAAATTTAAATTTTTTTCAAAAAACCCTTGATTTTTATTAGCAAGTTTAA
>JBGVRA010000051.1:0-2257 GCA_045127955.1 Anaeroplasmataceae bacterium
TGTATCTGTTGTTTTTTTAAACCACTTGTATGCTTGTTCATATTTTTTTAAACGTAAATAGCATACACCAAGATTATTAATCGATTCTTCATCACCATTTGTTGCTAATGGTAATAAATAATTTATAGCTAATTCATACTTTGCAGCATTTGCATATTCCATTGCTTTATCAAAAATTTCATTTTCATAATTGTTTAACATTTTAATTTCCTCCGCTTCTTTGTTTAAGACAACCTCATTATATAAAAAAATAATTGCTCGATGGTAAATTTAGAATTGACTTTGAAAAACATGCTTTCGCATCTTCTTTATCTACCAAAAAGAAGCAAAGTTGGTGGAGCAAATAAAAATAGCAACATTCATTTTGTGAACATTGCTATTTATTATTTACTATAAAGAAAAAAGGTGAATAAAGACACTCAGCATCTCACATCACCTCGATTTTTACGTTATTTTCAATTTTTTATGTTTGATAAAGACACTAATCTTAATTATTATTTATAATAATTAAATTTACTCTTTTTCATTGTGTCTTTGTTTTAAAGAAAGTGTACATACACATTCAACATGTTTAGTTCTACTAAACATATCTACACCAGTTATAGATTTTATTTCATATTCATTATCTAAAAATAAATATAAATCTCTTTTTAAAGTGGTAGGATCACAGCTAATATATATTACTTGTCTTGGCTTTAAATAACCAATAGCATTAATAAATTGTTTAGTCGAACCTTCTCTTGGTGGGTCCATAATAATAACATCAATCTTTTCTCTATTTTTAGCAGCATGAGTAATATAATTAGTTGCATCATCTGCAATAAAATCTATATTAGTTATATTGTTTAATTTAGCATTAATTTTAGCGTCATTAACTGCTTGTCTATTTAGTTCAACCCCTATAACTTCTTTAGCATATTTAGATGCAAAAATAGAAATTGTACCAACACCACAATAAGCATCTAAAACAATATCTGTTGGTTTAATATTAGCTTTAGATAAAGCCGTATCATATAATTTTTTCATTCCTAATGTATTTACTTGAAAGAAACTTTTAGGCGAGATTTTAAATTTATAATTACCAACTTTTTCATATATAAAACCAGGACCATACAATACTTTTTGTGAATCACCTAAAACAATAGATGTGTCTCTGGCATTATAATTTTGAACTATTGTAGTAATGTTTTGATTTGTTTTCAACAAATCTTTAACTACATTATTTCTTCCCGGAAACATTTCGCCGTTAGTTACAATAACAAGCATCAACTCTTTAGTATTAAAACCATATCTGACAAATACATGTCTTAATACACCATCTCTAGTCTTTTCATCATATGGTTTTATCTTATGTTTAGATAAAATATTATTTAAATCCTTAATTAAGTTATTAGCCATATTGGCTTGTAACATACAATCATTAACAGTAACAATTCTGTGAGAATACTCTTCATAAAAACCACAAACAACTTGTTTTGTTTTAGATAATTTATAAGTCATTTGCGCTTTATTACGGTAATGAAGCGGTTCAAACATTGAAATGACATCTATATCCTTAACACTTCTAAAAGGCTTAAATAGCTCTTCTAAATACTTTTTCTTAAGTTCTAATTCATAATCATAAGAAATATGCATAAACTGACATCCACCGCATTCTTTTTGATATTTACAGCCATCATTAACACGGTATTTACTAGGTTTTAAAACCTTTGAAAGTTTAGGGTATTTACCATCTATTTCAACTAAAATATCTTCACCATCTACACAATCATGAATTTTATATTTTTTATCGTTAATTTCTATAATAGCATCAGCTTCATAATTAACACTTACATTTTTAAATTCCTTCAACATAGAAAATCCTCCTATATCATAACTTCAACCAATTATAACAAAAATATTCAAAAAAGAAAAGAGGGTAACCTCTCAATGCTTTTAACTTAAGAAAACAAAATGAAAAACTTATGATTAAAATCTAATTATATGGATGAATAATCATAAGTTTTTTTATATTTTTGTATGTAGTGAGAATATTTACTATTTATATTTATGAATAAATATAGTATAATATATGTAGTGTGAAAGATGGTGTTATTATGTATTTGAGAATTTGGAAAAAGAAAGATAAATCTTATGCTTCATTAGTTGAATCTAAAAGAGAAAATGGTAAAGTAATTCAAAAAACGATTGCTTACTTAGGTATTGTTAAAGATAATCAAGTTCCTTATTTAAAAGCGGCTTTTTCAAAAGATAAACC
>JBGVRA010000052.1:0-1653 GCA_045127955.1 Anaeroplasmataceae bacterium
TTTTTAATTTTATTGTACATTGTTGTACTATACGTAACATCGGGGTTCTTTAACAATTCACAATCAAAAGTATCCGTTTCATATAAAGTACTAACATCTCTAAAATGGTCTTCAACCATCCATGCTATTTTATTACATAAACATGGTGTAACGTTAACTGGACAACCAAATTCGTAATTTAATAAAAATTCTTTTTCACGTTGCGTTTTATTTTGTTTTTTGTATAGTTCGTGAATTTCACATTTATATTTTGCCATACATACTTGATTGTTTGGTTTATAATATTCCATAAATTCTTTTTTAAGTTTATCATAATTATAAATAAAGAAATATGGTTTTTTATTTGCTAGTATTGATAAATTAAATTCTTTCTCCTCTATTATTTCCGGTGTATCATCTTTGGTAATTTTATTAACTTTAAAATCGTACCATTCTTTTAATACTGGTCTTGCTAAACAACCTTTGGCTTTATCAATTTCAGCTTGTTGGTAATCTTGCATACACATTAAACGGTATAATAATTCGTCATATTCTTTACTACCTTGTTCAAAGTTACTAATAACATTATACATTGAAGTTGCATAATTTGTAATTGTTCCAATAGCGCTACCAAATGATGCCTTGTTTGCTTTAATAAAATCTTTTTCAGTTGGTACAATTTTTGTTGAAGAACCTTGTAAACAACAAATAGGCAATGTCTTTTTAATACCTTTTAATACGTATTTATTATTCGTTGTCATAATTGTATCTCCATCAAAGTCACAACCATTCAATGTAGCACATGAATTATCCCAAGCATTTAATATTGTTACCGTATTCATGTATTTATACCACTTATTAACTTGTTCATTATCTGCTACGTTCATTGTTACAATATTGTTATGTACTGTCATTGGAGCTCTAAATCCAGCAACACGTTCAACCTTTTCATCTTGCCAATATTTGGAATAAATTTCACCACGTTTTAAAAGTCCAGTTACTTCCATTCCAAACATATGTTGACATAAACAATAAGGGTCTCCACTTAAAATACTAAAATTACCATGTACTGCAATTACTCCTAATTTTATTTGGTCAATTCTGTTTTTAATGTTGTTTCTAATTTTACTGTATGTATAAGGGTCGTTTAACATTCTACTATCAATCATCATAGCAGTAGTATAATCAAATGGTGGTCTAGTTACTGTTTTTTCAGTTAAGTTTACCCCACGTAAATATACGAGTGCTTTTCTATAATCATAGTTTAAAATATCATCAATTTCATCAATTGTTGGTTTAATTAAATTATAAATATCTTCATCATCTAATTCTAATGATTGTAAAAACTGATAATTCATTGTCTGTTCGTTATCTAGCACTTCAGGAGTTATTTTAGTTAAAGCAAACGTATGTCCATTTCTACTAGACTTTTCTAAGTAATCCTCTATACCTGAATAACTATCCCATAATTTCAACATTGAAGTTGTTAAAATTAAATCAATATTGTTTATATTGTGGAAGTTACCCCACACGTCTTGTACCATTTCTTGTTTAGCTACTTCTTTTGCAAATGCTTTAAAGTCAAATGTAAATACCATACCTTTGCAAAATGCGTTACGTAAACATACTCCTGCTGGTAAATAATCTTCTTCAACATCTTCCGCCCACATACTT
>JBGVRA010000053.1:0-17561 GCA_045127955.1 Anaeroplasmataceae bacterium
GATGATTTGAAAGGAAAAGATAAAAGGCGTGTAAATCAATCATTTGTTCAAATACCACTTTCTAGATTTAAAGACAAGCTAGTCTTTAAATGTAGGCAAAAGGGAATAAAGAAAGTAGTAATAAACGAATCATACACATCAAAATCAAGCTTTTATGATAATGATCCAATAATAAAAGGAAAGTATAGTGGGATAAGAATATCAAGAGGATTATATCAAACAAAAGATAAAAGAATAATAAATGCAGATATAAACGCAGCCTTAAATATTTATAAAAAAGCAATAATTACATGTAACTCAACAAATAATAAAATAGATTATTTAATGAGTAGGGGTCTAACAATACCTAATCGAATATTAGTTAAGCTTTAAGAAAAACACCAAATATTTTACATATTTGATGCTTAAATGAAACTAATATATCATTAAAATAGGCGAGGCCTAGAGTGATTAATGAAAAAAAATTGAAATAATTAATTACTTTTGTTATGCTATTACTTGATCGTTTATAATTAATTTAAATTGTAAACCAAGCTTACTAGCTGCATTTTTGCACATAATCATACGTTTTAAAAATATTTCAAAATATTCCATTACTGGTGAAATTGATGTATCAATTTCTAGATTTAAAGTAATGGTTTTTTCTTCATTGTGAATTGATAATCCGGATTTAGTAACAGAATAATTAACTCTGTCATGAATATCAAATGCTGTAGTATTTTTGTTTCTAACACGACTTCTACGAACATCTGATTTATCCGCTAATATTAGGGCAGCGGCAATGTGGTTAACTGCAACGCCTGTCCCTTCATCATGGTTACCGATAGCTGAGATTATTAAGGCTATTTCTTTTGGATCCATGTTTAAATGATCTAAAAGTCTAAAACTCATTATGGCACCACTTTGGGAATGGTCGATTCTATTTACTAAATTTCCTATGTCATGTAAGTAACCTGCAATTTTGCATAATTCGATATCTCTATCGCTATATCCTAACGATTGTAAAATATAGGCACTATCATTTGCTACTTTGCATACGTGAGCAAAGGAATGTTCTGTATATCCTAGTGCTATTAATGATTTATCAGCTTCTTCAATATATGTATTTATTATTTCGTTTTTTCTAATGTCTTCATATGTAATCATTTTATCACCCGTATATATCATAACACAAAAGAAGTTTCTATATCAATAAAGTTATTTTATTTGATGTTTGATAATATTATTATATTAGGTGATTTTTGTGTCTTCGATACGTGTTTATGGGAATCAATATTTACAAGGTGTAGTAAGAGTAAATGGTGCTAAAAATGCTGCTATACCGCTTATTTGTGCTAGTTTAGTAGTTAAGGGGAAGGTTTTATTAAAGAATGTTCCTAGAATTTCAGATGTTTTTGATTTGGTTAGTGTTTTGAAAAAATTAGATTGTAGTGTCAAGTTTAAAGGTCATATGTTATTAATAGATAATACTAATTTAAAATATAAACCATTAATTTTTGATGAATGTAGAAGAATAAGAGGATCGTATTATTTGATTGGGGCTTTTTTATCTTTATTTAGTAAATGTGAGATTTTACTTCCAGGAGGTTGTTCAATTGGTAAAAGACCGATTGATTTACATTTAAAAGCATTTGAAGATTTAGGGTATTCATATGTTATTTTAGAAGATAAGTTAATATTAAATAAAAAATATGACTTAAAAGAGGCAACTATTAATTTTGATAAATTAAGTGTTGGAGCTTCTATTAATGCTTTATTGGCCGGATTATCTTTAGATAGATTAGTTATTAATAATGGTTTATTTGAACCAGAAGGTTTAGATGTAATTAAGTTTTTAAATAATGCAGGATATAATATTGATATAAAAGATAGTATTATTTATACTAAGGCAAAATTAGATTTTAAAACGGTAAAACATAATATTGTACCTGATCGAATAGAGGCTATGACTTATGTTATATTAGGTCTTTTAAGCGGTAAACTTATTATAAAAAATGTTAATACTAGTGATTTGATTAAACCTCTTAAATTATTAAAAGATGCTCATTATGATATTTCTTATACTAAAGATGAGATTAAAGTTGGTAAGTGTCTTGGTGGACCATTAGATTTTGAAACAGCTGAATTTCCAGGAATTCCTACAGATATTCAACCAATTTTAGGAGTTTTAGCCGCTTATGCTTTAGGAGATTCATTTATTAAAGAGAATATTTTTGAAAACAGATATAAAATATATGATGATTTAAAAAGAATAGGTGTTGATGTTACTTATAGTAATGGAGGTGTTATCGTTAATGGATGCAATTATTTAATGGCAAATGAGTTTGAAGTTTGTGATTTAAGACATGGCGCTGCTATAATTTTGTTATGTATGAAGCTTAATGGGATAAGTATTATTCATAATTATGAATTGGTTCAAAGGGGTTATGAAGATTTTATTTTATGTATTAATAGATTGGGTGGAAAAATAGAAGTAATTGAATAAAATTATAGATCCTGATTATAAAATGAGAGAAATAATAGTTGACAAGAGTTTTTATTTTGTGTATAATATTCAATGGTACATTTTTTAGCAATTCCACAATTGCCCTAAATTATTAAAAATAACTTAGGAGGAAACAAGACAATGAATAAAACATTCATGGCAAACAATCAAACAATTCAACATGGTTGGTATGTAATCGATGCTAACGGTTTAACATTAGGTCGTTTAGCAACAGTTGCTGCTTCTTTATTAAGAGGTAAGCATAAGCCAACATACACTCCACATGTAAACTGTGGAGACAACGTTATCATTATTAACGCTGACAAAATCAAATTAACTGGTAACAAGTGGCAAGATAAGTTATATCGTAACCACTCTGAGTACAATGGTGGTCTTAGAACTTTAACTGCTGAAACAGTTATGGCTAAGTATCCTACTAGAATGGTAGAACATGCTGTTTATGGTATGCTACCTCACACTAAGTTAGGTGACCAAATGAGAAAGCAATTATATGTTTATGCATCTGCTGAACATCCACATGCTGCTCAAAAACCAGTAGAATTCGTAGTAAAGGCTTAATAAGGGGAGGAAAGAAGAATGGCAAAGAAATTAGTTCAATATCTTGGTACAGGTCGTCGTAAGAGTTCAGTAGCTCGCGTATATTTACGTTCTGGTAAGGGTACAATTACAATTAATGGCCGTGCATTTGAAGATTATATTCCTTCAGCAGCTGTACGTTTAGATGTATTACAACCACTTGAATTAACAGAAACAACTGATAAGTTTGATATTTTAGTTAACGTATTTGGCGGTGGTATCACAGGTCAAGCAGGTGCAATCCGTTTAGGTATTACACGTGCATTAATGGAAGTTAACCCTGAATATCGTGCAACTTTAAAGCCAGCTGGTTTAGTAACACGTGATCCACGTGCTAAAGAACGTAAGAAGTATGGTTTAAAGAAAGCACGTCGTGCTCCACAATTCTCTAAGCGTTAATTATTTTGCAACAGGAAATTGTATAAAAGAAATAAAGCAAAGGATTTCTCGGCCTTTGCTTTTATTTTTTCTCTTGATTTATTTTTCTTAAGAAAGTATAATCAATTTTGTAAAAAATGTATTAGTATGGAGGAAAAATATGAAAAAGAGAAATTTATTAAAGGTATTTTTATTATCTTTTCTTTTAGTTTTTGTTGCTGCCGGTTGTGATTCTGATGCAATTAAATCAATTGATGTTGTTGATGAATCTATTCCTGAAGTGATTTATACAGATGAAGTTAGTGTAAAACTTGCAGAACTTCAACTTGAAATTAAGCGTGGTAAAGAAACAGAAATTATTAATGTTAACAAAAACATGATTAAAGAATTATCTGTTTTAACTAAAGTTGGTGAACATACTGTTACTATTGAATATGAAGGCTTTACTACACAAGTAACTTTAATTATTGAAACAAGACCAATTGTTACAACAAAAGTTACATATACTTTAGAAGTTTTAGAAAATAATTTAAAGGGTTTAACATCTTTACCTGAAAGTTATGATTTATATGTTTGGTCATGGATTGAAGGTATTACTGATGAAGGTGGTGCGTTCTTCCCTGCAAAAGATGGTGAGTTTGAAGTTCCTGTTGGATATAATGGTGTAGTGTTTGTTATTATGCCTGTTGGTACTGAACCAAGTTGGGATACAAAACTAGATCAATCTTATGATTTAGAAATTTTTGAAGGTGCTGTAAGAGAAATTGGTGGTACTTCAGAAATTATTAAAGCTACATTTACAATTGATGAAGCTTTGATTATTGATAATTTACTTAACGATGCTTTAGTTCCAGAAGAAGGTACTTGTGATTTATATGCTTATGTTTGGGGTGGTAAGCGAGGAGATCAATGGATTTTAGTTGAAAATGGATCTTTTGAAGCTGATGAAACTATTACTGGATGTTGCTTTGTATATATTACAAGTGGTTATACTGCAAGTTGGACTGATATGGTTTGTCAAACAGGTGATTTTAATGCATCTGTAGTAGATGGTGTTGGTACTTTAACTCTTGCATAATAGGTTGAATTTGGGTCTTACAGTTACTGTAAGGCCTTTTTTTTGAAAATTGTTTTCTTTTTAGAAGATATTTCGAAAAATTTTCGATAAAAAGTTTTTGTTTTTGAAAGTTGTAATGGATGTAAAAAAAAGACTTGAATACTTAAAGAAAACGCTTTACAATATAATTGTAATTATATTTATTGATTTTTATAAACTATATATTTGTTAAAGAATTAAATTTTAGTATTAACGTCAGTTTTTCTGACTTAATAAATAAAACAAAATCTCTCTTTAAAATGTTTTTGCTGATAATTATCAGTATTAATTGGTACTCATGTTCTATTAAAGAAGAATGAATGAAAAAAGAATCACTTCACACTTATTCTGATCATTTATAAAAGCGCTCACACAAAATGATCTTAATTTATTCTGTTGGTATAGACTTAGTTTACTACTTTTAAAGTAGAGACGGCAAATATAAAAATTAGGAGGAAAAAGGTTATGAAAAAATTATTTGCCCTAGGATCTGCAGCTTTACTTGCTTTAGGATTAGTTAGCTGTGGAACTAAACCAGCAGCGGAAGGTAAGACAATTTCATTAACTTATTCTGGTACAGCTTCTGACCAAGAATTTAATGAAGGCTTATTCGAAGACTTCAAGGCTGCGAGAAAAGCTGCTGGCGACCCAAACACTTATGAAATTACTTATGAACAACATGGTCCAGATAAGGTTGACTCAGAAGTAATCGACTGGGGTGTAGGTCCAGATGTATTTGAATTTGCATCAGATAAATTAGCAGGCTTATACAATAAGGGAGCTTTAGCTAAGGTTTCTGGTCAATATGCTAAATTCATTGATGAAGAATTAAATAACTTCGCACAAGCTTGTGCTACATTCAATGATACTTATTATGCATATCCTTATACAGGAGATAACACTTATTATTTACAATACGATTCAAGTGTAATTTCTGCTGAACAAGCTAAGGATATGATGGCTATTTTAGATGCTGCAGATGCTGCTGGCATGAAGGTTGGTTATAATTTAGGTGAAGGTTTCTGGGGTGCTGGTGCTATGTTTACATTCGGTGCTGACTATAATATTACTTTCACTGAAGATGGTAATATCGCTTCAGTTTCTGCTGACTTCAATTCAGAAAAAGGTTTAAAGGCTGCTAAGGCTATTTTAGCTATCGTTAGCCATCCTGCATTTGTTAATACTGCTGATGTTCCAACAGTTTCTAATGAATTATGTGCTACTATCGGTGGTACTTGGAACATTTCTAATGCTGAAGGTAAGGGTATTAAAGACTTCTTCGGTGAAAACTATGCTTGTGCTGTTATGCCAACTGTTACAGTTGACGGTGAAACTAGAAATTTAGGTGCTTTCTTAGGTGGTAAGTTATTAGGTGTTAACCCTCAACGTGCTGCTGGTGATGTTGATCGTTTAGTTGCTGCTCATGAATTAGCAAAATTCTTAGCAGGTAAAGAATGTCAATTAGCTAGATTCGAACATGCTAGTATCGCTCCTTGTCATGTTGAAGCTGCTGCTGATTCAAAAGTAGCTGCATCTGCAAACGTTGCTGTATTATCAGCTCAAGGTGCTTTCGCTCATGCTCAAACTTCAGTTCCTGATGGTGCATGGTCTGCTCCAAACGTTTTAGTTACTGCTATGATCAATGGTGAATGTACTGCTGAAAATTTACAAGAATATATAGATGCATTCAACAATACAGTTATTGGAAAAACAGAGTAAAAACTTAAAATAATTAGTGAAGATAGCACAGGGTTTTTACACCTGTGCTATTTGCTTATAAAAGAGGTGAATTTATGACTACAATTGAATATTTAGCACTCCCTTTATATAAACGTATCTTATATAAGGCACTTGCGGTATTAACCTCTATTCCATTAGGAATAGGAAGATTTTTTTCAAAGAAAATACCTCTTGTCATAAAGAAGATTGGTAAATTTATTTCTGACTTTTTCTTAAATATTTATCACAATTTTATAGATGGAGATTGGAAGACTAAAACGAGTTATTTTATTATGGGATTTGGGCAAATATCTAGAGGATCTAGATTAAGAGGTATCTTTAATTTAGCTTATCAAATCTTATATGTTATTTTTATGATTCTTTTTGGTATTCCTGCTATTTTAGATGTTCCAACTTTTGGTGCTGTTGCATCATCTGAGTATGATCATCCACTTGTTGGTATTACTGTTTATGAATATAGAGATGATAGTTTTAATATTTTATTAATTGCTATATTTGCGATTGTATTGTCTCTTATTTTAATTTTCTTATGGTATAGTCAAATTAATGAATCTATTGAATTACAAAATGCTAGAATTATTGGTAGAAAACATAGTGATAGAGCTGTGTTAAAAGATTTTACTGGTAAAAATTATCATAAAGTATTACTTGCTTTCCCTACTTTAGGGTTGGTTGTGTTTACGATAGTGCCATTGATTTTCATGATTTTAATTGCTTTTACAAATTATTCTTCAACTTATAATAATCCAAAAGAATTATTTGACTGGGTTGGGATGTATAATTTTGAACAATTATTAGGTGTTAATGAAAGTGATTCAGCAAATCAGTTTGCTGCTACATTTGGTAAGATATTAATTTGGACTTTAATTTGGGCTTTCTTTGCTACGTTTACTAACTATTTCTTTGGTATGATTGTAGCTATGATTATTAATAAGAAAGATATTAAATTTAAAAAATTATGGAGAACATGTTTAATTACTACAATTGCTGTTCCACAATTTATTACATTAATGTTTATGTCTAAGTCATTAGGTACTAATGGTGGTACTGTTAATGAACTTTTGATTATGATGAACATTATTGAAAAAGGTAAAGAAATTAAATTCTTAGAAGATCAATTAATTGCTAAGGTTACAGTTATTGTTGTTAATATGTGGATTGGTATTCCATATACAATGTTAATGTGTTCAGGTTTATTAATGAATATTCCTGCAGATTTATATGAATCTGCTAGAATTGATGGAGCTAATCCATTTAAAATGTATACTAAGATTACGTTACCTTATATGTTATTCGTAACGGGACCATATTTGATTTCGTCATTCGTTGGTAATATTAATAACTTTAATGTTATTTACTTATTAAGTGGTGGTGGTCCTACAATTACGAAAATTAATGGAGTTATTGCTGACTCAAATTATATTTATGGTGCTGGACATACTGATTTATTGATTACATGGTTATATAAGATGTGTATGACTTCAACTGAAAAGAATTACGCTTTAGCGTCTGTTATTGGTATTTGTATTTTCGTTGTATTGGCTTCAATTTCTTTAATTGTATATGGTAGATCTAGTGCTGTTAAGAACGAGGAGGATTTTGCATAATGATGTATAATAAAAAATATGATATGTTTTATGATCCTACTAATACTTTAGGTGCTAAAGTAAGAAAGAAATTAGGGAATGGTTTTATTTATGCGTTCTTAATTATCTTATCTTTAATTTGGGTGCTTCCGTTTATTTATTTGTTATTACAATCTTTTACAAATAAATACGATCCAGGTTTTATTATTCCTCGTGCTGGAACTTGGACTTTAGAAAACTATACTAATTTAATTACTTCAGAAGTTTATCCTTTCTGGAGATGGTATATCAATACTTTTGTTATTGCGATATGTGTGTCTTTATTAAATACAGTGTTAACATTAATGACTTCATATGCTTTTTCTAGATTACAATTTAAAACTCGTAAGGCATATATGAAACTTATTTTAGTTATCGGTATGTTCCCTGGTTTCTTAGGTATGTTTATTTCTTATGCAATGCTTAAGACACTTGGTTTATATCAAGGTTATTTAGGGTTAGCAGGTTTAGTATTAATTAGTATTGCAGGATCTGCTGGTGGATATTATATTTCTAAGGGATTCTTTGATACTATTTCTAAATCTTTAGATGAAGCCGCAATGATTGACGGTGCTAATAAAAATACAATATTCTGGCAAGTTATTATGCCACTATCTAAACCGATTATTGTTTATACATTGTTAATGGGATTTACTGGTCCCTGGGGTGATTATATGTTTGCTTCAGTAATTGCTGGTGGTGATTCTAAGATTTACAATGTTGCGGTTGGTTTACAACAAATGTTATCAAAAGGATATGTACAAGAAACTGTTTATCCACAATTCTGTGCTGCTGCGGTTGTTGTATCTATTCCAATTATGATTTTATTCTTCAAGTTACAAAACTACTATGTAGAAGGCGTAACTGGTGGAGCAGTTAAGGGGTAAAATTATGAAGATTCGCAAAATTTGTTTACTTTCATTGCTTATTACTTTAATTTTTGGGGTGGTAAGTTGTAGTGATAATAAATATGGTGAATATGGATATCGTATTGAAGAAGATTTAACTACGACTAATATTATTGATGATAATTATGGGAATTTTTATGAAATTTTTGTTAGAAGTTTTTATGATTCTGATGGTGATGGCATTGGTGATTTAAAGGGTGTTACTAAAAAGTTAGATTATATTAGTGAACTTGGGTTTACTGGTATTTGGTTAATGCCTATTAATAAATCTAGTTCATATCACAAGTATAATGTTGATGATTATTATGCAATTGATTATCAATATGGTACTATGGCTGATTTTGAAGAACTTATTGCTGAGTGTCATAAAAGAGGTATCAAAATTATTATTGATTTAGTTTTGAATCATTCTGGTTCTAATAATCCTTTATTTAATAAAGCTGTTAATGCTCGTATTAAATATCAAGCTGGGTTGGAATTAAGTGAAGCTGATGAAAAATTTAAAGATTTCTATACTTTCTTTGATAGTAGTTCAGATATCCCTAAGGGTGTTACAGCATATAAAGCACCTAATGCTAGTTTTTATTATGAAGCTAATTTTGATTCTTCAATGCCTGAATTAAATTATGATAGCCCTTATGTATATGAAGAAGTAAGAAACATTATGAAATTTTATTTAGATAAGGGTGTTGATGGATTTAGATTAGATGCGGTTAAGTATTTCTATTATAATTATCATTCTAAAAATGTAGAAGTTTTAAGTAAGATTAATCAAATGGCTAAGGAGATTAATCCTAAAGCTTATATTGTTGGTGAATGTTGGGATTCTGATGCGGTTATTAGTCAATATTATAAGAGCGGTATTGATTCATTTTTTAATTTTCCTGGTAGTGTGACTAATCCTAATGGATATATTTTAAATGGTATTAATAGAGAAGGAGATGCCTTAAATACATATTATGAAGGTATGTTAAAGAACATTACATTAGCTGGTGAGTATGTTCCTGCTCCTTTTATTGATAATCATGATACTGTTAGATTTACATCTACTAGAAATTACCGTAATTCTAAATTCCAATATGCATTATTATCTATGCTTAATGGTAATACTTTTACATATTATGGTGATGAGGTAGGAATGGTTGGTACGAAAGAAGTAGATCAAAATGTTCGTATTCCTATATTATGGGGAGAAGAAAGTGGAGATTGTTCTTTGATTAGTGGTGTTACTTCACATGAATTAACTAGATATATTTATCCTACTGTTAGTGAACAAATTGCTGATGAAGATTCTTTTTACAATTTTTATAAAAAGTGTTTATTAATTAGAAATCAAAATCCTGAAATTGCTCGTGGTAATATCGAGTTGGTAACAATGGATCGAGATACTGATAAATTATTATTTATTTCTAAAGAGTATAATGGTAATAAGATAGGAATTGTTTTTAATTTCTCTCCTTATTATGATTTAACTATTGATATTAAACAATATGGCTATGAAGAAGTGATTGGTCAAATTGTTGTTGATAATTCTGAAAAATATATTGGCGAACTTAAAGATGGTAAAATTAAGATGCCTTCATATAGTATCGCTATAGTAAAGTGAGGTTAAAAAAATGGCTGGATTAAGACTAGAACATATTTATAAAGTTTATCCAAATGGGACAAAGGCTGTTTCTGACTTTACAATGGATATCAAAGATCAAGAATTTATTGTATTTGTTGGACCATCTGGTTGTGGTAAATCAACTACATTAAGAATGATTGCTGGTTTAGAAGAAATTAGTGCTGGTGAATTATATATTGATGATTACATTGTAAATGATGTTGAGCCTAAAGATAGAGATATTGCGATGGTTTTCCAAAACTATGCATTATATCCACATATGACTGTATATGAAAACATGGCGTTTGGTTTAAAATTAAGACATGTACCTAATGAAGTTATTCATGAAAAGGTATTATGGGCTGCAAAGATTTTAAATTTAACAGAACTTTTAGATCGTAAGCCAAGAGCTATGTCTGGTGGTCAAAGACAAAGAGTTGCTTTAGGTAGAGCTTTACTAAGAAATCCTAAGGTAATGCTTCTAGATGAACCGTTATCAAATCTAGATGCTAAACTTCGTGCAGCAATGCGTAGTGAGATTGCTAAGCTACATGAAGAATTAAAAACTACGTTTATTTATGTAACACATGACCAAGTTGAAGCTATGACTTTAGGTACGCGTGTTGTTGTTATGAAATTAGGTCGTATCATGCAAATGGATACTCCTAAGAATTTATATGATTATCCTGAAAATTTATTCGTTGCTGGATTTATTGGTACTCCACAAATGAATTTCTTTGATGCAACATTAAGCAGAGATAAAAATATTATTAATGTTAGTTTTGCAGGTACTGAAAGTGTTGTTTCTGTTCCTCGTTCAATGTTAAGAAAGGTTCAACCTCAGTATTTAGATGGTAAAAAACCTATTATTGTCGGTTTAAGAGGTGAACATATTTCATTAGATCCTGAAAAAGTTCAAGCTTCTAATACATTAATTGATGTTAAGATTTCTCATTTTGAAGAGTTAGGTAACGAAACTAATATTTATGGTGATTTAAATATGAATGGTTCAGGCTTTGAAGATTCAAAGACTAGAATTATTATTAAGGGTAGTTCAAACTATGGTTTAAAGAAAGGTCAAATCGCTAAGGCGGCATTAGACTTTAACAAGGTTCATATGTTTGATAAGAAAACAGAAAACACTATTAATCCTCGTGTTCCTTCTTTAAATTTAGTTGATGCTTGTATTTCGGGTGGTAAATTGACTTTTGGTGATTTATCTTTTGATTTACCTCCTGCAATTAGTTTAGCTGATGGTGAATATGATGTTACTATTCCTACTCGTGCAATCACTTTAAGTAATGAAGTTGGACAAGATGTTAATGTTGCTAGTGTAGAAAAGATTGGCGATGTTAATTTAATTGCTTTAACTATTGGTGATAATTTATTATTTACATCTACTAATTTAGAGTTTGATGAATCTAAGTCATGGAAGCTTTCTTTAGATTTTACTCAGTTAGAATTTAGTGCTGAGGGTAAGGTTTTAAAAGCTGCTATTAACGAATTTGATAGAATTAATGCTATTTTCTTAAATAACGAAACTGCTAAATCTTTTGTTGGCGATAAATATAATTCTGTTATTGAACAAAGAACTAAAGATGTTGATGCTAAATATAAGCCTATTTTAGCTCAAATGGAAGCTGATTATAAAGATGAATGTGCTACAGAAATTGCTAGAGTTTCAGATGCTAGAAATCAAGAAAATGCAAATGCATTAAAAGAATTAAAGAATAGTACTAATTTAAAGATTGCTCAAATGAAAGCTGAATTAAAGACTAAGATTAACGAGCTTAAAGCTGAACATGTAAAGAATAATATTGAGATTACTAATACTGTTAATGGTATTTACAATAAGATTAGAGAAGAAGAATTTACTGCGTTTGAACAGTTTGTGGCTATTAATAAAGATCGTGATGCATATCGTAGACGTAATCAAGAATTACAAAACTTTAAGGCTACTTTTAATATTGAAAAGAATAACGAATTAGAAAAGAGACTTAATTTAGAAGCTGTTCGTTATGAAAGTGAAGTTAATGCTGTTAAGGGTGTATTTAAACGTGAAAAGGAAATGCTTTTAAAAGAAGTAGATGCATTAAAGTCTAAATATCAATATGAAGCTAATCCTGTTCAACACTTGACTAAGGACTTTAATAAAGAATATCGTGCAATTATGGATAACTATGAAAAAGATTATACTCATGCTAGTATTTTATTCTTCTTTAAAGTTAAGGATTTAATTGTTTTATCTAGTGATGCTATTAGTCATAAGATGATTCAAGGTTTAGGTATTAAGGTATTTACTAAACAATATTTAATTGAATTACCACATAATTGTTTTACTTTATCTGATGATGGTATTGAATTACAAGTATTAGAATTATTAGATTATGGTAATATTAAGTATTTACATTGTCAATTTGATGATGGTCAAGGTTTAAAAGATATTCATGTAGAAACTTCTGAATCTGTTGCTCCTAAATCTATTAAGGTATTATTTGATATAACTAAGTGTCATATTACTGAAAAGGGTATGGATATTAAGATTTATTAATAATATTATAGGTTTGTAAGGAGGAAAAATAATGAAAAATAAAGTCAAATATTTATTGTTGGTTTTATTAGTTTTTTGCGGTTTAATTTTCACTTCTTGTGATGGAAAAAAACCTGTCAAGGGTTATTTAACTGAAGAAGAAGTGATGGAAATAGTCAATGGTTTTTCTTCTACAACTGATTATAATAAATATTCTTATGATGGTAAGTTTCAATTTTTAGGATTTGATCCTACGCTTATTCCAAATGAAGAATATAAGAAAAAAGATTTTGTTGATTCTTTAGATTGTTATAGTTCAAGTAGTTCATCTTATTATTTAAGAATGCCTCTTCATTTAACTAAAGAAAATTGGACTAATGAAAATAAATTACTATCAACAAAAGCTAAGATTGAATCTATGTTACTTACTGAAGGTAAGACCTTAGATAAAGTTTATTATTATACTGATGCAGAAGGTAATTTGATTATTAGAACTTTTGCAGCTAATAAAGCTTTAATAATTGAAAATCCGAGTGGTGTTATTTCTCATGGTAAATGGAATGTAACTATCACTTATAATAAAGATGGATATTTAGTGAGTGAGGTTTTTGCAACTATTAATGCTCATAAAGATCCTGATTCTCAGTCTTGTTATGGACAAGCAACATATAGTTTTTTTAATGCTTAAGGAATAGAATATGAAGAAATTTTTGTTAGTTATTAGTTTATTGTTAATATTTTTAGGTACGTCTTGTTCAACTAATCTTGATATTGAAGATGGTAAAATAAAAGATTTTGTTTCTGTTTTTAATGGAGATGAAGCTTATGATTTAGTCGATTATGGTAGATGCTATATTGAAAATACTCATTATAAGGGAAATTATGAATCTAGTAATGAAATTATTGGTAAGCATACTTCGAAAGCTTATTTTGATAAAAGAAATGATGAGTATTATCATTATATAGAAACAACAGCTTCTGGTAATTATGTTGGGGAAGAAGCAAGATATAATTTTAATAATCAAAAGACATTATGTTATGCTTCTTTAGATAAGGTTGTTTATGCTGTAGAGGTTACTGATGGTGTACAAGAGATACTTGATTATGATTATGATGATATAATTAAAGCTTGTCAAAATTTCTTTTATACTGAGGTATCTGGAGGCTATCATACGGGCGGTGTTTATTATGGTGATTATATTTTAAGTAATATAAGTAAGTATTATAAACACTTCCGTTTAGATGAAGAAAAAAATGAATTAAGTTTTGAAATTAATATTTCAACTCCAACAGAAGATGGAAATGAAATTGTTAATTGTCATAATTTTGTTGTTAACGAGTATGGACTTGTGTTAAAGGTTCATACTATTGCCTACTATATTGTAGGTGAACAAATTGAATCTACTTTGGTAACAACAATGGAATGTGATTATGTTACCGAGTTTGAGAAGATATTGAAATTGGAGGGATAATATGAAGAAGTTATTAATATTTTTAATGAGTGTATTATCTATTTTTACGTTGGTTGCTTGTAATAACGAAAAAGACCCTGTTACTAATGGAGAAACTCCTGATGTTCCTACGGTAGAAAGACCATTAGAATCTTCTGGTTTTGTTATTCACTATAGTAGACCAGAAGGTGATTATTCTACTTGGGGCTTATGGTTATGGGTAGATGGTAAAGATGGTGCATTATATGAATTTAATGGTGAAGATGCATATGGTGTATATTATAAAGCTACTTGGGATGAGTTTGGTGCTGGCAAATTAGATAATACAAAATTAGGTTTTATCGTTAGAGATTTAAGTGATTGGATTAAAGATGTTGAATCAGATAGATTTATGGAATTTAAGAGTCTTGATTATGCTGATGATGGATTTTATCATATTTATTTAATTACTGGTGATTCTGCGGTTTATACTTCAGCTGATGGTGAAGTTAATGATGTTATTATTTTCTTTGGATTTACTTATAATGAAAAATTAAAACAAATTAGAATTGCATTCCAAACTAATAAAGAATATTCTAAGTTTAAGATTACTCAAGGTGATAAGGTGTTAGTTTCATCTGATACTATTGAAGGTGATAGTAATGTTGTTAGAAAAACAAGTAAGATTTTACAATATAGTTTAGGTCAAGATCTTCCTGATTTAAGTGCTGTAGTTAAACTTTCTGTTACTTTTGCTGAAACTGGAAAAGTGTTAGAAGATGTTGCTGATTTTGCTGAGTTATACTCTACTCCTGTGTTTGAAGAAAAATATTGTTATACTGGTGAATTAGGTGCCATTTATAGTCCTGCTGCAACTGAATTTAAGGTGTGGTCTCCTGTTTCTTCAAGTGTTAAGTTAAGAGTATATGAAAGTGGTACTCCTGAAAATGTTGATAAAAACAGAGGAGATAATACTCACACTGAATATGAAATGACTCAAGGTGATAAGGGTGTTTGGAGTGTAGAAGTAGAAGGAGATTTAGGTGGTAAGTATTATACTTACGTTGTTACTAATGATAAGTTTACTAACGCGGAAATTGTTGACCCTTATGCTAAGTCTACTGGTGTTAATGGTTTAAGAGGTATGATTGTTGATTTTTCTAAGACTAATCCTTTAGGATGGGAAGATGTTAAGATTCATGAATATAAATCTACTGAATTAACTGTTTATGAAACTCATATTGCGGATTTAACTAGTAGTACAACATGGAATGGAACTAGAGCAAATGCTAAGAAGTTAAAAGGTTTCTATGAAAGTGGAACAACTTATACTTCTGGTGATGTTACTGTTTCAACTGGTTTTGATCATATTAAAGAATTAGGTGTTAATGCTGTTCAAATTTTACCTTTCTTTGATTCAGCTAATAATGAGATTAGTCCATCATTCAACTGGGGATATAATCCGTTAAATTATAATGCTGTTGATGGTTCTTATTCTTCAAATCCATATGATGGTTATGTTAGAATTAAGGAATTTAAAGAATTAGTTAAGGCATATAATGAAGCTGGTATTAATATTATTATGGATGTTGTTTATAACCACGTTAATGGTTTAGAAAAATCTAATTTTGATGTATTAATGCCTGGTTATTATTTTAGATATAATGCAGGTGTTGCATCTAATGGTTCTGGTTGTGGTAATGAAACTGCATCTGAACATTATATGTTTAGAAAGTTTATGATTGATTCTACTATGTTCTGGGCTCAAGAATATAAGTTAGGTGGTTTCCGTTTTGACTTAATGGCTCTACATGATGTTGAAACAATGAATCAATTATCTAAGAATTTACATGAAAATGTTAGTGAATATATTACTGTTTATGGTGAACCATGGACAGGAGGAACTTCTGCAATGTCATCATCTAGTACGCCTGCTTCTCAAGCAAATATGAATTTATTTGAAGGATATGGTTGTTTTAATGATAAGATGAGAGATGCTTTAATTAAAGGTGGTTTATCTGGTGTTTCTGAAAAGGGGTGGATCACTAATAGTTCTAATGTTAATTCTTCAGATGTTTTAAATATTAAGGGTGGTTTAACTGGTTTAGTTATAGCTGGTAATCCAAAATTAGAAGCTGAAAAGTGTATTAATTATGTTACTTGTCATGATAACTACACTTTATACGATAGAATTAAAGCTGCTGGTATTACTGATGAGGTTACTGTTAAGAAGATGGCTATGTTAGCTAACTCTGTTGTGTTTACTTCTCAAGGAGTTTCATTTATGTTAGCTGGTGAAGAATTCTTAAGAACTAAGGGCGGAAATGAAAACTCTTATGATGCTTCTTATAAGGTTAACGAATTAGATTATTCACTAAAGATTAAGCATATGGATATGTTTAATAATTATCAAAAGTTAATTGAAATTAAGCAAAATGATGCACTATTCTCTAAGAGTAATGCAGAATGTAAAGCATTAAAGGTTTTAACTAATGCTAATGGTAGTGTTATTTACTTTGATTTAGTTGATGAAGATCTTGGTTTAACTTACCGTATTGTTCACTGTAATGGTGTTACATCTGGTGATAAGAGTGTTAATTTAGAAGGTTATACATTGTATTTGGATACGTTAAATGTAGAAAATATTAGTTTAACAGCCTCTTATCAAATGCAAAATTATCAAACTATTATTGCATATAAAAATATTAGCGAATAATATGAAGAAGAGGGAGAAAATTTCTCCCTCTTTATTATGGTTTAACATTATATAATAATGTTATTAGTGTTTACTTTTTATTTTGATTATGTTATAACCCGAGTTTGCCTTGAAATAGTAATAAAATCCAGTCGATAAAGTCTGAAAATGTAGACTATGACTGGATTTTTCTATTTTTACTTCGATTTAATTATCTTTTTTTTATGCACTACATTTATGCACTACTATGATATTTTAATATTGTTTTTTAACAGTCTAAAATCAATTGGTTTGTATAATTTAACTGGCAATTTGATATCAAAAGAGTCAAAAATTAATTTTAAATCCTTATCATCTATATCATTAAATCTATAATGTTCATCAGCTAGTTTTTCAACTTTCCATTTATTTAGAGCTACTTGAATTCTATCTGCTGATAAAGTATCATTAAATTTATTTGTTATTGCTCTT
>JBGVRA010000054.1:0-54749 GCA_045127955.1 Anaeroplasmataceae bacterium
GATGGTAGTACAATGTGCGAGAGTAGGAAGTTGCCAGGCTTCTCTTTGTTTATTTTATACACGCCTGCTTAGCTCAGTCGGTTAGAGCACTTGACTGTTAATCAAGGTGTCGCCTGTTCGAGTCAGGCAGCGGGCGCCATTAGTTAGAAATCACAACGCTAAGCGTTGTGTTTTTTTATTGAGGTTTTATATGAAAAAAAAGTTTATTGGTTTAATTATTTTGTTTATTAGTTATTTAATAGCTGTTATATGTGGTGTAATTGCATTTAATATTAGTAAAGATTATATAACTAATATATATTTATCTATTTTTATTGGAAATGTAGTTTCAACAATTATAATTTGGATAATTGGAACAATATTCAATACTGCATCTATTTATGATCCATATTGGTCTGTTCAAACAATAATTATAGCACTCTTATTGTTATTTCAAATAAAAAATATAAATATAGGGATTGTTTTATATTTAATTCCTATTTTAATTTGGTCAATAAGATTGACATATAATTTTATTACTACATTTCATGATTTGTCGTATGTGGATTGGCGATATAAAATGCTAAAAGAAAAAACAAAAAAAATATATCCAATAGTTAATTTATTTGGTATTCATTTAGTTCCAACTATAATCGTTTATGTTGCATCTATTCCAGTATATAAATATATTATAGATGGTCTAGAATTTAGTTTTTTAAGAATTATCGGTATTCTTATAATGTTAATAGCTATTTCTTTTGAATTTTTTGCTGATAAAAATATGCATAAATTTATTAAAAATAGAAAAAGTAGATCTGAAATTAATAGAACTGGAATTTGGAAATATTCAAGACATCCTAATTATTTCGGAGAAATATTATTTTGGTATGGATTAGCTCTTTTTGTAATTATTCCTAATTTTAATTTATTTTATCTAATAATAGGAGCTATTTTTAATAATATGTTATTTTTATTTATTTCAATTCCTATGGCAGAAAATCATATGTCTATATATAAAGATAATTTTGTAAATTATAAAAAAGAAGTAAGAATGTTAATTCCAATTAAGAAATAATTAGTTTTAAAAGTATAAATATTTTTAAATTATCATAATTTAAATAATTTATAAAAAAAACACTTAAAAAAGTGTTTTTTTTTTCTTATTTATGGTAGAATATATAATACTAAAATAAGTATTTTTCTAAAGAAACTCAGTATATTATACATTATAAATTATGGAGGTTTTTATGAAGGTTATTGTTATAGGTGATGGCAAAATCGGACGTACAATTGTTGAGCATGCGTGTCAGGAAGGTCACGAAATTGTTGTAATTGATAAAAATTCATATAAAATAGAACAAGTAGTAAATCAATACGATGTTATGGGGATAACAGGTAACGGAGCTAGTTATGATATTTTAAAAGATGCAGGAGTAAAAAATGCTGATTTGGTAGTTGCGGCAACATCTGGAGATGAAACAAATATTTTATCTTGTTTGATAGCAAAAAAACTTGGTGCAAAATCTACTATAGCACGTGTTAGAAGTCATGAATATACAAATCAATTAAGTATTTTAAAAAGTGATTTAGGTATTACGATGACTATTAACCCTGAAAAAGAAGCATCTGATGAGATTGTTAAGATATTAAACTTCCCTCAAGCTTTAAAAATTGATAGTTTTGCAAAAGGAAGTGTGGATTTAATTGAATTATATATTCCTGAAAATAGTCCACTAGTAGGACAATCTTTAATTGAAATATATAAAAAATATCAATTAAAAGTTTTAATTTGTGCAGTTCAAAGAAATGACGATGTATATATTCCTACTGGTAGTTTTGTTATTCAAGCTAAAGATAAAATTCATATAACAGCTAATAGTAAAACAACTTTAAATCAATTCTTAGATAAGTCTGGACTTATCCAAAATAAATTAAAGAGTGTTATGATTATCGGTGGTGGAAAACTTGTAACATATTTAGGTCAAGATTTATTAAAACACAAATTTCAAGTTAAGATTATTGAAAATAATTACGATAGATGTTTAGAATTATCTCAATTATTACCTAATGCTACTATTATTCATGGTGATGGTACTGATCAAGTCTTACTTGAAGAAGAAGGTTTAAGTAGTACAGATGCAGTTGTTTGTACAACAGGTAAGGATGAACAAAATGTAATTATATCAATGTATGCAAACAAGAATAATGTTAAAAAAATTATCACTAAAGTAAATAAATCTAATCTTGGTCAATTATTAGAAACTATTGATATGGCAAGTATTATTTCTCCAAAAGAAATAACAGCATCTAAAATTATTAGTTATATTAGAGCTTTAAATAATTCTAGAGGTAGTAATGTTAATACATTATATAAATTAGTTAATAATAAAGTTGAAGCAGTTGAATTTACTGTTAAAGAAAATAAAAAATTAAATAATATATGTTTTAAAGATTTAAAATTAAAAACAAATACATTAGTTGCAGCTATTATTCGTAATGGCGAAGTTATAATTCCAAGTGGTATGGATCAAATGCAATTAAATGATAATGTCATAGTTGTTACAACAAATCAATATCTTAATGATTTAGAGAATATATTGGAGTAATTATATGAATTATTCAATAATTAGAAATATTTTAGGTAAACTTATGATACTAATATCAGTTTTTATGATATTACCACTAGTAGTAAGTTTTATCTATCAAGAAGGAACAATATATTATATGTCATATCTTATTCCTATGGCTGGTTTATTAATTTTAGGTTATTTATTTAATATTAAAAAAGCAACTAATACTAAAATGCTGGCTAGAGAAGGATTTGTAATAGTTGGTTTATCTTGGCTATTAATGTCATTATTTGGATGTATTCCTTTTATGATTAATAAAGAAATACCTAACTTTTTTGATGCTTTTTTTGAAATGGCATCAGGATTTACTACAACAGGTGCATCTATTGTTACAGATGTTACTGTATTAAAGCATAGTACTCAAATTTGGCGTAGTTTTTCTCATTGGATTGGAGGTATGGGGGTTTTAGTATTTATTTTAGCTATTATTCCTGAAAGTAAGGATGGTTCTTCAATGCACATCCTTCGAGCTGAATCACCAGGTCCACAAGTTGGAAAACTTGTATCACGTATGCAAGTTACATCTAGAATTTTATACATTATTTATCTTACACTAACATTAATTGAATTCTTGTTGTTGTGGTTAGGTCCAGATAAAAAAATGGGAATTTTTGAAAGTCTATTTTACTCACTAGGTACTGCAGGTACAGGTGGATTTGGTATGCATGCTAATGGATTAGAATTTTTCACGCCTTATTCTCAATATGTAATTGCAATATTTATGATAATTTTTGGTATTAATTTTTCATTATTTTATTTATTACTTTTAGGCAATATCAAAGAAGTGTTTAAAAATGAAGAATTAAGATGGTATTTAGGAATAGTTTTAATTTCAGTTGTTATTATTTGTATTAATATTTATTCTACATATCAAAATTTTGAACAATCCTTTAGATTATCTTTATTCCAAGTTGCTACCATTATTTCTACAACAGGTTTTTCATCTGCCAATTTTGATACATGGCCCGCATTATCTAAAACTATCTTAGTTACATTAATGTTTTTGGGTGGAATGGCTGGTTCTACAGCAGGTGGTTTAAAGATTAGTAGAATAAATATACTATTAAAATCTGCAATAAGAAAAATTAAGAAAATGATTAATCCTAGAAAAGTAGAAACACAAACTATTGATAATAAACCATTAACTGATAATATGGTTGAAAGTGTAGAAGGTTATTTTATTGTATATTTTATTGTATTAATTTTATGTGTATTATTAATATCAGTTGATAATTTTGATTTTACAACTAACTTCACTGCTTCATTAGCATGTATAAGTAATGTTGGGCCAGGGTTAAATTTAGTAGGTCCGTATGGTTCATATGCAATGTATTCTAGTTTTTCAAAATTTGTTTTATCATTAGTTATGATAATAGGAAGATTAGAATTATTTCCAATCTTAGTATTATTTAGTCCAACCACTTGGAGAAGAAGATTATAGTGCTTTTATAGCACTTTTTTCTTTTTCTCTATTTAAGAGATAATTATCTAGTAGTAAAATTAGTATTTTGGAGTATAATTATGGTAAGAAGGTGAAATTATGTCAACTAAATATCCTATTATTTTGGTTCATGGAATTATGGTGAAAGAATTAAAACATTTTAAAGCTTTTGGAAGAATTGAAAAAGCATTAAAAGAAGATGGTTTTAACGTTTATACATCATTAACAGATGGTTTTGGTTCTATTGAAAATAATGCTAGCCAACTAAAAAGACAAATTATTAGAATTTTAGAAGAAAACAAAGTAGATAAGGTGAATTTAATTGCCCATTCTAAAGGTGGATTAGATTCAAAATATATGATCAAAAACCTAGGTATGGAAAAATATATTGCCTCATTAACTACATTATCAACACCTCATAAGGGCTCAAAACTTGCTGATAAATTATTAACACTACCTAAATGGATTATTAAAATATTAGCTTTTTGGATTAACTTATTTTATAAAATTTGTAAAGATGAGAATCCTGATTGTGTGCTAGTAGCAAAACAATTATCTGTTGTTAATAATGTAGAAGAAGAAACTTTTAATTTTGAAAGCAATATATATTGTCAAAGCTATTCTACAACTTTAAAAAAGAGCAAAGATGATTTTATTATGGGAATACCACTTATTTTTTCAAAAAGATTTGAAAAAGATTTTTCTGATGGTATGGTTGCAAAAAAATCTACACAATTTGGTAATTATAAAGGTGATTGTATGGACGATTCTGTTTCTCATAGTGAGATTGTAGGTTTTTCTTTATCTAAGAATAAAAGAAAGAAAATTGAAGAATTTTATATCGAATTATGTAAAGAATTAAAAGAATTAGGTTTTTAAAATAAAAAAAAAGATCCTAATTAGGATCTAAAGAATTTAAGGATGTCGTTATATACCTCATCCTTATTTTTTTCATTTAATATTTCGTGACGCATATTATCATATGTTTTGGCATTAATATAAATATAACCAGCTTTTTGTAATACTTTAATTGATTTAATGATTCCTTTTGGTCCTAATGTACAAGGATCATCTTTACCAGATAATAATAGAATAGGTAATTCTTTATTATATACTTTATATAATCTTGGTTTTCCTAAATTTACTAATATTTTAAATAGGCCAATATACCCTGAGGTAGTAAAAGGGAAACCACACAATGAATCATTATTATATTTTTCTACATTTTCTTCATTATATGATAACCAATCATTTTTAGTCTTGTAATTAGGGACTGCCTTACTAAAAGAACCAGTTGATAATTCTTGTAATAATTTAGATTTATGATAGCTACCTTTAAATAACTTAATAGTTTTTGCAACTATTAGCCCTAAAGAAGCAATGCCTTGAGGTGCAGGTGCCCCAGTAAGAATTACTTTTTTATATAAGTTATCATAATTTTGAATTATATTTCTTGAAATCATAGTTCCCATTGAATGACCAAATAAATATATATCTATATCTTTATATGTTTCTTTAATATAGTTTGTTATTGATACTTGATCTAGTACTAATGCTTTATCTTGATTGATTTGCCCCATATAGCCTAAATTTTTAGGAAGACAATTTTTACCATGACCTCTAATATCAGAAGTTATAACAGAAAATCCATAATTATTTAAGAATTTTGCAAACTCTAGATAACGCTCTTGATATTCCATCATTCCATGAACAATTTGAACGATGGCAATAGGATTTTCAACTTCATATATATTACAATATAATATTGTATCATCGAAAATAGAATTTATTTGAATTTGTTTCAAAGTAATCACCTCATATGATATTGTATCATGAAAGATAAAAAAAATCACTATTCAAGTGATTTTAGTTTTGATGTTATTAATTCATCTGCAGCTGATTTTGATATTTCTAATACAATAGAAATTTCATCTGTAGCTTTACGATATGCTTGTTGGAAGAACTGAGTGTCAAAAGAACCTAATGTCTTTTTTTCTTTTTTCTTTTCTTCAGATAAAGCATATAGATTTTTTAATAAATGAAGAGTATCAATTAAACTATTAGATGTAATAAGATATTGAAATTGATTTTTTCTTTCTTTATTGTCTTTTTTATAATTGATTTCTAAATTTGTAGTACTATCTATAATACTTAGACATTCATCTTTTGTAAGAATGGGTCTTAAAAAACCATCTACTTTATCCTCAGGAATCATAATAGACATATTATTAGAAACAGTTTTTAAGTAGAAGAAGTTTTTATTCATAGATTCATTATATTTTTTATCAACAATAGTACAAACACCATGTCCACTATGTACGATATAATTACCAATAACCATCATTAAACTTCCCCTCTTTTCTATACAAATATCTTTACAATATATATTATATCATAACTATTTTTAAAATTCTAGAAAGCAAATTTAAAAAAAATATAAATTTTATTAATAAAAAAATAATAATATGTAAATTAAATTTGTTTATGACTTTAATTGTTTATCATTTTATGATAAAATAAAACGTGTGAAAAGGGGATGAGTTATATGATTATTAAAAAACTTATAACTTTATTTTCAATTATTATTACATTTATAGGTTTATTTTCAGTTTCAACTGAAGCAGCTGTTATAACTATAGATATGTCTACAATTAGATGGTCTTCAAATTCACATGTTTATGATGGTACAGAAAAAAGAATATATTTAGAATTTTTTCCTGCCGATTTTCCTAGTGATATTCATGTTATATATGAAGATGCCTCTGCAATTGATGTTGGAATTTATACTGCTAAGGTAAGATTATCATATGATGATGATAAATATAGACTTACTAATATTAAATTTCAAAATGAAAGAAAATGGCAGATTCGTAAACCATATGTTGTTGATGAAACAGGTACTATTTTAATATCAGCTGATTATGGAATCCACCCTAATCAAACTATTATTTACGAAGAATTTGATTTAGATGATTATGCATTTGTTGATTGTACAGTTGCAGGAGCATACCAAGAGGTAAAAAGAGCTTTTACAATTACTATGATGGAAAATGATCGTCCTACATTACCAGATGGAGTTATCGTTATTGAATATACTATTCCTGAAGATTTATTATATGTAGAAGATTTAGAAATTTTTGATTATGGTATGAATAGATTAAATACAGTTGAGTCGAGAGTAAAAGATGGTAAAATAATTTTTAATACCCACCATTTATCAGACACATATTTAGTGGTTGGAATGCGTTCTACATATACAAACAACCAAATTTGGAAAGTATATTTAATTTTTACAGTATGTTTTCTAGGCATATGTGGACTAATTTTTGCTATTAGATATAAAAAACGTAAAGAAGAAATTCTTGCTCAAGATAAAGAATTATATACAAGGAGTAAATTAAGATGAAAAAATATGATGTTATAATTGTTGGTGCTGGACCTGCTGGTATCTTTGCTGCGTATGAATTACATGAAATAAATCCTGAACTTAAAGTTTTATTAGTTGATAAGGGACATGATATTTATAAACGTAAGTGTCCTGTTTTATCTCATCAAATAGCTAAGTGTCCAGTTAATAAAGAAGGTAAATCAGGTTGTTATCCAGCATGTTCAATAACAAATGGTTTTGGTGGAGCAGGTGCTTATTCAGATGGAAAATTCAACATTACAAGTGAGTTTGGTGGATGGATGACAGATTATTTAGAACCAAAAGTTGTTGAAGATTTAATTAGTTATGTTGATTCAATTAATTTAAAATATGGAGCACCAACTACAATTACTGACCCTACTACTGATAAAGTTAGAGAAATTGAAAGAAGAGGGTATGCAGTAGGTTTAAAATTATTAAGAGCTAAAGTTAGACATTTAGGTACTGAAAATAATTTAAAAATCATGAAAAGAATATATGATGATTTAGAAAATTGGATTGATATGAAATATCAAACTGAAGTATCTGATGTTTTAGTTACTGATGGTAAAGTAAAAGGTGTTATTATCTCTGATGAAGTATATGAATGTGATCAAGTGTTTTTAGCAGTTGGTAGAGATGGTTCAAAGTGGTTACAAACTATTTGTGAAAAACATAATATTCATTTAACTCATAATCAAGTAGATGTTGGTGTACGTGTTGAGACAAATGATGTTATTATGGAAGAAATTAATGAAAATTTATATGAAGGTAAGTTTATATATAGAACAAGTGTTGGTACTATCGTTAGAACATTCTGTTCAAATCCTTCTGGACATGTCGTTGTAGAAAATCATAGTGGTACAATTTTAGCTAATGGTCATGCTTATGCTGATCCTAAAATGGGAAGTAAGAATACAAATTTCGCATTATTAGTTTCTCATAAGTTCTCTGAACCATTTGATAAACCAAATGATTATGCTCATGAAGTTTCTCGTTTAGCAAATCAATTATCATGTGGTAGTGTAATTGTTCAAAGATATGGTGATATTTGTAAAGGTAGAAGAACTACTGCTAAGCGTTTAGCTGAAGGATTTGTTAACCCATCTTTAAAAGAAGCTGTTCCTGGTGATTTAGGATTAGTTTTACCATATAATACAATGAAATCAATTATCGAAATGATTGAAGCCTTAGACCATGTTACACCTGGTATTGCAAATGAGCATACATTATTTTATGGAGTTGAGGCTAAGTTCTATTCAGCACGTCCTGTAACTAATGAATATTTTGAAACTAAGATTGATGGTTTATATGTTGGTGGTGATGGTGCTGGTATTACTCGTGGATTAGCTCAAGCTGGTGCTAATGGTGTTTGGGTTGCTAGAAACATCGTTGATAAATATCATAAATAGATAAGCATAAAAGACATATGAAAATATGTCTTTTTTTGTTGTGTGAATGTTTTATCTAGTTTTGTCGAAAGTATATCTTTATTTTTAAACATAATTTATAATTAGTTTGGTGATTAGGAAATGGGTTTAAATGTGGGAGTGTATGTAAAAAAGGATGTTTTGATATTAAGATTAAAAGGAGAATTAGATGATATTTCAGTAAGTGATTTAAGAAGTAGAATTGCAAATTATATCGATAGTTATAATATAAGACATTTAGTAATTAACGTAAAAGAATTAACTTTTATGGATTCTTCTGGAATTGGTTTTATTATTGGTAGATATCATCAAATTAAGAAAAAAGGAGGAGAAGTTACAATTAGTAATATCAATAACAAGATTGAAAGATTAATATATGTATCAGGGCTTGCAAAAATATGCAAAATACGTGAAAGTGAAGAAGCTGTATTAATATCATTAGGGGGAAGATAAAAATGTTTAATGAAATGAATATAAGGTTTATTTCTAAAAGAAACAATATTGTTGTTATTAGAAATATGATATCAGCGATGATAGTTGAGTATAATCCAACTATTACATTTTTAAATGAACTAAAGACAGTAATTAGTGAAGCTATAACTAATTCAATTGTTCATGGATATAATAATCAAGAAGATAAATATATTGATTTTAATATTGTTGTTGATCTATCAATGATATCGATTGATATTATAGACTATGGCATAGGCATTGAAGATGTAGAAATGGCTAGAGAACCACTGTTTTCTACTAAAAAAGACGAAGAAAGAAGTGGATTGGGTTTTACAATTATGGAATTATTTTGTGATAAATTAGAAGTTATCAGTAAAAAGAATGAAGGTACAAAGATTCATTTAGAAAAAAATTGGTAGATTTTGGATAAGATAAAGTTATTATCACATACTATTAATGGTGATAACATGTTTAAAAGTAGAAAATATTATCAAGAAATTATTAAAACTAAGCATGATTATAAAGTCATGCTTAAAAATTTTTTCCAAGCTTATTTCTTTGGAGGGGTAGTTTCATTATTTGGTCAAGGGTTATTTGATTTTTATAATAAGATATTGAATCAAAATATTGAATTATCAGTAACATATATGACATTATCAGTAATAACTATTACAGCAATTTTAACTTCTTTTGGTATTTATGATGATTTAGGACAAGTTGCAAAATGTGGCTTATCTATTCCAATTAGTGGGTTTGCAAATTCTGCAGTATCATCTAGTATGGAATACCATAAAGAAGGAATAGTTTTAGGAATTGGAGCAAATACATTAAAACTTGCAGGTTCTGTTATTGTACTTGGTACTGTATCAGCACTTGTTGTATCTACAATTAGATATATTTTTGAGGTGTTAATATGATTTTTAAATTTGATAATGTATATTTAAAAGACTCTGTTGTTGTTGGTGGTACTTTAGAAAAAGAAGGACCTTTAGGAAAGTATTTTGACTCAATTGATGATTGTAAAGATTCATCATTTGAAAATAGTGAGATAGATATTTTATCTAAAGCAATTGATATATTATTAGAGAAAAATAATATTAAAGATATAGATATTGATCTTGCGGTTGGAGGAGAATTATCTAATCAGTTAACTACAACATCATATACTTTTAGAAGATTAAGTATACCTCTTATTGGTATTTATTCAGCTTGTTCAACTATTTCCTTAGCTATTGGCTTGGCTTCAGTATTCCTCCAATTAGAAAATTGCAGAAATGTGTTAGCTTTTACATCTAGCCATAACCAATCAGCAGAACGTCAATTTAGAAATCCTGTTGAATACGGGGGAGATAAAAGTGATACTCAAACCTTTACTTCAACTGTAGGAGCTAGTTGTATTATTTCTAAAGATAAATCTAAAATAAGAATTAATAGTTTTACTTTAGGTGAAGTTATTGATGTTGGATTTACTGATTCATTAGATTTTGGTAGAGCAATGGCACCAGCAGCTTTAGAAACGTTATTTAAACACTTTAAAGAATTTAATAAGACTCCAAAAGATTATGATTTAATATTAACAGGTGATTTATCTAGATTTGGTTCAAAAATAGTTAAAGATGAATTAGAAAAAGAATTTGGTCCTATCTATAATTATAATGATTGTGGTTTATTATTATATGATATATCTAAACAAAATGTCTTTGCTGGAGGAAGTGGACCTGGAACAAGTGCGGCTGTTTTATTAGGGTATATAAGAAAAGAAATAGAACTTAGAAGGTATAATAAAGTTTTACTTTGTGCAACAGGAGCGTTAATGAATCCTACAATGATTAATCAAAAAAATTCAATTCCTTGTATTGCTCATATTATTGATTTAGAGGTGGTAAGATGATTTATTTTTATGCTTTTCTAATAGGGGGATTTATTTGTAGTCTAGCTCAAATCATAAAAGATACGTTTAAACTTACAGTTGGGCATATGACTGTAATGTTTGTATGTTTAGGGACCTTACTTGATTTTAATTCCTTTTATGATAGGCTTATTAAATTAGCTGGTGCTGGGGCTATTTTACCCATTACTAACTTTGGGCATAGTTTAGTTCATGCATCTTTTGAAAAAGCAGAGAGTGCAGGATTTATTGGAATTTTAACAGGTATATATGATAAAACTGCAGGTGGAATAGCCTATACTATGATTTTGTCAGTTATTATTGGTCTAATTTTTAGGCCTAAAAGATAAGAAACTTGAAAAAAATTTAAAAAAGTGGTATAAATATAGTAATTAATTACTTATTTTTAAGGAGAATATATTTATGCGAATTAAGAGATTTTTTTCTGTTATTTTAGTACTAGCATTTATGCTAACTATTAATGGTTTATTTTTTGGATTTTCTTTTCCTAAAGTTTCTGCAAGTGAGTCTGTAGGAACAGAAGTATTTAAAGATGAATTTAATTATACTATGTTTGAAGGAGAAAGTTTATATGATAGCAATATTTGGTCTAATGAGACAAATAAAGCTAGACCAGTAATTCAAAATGGTGTAGTTAAATCATCAAAGGGATATTCTTTACAGTTTAATTATCAAAATATCTCTGGTTTTGTTTTTAATAAGAATAAAACTTATACTATTTCATTTGATACTAAGATTACAAGTTTTGGCGATGATGGTGAAGGTACTACTCGTGAATTATATGTAGCACCAGGAGGATGGTTTAATCAATTAGAATTAAAAAGCAATGCAACTAATCCGATTAGAACTGGAGATACTTGGACAGGTAAATTAGATGTAGAATATAAAACTGATGTCACATATAGTGTTGTTATAGTTTGGGAACCTTCTTTAAATAAAATTACTACTACTTTAAAAAAAGGTGAAAATGTTATTTCTACTGGTTTTAGAACTAATACAAGTTATGGGTCTAATCTTGATTATATGGCTTATTGGGTTTTTAGATGTGAAGATGGAGCAAATGAAATTGATAATTTTAAGTTTACTGATGGAACTATCAATTATGAACAAAAATTTGAGTATGAAGCTCCTGAGGCATCAATGACTTATAGTGGTTTATGGAAAACAGAATCATTGGAAAAACCTGGTACTGCACCTATGTTATCTAATGGTGTTTTAAAATTTGATACTCACGATAGTGTTGAATTCTTATGGAATGAAGTGGTTGAATATAGTGAATCAAAAATATATACATTTGATTTTGATTTAAAGGTTACTAATTTAGGTAATGGTAGTGATTGGGGTGCTGATACTCAAACAAGAGTATTATATGTAGCACCTGGAGGATATTATAATCAATTACAATTATATACAAAAGATTCTAAGATTATTGCTGGAGAAACAAGTATTGGCTTTGATTCTTCAAGACATTTCAATAAGAATTTACATGTAAGATTAGTAATAGAAGGCGATACTATTACAACAACTTTATATGATGAATTTGATAATGTATTAGTAACTGGTTTTAGATCTAATAGTGCTTATACAAGTATGACTGATAGAAATAAGACAATGGCTCGTATGGTTTTAAGATGTGAAGATGGAGCTTTTGAAATTGATAATTTTTCATTAAGTGAAAAAGCAGTTACTTTAACTGATGTTTATGAAATGGAAATTCCTACTAATCAATCTGCAACATTTACTTGTGATCTTTTATATAGTGAAAGCGATGAAATAAGTTTAAAATTAAATGGAAATAACATTATATCTTTATCAAATGACGGAATGAAAGTATGTAGTGGATTTGTAGGTGGTTCATATTCATATGGTACTTATAAAATAAAAATTTATATTAATCCTTTACTTGAAATGGTTAATGTAGAAATTGTTTTACCTGATGGTGAGGTTGTAAGAAGAGGTACTTATTCTTATGTTACTGCAAAACCAATTTATAAGGTAGAACTTAGATCTTATTCATCTGATGTTATTTCAAATACTAATTGTATTTTTAATGACGAAGTAAAAAATGAATATGAAATTGTTAGTGAAGAACCTTATTATGAAGGTGTAAATGAATATATTTATAATATAATTACATCTTTTGAAGACCCTTATACTTCAAGAAGTTTTGCATGGACTACATTAGAACATTATTTAACTAATATTGAAATGCAAGTAAGATATCGAAAATTAGGTACTACTGAATGGTTATATGAAGATGCAATGTTAGAAGATGAGGCAATTAATAATGATGAAGATTATTATAAAGCTGATATTTATAATTTAAAGCCTGATACACTTTATGAATATAGTATAGGTGCAAAAGATTCAACAGATGAAGAAAATGAATGGACAAAGATATATACATTTAAAACTGCAAGTTTAGATGAAGATGAATTTACATTTATTGCGGTTGGTGATACACAAGGTATTACATGGAATGGTAAAACAGTTTCAAATAAGGGATTTATGTATGCAAAAGCTGCTTATGATGAAGCATTTGAAGAAGTAGAAAATCCAGCATTTATTCTTCATGCTGGTGATGTTGTAGAAAATGGAAATAATGTTAATCAATGGAATTATTTCTTCAAAAGTATTGGTGATACTGTAGCTTCAGTTCCTCATTTTGCAACTATTGGTAATCATGATGTAGTTTCAAAAGGTGCTGATCCAAGATTCTATTTTAATCTACATTTTAATCACCCTAATAATGGTGGTATTGATGCGATAGACCCTGAATATGCTAATCGTATTGGAAATAGAGAGTTAAGATTGTTAGCACAACAAGCTAATGAAACTGTATATTCTTTTGATTATGGTGATGCTCACTTTATTGTTTTAAATTCAGGAAATTATTCAAATGAAGATTATTATATATTAGAAGCTCAAAGAAAATGGTTAGAACTAGATTTAAAATATAATGCGTGTTCAAAGTGGACAATTGTGTTATTCCATGAACCTGTATATCACCGTTTAGGTGGGGCTGAAAGTAGACCTTGGTTAGGTAAATTAATGGAAGAATATAATGTTGATTTAGTTATTCAAGGACATTCTCATTTAGTAACTAGAACATATCCTATGAAAAATGGAGAAATTGTAACTAAAGTTAATCCTGATGTTATTACTCAAGGTAGTGGAACAGTTTATACTACTATTGGTTCAACAGCTTTAAATCATGATTCAATGGGTTCTATAAATGTTGAAGAATGTATACTAATTACAACCCCTAATCAAACTCAATCTGCATATACAACTATAACTGTTAGTGATGATAAGATTGTTATGACTGTTAAACAAATTAATGGTTTAATCTTAGATAGATTTGAAATTGTTGCAAATGAAGAATTACATAAACATCATGGCGAAGAACAAATAGTAGGTGTGAAAGAAGCATCTTGTTTAGAAGATGGATATACTGGTGATAAAGTTTGTTCATATTGTCAAGATATTTTAGAAAAGGGTTCAGTAGTTTCTGCTGTTGGTCATCATGATTTTGGTGATTGGCAAGTTACAAAAGAGCCAACGACTAAGACAGAAGGCGAACAAACACATACATGTAAGGAATGTGGTTTAGTAGAAACCGAAAAAATTCCACCTCTTAAAAAGGGATGTTTTGGTTCAATTGGATTTAGTGTTATAGGAATTACTATTTTAACTGGTAGTATATTTGTACTTAAGAAGAAAAAAGAAGAATAATAAATAAAAAAACTTGTTTTGATATTAAACAAGTTTTTTTCTATATTAAATAATAATTAAATGTGATATAATTACATGAAAAGGAGTTGAAATTTATGTATCTTAGAAGAAAAGAAATTATAAATTGTATTATAGCATTGTCATTTTATGCATTTATGTTTTTAATTATTGGGAGTTCATTTGTACTTTATGTTAGTGCATTTGTTTATTCAAGTGTTCATCCTAATGTAGAATACGCAGATCTTATTACTGCACTTTCAGGACTTGCTGATTTTAATCAAATGAGTCCAGAATTGTTAAAAGGTTTTTCTATAGTAGGAAGTTATGGTCAGTTGATAACATATACTATAACTACAGTTTTTGTTCTAATTTTTATGTGGAAACATTTAGTTAGGGATTTTAAAGAATTATGGAATAATATTTTAAAATTTATCTTGGTTGTTTTTGTTTCATTTATTCTATTTTATATTGTAACATTAGTTGTTGAACTTACAATTAGTTTAATAGTAAAACAAGAATCAACTAATCAAGAATCAATTGTTTATTTAATTACTAATGGCGGAGCTATACCTATGTTTATTTCTGTTGTAATACTTGCGCCATTATTAGAAGAATTAATTTATAGAAAAGCTATTTTCACATTATTTGAAAATAAACCAATAATTCTTCCATATATTGTTTCAGCATTAGTATTTTCTATTCCTCATATGTTATCTACTCAAGCTGACTTCGGAACATGGATTTTATTACTAATTCCATATTTAACTAGTGGATTCTTACTTGCAGGAGTTTACCATGCCTCTGGTAAGAATGTTTGGGCTAGCTGGGCTATTCATGCTGCTAATAACTTTATTGCATACCTTGGAATTATTATGCTAATGCAAATGTAGGTGAAGACATGTTAAAGAAAAACATTAAGGATTATAGTTTAAATATATTTAGTGAAATTGGCGATAACTGGGCTTTACTTACTGCAGGTGATAAAAGTATAGGATATAATACCTTAACTGTATCATGGGGTGGTATTGGTGTTATTTGGGGTAAGAATGTATGTTATGTTTTTGTTAGAAAATCAAGATATACGTATGATTTTTTAGAAAGAAGCGAAAGTGTTACTTTATCATTTTTAGATAATAAATATAAAGAAGCATATAAAATTATGGGAACATTATCAGGCAAGGATCATGATAAAATGAAATTAGCTAATCTTCATTATACATACGATCCTGATTATAATGGCTCTTATATTACTGAGTCTAAGTATTGCTTCAAGATGAAAAAACTATATTCAGTTGATTTGCCATATGATAACTTACCTTTAGATATTAAAGAAAGGTATTATCCTGATGGGGATATGCATACAATGTATGTATGTGAAATAAAACAATTTTTAATTAAAAATGAGGGATAAAATGTACATTGATTTACACTGTGATACGATTATGGCTTTAATGGAAAAAGAAGGTCTTAATTTATGGGATGCACCTCTTCAAATAAATACAAAAAAATTAATTGAAGGAGGATGCATGTTACAATGTTTTGCGATGTTTGTAATATACAAATGTGAAAATCCTTTTGAAAAATGCATGGAAATGATTGATAGATATTATCTTGAACTTGATAAAAATAAGGATTATATCTTACCAGCTTATAATTATGATGATATTATTAATAATCAAAAGAATGGTAAAATATCTGCATTATTAACAATAGAAGAAGGTGGAGTTACTAAGGGTAATTTAGCATTCTTAAGAGATTTTTACCGATTAGGTGTTAGAATGATTTGTCTTAATTGGAACTTTATTAATGGTGTAGGTCATCCTAATTTTATTTATGAAGTGGATAAAAAACCTGATTTCAAGACTCCTAATACAACTTTAGGATTAACTTCATATGGTTTTGAAATGGTAAAAGAAATGAATAGACTTGGAATGATTATTGACGTATCACATTTATCTGACAAAGGATTTTATGATGTTATTAATACTTCAACAAAACCAATCGTTGCTTCCCATTCTAATGCTAGAGGTGCATGTAATCATGTTAGAAATTTAACAGATGATATGATTATAGCTCTTCATAAAAATGGTGGTGTAATGGGGATGAATTATTGTGCTGATTTTTTAAATGAAGATAATGATAAGGGTGTTAATACTATAGATGAAGTAGTAAGACACATTAAATATATTAAGAATTTAGTTGGTGTTGATGTTATTTCATTAGGCAGTGATTTTGATGGGATTGATCCTAATATCGAACTTAAAGATGCATCATTTATGCCTAAACTAATTGAAAAATTAAGGTTAGAAGGATTTTCAAATGAAGAAATTGATAAGATATGTTATCTAAATTTCTTAAGAGTTGCAAAAGAAGTATTAAAATAAAAATGCCTACAGAAGTAGACATTAATAGATTATTTCAACATAATTTACATATTCTAAATTAGAAAAAGCTTCAAGGAAGGATTGATGATTAATCTTTCCTTTTTTATTTTTTACCTTTAATGCAATAGAATAAACACTTAAACCACTAGATGCATAGGCTGGATTTTTTTCAATTGAAGAAATATTAAATCCCATTGTTCTAGCTGTATTAACAAATTGTTTTAAGTTTTCTCTTGTTTCAAATTCAATATGAATTTCAAAACGACGAGAATTTTTAGTGAAGAATTTTTCTAAAATAGGAAGAGTAGATAATACAATTGCAATTAGAATAGTTGTTGTTAAGGCTAGAGTATAAAAACCAACTCCAATAGCTAATCCTAAACAAGCACATGCCCAAAGGCCTGCAGCTGTAGTTAAACCCTTAATTTGATTTCTTGAAGTTACTAAGATTGTTCCAGCACCTAAAAACCCAATTCCAGAAATTACTTGGGCACCAAGTCTTGCCGCATCACCAGTGTTTGAAACTAAGTTAATATATTCATTTGTTATCATCGCAACAGCTGAACCTAAACAAACTAAAATATAGGTTCTAAACCCGGCAGCATGATGTTTTTTAGCTCTTTCAATACCCAATATTCCTCCTAGTATTATTGCTAGAACTAATCTTAAGCAAATAGTATAAATATTTAATTTTGTTAATTCATCAATTTTTAATAATTCGATAATTGGATCAATATATAGCATAAGAAACACCTCGTATTAATATTATAACATATTTATTTGATTTTTTTAAGATATAAACTAGCGTTATTTATCATATAATGATAAAATGGTTATACGAGGTGAATAATTATGGAAAAATATAAAAGATATAAAGAAATAAATGAATTATATAATATGTATAACTATGCTAGTTATGTTATTAATTTTGATTTAAATACTGTTTGTCCCAAAAATAATAAAGAATATGGTTACGAAGTGAGTAATTTTTATAGTATGAAGATGCATGAGTTAAAGACAAGTGATGAATATTATGAAATTTTAAAATATTTATTAGAAAATAAGCATTTATTAAATGATGTTGAAATTACTTCAATTAAGAAAGAATTTATTGATTTAACAAAGTCTAGAAAATTACCTTCTCTTAAATTTGCAGAAATGATTAATATTATGTCTAATACATCTCTTACATGGGAAGAAGCATTAGATACTTTAGATTTTTCTAAATTTGAAAAAAATTTAGATATTTTAGTAAAATTTTATAAAGAATATATTACCATTATGGAAGATAAATATCATGGTTATGATGTTTTACTAGATGAATGTGAAGATGATTTTACGACTGTTATGTATGATGAATTTTTTAATTTGTTAGAAGAAAAATTATTACCTTTAGTTAATAAAATCTTAAAAATGCCAAAATTATATAATGAAAAAATTAAAGATGTTAAATTTGATATCGATAAACAAAAGAAATTAACGAAAAAAGTAGCTGAAATTATGGGATATACTAATGATGTTGGTTATATTGGTGAAACAATCCATCCGTTTACATCAAGTATAAATAAAAATGATGTTAGAACAACTACTGCCTACAATGAATCTTTATTATTTTCTAACTTATATTCAGTAATGCATGAAATAGGCCATGCTACATACGAATTACAAAATGATGATAAATTAAATAATACTAATTTATTTGGTGGTACTTCATGTGCATTACATGAATCTCAATCAAGATTTTATGAAAATTATTTAGGAAGAAGTAGAGAGTTTATAGAATTTTTATATCCTATATTAAAAGATATATTTAGGGAAGAATTAAGTGAATTTAGTGTAGATGATATTTATTATTACGTTAATGATGTGGAAGCTCAATTTAGAAGAACTGAAGCAGATGAACTAACATATCCTTTCCATGTTTTAATTAGATATAAAGTTGAAAAAATGTTATTTAATAATGAAATAGAAGCTAAAGATATTGATAAAGTATTTAATGATTTAATGGAAAAGTATCTAGGTATTAGACCAGCTAATAAAAGACAAGGATGTTTTCAAGATGTACACTGGACATCAGGTTTTGGGTATTTTCCTACTTATGCGTTAGGTAGTGCAATGTCTGCTCAAATTTTAAATTCAATGGAAAAAGACATTAATCCATTTGAAGATATGAAGATAGGTAATTTTAAAAATGTTAATAATTGGTTAAAAGAAAATATCCATAAATATGGTGCTAGTGTTAAAAATTTAGATGTTATTAGGGCTTGTTGTAAAGAAGAATTTAATCCTAATTACTATATTGAATATTTAGTAAATAAATTTACTAAAATTTATAATCTTTAGTGTATTGAATTTACTTTTAAGTATATTTATTATATAATGTTATAGATAGGGAGGTGGAAAAAATGTTTGAAAAAGGTAAATACTATTTATATTTTACAATTAATATCGAAGATCAAGTTATTTTAGAATGTAATGAAAAACCTGAAGTAAGTGATATGCCTTTGCCAGATTTTTTCCAAGAATACCTTTCTAAAGACAAAGTATTAATAATTGATAATGATTATTCATTTAAATTTTTCCAAAGTTTTGTTTTAGGAAATGAAGCAAGTGAAGCTTATACTTTCCCTACTGTTGATGAAAATATTTCGATAAGATTTGCAAGATATGTAAAGGATCCTAAAACTGTTGTTTGTAGTTTATTTAGACAACAAAAAATGGAAAATGAAGATTTGATTTTTAACAAAGATTATTTAACAGGAGTATTTACAAGAGGTGCTTTTACTGTTTTAGTTAATCAGAGATTAAAGGAATTAATTAGTGATAGAAGTGCTTTAATTGTTATTGACTTAGATAATTTTAAAACTGTTAATGATAGTTTTGGTCATGCTACTGGGGATGCATGTTTAAAAGAAATGGCAAGAAAAATCTCAGATGTTACCCAAGAAGAAATTTTAGGTCGTTTTGGTGGGGATGAGTTCTTAGTTTTTGTTGAACGTGCGGATAAAAGAAAGATTAATGAATTATTAAAACAATTATTAAAGATTGAATATGTACTACCTACAAAATTTAGTAAACCTATTAAGGTTACTTGTTCAGTGGGTGTTTCATATATAGATGAGACTTTAAAAGATTTTAAAAAACTTTTTGAACAAGCTGATAAAGCATTATATAAAGCTAAAAATGTTGAAAAGAACTGTGCTTGTATTTATGATAGTGGTTTATATTTTGTTCAACCTAATAGTGAAAAAACAAATAATGGTATTGATATTAAAAAAAGTATTGATATGATTAAAGAAAGTCAATCTTGGCTTTTTAGAGAAGAAATGAAACATAGAAGAAATATTAATATTGGTATTACTATTGTTTCTACTATTTTATTTTTTATAGCTGCTTATATATTTGGTTCATTTTATTCAAATCACTTAGAAAAAACTACTAAGTCTGAAGCATTTGGAATTATGGGAGATATTTCAGGACAAGCATCACAAAATATAGCATCTAATATTGATAGTTGGATTGACCAACTTACTATTGCTGATGCTGTTATGCAACAAATAGATGCAAATGAAAATCATGATACTGCAATTAATGATACATTAAAATTATTAGATGGTAAGTTTAGTTTTGATTATATTTCTTTACTTTTAGATGATGGAAATTTATATTTTAGTGAAACTGTTAAATATAATCTTGCAACTGACCAAACGATAGTAAATGCCTTGAATGGCAATGAAACAGTTGGACTTATCAACATTAATGAAGAAGAATTGATTTTCTTTAGTATTCCTTATACATGTAAACATAAAAGCAGTATTGATACAGTGTCAAATCATATTGTAGGTTTAGTTGGGTTAGTAAAACCTTCATCTTTTACAGAACTATTATATTCTCAAACATTTGATGGGGAATCATATTTAGCTATAGTTAGAAGTAATGGTGATAGAATTGTTACTTCATCAAACTATGAAGAAGATGAGTATACTCCACCTAATATTTTTGATACTTTTGATAACTATGCTTTAGAATCTCAAGCAAAGAAAATAAGAGAAGATATGGAAGTAGGTAAGACTGATATTGTTGAGATTACAGTTGGTAAAAATACTTATTTTGCTTATTATGAAAGCATTGATGTGAAAGATTGGCGTATTCTAATTATGGTAAATTCTAATTATATATTAGATGATATTACTGCATCTTATAATGACATTAAGATGATTACATATGCATTATTGTTGTTATTAACTTTAATGCTTATTGTATCTGTTACTATTATTAGTAATTTATTAACTAAGAATTTAGTTTTAACTTATACTGATCCATTAACTTCTAATATTAATGAAGAAAGATTTAAAATAGATGCTCAAAAGTTAATTCAAAGAAATAAAACTCAATATGCAATTTGTTACTGTGATATTTCACATTTTAAATATTTAAATGAAGTATTAGGCTCTGCTGTTGCGGATAAATTCTTAAAAGATTTATATAAAGTTATTGAAAAAGAATTAACTAAAAATGAATTATTAAGCCATGTTTTTGCTGATAGATATTTAATGTTACTAGAGTATGATTCAGTAGAAAGACTTCATAATAGATTAAAAGATATATCACTTAATGTTAATAAAACATTTAATCAACAATCTATCAATGTTAAATTAGTAATTGGTGTTTATTTAATTACAGGTAATAAATATGAAATGGCATCATGTATTGATAGAGCTCATGATGCTCAAAAGTTCGCTAAAAATGATTTTAAAAATAATATGATTTCATTTTTTGATGAGTCAATGATATTAAATACATTAGAAGAAATCGAGTTTGAATCTGATGCAGAAGTAGCATTACTAGATAATCAGTTTGAAATTTATTACCAACTTAAATATGATATTAAGAATAAATGCTGGGGTGGTAGTGAAGCTTTAGTTAGATGGATTCACCCTAAGAAAGGTTTAGTTCAACCGACTAAGTTTGTTCCACTTTTTGAAAAAACTGGATTTATTATTAAACTTGATTTATATGTATTTAAACATGTATGTCAAGATCTTAGAAAAATGCTAGATATGGGACATCCTGGAGTAGTAACAAGTTTTAATTTATCTAGAAAACATTTATTCTATGATGATTTCTTAGATAAATTTGAAATTATATTAGAAGAATATAACATTCCAAGACATTTAATAGAATTTGAAGTTACTGAGTCAATGGTATTTGATAGTTCTATTTTATTAAGAGATGCCATCGAAAAGATTCATAAACTTGGATGTAAGTGTTCTATTGATGATTTTGGTAGTGGATATTCATCTTTAAATGTTTTAAAAGAATTTGATTTTGATACAATTAAATTAGATAGAGTATTTTTCTATGGTATTAATGGCTTTGATAAGAAAAGTAAGATTGTTGTTGATTCAATCACTAAATTATCACATAAGCTTAAGAAAAAGGTAGTAGCTGAAGGTGTAGAAACTGATGAACAAATTAATTTCTTAGATGAAATAGGTTGTGACTATGTTCAAGGGTACTATTATGCTAAGCCAATACCATTTAGTGAATATATTAAGAAAATAAAGTAATTTAGAAGCCTCTATCTTGAGGCTTCTTTTGTTAGGGTGTGAATAAATGAAAAAAATATTAAGTTTGTTTTTGTTAGTTTTATTATTAATATCTTGTACTAATAATAAAACATATTATAATGTTACACTTGATTATGGTGAGGTTGAAGTAATAAAAGTAGAAGAAAATAATTATTTAAGTGATGATATTAATCCTGAAAAAGAAGGATATACTTTTGGTGGATGGTTTAAGGATAGTACTTATACTTTACCTTTTGTTTTAGAAGAAAATAGAATAAATCAAGATATTACTATATATGGTAAGTTTAATCCAAATAGTTATAATATTATTCTTCATTATAATAATGATTGTGATGATTTAAATATTAATGCCTTTTATAATGATTTATTAAATATAGAAGAGCCTATAAAAGATGGATATATATTTAGTGGTTGGTATTTAGATGCAAGTTTTAATCATTTTTTTGATATAAGTAAAGAACAGGTTAAATCTGATTTAGAATTATATGCTAAATGGAGTATAAAGCCATATGAAGTAACATTTGTTGTTGATGGTGAAAGTTGTGTTATTTATGTAGAACCAAATGAAACATGTAATGTTATTGATAATCCTACTAAAGATGGATATACATTTAGTGGTTGGTATTATAATGATGTTTTATTTGATTTTAATACTATTATTACATCTGATATAGTATTGGTGGCTAAATTTAATAGAAATGAAATATCATATAATGATTTAGATAGTAATACTAAGAAATTATTATCAGGTGATGGTTTTTTAGATAATAAAATAACAGATTTTACTAGTTATGTAGATACTTTAGCTTATGTTAAGGTAAGTACACCTTTAGAATTTGGTAAAGCTTTACTACAAGCTAAGTATAATTATACTAATACTTGGAATGAGGATACAAAAACTGTTAGTCAAACATTAATAGAAGAAGGTAAGGTTCATGTTATTGAGATAACAAATGACCTAAATTTAGGATATAATGTTTTAACTAGTGAAGAAAAAGCTTTAAATGTTTTTATTGATTATAAGACAAATGGGGCTTTATCTAATATGGTATTAACTAATGGAATATCCCAAATTAAAGTTGAAAATATTTCAAATTTATTGATTTTTTCAAAAAATGGTTCTAAGATTACTCATGCAGGTTTTAAAGTTACATCATGTCATAATGTTGTTTTTAGAAATCTAGAAATGGATGAAATTTGGGAATGGGAAGATTCATTTAGTAGTGATACTGCTAAAATTGGTGATTATGATAAGTTTGGATGGGCCTATTTTAAGATTTCTCACTGTGGTCAAATTTGGATAGATCATATGACATTTGGTAAATCATATGATGGTCAAATTGATTATGCTAATCCTGTTTCTAATTCTATAAGCACAAGAATAAGACTTGCCTATGGTAGTGATGGAAGTAATGGTCTACATATTTCTTACTGTAATTTTATGGGTGGTAGTGATGATAAAGATGGATATTTATATCAAATGATGAAAGAAATTGATGATTTATATAATAGTGGTAAGAGTAATTATTTATATTATAATGCTTTAAGAGATTCAGGACTTTCATTTAATGATATTCTTTATGGTGTTGCGATTCCTCAAAAGAAGGGTTTCTTATTTGGAGATAATTCTTCTTCGAAAGATGATTTTTATTACAATAGAGAAATGAAAGTTTCATTTGATAGTTGTAAGATTATAAACTTCTGTGACCGCATTCCTAAAGTAAGAGGTGGTCAAGTATTTATGTATAATACGTTAATTGACTCACTTCAATATTTAGAATATAGATCTAATGTTTATGCTTATGGAAGTAGTGTAGCTAAGGTTAATTCAACTTGGAAATGTGCTTGTGTATCTCAAGGATTTTTAGTTAGTTATGGTGGCTACTTACATATTGAGAATAGTATTATTAGAGGTGTTAATACTTTAATTAAAAATAATGATACTAAAGTTGATTCTTTTGTTGAAAATATCGGCTATTATAATTTTATAAATGTAAGTTATCAACCAGAAGCAAATAAAAAAGTTATTACAGGTTCAACAACAAATAATGTTCCTATTCAGTTTAAGAAAGAAGATAATAACTTAAAAATATCTAATCTTTGGCCATATTATAATGGTAGTTATCCATTTGAAGTTAATTTAGTTTTATTAGATAGTTTAGAAGAGCATTTAAATAATTTAGATTATGGTGTTGGTGTTAAATCACATGTTACATCATGGCTTATAAGCATATTAAAAAGCTAACCAATTGGTTAGCTTTTAATCATAATAATTACCAAAATATTCAACTTCAAGTTTAACTTCATATGAATATCCATCAGGATATTCTTTATAATATTTATTTAAAGCTGTTTTAATTCTATCTTTTAAGATTTTAACACAGAAATTTTTCTTTGAATTATAATCATCTTTAGAAGCAGAGTCGTATAAATTGATTCTACCTCTAATTCTTATTACACCATTTCTAATTGTTATATCTGGTCTATTTTCCCAGTGACTTCCATCAGGAATTTTATAGGCATAATCCCTAACTAAACTTACGCTAATTTCAGGTGCTGGTTCAATGTATGTTTGATTATTATAGCTGTTAGTAGAGGTGTTATTGTTGTAGTTTGAACAAGGGGCAGGTGCAACATATGTTGGGTGGTAGCCTGAAATTGTATAATCAACAAATATAGCAACTATTGATATAACTACTAAGACTAAGGCTCCAAGTATTCCTAAGTAGGCAATACCTAAAACTCCTATTAAGATAATTGAAGTTATTATATTTTTAAATCCATAATAATACATACTGTCTAATAATTTAAATGAAATTATTAATAATAATGGTAATAATATTAATGAGATTATTGTTGAGATGGAATATTCATAGCATATTGCCGCAATTACTGCAAGAATAAGGGCAAATATAAACGTTGTAAGGTAAACATCTTTTAGGCTAAGTGAAATTATACTTGGATAGATAAATATATACACTAAAATTGCAGAAGCTAAGGCTAATATAATTAATAAGATTTTAAATAAATTACTGTCATCACTAATTATGTAGGCATTTACTCCAATAATAAATGGTATTATTAAATATATTCCTAGTGTCCACATTGGATTATTTTTTGATATATATAAGAGTATTATACTTAGTATTGGCATTATAAATAATATGATGCTTGAAGTTTTAGAGAATATATGAAATGGTTCATAAACTTTATCATATATTAGTAAGAATATTCCTGCAAGTATTCCTATTAATAAATTTATTATGATTATATTTATTGTTACTAAATCATTTGAAATAAAATTTTTAGTAAAAGTAGAAGTAGGAGATTTTTGATATAGTACGGTATTATTTTGATAAAATTCATAGATTGAATAATCGATTGTTTGATTAGTTATATAAATATATTTACCACTTATTTTACTTAAAAATGTTTCTTTATTTATTATATTACTTTCATCTATTTCTATTATTTTAAGATTAGGACAATTATTTAATTTTAATTCATGTTTATTAAATTCTATTGTTATTTTTCTTAAGAAATAGTTATCTGAAAATATGTCATCAACATAATCTATTTCTATTTCTTCATTATTTATAATTACTGTTTTAGGGACTATAAATTCATTTTTAGAAAATGATTTTCTATTAATTTCAGAAATATGATAGTTTCCATTAGAATCTGTTGATATTATATAATCAGTAGTTGTCCCATAGTATGTTAAGTCTTTATTTTTCCAGGCTGGAGTGTAATCACAGCTAGCTAAAAAAAGACAAGAAAATAATATGATTATAGAAAATATAATTTTTTTCATAAGCATCACCATATAAAGTATATCATTTTATATAAATCTTTTCCATATTAAAAAAAATTATGATATACTAAATGTGGTGATGGTATGAAAAAAGTTTTTAGTTTATTAAATTGTTTATTATTAATATTTATACTTTTATCATGTAGTAATACTATTACTATAGTTATTAAAAGTGATAAATTAGAAGATATTAATTATACTTTAGAAAAAAAAGATAATTATACTGTTAGTGATTTAATGGTATTTGATACTAAATATTTATTTTTAGGATATAGTTTTAATAATAAAGACCTTATTGATTATAAATTTAAATTAAATAATAATGATGTTATTTATGCTATTTTTGGAGTTGAATTAGATTTTTTTGATATTAAATCAGTAGGTAAAGTGTTTATTACAACAGGTGAAGAAATTAATTCAAAAGAAGAATATAAAAATGCTAGGGTGTTAATTGCTAAAGATGAGTATTAAATTGAAAGTGATGTTTTAATTAGACTTAGAGGTAATTCTACTTTGTGGGTTCCAAAGAAAAGTTATAAATTAAAATTTAATTCTAAAGTAGATATAATGGGTATGGGAGAAGATAAAGAATGGGGTCTTTTAGCTAATTATTTTGATCCTACTTACTTAAGAAATTATTATGCATATAAACTAGCTATTTCACTTGGGTTAGAGTTTAGTTGTGAAGTAGAATTTGTTGAAGTATATTTAAATAATGAATATCAAGGATTATATTTATTATCTGAACTTGTTAAGACTTCAAAAGAAAGAGTTAATATTGAAGATGAACCTTATTCATTTTTATTAGAACTTGATGATAAGTTGGTAGCTGATAATCCAAATTATAAAGATTTAATAGATGATGAGATTTTTTTATTAGATAATTCTAAATATAGTAAAGTATATTCATTTGGTACTAAATATCCTAAATCCTTTAAAGATATAGATAATTCTTATTATGAATATATTAAAGAATATATGAATACTGTTTTTTCATCTGTTAGAAATAAGACTTTTTATGATTATATTGATATAGATAGTTTTATAAATTATTATTTAATTCAAGAACTATTTATGAATGTTGATGTTGATTATTCTAGTGTCTTTATGTATAAACATGGTGATGAGAAATTAAAGTTTGGACCTATTTGGGATTTTGATTTAAGTAGTGGTAATGTAAGTTATGTTTATAATTATAATCCTAATTCTTTTATGAAAAATTTAAATGGAGGATCTTATTTATTTGAAACGGCATTAAATGATATTAATTTTAGAAATATGGTTGTTGAAAGATTAGTATTTATTAATGAAAAAATTATTCCTTTAATGATTTCATCTATTGATAAGAATAAAGAATTTTTAAAAAATTATGCTAAGTTAGATAATGATGTTTGGAATGTTTTAGCTGATCATAACTGGGCAAGACCAGAACATTTAGTTAATATTAGTTATGAAGAACAAGTTCGATATTTTAAGAATTTTATTATTTTGCATAATAATTATATGTTAGCTAATTATTAGGAGTTTATATGGAAGTTAAATATTGTTTAATTAATAATAATTTATATGCTCATTTAGATTTATACTCGTATACTTTATGTTTTAATAATGGAATTTGGGAAGAAGATATTCCTATCGAATTATATCCTAAAGATGAAATAAGATATATTTTAAAGATAGATGCAGCAAAGATTTTCAAAGATAAAAGTCCTTATGATTTATTGGTTAATAAATATAAAGAATATTTAAAAAAAGAAGAATATTATAAAAATGATTCTTTAAAAAGATTTATTGATGATTTTATTTTGTATGCGATAGATGATTATTATAATCATATTCATAATAAAGATGATTCTTTAAGATATAGTGCGTATGAATTAGATGAACATTATGAAATATGTGGTTATGTTTCTTTTTTAAATAATTATTATGAAGAGTATTTAAGAAGAAAAAATGAATTTAATAATATAATTATTAATAAATTAGATGATGATTATATTATTGTTTTTAATAAAAATATCTTAAAATGACTATAAGTGTAAAAAACTTATAGTTTTTTTTATGTTTTTAAACTATTTTTTTTTATTTGTGGTAAAATAAGAGTAATAGTAAAAATAGGTGGTGATACCATGTCTAGAATTGTTAATATATTTTATATAATTAATACAAAATTAAATGAAAATCAGTTTATTCAGGCGATTAAACAAAGTTTTACTATGTTGTTACCTATTTTATTTTTAGGTTCTATGTCGTTACTTTTACAAAACTTTCCAATTGATTCAATTAGAAACTTTATTGAAACTGCTGCAGATGGCATAATTTATAAGATTTTAACTTTAATTTATACCGCAACTTTTGGATTTTCTTCAATTTATGTGTTAGTTATTGTTACTAATAGATATTATAAAGTTTTAGTTAATAGATTGAATACTACTTTATATGTAATTATTAATTCGATTATTAGTTATTTAGTTTTGATTTGTCCTAGTGTTTTATTTAATGGAAATTCTATATTAAATTATACTAATATGAATAATGTGTTTTCTGCACTTATTACTTCACTTATAGCTACTAATATATTCCATTTTATTACTGAGTTTTTAGTTAAATCTAATGTAAAGATTACATTCTCATCAAGTTTTAATACTGCGATGTATGTTATACTTCCTATTTTAGGTACATTAGTTATTAGTTTATTAATTAGTATTCCAGTTTATCTAGGTACTAATTTAAATATTAATGATTTTATTTCAAAATTAATTGCTTATCCATTTGAAAAGTTAGGTCAAACATATTTAGGTGGTTTATTAATTACATTCTTGTCAGTTATATTATTTTTCTTTGGTATTCATGGAAGAACTGTATTTCAAGATGTATATTTAAATGTTTTTTCTAATAGTGGATATATTGTAACTAATGCATTATTAGAATCATTTACTTTAATTGGTGGTGTAGGTTCAACTTTATCACTAGTTATTGCCTTATTATTATTTTCTAAAGGAAAAAGAAAAAAGAAGATAGCTAAATCTTCTATTGTTCCAATGATTTTTAATATTAATGAATTTATTATTTATGGTGTTCCTATTATTTTTAACCCTATTTATATTATTCCATTTGTTATAGTTCCGATTGTTAATTATTCTATTGGTTATCTTTTAGTAGCTACTAGAGTTTTACCAATAATTAATTATTCATTCCAATGGACTACTCCATTTATTATAAGTGGTTTCATGGGAACTTCATCAATTACTGGGGCGATTGCTCAAGTGTTGTGTTTACTGATTGGTGTGTTTATTTATATTCCATTTGTTTTACTTGATAATGCTGTTTCAAAGAAAATGGCTGATAAGATGAATGAAGAAGTAAAGGATTATTATATTGAATGTGAAAATCAAATGGTTGAACCTAAGATTTTTGGTTTAAATAATCATTTAAGTGTTCATGCTGAAACTATATTATTAATCTTAGAAGAAAATATTAAAAATCATAATATTGAACTACATTATCAACCTCAAGTTATGGATAATAAGATAGTGGCAGTAGAAGCTTTACTTAGATTTAAGTATAAAGAAAGCCAGTATTTATTCCCACCTGTTTTAATTGAGATTGCAAAAGAAAAAGGTATATATAAAGAATTATCTAAAGAAATAGTTAAAAGAGCTGTTTATGATTTTAAAAATATATTAAAATTAAATAAAGATATTCAAATGTCTGTTAATTTGAATTTAGATATCTTACATGATAAAGAATTCTTAAATTGGTTAACTAATTATATTGATGATGCTAAAATTCCTAAGTATAAATTTGGCGTTGAAGTTACTGAAAATTCTAAATATAAAGCTAATCCAGATTTAAATAAAATTTTTGATATTTTACATTTTTATGGAATAAATATTTATATGGATGATTTTTCAATGGGACATACTTCAATTGCTTTCTTACAAAATACAATGTTTGATTATGTTAAATTAGATGGTAAGCTAGTTAAGAATATCGATAATGAAAGAAGTGAAAATATTATTGCTTCTATTATTGAACTTGGTAGAACTCTTCATTTTGAAGTTGTTGCTGAATTTGTAGAAACAAAAGAACAACAAAAAATCTTAGAATCTTTAGGTTGTGATCGTTATCAAGGTTATTTATATTATAGAGCTATGCCATATTATGAACTTATTAAAATATTAAAGAATAAATAGGATTAGATCATGGAAAATATCTTACATTCAGGAAAACTATATTTACCTAGTGATGAAGAAATTTTAAAAGAACAATTTAAGAGATTAGATAGGTTACATGAGTTTAACAGTTTAAAACCATCTGATTTAGAAAAACGCCAAGAGTTAATGAAAGAAATGTTTGCAAGTATTGGTGATGGATGTTATGTTGAATCACCAGTTTATTCTAATTTTGGTTGTGGCCATGTTCATTTTGGTAATAATGTATATTGTAATTTTGGTTGTACTTTTGTAGATGATACTCATATTTATGTTGGTGATAATACAATGTTTGGCCCACATGTAACACTTGCTACAGCAGGTCATCCTATTTTACCATGTTTAAGAGAAGAAGGATATCAATATAATTTACCAATTCATATCGGTAAAAATTGTTGGTTAGGTGCTCAGGTCATAGTTTTACCAGGTGTTACAATAGGAGATAATACTGTAATTGGTGCTGGTAGTGTTGTTACAAAAGATATACCAAGTGGTGTTGTTGCTGTTGGTAATCCTTGTAGAGTATTACGTAAAATTAATGAAGAAGATAGGATATATTACTATAAACACAAGAAGATTGATACTAGAATGTTGAAATAAAATTTTGTTGTGATATAATTATGTATACATAGGAGGAAGATAGACATGAAAAAAATTTTAGCATTTGTTGCATTATTTGCTTGCTTATTAGGTTTAGCTAGCTGTACAACTAAGGTTTCAGGTAAGACTTTTGCTTATGAAAGTATTGATATCAAATTCACTGATGAAGTAAGTGAAGAATATCAAGAAGGTATTAAAGAAGCATTAGTAAAATTAAATGAAAATGTTACTGTTACATTTAAAGCTGAAGACGAAGGTACAATTTGGACTCAAGATGGTAAGACTGTTAAATATGGTGACATTACTTACACTGCTAAGGGTGGAAAGTTAACTCATTCTTTAGATGTTTCTGATTTAGATATTAAGATTTTATTCATTGAAATTAAATTATCTGATTATGTTACAAGTGTAACTGTTACTTATTCAGAATCTAAATAAAAAAATAAACTGATTACAAATTCGTAATCAGTTTTTATTTTTATCAATTTTACTATTAAAGAAATTATCAATAATAAAATAATAGGAATTATAAATATAATTAATATTATATAATCAAAGCCATATTTAATTGTAAAATATATAACAGCAATAATAGAAAAAAACGCTATTTCTAGTGTTGCAGAAAGGATTTCATTATGAAGGTTTGATTTTTGTCTTTCTATATTCATTATTAAATATGATTTTTCCATATGCATCACCTTATACTAATTATAAAAGATATTTAAGCATAAATCTATATTATATTTATTACCAATTAAACTTTTTTTTATCAATTCTATTTTGATTTACTTTTTATAAGATTATTGATATTATAGTGATGCCATTATATATGGTTCATTTTAAATAGGAGGCAACAACTATGGATTACATTAGTTCGGAGGAAACAACGAACGTATAAGAGGTAACTACTGTGGAGTATTTAATTGTTCCTATTGTAATATTGATTTTAATTCATATTATTACAAAAGACAAAAATTCACGTAAGTAGATACATTCGATATTATTGTTATTTTCTTTAAAATGAAAAAAGGGATTAGTTACAGCTAATCCCTTTTCATTTTTGATACATTCGATATGATTGTTGTCTTCCGACACATTTATTATATACTGAAATTATAAAAAATACAATAGTAAAGTAAAATGTTAGAATATAAATATATATTTATTCATATAATGCTTATGAGTTAAAAGGGAGGAAAGTATATGAATGAAGAAGCATTAGCTAATCTCTCTAGTAGAATGCAAAATGATTTCTATGTTGGAGTGGTGGGAAGTGTTAGAAGTGGTAAATCAACTTTTATTAATTCATTTTTTAAATTGATGGTTTTACCTCATGTTAAGGATGAATTTTTAAAACATAAAATAGTAGATGAACTACCTCAATCAGCTGCAGGTAAACAAATCATGACTGTTGAGCCAAAATTTGTTCCTTCCACATCGTTAGAACTAGAAGTAAATGACACTCGTCTTACTATGAGATTTGTTGATTGTGTTGGTGAGATTATTCCATCAAGTGAAGGTTATGGAAGCGAGGGTGAACCTAGACGTGTTAAAACACCTTGGTATGATGAGCCGATTCCATTTAAAGAAGCCGCAAGTATTGGTACTGAAAAAGTAATTTATAATCATTCTAATTTAGGTATTTATGTTACGAGTGATGGATCTTTTGGTGATTTTAAAAGATATGAATATGAGGCTGTTGAGGCTAATTTAATTCCTAAGATGAAGATGTTAAATAAGCCTTTTGTTATTGTATTAAACTGTAAAGATCCAAGTAGTAAAGAATCTTTAGATTTAGCTAAAGAATTAGAAGAAAAATATATGATTTCGGTTGTTTGTTTATCAGCATTAAATATGAGTGTTGATGATTGTAATTTAGTTTTAGAGAAAGCTTTACAAGAATTTCCTATTACTGATTTAGAAATATCTTTACCTGATTATATTGATGTTATTGGTGAAGATATTAGTTTAAAAAATGATATAATGACTGCAATAAAAAATGTAGAAAATAGGTATAATAAGTTAAAAGATGTTAATAATATTTGTGATGAGCTTAAATCTAGTGATTTATTCTCATCTGTAAAGCTGGAGTTATTAGAAGCTTCAACAGGTAAAGCTTTAATTGTTTTAGATTTAGATAATTCAAAATATCAAATGATAGTGGAAGAATTATTAGGTGATAATTCTAAATCAAGAGCTTCATTCATTAGATATTTATACAATAGTAGAAAAGCTAATGAAGTTTATGAACAGGTCCAAGGTGCTATTGAAGAAGCAAAACAAACTGGATATGGTATGAGTATACCTAGAGTTAGTGATATGAAGCTTCTTACTCCAACTGTTGTTAAGAAAAATGGTATGTATGGTGTTAAGCTAGCGGCAAGTGCGCCATGTATTCATATGATTGCGGTAGATGTTGAATCAGCGTTTACTCCTATTATTGGATCAGAAGAACAATCAAAAATGCTTATTGAAAGTTTTAACTATAATGAGGATAATACTGAGGAATTATGGAATAAGGAATTCTTTGGTAGAAAATTATTTGATATAGTTAATGATGGTATGAAATCTAAGATTCATCAAATGCCTGATAAATCTAAAGAAAAGATTAAGGGTGTTTTAGATAAGATGATGAATTCGAATCATAATAGTTTGATTGCAATTATTCTTTAATGTTATAAGCGTAAGAAACAGGAAATTTCCTGTTTTTTATTTTAATATTAATTAAAATATGATATTATAAAATATAATAAAGAAGGTGTTTACGATGATTAAATTATGTGCTTTTTCTGATGAATATAGTTCTAATTTAGATGAACAAATCAAATGTTTGAAATTAAATAATATTAAATATATGGAAATTAGGGGAATTAATGGAAAAAATATTTTAGATATTTCTATTGATGAGGCTATAAATATTAATGAAAAATTAAAAGAAAATGATATTTATGTTTGGTCAATTGGCTCACCAATTGGTAAAGTAGATATTAATACTGATATTAATTTATATTATGAAAAAGTTCATCATATATGTAAGCTTGCAAATATTTTTAATTGTAAAAATATTAGAATGTTTTCATTTTTTAATGCTTATGATAAAAAAGATTTAGTTTTTAAATATTTAAATGAATTTGTTAAAATTGCAAATAAGTATAATGTAGTTTTAAATCATGAAAATGAAAAAGATATATATGGAGATAATATAGAAAGAGTTTTAGAAATATATGAAAATGTTTTGGGAATAAAATTAGTATATGATCCAGCTAATTTTATTCAATGTGGTGTTAATTCTAATGAATCTTTATCTACGTTGTTTAAATTAACTAATTATTTTCATATCAAAGATGCTAAATTAGATGGAAGTGTAGTTCCTGCTGGTTTTGGTTGTGCTGATATTAATCGATTAATTTCAATGGTAAATAATGATGTGGTTTTTTCTATTGAACCTCATTTATTTGAATTTGTTGGATATAAAGATATAGATAATATAAAATTAGTTAATGATTTTAAATTTAATAATAATTATGAAGCTTTTAATTATGCTGTTAAAACATTAAAAGATTTATTGATTAAAAATTCATATATAGAAACTAATGAAGGTTTTATAAAGGAGTAAATATGATTAAATATGGAATTATTGGTTTAGGTAATATTGGTACTGCTCATATAAGAAATATAATGGAAAATGAATTATTAAAAGACTGTAAAGTAGTAGCCGTTGCCGATTTAAAACAAGAAAAAATAGATAGAATTGTAAATATGTATAAAGATTATAAATTTGAAACATATTTAAGTGGTAGAAAATTAATAGAAAATGCTAGTGTAGATGCTGTTATTATTGCGGTACCTCATTATGATCATCCAACTTTAGCGATTATGGCATTAAAAAAAGATATAAATGTGATTGTTGAAAAACCTGCCGGTGTTTATACTAAACAAGTTAAAGAAATGAATGAGGTAGCATTAAATAGTAAAGGACTATTTACTATGATGTTTAATCAAAGAACTAATTCTTTATATAAAAAGATGAGAGAGTTAATTTTAAGTAATGAAATTGGTAAGATTAAAAGAATTAATTGGTTAATTACTAATTGGTATCGTTCACAAAGTTATTATGATTCTGGTGATTGGCGTGCCACATGGGAAGGTGAAGGTGGAGGAGTGTTGTTTAATCAATGTCCTCATCAACTTGATTTACTACAGTGGATTACTGGGATGATGCCAAAAAGAGTAAGAGCTTTTTGTCATTATGGTAAGTGGCATGATATTGAAGTTGAAGATGATGTCACGGCCTATATGGAATATGATAATGGTGCAACTGGAGTATTTATAACTTCAACTGCAGATACACCTGGAACTAATCGTTTTGAAGTTTTAGGAACAGGTGGTAAGTTGGTATGCGAAAATAATGAATTGTATTTATATAAAAATGAAGTTGATGAAAGAGATTTTAATAAAAATTATAAAGGTGGTTTTGGTGAACCAAAACATAAAGTTATTAAAATAGAAACTGATGGGTCTAATCTTCAACATGTAGGAATTGTTAAGAATTTTAATGATGCTATTATGGGAAATGATAAATTATTTGTAGAAGGAGTTGAAGGTTTAAACGGTGTTATTTTAATGAATGCGATGGAACTTTCAGGTTGGTTAAATGAAATGGTTGAACTTCCTTTTGATGATGATTTATATTTAGAAATTTTAAATCAAAAAATTAAAAATTCAAAAATAAAAAAAGAAAAATGTGATGTTGTATTAGATACAATTAACACATATTAAAGGAGAAATTTATGAAAGTGTTATTAATAAATGGAAGTCCTTATATTAATGGATGTACAAAAAGAGCATTAAAAGAAGTAAGTGATACTTTAATTAAAGAAGGTATTGAAACAGAAATAATTGATGTTGGTAATTTAGATATTAGAGGATGTATTGCGTGTGGTTCTTGTTTTAAAACTGGTAAGTGTGTATTTAATGATATTGTTAATGAAGTCTCAGCTAAATTTGAAGAGGCAGATGGATTAGTTGTTGGATCTCCTGTCTATTATTCATCACCTAATGGTACTCTTATTTCTTTTTTAGATAGACTATTTTATAGTTCAAGATGTGATAAGAGGATGAAAGTAGGAGCTGCAGTTGTATCTTGTAGACGTGGTGGTAATACTGCATCTTTTGATGTTTTAAATAAGTATTTTACGATTAGTCAAATGCCTATTGCTTCATCTAGATATTGGAATATGGTTCATGGTTTTACAAGTGAAGATGTTGAAAAAGATTTAGAAGGTCTATATACTATGCGAGTTTTAGGTAAGAATATGGCTTTTTTAATTAAATGTATAAATAAGGGAAAAGATGAGTTTGGTTTACCAGAAACTGAAAAACCATATATGACTCATTTTATAATGGATAAATAAGATGAGACCATATGTTATTTGTCATATGTTATCATCTATAGATGGTAAAGTTACAGGAAAATTTTTAAAACATGATATAGCAATTAAAAATAGTGAAATATATTATGAAATAAATAGAAGATTAGATGCTGATTGTTTTATGTGTGGTAGAGTAACTATGGAAGAAAGTTTTACAGGTGGTTTTTATCCTGATTTAAGTAAATATAAAGATATAGATATAACTTATGATGATTTTATCGCTAGTAATAATTATTTAAAGTATGCTGTATCTTTTGATAGATTAGGTAAATTAGGATGGACTTCACCTGTTATTAATGATGAAGATCCTGGATATGATAATCATCATATTATTGAAGTTTTAACTAGAAAAGTTAAAAAAGAATATTTAGCTTATCTTAAAGATATTGGCATATCTTATATTTTTGCGGGTGATATTGATATTGATATTAATTTAGCACTAACTAAATTAAAAGATCTTTTTAATATTAATAAAGCTTTACTTGAAGGTGGAAGTATAATAAATGGAGTTTTTTTAAAAGCTAACGCAGTAGATGAAATTAGTTTGGTTGTTGTTTCTATAACAGCAGAAAAAGAAGATAAACCTTTATTTTTTGATGGAAATATTGTAGAATTTAAATTAGAAAAAATAGAAAGTGTAGAAGATGCTGTTATTTTAAATTATAAAAGGAGGTAATAGTTTGAAAAAGTTATATTTATTATTAATTCTTTTCTTATTATTTATTGTGGGTTGTTCAAATGATACACCCAAAACAGAAGGTGGAGAGATTGTTAAAACTCCAAATAAAGATGAACCAATTGAATATAAAATAAAAGCTCCTAATTTTGATACTCCTAAAAGAACAGATAAATTAGATTTTAAATTTGATGATTTATTTAATTTAGGTAATACAGTCAATATTAATATTTATATATCTGATTCTGAACTTAACTTATTACAAAGTGATTATGAAACAGGTTTTAAATCTGATATTTATAGAAGAGCAGATAAAGTAGTTATTAGTATTACTAACCATGGTAAAACATATAACTGGGAATATGAAAATGTCGGAATTAGACAAAAAGGAAATACTTCAAGAAGAAGTATTTATGATGAGAATTATAATTTAAATTTAAATCATTATAAATTATCATTTGATGAAACTTTTACTAATTCAACAATGTATGATAAAACATATATTTCTAAATATGGTAATTTAGCATATAAAACTAGAGAATTTTTAGGACTTGAAGGTCTTGATTTTAGATGGAATAAAAACATAGATTCAACTAATATAAGAGAAATATATTCATCATATCTATATAAAGCTAGTGGTTTAATTGTCCAAAGTATTGGCTTATCTAACGTATGTTTTAATGAGTTAGATAAAGCAAATAAACAAACAAGCTTTGGTTTATGTACAATTTTTGAACCAGCTAATAAAGGAATGATTAAAAGGAATTTAACTGATGAAAATATAACTGATATGCCTAATTTCACCCAAGAACAACAAGGTAAGTTTGGAGTTGAAGGTAAGACTTACGGTGATTTATATAAGTGTAGTTATGGTATTGGTGAAGGCTATGCTAATGGAGCTGACTTAAGTTTAGATTCTATAAGTGGTAAAAAAGTAGGAGTAAGTAATGTAAGTGGATCATATATTCCTGCCTATGATAGAAAAACAAATAATGAAGAAATATATGATGATGGATTACTAAAACAAATGATTAAGACTGTTAATAATGGTATTTATGAAGATATAGCTAAAGTTGTTAATTTAAATTATTTAGCTAAAGAAGAAGCTGTAAGTTATATAATAGGTAATCCTGATGCGATGAGATATAATTATAATAATTATATGATTTATCATAGTAGAAAAGATGGAAAAGCTATTATTATACCTATAGATAATGATAGATGTTTTGGAATATTAAAAGATTGGAACGTTAGAAATGGTTTAAAAGAAGAAGAAATCTTTGGTAATGATTCTAGTAATGATAAACAAAGAAATAATTTATTAAATAAAACTATTCTTTCAAAAAATGATAATGAATGTAAAACAATGTATTATGATTTTATAATGAGCATTGCTAAATCTGATTGGGTCAAAGATGAAACATTTAATAAATATTATGAAATAGCTAAAAAGAGCTATCCAAATGATTATTTTAGTTTAACAGATAAAACTCATAATCTAACATTTAGTGAATATATGAGTGCTAAGTTAGCAGTAATATTAATGAGTGATAAATCTGATACTGATGATGATAGTAATACAAATAAAACATATAATAATTTATATGTAGTAGGTACATTTAATAACTGGGGATCATATAATGAAAATGAATTAAGTTCATATAAGTTAACACATAAAGGTGATGGATTATATGAAGTTACAGTAAAAATAAATCAAGTTGAAACTGAAAATAATAGAAACTATATTAAATTTAAATTTAATAATGGTTATAATAATTATAATGAAATAGATTGGACAGTTTCAGAAGATTTAAAAACATTAATAAAAGAAGTGGGTAAAAGTTGTTTTATCTATGATGTTAATGTAGGTAATTATATTACATTTAGTATTAATGTTAATACAAAAGAAGTTAATATAAGTATTAGATAAAAGATAAAGGATTCACAAATTTGTGAATCCTTTATTGATATAATAAACAGTTTTATTATATTGTTATTTTATTTAAGTTAGATATTTAGCAATAAAATTAATGCTAAATAAAATATTAAATATTTCTAGAATTTTTTCTAAAATAAATGTTAAACATAAAACATCGTTCTACGATATTTTATGAATAACAAATCTATATACAAAAAGTATATAAAGGTTGAATTGGATCTGTTATTTTTATATTGAGAGTTAATTAAAGAATGTATTAACTTCATCAATAGTTAAATCTAAATATTGTGCGATTAAATCTTTAGATAATTCCTTAGAAGATAATTTTAAAATAATCTCTTTAAACATTTCATTTTTTCCTTCGATTTTACCTTCGATTTTGCCTTCAATTTTGCCTTCGATTTTGCCATTATTATAAGCACTCATTTTCTCGAATTCACATAAATCTTCATGTAATTTGTATAACCAATCATCGTCGTTATTTAAATCTAATACTTTATTTACAAAATCATCCATTGCAACATTACCTCCTTCGTAATTACTGAAATCTTTTGTAGTAATTAAATGCACCCACTTACTTAATTCTATATTATCACAATTTATCGGCATTGTAAAGTCCAAAAATACCATTTTAATACCACTAAATTCATCATTTAAACCATTATTCATTGTATATGTTTCAATGAAATTATGTTTGTTGAAATTATAATCAGTAAAACAGATTAGTATAACAGGCAATCCTATATAATCTTGGTTTTTATAAAATGTATTTGCATAGTTATAAAATATATAATATAACAATCGGTTTGTCATATCATATTTTGGTTTAAATTTTTGCATTTCAAGAGTAATCAAAGAATTTTTTGTCACCAAATTAATGTCAAAAAGTATGCCTTTGCCTTCTACAGTTAATTTTGATGGTTCAATATCTTTAAATGTGATATCAGTTGATAAATAATTTGTTCCCAATATAGAATTTATTAAAGATGCACATGATGTATGTTGCTTAAATGCTGCTTTAAAAACTGCATCATATGTTGCATTATATTTGACTATTTTTTTATTTTTCATCTAACCTCCATTTTTCAACCTTCATATATAATAATACTTATCAGTCGAAAAAAATAAAAAATATGTTTTTTCAATTGTAAAAAAATATAAAAATTGATATAATTAAATAAGATTAATTGGAGGTATATTATGAATAAAACTGATTTTATAAATATAGTTGCTGATAAGGCAAATATTACAAAAAGACAATCTGAAGATGTAATTAATATCGTATTTGAAACTTTAACTGAAGCTTTAGTAGATGGCGAAAAGTTAGTATTTTCTGGCTTTGGTACATTTGAAGTAGTAGATAGAGCTGAAAGAGTTGGACGTAATCCTCAAACAGGTGAAGAAATTAGAATTCCTGCATCAAGAAATGCAACATTTAAGCCTGGAAAACAATTAAAGGATTTATTAAATGAATAGAGCTTAAGCTCTATTTTTTAGCCTAATCTTATGAACCCTTTTGAATGTATATTTGTAAATGATTACCAAGGATTAGTAACATATTTAGAAAATGGTAATGTAAATGTTACTGATGATAGAGGTAAAACATTATTAGATTACGCTATCCAATTCCACAATAACGATATTTTTGAATTACTGATTAAATCATATATAAATGTTAATATTAAAGATAATTTAGGAAACACCGCAATCCATTATGCTGTTATTAATAATAAGTTAGGATACTTAAAAACTTTATTACAAATTCCTAATGTTGATCCTAAAGTAGTAAATAATACAGGTCATTCTCCGCTTTATTTAGCTTGTTTATATGGTAGAGAACAAATGGTTTTATTGTTTTTAGAAACCATGGAATTAGATCTTTCATATGAAGATAATAATGGGGAAACTGTGTTTATGGCACTAGTAAGAAGTAGAAATTTAGACTTGATTAAAAGGCTTGGTGGATATCAAGATTTATTAGAAAAAAAGAATGTTTTTGGCCAAACTCCACTAGCTGTTGCTGTTAAACAAAACAGCACAAAAATGGTTGAATTTTTATTAGAAAATAATGTTTTTGTTAATACTAAGGATAATTTTAACGAAACTCCATTATTCTCAAGTTATATAAATGAGAATAAAGAAATTACGTCTTTATTATTACAAAAAGGTGCTCTTTTTAACATCAAAGATAAGTTATCTGAAACTATTTTTAATAAACCAGTTGAAGATGAATTTTTAGATTATGTTTTAGAAAAAATTGATGTTTTAAAATTAAAAGATTATGAGAAAATTTTCCCATTGCATTATAATCTTTATCTAAATGATGAAAACAAAATTAAAAATTTCTTAACTATTGAACACGTAAATAGAAAAGATATTTACGGTTATACACCACTTGATATTGCTAAATATTATCAAAATGTAAAACTAATTAGACAAATCGAGGAAAAAATTAGAGAAATTAATAAAAATATACGATTAAAAAATCTTTAAATCGTTGACAAAATAGTCTACTTGTGTTATTCTTTAATAAAGAATAATATAGGCAAAGTTAGAGAAATCTAATGACGCAAAGCTATAGGGCCTGAAAATGGTAGCCAGTTACACTAAAATCTAGGTGACTGGCTTTTTTAAATTATAAAAGGGAGGTAAACTATTATGAAAAGAAGAACAACTTTATCTATTTTAATAGCTATGGTACTACTAGTAGTTACCTCTTTTGTTGTCTATGCAGCATTTACTTTCACTACAAAAACAGTTTCAAATATTAATAATTTTGAAATTTCATTTAGCGACGATAACCAAAAGATTACTTCTCCTGAGTCTTTATCATCTACATTTTCTAAAGCAGGAGATTATCAAGAATTTGAATTTACTATTCAAAATAATACTTCTGAAATCATATCATATGATGTCTATTTATCAAATTGTAGTGATTCTGCCACTGAAGGTATGCCTAGTATTTCTAATTCAGTATTAGTTTACAATAATTCTAATACATTTGTTGGTGTTGCTTCTGATTATGCGATTGCAAGTCAAATCGAAACTGAATTAATATTACTTCCAGGTGCAAGTATAACTTATTCGGTATCGCTAGAATTACATAACGCAATTGAAGTAGAAAATTATACTGATACTTCAATCACATTGGATGTTGAATTTCATGCTAAGACAGTTGATGTAAAAAAATATTCTATTGTTACTAATGAAGATGAATTTGCAGAAGTTATTGATTCGGTTAATTATGGATACAACAAGACAATCATATTAGGTAATAATTTAACTTTAACAAAAAATTATTCTATCGGTAATACATGCACAATAGATTTGAATAATTGTAATCTTTCTGGCGGGGCATTGAATATTTCTAACAACGAAAAAAGTTGTGTTCTAACTATAAAGGGGAATGGAGAGTTTACTTCGAATGTTTCAATTTCTTCATCTTATTCATTTTTAGATATTTTAGATGATGTTCAATCTAGTGCAACTATTACATTTGAATCATATGATGTTTCTAAAATTAATGATATAATTTTAAGAAATATCAAATCTAATTACATTTATGAAGAGTCTGAAGGAAATGTAATTGGAATAGATTTGTTGAAGAATAATAAGTTTTACAATCCATCATTATCTGTGGTAACTGAATTTTATAAACCTAGTGATGATCAATATAATGCATCAATCTCTAATTACATTTTAACTGCAGATGTTGAGATTAAGTCATATGTTGTTAGAATTGCTTACTTAACATATAATTATGACATTTTAGTTTTAGGAAAACAAACAAATGATGTTGTTATTTCTGAAGATGGTGTTACACCAGTTGAATATCAAACAATTTTAGACTTTATTGTATCAACAGAATTGAAACATATATCATATTATAAAACACCTACTACTAATGAAGAAGAAATCGTAGCAAAAACACTTGCTTCTGATTTGTTTTTGCCAACTTCTTTAAAGAAGTATAATTGTTCAATTGTATGGCAAAGTTCAGATGCAAGTATAATTTCTGATGATGGAACTGTTGCTATTGGTGCAGAAGGTGATGTTACATTAACTGCATATATAAGAATAAATGACCAGCAATATATTGTTGAATTTGATATTTCAATCGCTAAAGAAACAAATGAAATGAAGCTACATAGATTAATATCAAAATTAAACATTATTTTAACTAAATTGTATTCAGATTCAGATATAGATTCATATTATACTTTACCTAGTGTAGATAATTATGCTGAACTAACTGGTGACTTAGGAATTGTTGATCTTAAGTATTCAATCGATATGAAATATACTTATTTACAGTTCTATAATACGTATGATTTGGGATTGTCATCAATTACATTTGATAAGTATGCACAGATAAATGTTGAAGCTAAATTTGAAGGCACTGAGAAAATTGAAACTGGTCTAATAGATGTAATCATTGATTTATCTACTAATGAAGATTTGATTGATTTAGTAATGCAAGAATTACAAATTGAATTTGACAAAGTTGATGTTCTAGCGAATATGCTTGAAACTAGAAAACAAGGATTATCTAATGAAAAAGGCGACTTTAGTCTGATTACGTTCCATAAAGGATTTGACATAGAATATGATGAATATGAAACAGAAACAGGGTTAACTAATTATTGTTATTCGTTTGACAATGAAAATGATATGCTTATAATTCATCCTGAATATTTTACTAGCACATCTGAGCGTATTCCATTAAAAGTGAAAATAATGGTCAATGGTGAAAATGTAAATAAAGATGATAAACCTGTATATTTTACTGTTCCAGGAGCAATTCACTGTGATGAAAATGGATTTAATGATTCTACATTATTTTATAGTATAAAGATGCAAGTTTTACAACAATCTATTAAGAAATTTAACGATGAAGCTGAAGATAATGAAGAAGATATTCCATATAATTTTGCCATTCCTAATACATTTGAGGGCATTAGTAACATTTTTACAGAAGTAGAACATAATGATTATATTCTTATTGCAGATATATTAAAATGTGATACGTTAATTGTTAAAACTGGAACAAATAATAAGTTGAGTATTAATTCACAAGATTTATCTGAATTAAAAGCGATTATTAATTGGGCATTAGGTGACAAAGAAAAAGATACTATTGATTTAGGATTCATAGATAATGAATATTCATGGATAAAATCTAATGGTGATTCTTATATTACTGATGGAGAAGAAACGGTTGTGTTATCATACGCTTCAAAGTATCCATATTTTGAAGCATACTGGAATTCAATTTTATATAAAAATAAGAAAAAAGACAATGTATTAACTCAACAAGAACAAAAAGAATTAGAAGCCATATTGACAGATATTATATTCAATTCTCTTATTGAATGGATGACTTTAGAAACTGATACTGTTGTTTCTTTTGAAGATTATTTGTCTTCTGTTGATTCAACTATTGTATTAGATGAAGCTATTGCAAACATAATTGGAGATTATGAAAATGATGGAAATAAAACTATATCTAGCTTAGAGGAAGAAGCTATAGTTAGATATTCATGGTACAAAGGATATTCTAATTTTTATCCAAAATGGAGAGAATATATTTCCTATATGGATATGGATATCAATTATTCAACGAATGAATTATTATCCAACTTTACACTAACAAATTATTTATATGGTTATTCTAGTGCTGAGAATGGAAATGATAATGCTCAATTTTTCAAGAATGGAGATGTCGCTATTAGTATCCTTGAGATTATATATAATTGGCAAGCTTTAACCAGTTCTCCAGTTTCATTTTTAGATTATTTTATAGATAATACTAAAGTGAATGAAAATAATGTGATGACAAAAAAAGAAGCAGAAAGTATATTGGCTATTTTTGGATTGACAAGTGAATACACAAGTACTAAATCTGAATATGCATCAGGAATTGGTAATAGAACAATTAATATAATATCTACTGGCGAATATAATTTACTTAAGCAATTTATTCTATATAACTATTATAATTATAGATCATACGAATATAATAATACTACATATTATGATTATTTTTCTAATGATTATTATGAAGAAGTGACAGAACCAGCAGGTTTATTAGGGGCTGCTGGTAGAAGATTTACACAAAATGGGTATAACGATTTAATTTCTTTGATAAAAGAGGCAACAACACAAATTATTTCTAATACTTCTAAAGATTATACATTTTATTCAAAAGAAAACTTCAATAATATTTTATTATGGGCAACATCTACTAACGTTGGTGTTTCTATTCCTAAATTATATTATTATTCTAATAATTCCAAAGTAGAACTTACTGAATATTCTATTTATGATTATTCATATAGTGCAAGTGATTTTACAGTTACACAATATAATAGTATAATATATAACGACGTTGTTAGTGATGGACTATCATCTATTTCATATCCTGAATATTTAGTAATTATGAACTATTTAATGTCAGATTGTTATAATACTCCAAGAAAAATATATGCTAAAACTTCAGGTGTGGATATAGCAGCTAGAGATTTATATGATTTTATAAATATGAAATTTTCAAACAATAATTTATCTAATGATGAGCATACTAATGATGGTGGTGAAATTGTTGGTTTGATTAATTCTTTAGGTGTAGATTTAAGCGATTTTAATAAGATAATTTCCTGGGCCAAAACATTTGGTAGTGATAAATGTGTTAAACAAAATATTGTTAATTCTAATATCGTTGCCGATGGACTAAATACTATCAGTGAAGATGAATATGATATTATAACAAATTATATTAATAATTCTTTGATGTTTGATAATTCTACAAAAAATTTATTTAACAATAAATTGAATATATTCTTAACGAATTTAAATGACAATAAATCATATACAGCTTCTCTTTCTGAATTTAACTTATATTATAATGACATTTTACCATTTGAAACTTTGACATTCTCTAATTATTACTATTTAGAAACGTCAAATTTTAATGAAAATGTTTTTAATGGATTAAAAGAATTTATTAATCTTAATTCAATTTATTTTAATGGGACTAAAAACACATTTATGTTTACTACAAATGATATTGCTAATGAAGTTTTCTTATTAATTTCAAGTTATTGTAAAGAATTAAACTTGTTAGATATTAAGTATATGAATGTTTCTACTATTGATTCAATTGTTAATTTAAATAAATTAGTTAGTATTGATTTAAAAGGTAATATTGATATTGATAGTATTTCAATTATATTAGACATTGACAAAGGTCAAATAAAGTATTTAAATATCCATGAAATATTTAGTGATTTAGAATTTGAATATATTGAAACTATGTATAATAAACTATATTATTCATATTTAAATAATAATAGTCCTAAAACACCGATACTTGTTTATTCAAGTAGTGGTTTAGAAACTATTTATAAACCTTACCGAGAATACTCTAACGATGAACTGCTTGCAATGGAATATTTATATTATTTAAAAGAGATTCGAAGTATAACATCTGAAAGATTAATATTAACAACTGATATTATTGTGTCAATAAATCCTGATAATAGTCCAGTTAGCTATGAAATCACTTGGAAGGTTGAAACTCCTGGTGGTTTAGAAACAAAAATAGACGAAAATTGTTATTTTGAAAGAATTACAAATGAAGAATGTCCAAACGTTGTTGTTTCTGCTACTATTGATATTAATGGTAGTGAATCTGGAGGATCATATACAAGATATTTTGTAGTTGAGTTACCAAAAATAAGTACTGAAAATTAGGAGGTGCAATTATGAAAAAGAAAATATTGCTGATAATTATAATGAGCATAATATTTAGCTCTTCTATAATTGCATTTTCTTTTTTCAATAATATGTTATCTAAAACTATAGAAGCCACATATGATGGTGAGAATATAGTATTAGTTAATATTGATACATTAGATAAATTTTATGATTATATAAATGATGATTGTGAAATATATAATTCTAAAGTTAATACATCTAATGTTAGATATAATTTAGTATTTACTGAAAATTTAAATATTATTGCCACTAATGATATTTATATAACAAGTGATTGTAATATAAATTTTAATACTAATTCACTTGATTTAAATGGATATAATTTAATTATTAAAAATTCATATTCCGCAGAAATGATATTTTATAATGGTAGAATAATTAATTCTAATTCTAATAGTAATTCAACTATTTTTATTGATACAAATAATAGTTTTGTGAATTTGAATTTAAATATAGATGAAAGCATTATGCAAAAAGTTGTTAGTGCTGACGAAAACTTACTTAGAGTTTCTGCATTAAATTATGCATTATTAAACATGCAACACTATGATTCATTTTATATTTCTAATTTATATAATACAAGTGAATTGGGATGGAAATCTATAAATTGTCCTAATAATCATACATCTAATTGTATATATACATATGATGATTTAGACTTTTTGTATAATTACAAAGGATACAATATAACATTTAAATATGAATCTTCAGATGAATCTATATTGAAGAATTATGGTAATGTATTAAAAACAGGAGTAGCTGAATTAGAAATTTCTATTTTCTTAGATGGAGAACAAATTGGTGATAAATATAAACTATACATTCATGTCATTTCTAGTGCTGATGATTTAGCAATGTCATCAGCAGCTATCAATACTAATCTTCAATATTTAAATAAATACATGGATACAACTAATAATGAATATAAATTTGTTGGGCCTGTAATGCTTCCATCGTATGATTCTTATTTTGATTGTGAATTAAGTTATGAAATTTTTAAAGGTAATTTGTCCTTAGGTATATCAGGTAATTCTGCTTATTTTGAAAAAGTAAGTGATTGTTATGTTTTTAATGCTACTAGTACAATAACTTCAATGAATATTTCTTCGACTCGTAATGAAGAAACTAGTGAATATGAAATTACTACTACTAATAATTCTTCATTAGTTGATCCTGATAATAATGATATTGTTGATACATTAGTCTCAAATTATTATAATAATAAGATCGTTGTCACAAAGACTAATGATAATGATAATCCTTTAATAGTTGATACATATCAAATAATACCAAGTACATTATTGGAGGTTTCTGATTGTGTTGACTATATTGGTTATGATCCCGGAATAACAAGAATAGATTATGAAATTTTAAATAATAATGTTAATACCTATGAGATTGGAATTAATTCTGGTGTAAGATTTTTAAAAGTAATTGGTACCGAAGAAAATAATAATGAACCATCAACTTTAGACAATGTTGTATTGAAAGCAACTTTTACCTTTGATAATGATAACAAACCTGAAGTTGTTTCAAAAACAATAAATATTATATATGTAGAAAATGAAACTGAAGATGTAAGTGTTTCACCTTTTAGACCATATTATTTATATTATGATAGATTATTAAAAAATTTAACAATGAATTATACTTATAAAGATTTCATACTTCCTTTAACTGTTGGTAATGATTTTCCAATATATTATTTAACTTATAAGATTTATGATAAAGATGGTGCTGTTGTTACAGATGAATATCTAGATTGTATTTCCATTTATTTGGTTGATTCTGCAGGAAATAAACCTAATAATACTACAATTAGTTCAGATAATTTTAAATCTTTAGATCCTAGTACACTAGGTCTATACGCTTCAGGTGGATATAGTTGGTATTTTGATATAGAACAATGGAATTTACCTGAAAATGATTTATACTTAGAGTTTGAGTATCACTATGCAGTAGAGAAAAATAATCCAATATTTGAAGAAGCTGATCCTACATACATTAGTAAATTAACAATTCCTGGAATTGTTCGTTGTGATGATGGAACACACACTTCTCAAAGATTTACTGATATTGATCTATATAAAGATTTATACTATATTTATCATAATAATGAAGATTATGAAAATATCAATGTCGATAATTTTATAATTACATCAAGATTAAGTCAAGTACTTGGTAATGTAACTATTAATGATACATATAAAGATGGTACATTAACGTTTGCAGATAGAACTGATATTTCTTCATATAAAGGAATTGAACTTCTTACAGGTATTGAAAAACTTAACATGAGTAAATCTGGCTTGGTAGTTGACACAACTGTTCAACCACCATCTATTCCTGATATTGATTATATTGCTCAAATGACAAGTTTAAAAGAATTAAATTTATCAAATAACAATTTGACAGATTGTAATCAAGGAACTTTAGGATTACCATCTAATAATAATAATTTTATTTCTAAACTTCAAACATTAACTAAACTTGAAAGATTAGATTTAAGTAATAACAAAATATATTATTTTGATGATTTATCACTATTATCATCTTTGAAATATGTAAATGTTAAAAATAACTCGACTAGTTATTCATGGACTATTTTAGGTTTTAATGTAGGTGCACAAATCATAACACCATTATTAAATTCATTGTACGGTAGCAATGGTGCAATGAATCAAGCTACATATTCGAATTTAATGGCAAATGGTGTTGATATAGAAGGATATGACTCTACTGCAGTTGATTCTGTAAATTCGAAAATTATCTTAACGCTTAAGAATATTGAATATCAAGAAAAATTGCCACAAGAGTTAACAGTTGATTATGCATATTATTATTTGAGCGATAATGTATCTGATTATGATTTACCTACTTCATATCCAATTACCGTAACAGGTGGGTTGATGGGTGTTACAATTACTCAAGTTGGCAGTCCTATATTAAAATATAGTGATGTAGATGATGATACTTTTAAAATAACATTAACATATAATTTTAGATGCAGTTCAATTGGTTCTGATCCTGTTAATTTCCCAATTATTTTCCAAGTTGAACATGATGTGATATTTTTAGAATAAAAAAAGGAGGTAAGTAAAATGACTAATAAAAAAATAAATATAATATATCATAGTGTAGCATTCATTTTATTTGCCTTGATATTTATTTTATCTACAGCCTATGCTTGGTATGTTACCAATAAAGTTGTTTCTGCTAATGGTGTTTTTGGAGCTAGTGCAAGTGGCTCATTAACTATATCTTCACATGCTATATATGATTCTGTTATTGGTGATGATGGTTCAGCTACTGATAAGCCTAATAATGATGATCCAAAAGATATTGGTGGTCTACTATCAGGCGAAAAAGTATATTATGGTGTTTCGTTGGAAACAAAAGATAATGATAACGATGTGAGAGATTTAACTTTTTCATTAATGGGGATTAATGGAGGCGATTTCTTCACTTGTGAACCAACTATTGTTCCTGATGATGAATTAATAGATGGTGAAGTAGATTCTACTAAGTATACGAAAACTAATACTACATATGGAGTTTATATGTATGTTAAAAAAGATGATGGAAGTTTAGTAGAAGAATTAGTTTTTCTTGATTTATTTGCAGACTATAATGGAGAATTTTATATTACTCAAGATTCAGGAATATTTTATAAAAATTATATCTTTGAAGAACAAGTGAATGATGAAATCTATAGATATAATGCTTGTGATGTATTTTATGTTCAACTTGATAGTATATATTTGTTAGATATTAATGGTGTTGAATATAAATTTAGTATCAACGGTAATTTAAAAATTTCAGATTTAATAAACGATACTAGCAATTCGTATGGAATATATTTAGATAATTATTCTATAGATAATAAATATTATTTCAACAGAAGTAATGGTTTAAATAAAAATGCTGATAATTTAGAATTAGATACTATTTATAATTGGAATCCTAGTAAATATAAAGAAATTACTGTAATATATTCTATAAATTTTGACACTTCAAATTTACCTGAAGATATACCTGGTAATGCTGTATCTAGAAAAACGTTAACTATTGATGTGTTGAATGTTGTGGATAACAAAGTTAGTGGGTGATTATAAAATATGAAAAATAAAAAGATTTATATTATGTTCACCATATATATTGTTGTTGTAGTTATATTTTTTACAAGTTTAATATATGGATGGTGGGTTCCGGGTATTACATCACCTAAAGTTTCAATTACTACTGCAAAAATTGCATCTCAAATAGATGTATATGAAGGAATCGATTTTGATCATGATGGTATTTTTGATTATTCGATAGATGTAAATGCAGATAATATAGATAATAACGGACATTATAACTATATAGATACAGTTAAAGATAGTGATAAAGGTAAAGATATAATTTTATCTAGTGTTACTAATTTCCATCCAACAAAAACATTAACATATCGTTTCAATTTTACTAATAAAGGTGATGCTGATGGATATATTGTAATCGATGGGAATGTAGATGGTTACGAAGAAAATGAAATTTACTTCTTAAAGTGTCTTAGTATATCTGTTTGTGTTTATGACCCGCTAGATTCTAATTCGACATATTCATTTTGTGATAAAATATATCTAAAAGATATAATTAATTCTGATACATTTAATATTTTTACAAGTAGTCGTACTGATGTTGTTGAAAAATATGCTGGATCCAATAGTAAATATAAAAAAGATCTAATAGTTAAGATAGAATTTGAACCTTATTCAGAATTAGATAATATTATTGATGAAGAAACATATAAGAAAAATTTACAAAATATGACTTTTAATAAAACAATATTTTTATTAACATTGTCCAGCCATATATCTTAAAATATTTTACTGATACATAAGTGCTCTTTAAAGAGCACTTTTTTAATTATATAAATAATATTTTACATAAATAAATATAATGTATAGTATTACACATATGTCAGTTTAACATTATATGATGATATATATTAATACAATGTATTTCTTTTTAATGTCTTTTTAACTACCACTATGATGTTAATTTTTTATTGATAAACTAACATTGTAATGGTATAATAATATTGAGGAGGATGAATTTTATGAAAAATGAACTTATTATTTATCATGAATCAAAAAATATAATTGAAGTTCCTGAGTATGGAAAAGGAAAAAAATATAATGATTATGGTCTTGGATTTTATTGTACAGAGTATCTAGAATTGGCAAAAGAATGGGCATGTGATGATAAACATAGTGGATATGCAAATAAGTATATTCTTGATACAACTGGATTAAAGGTTCTTGATCTTAATAGTAAAGATTATTGCATAATTCATTGGATATCTATCCTTCTAAAAAACAGGAAATTTACCATTGATAATGATTTTGGAAATATTGCAAGAAATTATATTCTTGATAATTTTCCAGTAGAAACAGAAGGCTATGATATTATAAAAGGATACCGTGCTGATGATTCATATTTTTCTTATGCTAGAGATTTTCTTCAAAATGGTATTTCGGTTAGACGTTTGGCTCAAGTAATGAAACTTGGTAATTTAGGAAATCAAATTGTATTGATTTCACCTAAAGCTTTCTCACAAGTTAAGTTTATAGGATATGAAGAAGCAGCACAAGAAATTCATTTTCCTTTAAGGAAAAAAAGAGATGAATTAGCTAGGATGTCTTATCTTTCTGATAAAAAAGGGAATGATTTTGACCCTAATGATATATTAATGATTGATATTATAAGAGGGGAGATAAAAGCAAATGATCCATGCTTACAATGATATATATCTAAATTCTGTGATGCATAATTTGGCAGCTTTATTTGATATTGCAATTAATGCAGAAGGAATTAATCCAGATATTTTTGCAGATATGTTTGTGAATTCTAAAATTGCTAGTGGAATAGAGGCGGGAGTTCCTGATATATTGGTAGGAAAATCGGCAACAGAAATGCTAGTGATAATTCTAGATAAAGAAATAGAATATACAGTTGTTCCTGTTGATAGAACACCGGAATATTGGGCTGGTTGGATATTGGCAAATGCTCAGTGGTATTTAAATAAAACATTTAAAGAAATTTTATCTGTAATGCCATTTAGTATGTTAGTTTCTATGTATTATCCTTATCATGAAGCAGATGAAATGAAAATGATAGAAAAAATTGAAAATTGTTTTCCATCGATATCTACTTTGAAGATTATTCGTCAAAAAAGAAATTTAACACAAGAAGAACTTGCGTTATTAAGTGGTGTTAATATCCGTTCTATAAGATCTTATGAACAAAAAGATAACGATATATTAAAAGCTCAAGGTGATACATTACAAAAACTTGCAAAGACTTTAGATTGTACAATAGAAGAACTATTATCGTAGTAATACCAATTAGATTCTAAATAATAGAATATAAAGAATTTGAAAATCTTAATTGTTAATTTTTATCAGAAAAAAATTAACTTACTTTTATTCTAAAAGATTAAAAAAACTTGTAATTATTTATCATATTAGATTGAGATATAATACACTATCTATGTTATTCCTATCGTGTTTAATATTAGATAATTTATGTTTAATATATTCTCTAGTTTATAGTTAATATATTTATAAAGGCAGTTTAATATTATATGATGATGTTGGTGTAGCTAAAGTGTTCGTAACCACTGCCTTTTTATTTTTAATAAAATTTGTTGAAAATAATAATCTTTAAATTAAATGATTTTTATTGTATAATCTATACAGGACCTCCTTTTGATTTTATAATTTATGTATTAAAAGATAAATCAAGAGGAGTTTTTTATTACTAAAAATATTTCATTACTGATAAATTATTGAAAAAAGTTGCTAAATTATAGGAACTTTGAAGAGAAACAATGTTACAAACATATAAAAAAGTATATTTTTATTGATAAATGTATTGCAATTGTGTATAATATAAGTGAAGGAAGTCTATAAACGGGCCACTCCGCTTTGAAAAAAATTTTTAAAAGGGAAAGCACCGCTGCAACGCAATGCTTTTAACTTAAGAAAACAAAATGAAAAACTTATGATTAAAATCTAATTATATGGATGAATAATCATAAGTTTTTTTATATCTTTGTATGTAGTGAGAATATTTACTATTTATATTTATGAATAAATATAGTATAATATATGTAGTGTGAAAGATGGTGTTATTATGTATTTAAGGATTTGGAGAAAGAAAGATAAATCTTATGCTTCATTAGTTGAATCTAAAAGAGAAAATGGTAAAGTAATTCAAAAAACGATTGCTTACTTAGGTATTGTTAAAGATAATCAAGTTCCTTATTTAAAAGCGGCTTTTTCAAAAGATAAACC
>JBGVRA010000055.1:0-3145 GCA_045127955.1 Anaeroplasmataceae bacterium
CCTGAGCCAGGATCAAACTCTCCAAAAAATTTATTTTTGTTTGTTTTTTTAAACCTTTAGCTCAATTCTTATAAGAATTGTGTTATTTCATTCTTATACACTATTGTTATCTCGTCATATATAGTTTTCAAAGACTAAATTGCTTAGTTGCGATTAGCGCAACCTTATATATGATATCAAAATCAAAAATGAAAGTCAACAATTTTTTTTATTTTTTTTAATAAATTTTATTGAAAGCTTTTTCATAAATAAAAAGATGAGAAAACTACTTCCCATCCTAATTATATTATATAGAGTGCTTCAATAATTCTTCATAACTTTTAGATGATAAATCAATAGGAGAAACATCTAAAATAGTCTTACAGCCTATTAATCCTCTTTTATTCATTTTATAAGCAGCTCTAGCATATGCAGTTAAAACACTTCCTGTAAATTCTGGATTTGAATCTAATTTTAAACTATATTCAATCACATGACTATTTTCCTTACTTGTCATACCACTTCTAATTACAAATCCTCCGTGAGGAATACCACCATGTTTTTCTTTTAGTTCTTCTAAACTAATAAAATTAACAAAAGTATCATAATCTTTAAAATAATTTGGCATTTCCTTAATTTCTTTTTCTATCAGTTCTTTATTTGCATTTTCTTCCACTACGACATAACATTCTCTTATGTGTTTTTGTCTAGTTGTAAGATTAGGATTTGCCCCACTTCTTACTAAATTTAGAGCTTCTTCTACAGGAATTGTATATTGTCTTGCATCAACAACACCCTCGATTCTTCTTATTGCGTCACTATGTCCTTGGCTTACACCTTTTCCCCAAAAAGTATAATCATTACCATTTGGTAAAACAGCTTCCATAATAACTCTATTTAACGAAAACATTCCAGGATCCCAACCAGTAGAAATAATAGCAGTTTTATTTGACTCTAAACATACTTTATTTACATTTTCATAGTGTTCATAAATTCTAGCATGCGTATCAAAACTATCAACCACATTAAACCACTTCGCTAAATATGGTGTTTGATTTGGTAAATCAGTAGCACTTCCTCCACATAATATCATAACATCTATCTTATCTTTGAAATTTTCAACATCATCAATATGATAAACCCCAGCAGATGGTGTATTTATTTTTAAAGAATTGGGATTTCTTCTTGAGAAAACACCAACCAATTCCATATCTTCATTCATATTAACTGCCGCTTCAACCCCACGACCTAAATTACCATATCCACATATACCAACTCTTATCATATTATTTCATATCCTTTCTAATAATAGAATCTTCTACATTAAATCCATTTGGAAATCTCTTCTTCAGTTTTTCAATATTCATCACTAAAACATCTTCCAATTTTAAATCAAGTGCATAAGCAACCTCTGCTAAATACCAGGCAACATCTCCTAATTCTTTAGCTATCTTGTCTTTATCTAATTCATGTCCTTGTGCTAAGTGTTTTTTAACAATGTCAATTACCTCTCCAGACTCACCACAAAGTCCCATTACTCCATTAATTAAAACATCCTTTTTGCTTAAGTCTTTATTTAGTGTTCTCATTGCAAGTTCTTGATATTCATTTATTTTCATTATATCATCTCCAAACGTAATTAATTATACAACAATTTTTATAAATTTTTCAATAAAAAAGAAACGCTTCAAACAAGAAGCGTCATAATTTTATTATCTTTTTAATGCTTTTACTTCAGTATAAGCCATAATAAATGGACCTACACCCTTTGCATCATTTTCAACGATTGGTTCAGAAATATAATACTCATAAGAACCGTCTCTTCTTTCATTTCCTTCAGGACCTAAACCAGCAACTAAACAAATACCGCCTAAATTTAAGTCACCATCGTCTTTAATAGTTAAATACTTATCACATACACCTGCAAAAATATCTAAACCAACTTGACGATAACGTTCAGGTAATGCTTTTAATCTTACACCTTTTAATAATGCGTAAGCTAACATACAAGACCCAGATGTTTCTAAATAGTTACCTTCACAATCAGGATAGTTAGGAACTTGCCAGAACATTTTTGAATCATAATCTTGATATTGAATAATACCATCTACAGTATCTTTAAAAATCTTTTTGATAGTTTGACGATCATCAAAAATTTGTTCGTCCATATATCCATATACATCCGCTAAAGCAACTGTATACCATCCAATTGATCTTAACCAATAGTTTTGTGATAATCCTGTTTTTTTATCTGCCCAGAACATAGTTCTTTCGCTGTCATAACCATGATAATATAATCCTGTTTCAGGATTTCTCATGATATTATAAACGTTTTTAAATTGGTTAACAATATCAGGATAATTTTGCATACCATTAAATTCTGTTTCATAACGAGTATAGAAAACTTGCATCATATATAAACCATCTAACCATACTTGATCATGATAAATCTTCTTATGCCAGAAATTACCTTCTTTTGTACGTGGATGTGTCTTAATTTGTTCATAACACATTTTAATTGCTTTTAAATACTTTTCATTATTTGTATATTTATATAAATCAAATAATACTCTACTTTCTGAAAGGTCATCAGTAGAATATTTTTCTTTTTCATAACCTAAAATAGTTCCATCTTCATTTACATAATAATCAACAAATTTAATAACAAAATCTAAATATTTTTGTTCTCCTGTAACTTCATATAATTGTAATAAAGAAGCAATCATACATCCATCAATATAATTCCAAGCAGGTTTTTTTCCTTGACGAATACTTTCAATATTCCATAAAGGTTTATCTGGTTCAGATGTCATCAACTTATCAATGAATCTATCAATTATTTTATACATATTTTCTTCCTCCTAATAGTCTAAAAGACACTCTTAAAAATATTATACAAAATAATCCGAACATTTACAAGAAATTAATAAGTTAAATCTTTACATTATAAGTTGTAAAATATAAATTGACAATTATTTTATTAGAATTATGCATAAAGAAAGAACACCCCTAGGGGTGTCGCTGCAAAAAAAATAAAAAAGTCACATTAATTGTTGTATAATGAGATTGCCAAAAAACATTAGAAAGGAACAATTAATATGACCAATTATTATTCTACCACATTAGATTCAAAAAATATACAGTTTATTCACAGAGGAATTATAGC
>JBGVRA010000056.1:0-13222 GCA_045127955.1 Anaeroplasmataceae bacterium
AGTAAAAGTGTCAAACTTTTTTTGTTTTTCAGGGGGTTCAAGTCCCACCCGTCTTGATAAAAGATGGGATTTTTTAATTTTTACAATCAATATTTATTAATATATTTTATTAAGGAACTGCAGTGAGTTTATAACTTTTTAACGATTACCTAACAATTTAACGATTTACATATTAATGGTATTAATTAGTTTTTTATGGTATAATTAACTGACAGACAAATTAGAATTAATCGATTAGATGGAGGTAAAGTAATGTTTGAAATTGTAACAAAATACAATAAAGAAATTTTTTGTAAATGCTATAAAGTATATTATAAAGTTTTTAGTAAATATAATGCCAAAAGAAATATTTTGTTAACTATAATGTGTTTTATTTTAGCTACTATTGCCTTAATGTTAGGAATAACAAAACCAGAAACATTTCATACTGTTTTTGCTTCTGTATTCTTTTATATAATGACATTAGTCTTCATTATGGGATCAAATGTAATGAGTGAAAAAGGAATTCAAAGAACCGTAGATAAAATATTTAAGAAGAATCCTAATATGAATTTAGTTGCTAAATATGTGTTTGATGAAGAAAAATTTTATTCAACTCATGGTGAAAATGTCACTATAAATTATGAATATATTGATATCGTACATTTTGAAGTTGTAGATGATCAAATTATTGTTTTACTAAAAAACAAAAAATTTATAGCCCTAAATACAAATGATGATAAAGTGATAGAATTTTTAAAAAGTAAAATACTTAAATAAATTAGAATTTATAGGTGAGAATGATGAAAAGAAGGGCACATAAAATATTTTATATTAATGGAATTAAATTTATTGCTTTAGGATGTATAGTGAAAAAAGAACTAAATGTGCTAGTTATAAAAACTGATGTTCGCGGTCAATTATCCCAAATAGAATATAAAAGTATAGAAACAATTGTTATTGATGATGTAACTAGTTTTAAAGTTAAATATAAAACGATGAGCATTTTAAACAATGAAGAGTGGGAGTTTGAAATTTTAAATTAACTTATAAATTTCTAGTTATTGATTAGTAATAGAGGTGAAGTTAAATGAATGAAGAAAAATACATTGTTAAAAATAATTTAGATATGGATGCAATGCATGATTCATATGCTACTGAAATCAAACTTGAAAATAATTGTTTAATAGTAATATATGACAAATTAGATGAAGGTGTATTAGGTCCAGATGGTAATCCATATTATAAAAATAGACGTTTAACTATAAGATATGAGTTTGATTCCTACTGCAACGCAAAAGTTTATTATAAAGATGATAAGTTTTTATGGATTGATATGATTGAAGATATGAATAAATTCAATAAAGTAACAAAAGAGTGTTTATTCATGTCTTATAAATATTCAGTTAGTAGTTTCAATGAATTATTATTAGATTATTCATTAAGGAAAATCATTAATGGTAAATATTATAAATATAAGTATTGGCGATTAGAGATTGAATTAGATGCTACAAATGTAACATATATTTGGGAATAAAATAATAATGAAATTAGAATTGATGGAGGTGTTTACCTTATATGGATAGTGTAAATAAAACATTATATATTCCTTTGCATTGTAAATCTTATGTTAGCAAAAAAGGAATTATTTTAAAAGATAAAAAAGCTGAAGAAATATGGGAAAAAGAACAGTTTAAACTGAAAGGTAAATCAAAGTCTAAATGGTTATCTTATTATATGGGGATTCGTGCATCAGTTTTTGATGAATGGTTACAAAAGCAAATGATAAAATATCCAGAAGCTGTTGTAGTTCATATTGGATGTGGAATGGATAGTAGAGTTTTAAGAGTAGGAACAAATAATCATAAGTGGTATGATGTTGATTTTCCTGATGTAATTGCTGAAAGAAGAAAATATTATAGTGAAGATGAATGCTATAAGATGATTGATGGCGATGCTAGAGAATCTGATTGGTTAACTAATATTCCATATAATAAACATGCTATTTTGGTATTAGAAGGCATAAGTATGTATTTAACAAATTCAGAACTAAAAAAATTGATATCAAATATAGGTAATCATTTTGAAAATGTAAATTTATTAATGGATTGTTATTCTATGTTTGCTGCCAAAATGTCAAAATATAAAAATCCAGTAAATGATGTTGGAGTTACACAGGTTTATGGACTTGATAATCCCAAATTAGTAGTTGGTAGTAATGTTTTTTTCAAAAAAGAACATGAAATGACACCTATTAAATATATAGAAGAATTAGAAGGTTTAGAAAAATTCGTTTTTAAAAGATTATATGCTGGTAATTTATCAAAAAAATTATATAAATTATATGAATTTGAAAAATAGACAAATTAGAATTTTACGGAGGCAAACTGATGCAGGAAACATTTGTTGTTAATCAAAAGCAATATACGGTTATTCGGTTATTAGGACACGGGAAAGGCGGATATTCCTATTTGGTAGAAAGGAATGGATGCCAATATGTGTTGAAACAGATTCACCACGAGCCATGTGATTATTATTCCTTTGGAAACAAAATTGAAGCAGAAATCAACGATTATAACAGACTGTTGCATACTGGAATCAGATTGCCTCAAATGTTGGATGTTGATATTGAGAACGAAAGAATTGTTAAAGAATATATCGACGGGCCAACTATATACGAATTAGTGAAAGATGATGTTATGGATGATTCGTACATCGTACAAGTACGGGAAATGGCACAGATGGTTTATTCTGCTGGACTAAATATAGATTTCTTTCCGACAAATTTCGTGGTTGCGAATGGGGCTATTTTTTATATCGATTATGAATGCAATCCATACATGGATGAATGGAATTTTGAAAATTGGGGGATCAAATATTGGTCTAAAACAAAAGATTTCATTGAATATATGCAAAAGCATTAAACCAACAAATTTTAAAAGAGGGAAATCTTAATCAAAATAGATTTTATGAATATTTAAGTTATTATTGTAAAAATATAGTTTTAAATGAATATGATATAGATAATATTTTTAAATTATACTTTTATCAAATATTAGTATGTTATTATTATTCTCAATATTTTAATGAAGATGATGAAGTTAAAAAACAAGATTACTTAATTCAAGTAAACTTTGCATCTAAGCTTCTTGCGGCAAATAAAGATTTGATTAAGAGTTTTAAATGATTTAAATTATGGATTTGGAAGTGTGTTCGTGTATGATAATTGAAACAGAAAGATTAATTTTAAGAAGATATACATATGATGATTTTAAAGAGTTATATGAAATATTAAATGATCCAATTACTATGAAGTATTATCCGAAAGTATATAATGAAGAAGAAACAAGAAGATGGATTCGTTGGAATTTAGATAATTATGAAAAGTATGGTTTTGGCTTATGGGCTATTGAACTAAAAGATAGTAAAACATTTATTGGTGATTGTGGCTTAACCATTCAAAAGATAGATAATGAATTTTTACCAGAAATTGGCTATCACATTAATAAAAAATATTGGTTAAATGGTTATGCTAAAGAAGCTGGTAAAGCTGTAAGAGATTGGGCTTTTGTAAATACTAAATATGAATGCTTGTATTCTTATATGACATCTTTAAATATTGCTTCTTATAGTACTGCAAAATCCATTGGGATGAAAAAAATAAAAGAATATATCGATGATAATGAAATAAATTTTGTATATGCAATTACTAAGGATATGTGGAATAGGAGATGAATATGTGAAAGAATTATTATTTCGAATTGATAAATATTCATTTTCAAATAACATAGTAAATTTAAAAAATTATTTGGATAAATTAGAAATAGAATATAAGATTAATAATGATGTTATCGAATTTTATTTTTTCTTACATGATATTAGAGTATGGTGTGAAGGAAAAATACATAAAGATAAGATTTGTAATTATAGTTTTTATTCTAAGTGCAATGAGAACGAAAGTAAGATTTTAAAAAGTTATATATCTTCATATTATCCTAAAAAATATTTGAAAGATGATATGGATTTTACTTATTATACTAGTTATGAAGAAAATGGGTTATATTTTGAGATTGTTTTATCTAATGATGTTAATTTTAATTTGGTTGTTAAATTTTTAAATGATAAAAATAAACCATATAAATATAAGAATAAAAGAGAAGGTAAATTTGATTTAGTTTTTTTAATTTTATATATTTTGTGTGGTGTTGGATTAACTATATTATTTATTTACTTATTTAATAAAGGAATTGACTTAAAATATGTAATTCTTAATGGAGTTATCTCCTTTTTGTATATGGCACTTTCTATATTTGGCGTTTTGGTTTCTGAAAATATGAATAAATTAAAAGCATTAATGTGGTCTATACTTGTTCCTATTATCTATACTATAGTTTTATTTGTTATTTTGTTTTTCCTATCTGATTTTAATACAAGTACTGAGGCTTTAATTAATTGTATAATGTGGAGTATTTATACTATGCCGTCATTTATATTAGTTATTGCGTTAGTTGTATTATGTTGCATGGGATAGAAAGGAGAAAGTATGAAAGTATTATATGAAAAGCCTGATAATATTATGTATAATCGTTGGTTTGATGATACTGGAAGTTTTGATATTTGGTATTTAAAAACAACCACTATTCCCAATAATTTTAATAATTTAGATATTCCAGATGAATTGAAAGAATTTTTAAATAAATGGTGTTTAAAAATAGAAGAATATAAAAAGAATTATATTGAGTTATATCCTGTTAAACTTGCTCATATAGAATTTATATATAAAGATGTTATTTATAATATTGAGCCTGAAACTATAAATGCTACATATAAATCAAGTTTTATGAGTGATGAGGAATATGATGTAAGTTGGGATTCTTTATTTGAAAAATATGAAAAAGAAATTAGGGATGATTTAAAAAAGTCTTTAGGTGTTATTCACTCTCGTTATTTTGGTTTTCTTGATTAAAAAAATAGCCTTTTTTGGCTATTTTTTCATTTTATCTATTATATCTTGTTCAATTTCTTTTGGTACATATTTTGATATATCGCAATTGAAATTTAATAATTCTTTGATTGCTGAAGATGATACAAATTGAGTTTTTGTAGATGGTAATAATAAAATTGTTTCAACATTAGGATAGATATCTTTATTATATTGATATAATGAAAACTCTGCTTCATAGTCAGAATAATTTCTCAATCCTCTTATAATGATTGATATTTCATTATCTTTACAATAGTTTACAACCAAACCATCAAAAGAGGTGATTACAAGATTAGGGATATCTGTTGTACATTTTTTAATTAAATTTATTCTTTCTTCAGTTGAAAAGATAGTTTTCTTAAAAATATTATTAGAAACTAATACATGGATTTCATCAAAAAGCTTGCTTGCTCTTTTTACTATATCTAAATGTCCGTTAGAAAATGGATCAAAAGATCCTGGATAAACAGCTTTACTCATATTAAATACCTCATTTCATGTTTTTATTATACCATAAATAATTGAAATGATAATATTTTTTGAATAATATTTATATTATTATATAGGTGAAGATATGAAAAAATTATACTTTTTTATTATTTTATTCTTATGTGGATGTAGTAATAGGGTAATTAATTATGAAATTATTGACAATAATAATTTAGTTTATGCTTTAAGTATTGAAAATAATGATTTATGTCTTGTTAATGTTGAGTATAAGATTACAAATGAAAAAGATGTTTTTTTATTATATACTATTTATCAAAATCATTTACCTATTGGATATACATCTCCAGCTATTTCTAATATTAGTTTATTAGATTGTTATAGTGATGATTATTATACATATTATGTCGTTGATATTTATTTAGATTTAGTTACTGATTTAGATCGATTTATAGATTGTATTTCTAAAACAAATAGGTTATATGGATTTAATGATAATATTATTTTGAAAAAAAAGTTATGATGTATCATAAAAAGACAAAAATTGCTAAAAATAAGTGCTAAAATTATACTGGTTTTGTGGTAAAATTAATATAGATATCTTTTAGGGTGAGGTATGGATATGACTACTATTATTTTTGCTACTAACAATAAGAATAAATTAAGAGAATTAAGAAGTATTTTTCCTAATGTTTCAATTTTATCTTTAAATGAATTAGGTTATGAAAAAGAAATAATTGAAGATGGAAAAACTTTTGAAGAAAATGCTTTAATAAAAGCACGTCAAGTATCATTAGACTTGAATATGACTGTGGTTGCTGAAGATTCAGGGTTAGAAGTTGATGCTTTAGGTGGTGCTCCTGGGATTTATTCAGCTAGATATGCTGGGCTAGATAAAGATGATGAGGCTAATAATCAATTACTACTTAAAAATTTGGTTGGGGTTGAAAATAGAACTGCAAGATATGTGTGTGCTATTTGCGTTTATCATCCTGATGGAGAGTATAAGATTTTCAAAGAAACATGTTGTGGGATAATTATCGACCAAAGAAGAGGTAGTGGAGGATTTGGATATGATCCTTACTTTTATATTCCTATGTTTGGAAAGACTTTTGCTGAAGTTCCGCTTGAAATGAAAAATACTATTTCGCATCGTAGTAAGGCATTTAATAAATTAAAAGAGGTATGTAATGAAGATCTTAGTTTTAAGTGATAATCACTATAATTCTTTAAAAGAACTTGATTTTACAGCTTATGATGCTGTTATTCATTGTGGCGATTGTGGAAATTCAAGAAATTATTTATTAACTAATAATGCTTTATTTGTTGATGGTAATTGTGATTATGGTAGTAATAAGATAATTATTAAAGAACTTTTTAATAAGAAGATAATGGTAACTCATGGTGATATTTTTAATGTTAAATATGATTATGATAGACTTATTTATAAGGCGTTAGAAAATGGTGTTGATGTTGTTTTTTTTGGTCATACTCATGCTCCTACATATTTTAAGGAAGAAGGAATTATATTTTTAAATCCTGGTGCTTATCCTTATTCATATATTGAGATATTTGATGATTGTATTTGTTTTAATATTAATGATAAAAAGAAAAAAATAGATTATAGTTGGTGATATTATGTATATTAATGAAGTGTTACAACTTGATATGGTTAGTGGGTCTATAAAAAAAATAGATTTATTTTTAGCTGATTGTAATAAGCAAAGTACCGATTATTACTTAGCATATTCATATCGAGCACTTATTATGCATAATATTGGGAAAACAAATGAAGCTTTAAAAGCTTTATATACTGCTGTTTCTAATTTAGAGTATTTAACAGATGATAGTATTGTCAGTTTATGTGATGCTATTATTAAAATAACGATGGATGTTAATAGATTAGATCAAACCAAAAAATATATAATGATTAAAAAGAAATATTTAAAGGTTTCTAAATCGCATTTATATACTAAAGATATGATTTGTTATTATTTGCAAGCTAATGAATATGGTAATGCTTCTAATTTATTAGGTAATTATTTAAATGATGAAATATCTAATGAAGAGAAAATTTGGAGTTATGAAAACTTAGCTAGAATATATTATAAAGAATATCGTTTTGATAAGTATTTAGAAATAGCTAGTAAGTTAGAACCGTTATATTTAGATATTCTTAATATGAAGGCTTTACAAGATTTAGCTGAATCTAAATTAGAAATATATTATGAACAAGGTAATTATATAAAAGTTATTAATGATAGTAATAATTTTTTAAACGAATTTGATGCAACTAGTAATAATAAAATAAAAGTAGCTACTTTACTTATTAAAAGTTATTTATTAAGTAAGGACTATCGTAAAGCTTCTATTATTGAAAGTAATTATGAAGAATTTATGAAAGATGCATTACCTCAATATTCGATTGAATTTGCAAAGGCTGCATTAGATTTATATACTCAAACAAATTCTTTAGTTTCAATTCAGCAATATCAAAATGTTATTAATGAATTATCTAAAGATAATATTAATCCTAGGATTAAGAAAAAAACAAAAGAAAAAGCTATTATTATTCCTAATATTTCGAGTGAAGAAGTATATGAACAATCTACTCCTATTCTAGAAAGAAAAGTTAAGAGTAGTGCAGTTTCAAATTTGGAGTATGAAGCTAAAGATATTAGAACTGTTTATGTTTCTAAAGCATATGATGAACTTGCTATATTATTTAATACGATTAATTCGTTAGATGAAAATACTAAGTTTAGAGAAATATTTAGAATAACTGGTATTGAACTTTCTAAATTTATTCCAATAAAGGAAATGTATATGTTAAGTTATCAAAATCAATATGTTGGTATTCATTATAAAAAAGAAAGAGTTTATGATAAATATCCTGATTTTGAATCATTAGAAGATACTATTAATTTTTTAGCTATTAATCATGAACAAGAAATATATTTAAATCCTGAAAGTGTTATGGGAATTAAAAATATAGTTACAGGAAAACCATATGAACAACTACCATATGGGGTTAGTATTCCAATTATAAAAGAAGATATTACGATTGGATCTATTTCTTATTTTAGTGATGTAGAGTTCTTACAAGAAGATATGACATATGAAATTATTAAATTAGTTACTCAAATGTTAAATACAAAGTTATTATCACTTTTTAAACTAAAGGATTTAGAAAAAAATAATAAAAGAATGTTTTTCATCTATGAGAATATGTCATCTGGTGTTAAAGAAGTTATGGATGATTTTATTCATTTGTCAAAAAAGGCTACTGATATTTTGGGTTGTTTAGAAGATATGACTGTTAGAGATTATGAGGTTCACATTCATGCTTCAGATTTACCTAAGTATCAAGAAGTAGTTAAAGATTCGATACGTTATTTGAATTTGAATAATTCTATTGAATATAGATTTAAGAAAAATAATGAATATATTAAGGTAAAAGAAACATTTTATCCGTCTTATAATAACGGAATTGTATCTTTATATTCTTTAATTGAAGATGTTACTATTTTTGAAAAAACTAAAAATGAGCTAGTTAAATTAGCTTATACACATCCAGTATCAAAACTTGAAAGTGAATTAAAATTAATTATTGATATTAAGGATGTTATGCCTACTAAGAAATTTAGTTTAGTATTATTAGATATTCATGATTTTAAGATATATTCAGATTTATATGGGATAAATTTTGCTAACCAACTTATATATGCTACAGCAAATGAATTAAAGAAAGCTTTTGAAAATGAATTTAATGTTTCTATATATCATTTAGATAGAGATAGATATGCTCTACTATTAAAAAATATTAATGATAGACGTGTTGTTGATGCATTATTGGTGAAAAAGTTAATTAGAATAAATAATAATTTAAAATTATTAAATAATAGATTATCTATATATTTTAATTGTGGTGTATTTAGAGTTGCTAAAAATAGTCCTATATTAGATGAAGAAAAAATAATTTCTTATGCTAATGATGCTTTAACTGATGCAAAAGAAATAAAAGAATTAAATCATAATATCAGTCATTATGATAGTCAAAGAGCTAAATTAAGATTTAATGAAAATCAGTTGATAACACATATTAGTGAGTCTATTGATCATGGTAAGATTGGATTATCATATAAACAAGTAGCAGATATTAAAAATAATGAAATATTTGCATATTATGCTAATATTTCTTTAGATAATTATGAAATAGATGAGTCATATATGAAACAAGTTATTAAAAGACGTAACTTAGAAGAATTAATTGATAAGTATATGATAAGTACTGCATCAAAAGAATTAAAAATGTTATATGATGAATTAAAAACCACTGTTCCAATAATGATAGAAATTAGTAACGCAAGTCTAGAAATTAGTTTTGCTAGTTTTATTGAACAACAAGAAAGATTCTATCATTCAACAAAGAAAAACATTATTTTTATTGTTGAAGATGCAAGTAATAGTGTTGTAAAAGGGATAAGATCTTTAGGATACAAAGTTGCAAGTTCTAATTTGATGAATTTATATCATTCTAATATTGATTATTTTATCTTAAATTTAAAAGAAACAGGTTATAGCATCTTAAAAGAGATTAAGGATTTATGCCAAAATAAACAATGTGAACTTATTGTTGGTGGAGTAGATACTAAAGAAGAATTAGAACGTGTTATAGAATTAGATGTTCTTTATTTATTTGGTAATTACTATCGTAAATCAATTAGAATTAAAAAATTAATTGATAAACATTCAAAATAATCATAATATTAAATCCTTATTCATATAATTTATTGTATGGAGAGGATATCTATGAAAAAGAAATTAAGCTTACCAATATTATTACTTGCGGTTGTTGTAATGTTATCTATTTTCTACATTAAAGAAGCAGATAAAACCTCTGATCCTGTTGTGGGTCCTTCTTTAGAACAAACTACTACTAATGCTGATTATGCTGAGGCAAGACTTCAAAGTATTGCAGAAGTAAATGCATTAATATTAGAGTGTGAACAAAAAATAGCTTCTGGTAAATTGTCTTTAGAAGAAGTTGAACAACAAAATTCTATTATTGCATCTTTAAAACAAACTAAAATTGATGAGATTGCCTTAGAAGAAATGATAATGGCAGCCTTAAATTATGATGATGTTTTAGTTTTACTAGATGGAGATTATTTACTGATTGATATTTATACAGAAGAAGAGATGTCTGTTGCAACGTTTATTAAAGTTTCAAGGTTAGCTAAGGAAAAGTTTTCAAGTGATTTAACTGTTAAACTTTCAACTACAAATTCATTAAGTTAAAGAAAAAGAAGCAAGATTAGTCTTGCTTCTTTTCATTTTCTAATTGATCTTGATGTAATTTATTTAAGAATAAGATTCTTTTAGCTATTGTTATATATGCATTGGCTGTACATGCTAATTCAACTGCTAAATTAGTCAATTCGTTTAAATCATTATTATCAATTTCTTTTAATTGTTCATTAACAAAGTTAATTGCTTCATGATTTTTGTTATTAACTGTATCTTTGAAATTGTTAAATATTATTTGTTTATCTTTATCTTGTTTTTTATAACGTTCATCTATGACTTGTTTTACTTCAGCTATTGATAATACTTGTTTTAATGTACAAACTTCTTCGATAAGGGCAATATGTTCACGATTATATTTTTTAGATATAGGCGCTGTAATAACTTCACCTTTTACATAGTTGTTAATCATTGAAGGTGTGATTTGTTTATCAAGTGTTGAAGTTTGGAAGATTGTTAGTTGTTTTTCTAAGAATGTAACCATTTGATCCATATATAAATCAATATCAGGAAGTTCTTCATAGTTTTTATATGAAAATTTATCTAAATTATTAAGCCAATTAGTAAGTGTTTTATTAATAGAATTCATTTATTTCACCTCGTGTAGATATTTTATCATATTATTTTTAATATTACAATTGTTTTAATGTTAAAATGGTTGATGTAAAGTAAAAATTTATGTTATGTAATTTTATAAACTAGATTTAAAAATGAAAAAGTGGTATAATTATCTTAGTTTACAAAAAAAGACAAAAAAGTGGTAGTAAAATCCGTGGTATATTTATACACTTTAATGTAATATTTTAATGGGTGATGGATATGAATGATAATGTAAGAGAAGTTTTAGTAAAAATTGGTGGAGTATTGAAAATTAGAAGAAAAGAATTAAAGATATCTCAAGAAAAATTAGCTAATTCTATTGGAATTGATAGAAAACATTTATCAGCAATTGAAAATGGTAGACAAAATATGACATTATCTACTTTATGGAAAGTATGTAATGCATTAGAGATTACTGTTATTGATGTATTTGATAGAATGGAAAAATAATGAAGTATCCTGCTGTAATTAAAGTTGAGGTATCAGAAAAGGAATTCACTAAATATTATAATAAGTATAGTAATTTGGTATATCATGTTTTATCTTTATATGATTTAGATAATGATATGAAAGAAGATATGGCTATGTATGTTCTTTGCCAAATACCTAGAATAATTAAGAAGTATAAATATCACAAGGCAAATTTATCTACATATATTGGTAATCAAGTTCATTTTATTGTTAAACATATTAGAACTTATGGATATCAAGTTAAGGATAAAATTATATATACGAATAATATTGATTCTTTTGTAACTAGAGATTCTATTACTGATATTTATAAGTTTGATATGAAATTAGTTAAAAGGCTTCTTACTGAGGAAGAGTATGATTTGATTTTTACTGTTTATGTAATGGGAAAAACTATTCTCCAATATTCTAAGATAGCTAAAATATCATATTGTTATGCTAAAGAAAAGCATAAAGCTATAATTGATAAGCTAAAAGATTTAACAGAGGATTATTTTAAGTAAAGGGAGTATTCCCTTTTTTTGTTTCTTAGGAAATTGTATTTAAGTCTGATATTGATTACAATAACCACAAAAACCCTAGACTAAAAATACATCAATCTAGGGCAGTAATATTAAAATGAATGAATTATCTTCTCATTTTTTTAGCTTTCCAAATTTCTAAAGGTACGAATTTAGTTTTACCACATTTAGGACAATAAAGGATAGGATAATCAATTCCATTACACATTTCTTCAATTGATTCCCAATCTTGATTTAGTTCTTCATAAAAACAATTTAAACATTTCAAATCTACAGTTTCATCATATATTTTACGTTTTACAAATTTTATAACTAGTGACTTTGTCTTATCATCTAGTCTATCGAAATTCTCTTTTATTTTAAGTAATGGGTGACCATATTCATCATTAAGATTATTATTATCTTCATAAATATGTTCAAAAGAATAGTCATATTATCCAGCCTCCTTAGTATAACCTGAGAAATAACATTGGTCAGGAACAAAAACCATTGCTCCACAGTGACAAATTAATGGGTCATATTTATATGATGAAAGAAGTCTAAATCTCCAGTCAAGAAGTTTGTTCATTTCATTAATTTCAGTAAGTTTAAATAATTTATATTGATGTTTAGTATATAGAGAAGAATGATTAGCATAAAAACCATAATATCTAGTAGTGTGTACAAAATCTTCTGGTATATGAACAATAAGTTTAGCGATAAATTCGAATATATGCTCAGTAACATATTGTCTACCAACTTTATCATTTTCATCTATTATAGCATCATCTTCATGTGGGTCATAGTAATAATGAATAATTTTATTACAATAATCATATTTAAGTATTCTAGATTCACTCATAGCTGGATGACCAGCATATCTACAAACATAATTAACAATACGTTTAATTTGTTTAGGATTTTTACATTCAGT
>JBGVRA010000057.1:0-43702 GCA_045127955.1 Anaeroplasmataceae bacterium
TGAGGAAAAGAATCAAATAGTACTTCTTTATTTAGATAGCCATATAGGTCTTTCACAAATTATAAGAGAATATGATATAGTTAGCAGATCTATAGTACGAAGATGGATTAAACAATATCAAGAATATGGTACTTGTGTAGATCGTAGAGGCTTAGGGACTAAACTAGAAAATCCTAATAAAGGACGACCAAGAAAAACACCTGAAAAATCTTTAGAAGAGATGACTAAGGAAGAGTTGATAGAAAGGGTAAGGCTATTAGAGGATATAAAAAAATCTCTAGCCTGCCTAGACGAACAGCAAAAGAAAAATACAAAGTGATTGATATGTTAAAAGATAAATATGCAATTATAAAACTATGCAAATTTTTAGGCTGTTCAAAATCAGGTTACTATGATTGGGTCAAGGCAGGCAGACCAGAATTTAAAGCATTTGATGAAGTAACAAATAAACTAATTGTTGAAACGTATGACAAACATCCTGAACAAGGTATTCGCCCAATTAGAATGAATATAAAAAGAAAATACGGCGTAATCCTCACGAATTACACCGTATACCGCTATATGTTAATAAATAACATACAAGCAACAAGCCGTAGAAAGACACATGGATATTCAAAGCTACCACACCACGATATTCCAAATCTTCTACGTAGAAATTTTACCACAGATAGGCCTAATATGAAATGGTCAATTGATATAAGTTATATATTTGCCTATAATGGCTTGAAATATTTATGTGCTATTAAAGACATGTATGATAAATCAATAATTAGTTATTCTATATCTAGTTTGATAGATTTAAAATTAGTTATCGATACACTAGATAAGGCTATTATTTCAGTACCAGCTGAACAACGAGAAAATCTAATTTTACATTCTGATCAAGGTTGGCATTTTACAAATTGGCAATATGTAAGAAAACTTCAAGAAAATAATATAACTCAATCTATATCGGCTAAAGGTTCTAGTGTAGATAACGTACCGATAGAATCATTTTTTAGCTGTTTAAAATCAGAGTGCATCTATAGAATTGATAGATTAGATGTATCTGATATCGATTCTACAATATCAAATTTTATAGATTATTATAATAATGAAAGATTACAAGAAAAAATAAAAGAGCTAACTCCTATCGAATATAGGACATTAGCTCTTAATGGTCTTTTTTGACACTGTCCGTTTTAATCAAACAGAATCATTAAGACTGGGAATTTTAATTAAATAGACATAAGTTCTTTGTTCTTTGAAGATGCAATTTCTTCAATTGTTGCAATCTTCTTATTAGTTAAGTCTTGAATATCTTCTAAAGCACCTTTTTCATCATCTTCAGGTAAATCAAGTTTCTTAATTTCATCATTTGCATCACGACGAATATTTCTAATAGCAACTTTACCTTGTTCTTCCATCTTACCAACTACCTTAGTAAGCTCTCTACGACGTTCTTCAGTCATTTGAGGTAAAATTAAACGAATACCATTACCATCATTTTGAGGTGTAACACCTAAAGGAGATGCTAAAATAGCACGTTCAATTGCCTTTAATGAAGACTTATCAAAAGGCTTAATATATAATTGGTTAGCCTCAGGAACAGTAATTGAAGAAATTTGTTTTAAAGGCGTCATAACACCATAATATTCAATTGAAATAGAATCTAATAAAGAAGCGTTTGCTCTACCAGTTCTAACAGTTGATAATTCTCTTTTTAAAGCTGAAATGGCTTTGTCCATTTTATCTTCAGCTTCTAATAACGTCATTTCTAATTCTTCCATGTTGTCCTCCTATTTTACTTTAACTAAAGTACCAATTCTTTCGCCTTTAACAGCACGAACAATATTTCCTTCAGTATTCATATTAAAAACGATTAATTCCAAACCGTTATCCTTACATAATGATGCAGCAGTAGCGTCCATAACCTTTAAATCTTTAGCTAAAATTTCACTAAATGTTAATTCACTATATAATTTAGCATTTGGATTAGTTCTAGGATCACTATCATAAACACCTTCTGTTTTGTTTTTAGCCATTAGTACAACTTCTGCACCAATTTCTGTAGCTCTTAATACGCAAGCTGTATCTGTAGAGAAATATGGAGATCCTAATCCTCCAACAAAAATACAAACACGCCCTTTTTCTAAATGACGAACTGCTCGTCTTCTAATATAAGGTTCTGCAACCTCATTGATAGATAAAGCTGATAAAACTCTTGTTGGAACACCAATATGTTCTAAAGCATCTTGAACAGCTAAACCATTCATTATTGTAGCAAGCATCCCCATATAATCAGCTTGAGCTCTTTCCATTCCCATTTCTGATGCAGTTTTTCCACGCCAAATATTGCCGCCACCAACAACAATACCTATTTCTACACCAAGATCATGAGCTGCTTTAACTTGTTGTGCAATTGAAGCTACAGTAGCAGGATCAATACCAAATGCAGTTTCTCCTTTAATAGCTTCTCCACTCATTTTTAATAAAACGCGCTTGTACATTTCTTACTCCTCCTTTTTACTAAAACGAATACAGTATATTTCTATTATAATATCATTTTTTTAATAACACAATAAAAAGAAATAATTCATTTCATTTTAATTATGAAAAATAGGAAGGCAGCAGCCTTCCTACAAATTAATAAATTAATTGAAAGCTGCTGATTGTGCGGCAACTTCTGCAGCGAAATCTACTTCTTTCTTTTCAATACCTTCACCAACTTCTAATCTAATGAAGCTCTTAACTGATGACTTAGCACCATTTACATAAGCTTCAACTGTTTGGTCAGGATTCTTAACGAAAACTTGAGATAATAAGCAGATTTCTTTTAATTGCTTGTCTAAACGTCCTGGTACGATTCTTTCTTCAACAATCTTTTCAGGCTTTGGTTTAGCTGATGTAGCATTTTCATTTAAAGCAGCAGCTAAAATGATTTCTCTTTCCTTAGCAATTACTTCAGCAGGAATATCATCCTTAGATACATACTTAGGACTTAATGCAGCAACATGCATAGCAATATCCTTAGCTACAACTTCATCATTACCAGCTAATGTAGCAATAGTAATAATTTTACCCTTCATATGCTTATAAGCACCGAATACTTCATTAGCATCTTTTTCTAATACTTGTACACGACGTAAAGTAATCTTTTCACCAATAACACCAGAAGCTTCTAAAATAACTGTAGCTAAAGTCTTACCTTCAACTTCTAAGTTTAAAGCTTCTTCAGTATTTGTAGCATTTGATTCAATTAAAATTGAACCAATCTTATCTAATAAATTTAAGAACTTTTCGTTTTGAGCAACGAAGTCAGTTTGTGAATTTAATTCGAATACAACACATTTGTTACCTGAAATTGCATAAGAGCAAAGACCTTCAGCAGCAACAGCGCCTTCTTTCTTTACAGCCTTAGCAATACCTCTTTCACGTAACCAAGTAACTGCTTCTTCCATATTTCCATCTGTAGCAGCTAGAGCTTTCTTGCAATCTAACATACCTGCAGAAGTTTTTTCACGTAATTCTTTTACCATTTGTGCAGTAATATTTGCCATTGTTATATCCTCCGTTATTTATTACTCAGCTTTATTAGCTTCTTCAGTCTTCTTTTGTGCTGGTTTCTTATTTACTGGTTTTCTGTTAGCTGGCTTTTTAGGCTTGTTATCCTTAGCTGGCTTTTCTTTATTGATTTCTTCAGTTAAATCAACTTCTTCAGGTTCAGTAAATTTTTCAACTTCTCCACCATTAGCTTCGATAACAGCATTAGCCATTACCCATGTAACTAACTTAACAGCTCTAATAGCGTCATCATTTGCAGGAATTACATAGTCAACATCATCAGGGTCGCAGTTAGTATCTACGATACCAAATACAGGAATGTTTAACTTACGAGCTTCTAAAATAGCATTTCTTTCCTTACGAGGATCTACGATGAATAATGCATCAGGAAGCTTTTGCATTTCCTTAATACCGCCTAAGAACTTTTCTAATTTTTCTCTTTCAGCGATTAACTTAATAACTTCTTTCTTAGGTAACTTTTCGAAAGTACCATTTTCTTCCATCTTGTAAAGATCTTGTAACTTTTGGATTCTCTTCTTGATAGTCTTGAAGTTAGTTAAAGTACCACCTAACCATCTTTGGTTAACATAGAATTGGCCAGAACGAGCTGCCTCTTCCTTTACAGCTTCTTGAGCTTGCTTCTTTGTACCAACGAATAATACTCTACCTTCGTTTTTAGCAATTTCTAATAAAGCTGCATAAGCTTTTTCGATTTCATTTGCTGTTTTTTGTAAATCGATGATGTAAATACCATTTCTAGCAGTAAAAATATACTTAGCCATTTTTGGATTCCATCTGCGAGTAGTGTGTCCGAAGTGAACACCTGACTCTAATAATTGTTTCATTGAAACTACTGATTCAGACATTTTTCTTTTCTCCTTTTTATTTTTGTTTTTGTCCTCTGCCTTCTTCAACGTCAGCCTCCATCAATTTCTTGCACACGACGACCAACTCCAAAGACATGTGTATTTTGTGCCTTTGATATTATATCATTTTATAATATAAAATACAAGTCTTTTTTGTAAAAAGAAAAAAGGGGATTTTCCCCTTATTCAGCACTTGGTAATAAACCCTTATCGTTTAACGCAATAACATACTTATTAATATCAGTAATATTAGAATCTTCTACAACGCCATCATTAACATATGTGTAGTTGTAATAAACAGGAACTAACATAAAAGACTTAATAATATCTTGTCCTTCTGCATTATAAATACAATATACAGGTAAATAAACAACAACTAATACATTTTGTTTTTCTAAATCATAACCTTCAGGTAACTGGGCAGTAGTTTGTTGAACTAATCCCTTAAATAAAGCTTCTCCACTTTCACTAACAGTAAAAGTCTTACCAATACCTTCAGCAGTTAAACCATATTCAGCATTATTTAATTCAGCTAAAAATGTAGGTACATAACTTACTACTTGTGAACTAAAAACTAACGTATTAACATTTACACCCATAAAAGAATTATTAATATGAGTTTCTAAATCAATAACATCATAAAATAATGTTGTACTAGCGTTATTAGCAATCTTTACATCAGCGTAATCTTTTGTTTTATCAATTGCACTATTAACACTATTACCATTCTTAACAGCCTCTAAATTTAAGGCAGTACTAATTTCTTCTGCAGGTTTATCAATAACTGCAGTAACTTTTTTATTTCCACCACAACTTGTTAATAATATTGTAACAAATAACATTAAAACTAAAGTTAATTTTTTCATAATATCTACTCCATTTCTTTGCACTATTGAATTATATCAAAAAAAACAACTTGATACAAGTATGAACTTATCTTTACAAACAATCATACAAATTCTTTAAAAAAATCAATATAAACTCTTATATTCTCTAACTCTTTAAACTCTTTTACTTTAGATGGAATACAGTCTAAATCATATATTATTGCATCAGCTAATCCTAGTAAAAATGGTGAATGAGTACTAACAATAAACTGACAATTAAAAAATCTAACTGATTCTTCAATAAATTTCTTAAGTTTTAATTGATTTATAGAAGATAAACTATTTTCAGGTTCATCCAAAATATAAATAGCATTTTCTTTAATTTCGTTTTGCCAAAAAAGTAAAGCTGTTTCTCCATTAGATTGACTAATAATATTATTAGTTCCTAATTGCTCTCTAACGTAACCAGAAACAGTCTTACTATTAATAGAATTCTTTTTCTTAATAATTTCCCAATTATTATAAAAATTATCCATATTAACATCTTTTAATTTAAAATATTCTTCTGTTATCTCTTCTTTTTTTCTATGAACGTTAGAATTAATAGCTTGAACATCCAACAAGTAGTCAAACACATCATCACTAGAAATAAGTTTAATCTCATCACACATACTCAATTTACTTAAAACCAAATCAACTTCTTTTACATATAACTCAAAATATTTACCAAAATCTAAATCTACTCTTCTTTGAGCTTTCAACTTAGAAGCAATAATATTTAATAAAGTAGTTTTACCACTCCCATTATTACCATAAAAAATAGTAATATCAGAAAAATTTATTTCAGTTAATAATTTATCAGGAAAAATTTTGAGAGGATAAATATTATTATGGATTCTTCTTTTTTCTCCATTCATTATAATATTCCATTCACTATGTTCATCTAACAAATGTAATTTCTTTAAATAAATCATATTTAATCCTTCTTTTTACTAGCTCTAGGATGAGCAATATCATATGATTTTTTAATATTTTCAAAAGTAACATGAGTATAAATTTGAGTAGTAGATAAATTTTCATGTCCAAGTAATTCTTGAACACTACGCATATCAGCCCCATTATTAAGAAGCGATGTTGCAAAACTATGTCTTAACATATGTGGAGATAAATGGAAAGTTTCTCCACAGTCATTGATAATTTTATTTAAAATTACTCTTACACCTCTAGGAGTTAAAGTAGTTCCATTTTTATTTAAAAACAAATATCTATTGTCTTCTTCTTTAGAACGATAAAGTAAATCCAATCTGAAAGTTGAAATATAATGTCTTAAATGATCTGCCATATCATCATACATTAAAACAATTCTATCTTTTGATCCTTTTCCATGAACAATAATTGACATATCACTAAAATCAATATCTTTAATTTGCAATCCACATAATTCACTAACACGAAGTCCACATCCATATAAAACTTCTAACAAACAATAATTCCTATACCCTAAAGCAGTAGTCATATCACAACTATTAAATAACATCATAATTTCTGATTCTTTAATAGTTTTAGGAAGTCTTTTTGGCATTTTAGGGGCTTCTACTTCATCAAAGAAATTACCTTTGACAAGTTCACTTTTAAGCAAATAATCATAAAAACTTCTTAAAGAAGATAGCTTTCTATTAATACTTGAAGAAGCTAAATTTTGACTAGATAAATAAGAGATATAATTCTTACAAACACGATTATTTCTAATACTAAATAAATCTCTAGCCATCTTTTCAGAAATAATAAATTCTAAAAATTCAACAATATCATTACGATAAGAAGAAACAGTATGAAACGAATAATTCTTCACATTAGCTAAATAATCAACATACTTAGCTATAGCTTCATCATTTGTCATAACTTATTCACTTCCTCTTCCATAACCTTTAATGCTCTATTCGCATAATGCATCTTTCTTTCTTTTTTCTTATGAGGAAAACCTAAATCCTCCATAATCCCAAAATTTGCATTCATCGGTTGGAAGTTACTATCACTAGCATTACAAATATAATGAGCCATACTACCCATGACGGTAGTCTTAGGTAACACAAGCAAATCTAATCCTTTTAAGTATCTATCCATATTAACAGCTGCATAAATACCACTTGCTGCAGATTCAACATATCCTTCTACACCACTAATTTGTCCCGCAAAAAACACATTAGGAAATAACTTAGTTTGGAAAGTAGGGTTTAAAATCTTAGGTGCATTAATATAAGTATTCTTATGCATTCTACCATATTTAGCAAATCTAGCATTTTCTAACCCTGGAATCATTTGAAATACTCTTTTTTGTTCTCCGAATTTTAAGTGAGTTTGAAAACCAACTAAATTATACATTTCTTTAGCAGCATCATCTTGTCTAAGTTGAACAACTGCATAAGGTTTTTCCCCAGTAGGAGTTTTTAAACCAACAGGTTTTAATGGTCCGAAAGTTAAAGTTTGAGGTCCCCTTTTGGCCATAATTTCAATTGGCATACAACCTTCAAAAACTTTTATTTCAAAATCTTTAACTTCAACACCTTCAGCAGTAATTAAAGCTTCATAAAATTTATCAAATTCCTCTTTTGTAAATGGACAATTATAATAAGATGCAACACCCTTATCATATCTAGACTTTAAATACACTTTGTCATAGTCAATTGAATCAGCATAAATAATAGGTGCTTGAGCATCAAAAAAATAAAAATCATCAAAACCAAATAAATTCTTAATTTCATCACACAAAGGACCACTTGTTAAAGGTCCAGTAGCAATAATAGTAGGAACACTAGTATCTATTTTAGTTACTTCATCGTAGATAATCTCAACATTATCTAAAGATTTAATAACATTAGTCACATATTCAGAATAGCCTTCTCTATCAACAGCTAAAGCCCCACCTGCTTCAACACAGTGAAGTCTTGCAGCTTTAATAATTAAAGAATCAAACATTTCCATTTCTTTTTTTAAAATTCCACAAGCATTTTCCAAAGAATCACTTCTTAAGGAATTAGAACAAACAAGTTCAGCAAACTTTTCCGTTTTATGAGCAGGTGTCATCTTATTAGGTCTCATTTCATATAACCTGATTTTATATCCTTTTTTTGACAAATAATAACATGCTTCACATCCAGCTAAACCAGCACCAATAATATTAATAACCATAATAATCACTCCATAAATAAATCAAATTTCAAATCATCAATAAATTTTTGAATAAATTCTTTCTTTTCATCCCAAAATTTTTTAGCAAGAGGTGTAACCATAAAATCTTGATCAATAATATGAGCAGAATGATTCAAAATTTCATTGAAAACAACCTCATAAGAATTAGGAGATTTTGTCCCTTCAGCAAGTAAATCAAAAACCAAGCCTAAAGCCCCTTCTTCATCCATCAAATCAGCTTCTAATAAAACTATCATCTCCAAAGAAGTATTCTTCTCATTTAGAAGTCCCTTATTAGAGTGATTCAAAATCATATCATATACAATAGCAATGAATTCATCATTAAAAGCATGCATTAATGCATATTCTTTGAAAATATTAGCCCCTCTTAAAGCATGTTCATCTTTAGATTTATCCAAAGAATATCCACTATCATGAAAAATAGCAGCCGTTAAAACAACATCTTTATCAACATCTAAACATTCCATAATTCTTTTAGCCCAACCAAAAACTCTCTTAATATGCATAAACCTATTTCGGAAGGTAAATTTAGCCTGTTTACTTTTTATACCATTATTTTCTGTTAAAACATTTAAAACATAATCAAACATATCATCATAATTATAAACACCCATAACAAAACCTCCCTATTTTTTCTATTATACCATATACTATTTAATTTTTGCAAAAAAATATAAGAAAAAGAGGGCATTGCCCTCTAAATCATCTTATTACTTAATATTTGCAATTCTTACAGTATCGCGCGCAATCATAACTTCTTCGTTAGTTGGAACGATATATAATTTAATCTTAGAATTAGGAGTAGAAATAATTCTTTCATCAGAGAAAGTATCATTTAACTTTTCATCAATTTCAACACCTAAACATGCTAATCTCTTAGCAACATTTAAACGTAAATGCTTTAAGTTTTCACCCATACCAGCAGTAAAACAAATAGCATCACAACCACCTAAATATACATAGTATGCAGCAACATAATCAACAATTCTCTTAGCTTGAACATCAAATGTTAGCTTACATCTATGATCGCCTTCATTCATACCATTAGTAACATCACGAGCATCATTAGAACGACCAGACATACCTAAATATCCAGACTTCTTATTTAAAATATTAACAACTTGATCAGCAGTTAAATTTTCTTTCTTACAAATATAAGAAACAACAGTTGGATCTAAAATACCAGAACGTGTTCCCATAGGAATACCTTCAAGTGGTGTAAGTCCCATAGAAGTATCCTTACATTTACCACCATCAACTGCAGAAATAGATGCACCATTACCTAAGTGACAAACAATAATCTTAGTATCTTCTAATGGTTTACCCATAATTTCAGCACATCTTTCTGATACATACTTATGAGAAGTACCATGAGCACCATATTTACGAATACCATATTTTTCATACCATTCATAAGGTGTAGCATACATATATGCTTCTTCAGGCATTGTTTGATGGAATACTGTATCAAACACAACAACCTCAGGAACTTCTGGTAAAGCCTTTTGGAATGCCTTAATACCAATAATATGAGCTGGGTTATGAAGAGGAGCTAAATCAGCTAATTCAGCGATTTTTTCAACAACTTCTTCATCAACAAGTGCAGAATCCTTAAAATATTCTCCACCTTGAACTACACGGTGACCAACACCTGAAATTTCATCTAAACTCTTAACAATACCCTTTTCAACTAAAGTATGTAATAATAATTCAACACCTTCAGCATGAGTAGGTAAAACAGGATGTGTTTCTTCTTTTAAACCATTGTACTTAATAGTGAAAATACCTTCACTTAAGCCAATTCTTTCCATAACGCCTGATGCGATTACTGTTTCTTCTGGCATCTCTAATAATTGGAACTTAATAGATGAGCTACCAGCGTTTACTGCCATAATTTTTGCCATTACAAATTTCCTCACTTATTATATTTTATTTTTTTCAAACCACGCTTCGATGTCCATCAAAACTGAATTAAATTCTTTAACATCTGTAAAGCTTGGTAGTTTGACCATAAAGCAATTCTTCTTATCTAAAACTTTCTTTTGAATAACAAGAATAATTTTAGGTTTAGAAACAAACATTTTATCAGGAAGTTCAACTAAACCAATAATAGATGAATCCTTCAATAATTCTTTTTTAAACCCTTGATTTTTATCATAATCAAAGAAATCATTTCCAACAATACCAATCATAGCTCCACCATCTTTTAACATATTATTATAATGTAATATAGCTTGATAAGGGAAATAATCTTTACCATCTTCTTTAATAACATTAGGTAAATCAAAAACAATAAAATCTAAATTACTTAAATTCAAATTTAATGTATCTTGTAAAAATACTTCAACATCTAAACTAAGTAAATCACTAACCATTTTTGTAAGTTTAGTCATCCATAAATCATGATCACAAGCATACAAATTAAAATCCTTATCTAAATGATTAGCAATAGTATGCAATAAATTACCAGTACCACAAAGCGGATCCAATATTGAAATATTCTTATTTTTAGTTAATTTTGTAATCAAATAAGCAATAAATATACCCAAAGTATCAGGAGTGGTATTACCATTTGGAATACGCATTTCCTTAAACCCCTTTAATATAATTGCTTGCATAGCTTTTCTAACGTCTTCTACTGAAAAATCAACATCAGCAATGCTTTCATAAATTTTATTTAATTTATGTGTAACCTCATCATCAACGTCAGTTACAACTTCTCCTGCTAATATATTTTCTACAGTAAGAGAAATAAGTTCAAAATAATTTTTATGAAGAGCCTCATATAGAATATTATTAGATTCATCAACACAATCATAGAAAAGCTCTAAATTGTCAATTTTAATATCTTGCATAAATTCCACCATTATTAATTATAACAAATTTAACTAAACTTGTAAATATTCTAAATATCCGTATTAAGTTTAACTTTAGGTAAATTAAGTTCAAAATGAAAAGCTAAATATCTAATAGCCACAACACTCATAATAGTAATACTACCTGAAACTGGATACCACACATTAGCCTTATTCATAAAATAAAACAGTAATGCACCAATAATAGCAGCAACAGCATAAATATGTTTTCTAAAAATTACCGGGATACGACAAGCCATAATATCTCTAATCATACCGCCTCCGACAGCTGAAATAACAGAACAAAAAATAATCAAAAAGGAATTAGTAATACCTGCATTAATAGCAATTAATGCACCAACACAAACAAATGCTCCCAACCCCAAACTATCGGTAATATTGAATCCAATCTTATACCACCTACTATTAATAATCTTTAAATTTTTCAAAAAATACATTATCAAAAAAACTAAAACAGTAGTAACAATAGCTACTATAGTATAACTAGGATTAACAAACATCGAAGGAATATCTGATTGAATCAAAATATCCCTAAATAACCCGCCTCCAACAGCAGTAGTACAACCTAAAACAATAACCCCAAAAATATCCATTCTATTTTCAATAGCAATTAAAGCACCCGAAATCGCAAAAGCTATAGTACCAACATACTCCAAAATAGAAACCATCAAACTCATACTCATATTCCCATCTCTTTTCTAAAACAATTATATCATATAATTTTTCATTTTAAATAATTTATTAATTCTATTGGACAATCCACAAAAGAAGCGTTAGGAAAACAATCATATAAATCATCTTTTTTCCTAAAACCATATGTACAAAGTATACAATCCACATCAGCATTAATACTAACCTTCATATCTACTTCACTATCACCAACATATAAAAATTCATTATTTTTAATATTATAATCGTTCATAATCTTATAAATCATATCAGGATTAGGCTTTCTACTTCTCCCTTCAACATCACCATATACAAATAAAAAATCATCTTTAAAATGGTAATCACATAATTTTTTAGCAATCTCTTCAACTTTATTAGTTAAAACACCAATCATAATATTATTTTCATGACAATAATTAATAACATCTTTAATACCATCATAAGAATAAGTAAAATCATTATAATGCATTGAATAATGATTGATAAAACATGCTAAAATATCATCTAATCTCTCATCATCTAAACAAGCAGATTTAACTAACTGCCTTACACCAAAACCTAAATAATTTTTAGTTTGTTCAACTGTAATTAAAGGTAAATTAAACTTATCAAGTGCATAATTACATGAAGCACACAAATCACCAATAGTATTTAAAATTGTACCATCTAAATCAAAAACAACCATTTTATATTTCATTTTTAAATCCCTCATAAAACATCTTATAAAACTCTTCTGCCAGTCCTCCACTAGCAACACATTGATAGGCTTCTTCTAAACCAAACCACTCATATTTATCAACTTCATTATTACATACAACATTCATAGAATCTACAACCACAACATAATTAAACAACAAAGCATTACTCTTAGGCCAGTACTTACTTTTTTGAAACCACATTTCTTTAACCAAAAGCCCCACTTCTTCAAATAATTCTCTTCTTACAGCCTCTTCTGCAGACTCACCCTTATTCACATATCCTGCAACTAACCAATTGCGTTTTTTATCATATTGTTGAATAAATAAAGTTTTAGTCTTATCAGGACTTAACACAACCATACTTACAGCAGTAGAAAAAATAGGAAACCTAAATTCATTACAACATTCACAAAAAGGCACTAACCCATCATTATTACACTCTTTTAAAATTAATTCATTTCCACATTGATAACAATACTTCATATTTCTCACCGTTTCAATTATACCATAAAGAAAAAAGAAATAACTATTTAGAAATAATTATTTCTTCACCAATTTTTATTATTTTATATTCATTAAGTTTCAGAAACTCTAAAGGCGATAAATTAAACATAGCTAAGATATCTTCTATCTTATCATTAGGCTTAATACAATATTTTTTGTTATATTCATAATTTTTATATTCTTCTTTGCATTTATTCTTAAATTTATCAATAATATCTACCCCTTGATAATTAGAATTATATTTAGGAATAAATAATATTTGGTTAGGATAAATCATATTAGAAACCAAATGATTAACACTCTTTAATTCATCAACAGTAATGCCATACTTTTTTGCAATCATATATAAAGAATCATTCTTCTTTACAACGTATTCTATCATATCACCATTTAAATAATTATTCATTTATTTCACCCAGTAATAAGATATGAAATACCAAAAATAAACTCTAGGCCTTAATCCAATTTATAGGAAGGCATCCATTTAAAACCAAAAACTCATTAGTTTTAGAAAACGGCTTAGAACCAAAAAAACCACGATAACTAGAAAGCGGAGAAGGGTGAACACTAGTTAAAATCATATGCTTAGGATTATTTAAATATTTTGTCTTACTAATAGCATTCTTCCCCCATAATATATATACAATAGGTTGATCTAAAGTATTTAAAAGTTTGATAACATTATCAGTAAATGTTTCCCAACCAAAATTTTGATGGGCAAGTGCCTTACCATCTCTAACAGTTAAAATAGTATTTAATAATAAAACACCTTGTTTAGCTAAATAATCTAAATTACCATCTTGATTAACAACAACACCTAAATCACTACTCATCTCTTTATATATATTAATAAGAGATGGAGGTAATTTTTCACATAAAACCGAAAAAGCCAAACCGTGAGCTTGATTAACCTCATGATAAGGATCTTGACCCAAAATCATAACTTTAACATTTTCTAATTTAGTCATCTTAAAAGCATGAAAAATATTATCGTAACTAGGATAACAAATATAATTTTGATATTCTTCATCGACTTTCTTTTTTAAATTAATATAATAATCTTTATTCTTCTCATTATTAATAAAATCTTGCCATTCCATTTATATCACCAACAAACTCATTATAGCACAAAAAAATAAATAGGTCTAGAAACTAGACCTATTTAACGGCTGTAAATAATTACATTAACTTAGCGAAATGCTTAATAGTACGAACCATTTGGCTTGTATATGAATTTTCGTTGTCATACCAAGAAACAACTTGAACTTGATATAAACCTTCGCCAATCTTAGCTACCATTGTTTGAGTTGCATCAAATAATGAACCATAAGTCATACCGATAACGTCAGAAGAAACGATTGGATCTTCATTGTAACCGAATGAAGCATTAGCAGCAGCCTTCATAGCAGCGTTAATACCTTCTACAGTAACATTTTCACCCTTAACAACTGCAGTTAAGATAGTTGATGAACCTGTAACAACAGGAACACGTTGAGCAGAACCAATTAACTTACCATTTAATTCTGGAATAACTAAACCGATTGCTTTTGCAGCACCAGTAGAGTTAGGTACGATATTAGCAGCACCAGCACGAGCTCTTCTTAAGTCACCCTTACGATGAGGACCATCTAAGATCATTTGGTCACCAGTGTAAGCATGGATTGTACTCATGATACCTGATTGGATTGGAGCATACTTATTTAATGCGTTAGCCATAGGAGCTAAACAGTTAGTAGTACATGAAGCAGCTGAAATGATATGATCATTTTCAGTTAAGATTTCTTCATTTACACCATAAACGATAGTTGGAAGATCATTTCCAGCAGGAGCAGAAATAACAACCTTCTTAGCACCAGCAGTAATATGAGCTTGTGCTTTATCTTTCTTTGTATAGAAACCAGTACATTCTAATACTACTTCTACACCTAATTCACCCCAAGGTAAATTAGCAGCATCTTTTTCTGCATAGATAGTAATAGTCTTACCATCAACAGTAATAGAACCTTCACCAGCAACAACTGTGTGTTGTTCTTCACCGATACGTCCACAATATCCACCTTGTGCAGTATCATACTTTAATAAATTTGCTAACATCTTTGGATCTGTTAAATCGTTAATTGCTACGATTTCATATCCTTCAGCACCAAACATTTGTCTGAATGCTAAACGTCCAATACGGCCGAAACCATTAATTGCTACTTTAATAGCCATAATTTTAAATTCCTCCTAAATGAATTAATAATTTACATATACTATTTTACCACTTTAAAAAATTATTATCAATACTTTTTATCTTAGACATAAAATTACAAAAAGATGTAAACGTTTTTTGATATACTTTTTAGGGAAAGGAAATGATAAAATGAGTTATATACCATATGTATTAGAAAAAACAAACGGTGGAGAAAGAAGCTACGACATATATTCAAGATTATTATCAGATAGAATAATTTTATTAATAGGGGAAATTAACGATAATATGAGTTCGCTATTAATTTCACAGCTTCTATACCTAGATTCACTAAATCACGAGGACATCCAAATCTATATTTCTTCTCCTGGTGGTTCAATCACATCAGGACTAGCTATCTATGATACGATTAATTACATTAAATCAAAAGTAAATACAATCGTAGTAGGTATGGCTGCATCTATGGCTGCTTTCATACTTGCAAGCGGCACTGGTAAAAGATATGCTCTTCCAAATGCGGAAATAATGATACACCAACCACACGGTGGCATCGAAGGAGTTGTTTCAGATATTGATATTCAGGCTAGAAGATTATTAAAAACTAAATATAAAATGAATGAATTACTGGCTAAATTAACAAAACAACCACTAGAAAAAATTACTCATGATACTGAAAGAGATTATTATATGACAGCAAAAGAAGCTTTAGAATATAATATAATCGATATTATTTTACAATAATATCCATCTTTAAATAATTTAATACGTTAAAAACTATTTTTTTTAGAAATTCACTTGATTTTTCTTTATAAATATAAGATAATATATCTACACTTTCTAAGGGTGAGGTAGCGTTTATGACAGTGAATAAAGAAATTGAATTTAAAACATTTATAACAAAAGAAAAATACGAAGAATTATTGAAATATTTTAATTTAGAAAATAATATTTTCTCTCAAACAAACTATTATTTCGATACAGAAGACAACAAATTAATGTCAGAAAAAACCGTATTAAGAATCCGCCAAAAAGGATGTAGTTATAAATTAACTAAAAAGACAAGAGCTTTAGTTGGAGCTGATGAAACTCATATCTTAATTTCTAAAGAAAAAGCTTTAGAGTTACTTGAAAATGGTTTTGATGCTAATATGATAGGATTACCATATTATGTTACAAATATTGCACAACTAACTACAGAACGTGCCTCATGTCCATATAAAGATGGAACATTATTCTTTGATTGTAGTAAATACTATAATTCAATTGATTATGAAATCGAATATGAAGTTGATGAAATAGAACAAGGTCGCAAACATTTCCAAGAATTCTTAAATGAGTTTAATATTCAATATAAAGAATCAATTAGAAAAAGTAAAAGGGCATATGATAACAGAAAAGTCGTTAATAAGTAATTTAACGACTTTTTTTATCCAAAAAAAAACTCTAAAATACATTCGTATAGAATATATTCTAGAGTTTTTTCTTATATTATCTTATTTTTTAAATACAAGTCCACATTCATGACATTTTTTATTCATGTAGTCTTCATATGTATTTTGTAATTCTCCTAAATTAGTCCATCCTTTTGATAATAACATCGCATTAAATTCTATTTCATCATAGAATCCACCTAAAACCTTTTTAGCTTCATTATGGATATTTACCATTTTTAATTTACCATAACCATAAGCGGCATATTGAGTAGGCGTTTCAATTAGTAAATTATAAATATCTTGTGCACCATCTGAAACATAACCAACACGTTCCATATACCTTGCAACATCTGCTACTTTCCATCCTTGATAATGAATACCAGCATCAAGTCTAGTTTCAAGTAAGAATCCACAAATTTGATTTGCATATAAGTAATCCATTAGAAGTTTAAAATTAGGATCATCTGAATTTTTCTTAGCATATTCATATAATGCTAATTCAACATATGTAGCCCAACCTTCGCCATGTGCTGTACTAGTCATAATTTTAGATAAATTATGTAAATCTAATTCTTTTGAATATACATAAGCATATAAATGTCCAGGATATCCTTCATGTGCCATAGTACCTAAAACATCGTTCTTATCACCTAGTTTTAATGGATTTAAAGTAATATGTTCACCAGCTGAATTATCTAACGCAGATTTCATATAATATGCAACAGCATTTGATACCTTTGCAGATGCAGGATCCATATTTTTAATTGAAATATCAGGATTTGATTTTAATTCTGGAACAATTGATTTTGCAAATTCTTTTAAGTATCCTACCATTTCATCAGGAGTACCATCAAAAATAGGATTTTTGCCCATAACAATTTCAATTCCAGCATAATTTACATTAAATTGCTTCATGACTGCACTTTGTTTAGAAATTACTGATCCAATAGCTGTTGATAATGATTTATCTAATTCTTCCATATATTCTTCCATATTTATATCAAAGCCTAATAAATCTTCTAATTCTAATTCATATAAAACTTTACCATTTTCATATACAGACCAATAACCTTCATCTTCTTGTGCTAATTTGTCTAAATGTGTTTCTAAACCATTATATAAACCTTCTACACCCACAATAAAACAATTACTAATAGCATCAGCAATTTGTGATTTGTATGATTCTTTAGATTCAGCACTTAAGAATGCAAGACCATCAATTTTTTCATTTAAAATATCTTTTAAATAATAATTATCACCTTGTTCTAATACATCACTTAAATATGATCTCATTTCAGTAATAGTATAATTTGATAATGGGAATCCAGCATTAGCTTTATCTTCAATAAATTTTAAATAAGAAGGGAATGCAGTCTTTGTAGAAGAAATATAATTAACAATATCTTGAACTTCTAATTCACTTCTTAAAGAATATGCTTCCATATAAGTACCAAAATCTGCTACGTATCCACCAAATTGATCGACATAAGTAATGTTCATAAATGTAACATTAGGAATATTATAATATTCAATATAATATTTTAAGAATTTTTCAATATTGTTATATGATACTTGTTGTAAATCGTTTAATTTAGCATCTTTAAATTCATATAATTCTTCTAATAAACCTTCAAATTGTGCTGCTTTAGCCTCAGCCACATCACTACTATCAAATGAATCATATTCATACCAACTTGCTTCATAATGAGATAACCCGAAATCCTCAGGATTTTCGCAGAAAATATTAACACTTAATTGATCTTCTTCTAAATATTCAACAAAGAATTCATCAAGATACTTATCAAACTCTTCATTCTTAGGATTATCAATCTCCATAACAGCAGCATGTGTTTCAACAACACTTCCTGATGCATCCTTAATATAAGCCTTTGCGTAATAAGTACCAACTTCGCTACTTGAATTATTTTCATATTCCACAGTATATTCAGTTGGTAAATTTCCAGATAAAACTATTGTTTTTTCTGTTCCATCAGCAATAAAACTTGAACTTTCAAATGAAATATCAAATTGACTTTCAATAACATTTACTGTTACTGTAATATGATTACTTTCTAAATAATACATATTTTCAGCAGCATACATTTCAACTTCATATGTACCAGGCTTATAAGTATCTTCTTTACTTACTTCTTTACCATCTAAATAGTATTTCATACTAACACTTTGAATCTTATTACTCAACTCATAAACTGGTTTAATATTTCCACCATATAAAACAAAAGTTTGTTCTGTAGAAGCTGATAATAAAGATTCTGCTTTAGAAATTGTTAGTGTAGCTGTTTTTGTAACTTTTAAATTTTCAAACGTAATAACGGCTTTTACCTCATATTCGCCAGGAATCATACATTCATTATCAACATATCTAACTTCAATTCCTTCTGGAATATTTTCAATTGTTATACCGTGTTTTGCACCATCATATACAAAAGTTGTGTCTTCAAAAACAAGACTTTCTAAATCTTCTATAGTATATTTAGAATCATTTGTTTTATTATCATTACAACTAACAAGTGTAAAAGATACGAATAAAACAAAAATTAGTAACACTATAGATGAAAAAAACTTATTTAAATATTTTTTCATATTTTTCCCTCCAAAATAACATCTTTAATCAATTATACATCTTTATAATAAAGTAAAAAACCCATAAAATAAAAAAAATAAATGAAAACGCTTTTAAATTCTATTATTCATAATTTATTTTTAACTCTAATACTTTATTCGAAGTTTTTCAAAATAGAATAAATGAAATTTTATTAAAACTATATTTTTACATTTTTTAATAATTTAATAATATAAATAAAAATCACGAACATTTTGCTCGTGATTTTACTAATTATAAACTATTAAAATTAAATGTCATACTTTGAACAAATTTCTGATGGGGTTTTTCTTAATAATGTAATTATTGGCAATATACCTATTACTAGATTAATAATATAAACACAAATCAAACCTAAAATGAAATATAAATTATTCAATCTAAACATTTTTTCACCTAATAAATTATTAATTCCTTCTGCTGTTAAATTATATAAAACCAAAATAATCAAATATCCAACAACAGCAGTAAAAGTAACTAAAATAACCAAATCAAGTGAGAATTTTAATATTATCTTTTTCCTAGAAGCACCTAAAGATCTATAAACACCAATACTATATATTTCTGAGAACATCTTACTTCTCATAACTAAATATATAAATATACAACTTATAAATATTAAAACAATCGATAAAATTTCGAAAATTTTTAAATTTGAAGCTTGATTTTCTTTAGCATGCTTACTTTGAAAATCAAAAATAGAAATTACAGTTTCTAAATCATTTAAAACTAAATTTTCTTTTTCAATTGTATTAAAACAAATTTCATCATATTCAAAATTATTTAAAATATATGATTCATTATCAATAATACCTGAAAGAGATAGCATATTAACAGTACCATTGTAAATACCTACTACTTTTTTATTTGAACATGTATCACCAATCTTATATTTACTATTATAAACAGAAACTATACATTCGTCATTTCCAACTGGCATTTTGCCTTCAATAATTCTAATTTTAGCTGGATCTGCTGGTTTAAATTGATACATCTCGCGTGAAAAATTATAATTTGTAATAACTTCATCTACTTGAACATCAAAGTTACCTTCTTTATATCTAAAATATCCAACAACTTGATATTCTAATCCTAAAAGTTTTATAGTGTCATAATTAGCATATTCACTATTTTCTTGAATTAAAACTCGTCTATCTCCAAAAGAATTCATTCTAGTCAAATCAGCACCTTCGATAACTTCATATAAAGGTGCTCCATTTTCATCAACCTCATATTCAAAATATCTTATACTTCCAAAAGTATTTTTCTCGTCTTTTGTTATCCAATTTGAATAAAAATATTCATTACCATATGCAACTCTTTGACCATTATCACAAACGCCAACAATCTTAATATTTTCAAATTGATGAGAATACATCAATTTACCTTTTTCATTTAAAATATCATTATATGTGCTTCTATTACCATATGATTTGCAAATATCAGCAGCAGTAATCTTATCAATTACAATCTCATTAGAATTTTTAGGATAATCTCCAGCGATAAGGTTTAGATCAGTTTCTGAATAATATGGTAAAACCATTAAATTTAATCTTATATTTATTTTTTTATGAAACGATACTACTCTTTCCATTAATAACGCAGTATTTGGTTGATACAATGCAATGTTATCAATTGAATGATTCATATAATTTTCATTAATATTAACGATAGGATTTTGTTCAAACATATGATCTTCTGAAGTTATAAAATCATACTTATCTGCATAAATAAAAGACGAACTATCAGGAGTAGCAAAATTAATCATACAAATTATAGAAGCTCCCACAAGTAAACCCATTACACCAAATGCATATTGAAGAAATTTACCTCTTTTATTTACTTTTCTAAAATCTAGGTATGATTTCTTCACTTGGAATAATAAATTTTTAATTTTATCTTTAAAATTTCTCTTCTTTTTAACAAACCAACTTGTATCATATTTAACTTCATCTAAAGCCTCTACATTCAAATCTTTATAATGATCATTAATTATTTTCAAATTAGAATTTTCAACCAATTTAAGAGGTTTATTTGCTTGTATAAAATAATTACCATTTCTTACAATAATTTCAAAATGTAAATCATTAATAGGATTAGAATCATTAGAATATACTTTTACACTACCAAAATCACAATCAATTTTATTTTCATGCATATCTTTTAAATAAACTCTATTAACATTATCTCTTGCTAAAGTAGAATCATCTTCATTTTTATATTGCTTAATTACACGACCATCAAGTAATTCAATAATGTGATCAGAATAAAATCTTGCAATATTCATATCATGAGTAACTAAAATAACTAAAGTTGTCGCCGATATTTTTTTCAAAATATTCATTACTTCTATTGTATTTTCGCTATCAAGATTTCCTGTTGGTTCATCAGCAATAATAATTTTAGCATTTTTAATCAATGCACGTGCAATAGCAACACGTTGTTGTTGTCCACCTGATAAAGCATAAGCTAATTTTTTTCTATATTTAAACATTCCAACAGATTTTAAAGTATATTCAATTCTTCTATCAATTTCATCCTTATCAGTTATACCGATCATTTCTAATGCTATAGCCAGATTGTCATATACTGTTTCATTTGTCAATAAATTATAATTTTGGAAAATATAACCAATATTATCCTTACGATAACTATCAATCGATTTCATTTTATAATTTTTGATTATTAAATCATCATATTCAATAACACCTCTAGCTTTATCCAAACCACCTATTACATTTAATAAAGTAGTTTTTCCTGATCCAGAAGGACCTAACAAAGAAACTAAACCCTTAGAAGGAAGATTTAAACTTGTATTATTAATAACATGTAATTCTGTAGATTTTCCTTTATTATATATCTTATCCAAATTACGAATATTAATCATTTCTAGCAACCTCCCCTTTAAATGATGTTTGAACACTAAACTTAAATAATCTCTTATTAAATTTTTGAGCAGTAAAATATGAGAATAAATACATTACAATAAAGTAGATTACAGTAGTACCTAAATTGTTATATGCTACAACATTTAAATATTTAATACCAAAAATAAAATATAATAAATATACAGTTATAAATGCTAAAATTGTTCCCACAAAGGAAATATAAATTATCTCCGCACTTACGACAAAACACATTTTCTTTTTAACAATACCTAATGTTCTAAATACCGTATAATCCTTATTTTTAGAAATATATATTCTAGATAAAACAATATAAGATACAAAAAATAAAACCATAATTACTACCGTAGATATAATTACATAAGCAATAAATAATAATTGATTTTGACTAACTTCTGCAAAATCTACAGAAGGTCTTAAGACAGTAAGTCCTAATTTTTCAAGTTGATTATATGCGGTTGACGGTTTTTCGGCATAAATTGAAACTTCATATACATGCTCAAACTCAGCAACAAAATCATTAGGTAGTATAAAATAAAAATCACTATACCCATATACATATCGATATTCAATAGACTCAGGAGTAATAACTGGATACAATTCATTAATTACAAATGATAATTCCATTTCGTCTATATATTGGGAATATGAAGCTGGTATATAAATAACAGGATTTCCTACTACCATTTTTCTTTTATCTACATTAATTTCTTTATTTAATGATGGAATATAAATAGATAAAGAAATATAATCACGATACGTTTGCGAAATAACTAATTCACTTATATCAGAACCACATAATAATATTGGAGTACTTACACTATCAGAACATCCAACTCCCACAAGATTAAAAGTTCTATTATAAATAGTTAAAAAAGAACCAATATACGGAGATATCTCAACAGATAATTTATCTAAATTTTCTTTTGGCAATATAAAATAAACATCTTTTTCATCTAAAATATCTTTACCACCAATATGTTCATGTTCGATAGAATAAGGAGAATAAATCGTAAATACTTTTTTTGTTGAATCTGTTTTACTTAACATAGTTTCAAAAGATATATCTTCATAAAAAGCATTTTCATAATAAGTACCTTTTATATTTTTATAACCATCATCAGTTATAGGACTATGATCCTGATTGAATCCAACAATTCTATTATATGTAAAATTTTTAAAGCTTGTATCTGGATTAAAAACACTACTTTGAGAACTTGCCGTACAGGATAAATACAAATAAAAGGCAATAATTGAAATTGCAAAGAAAACTAAAAAAGTAAATAAAGTCTTTTTAGGAGTGCTTTTAATATTTTTAAAAGCAATCTTAAATAAATTAAACATTGAAATCTTTTTTTCTTCTAATTCTAATGTCTTTATTTCAGTTTCTTCTTTTTCATCAATAACATAATCTTCAACAACGGTTCCATCAGATATTTTAATTTTTCTTGTAACAATATCTTGAACCTCCTCATAATCATGAGTTACTATTAAAACTAATTTATCTTTAGCTACTTCTTTAATCAACTTGATAATTTCTTTTCCTGTTTCACTATCCAAATTACCAGTTGGTTCATCACATGCTAAAATATCACAATCTGCAGCTAAAGCTCTTGCAATAACACATCTTTGCTTTTCACCACCAGAAAGTTTTGTTCCTCTATTAGAAATTCTGTGCTTTAATCCGACTTTTTCTATCAATTCTTTTGCTCTTTGTTTTGCTTCTTTTTCCGGAATGCCACGTAAAATCATCGGAAGCATAACATTTTCTAAAACAGTATAAGAATCAACTATATTATAGTTTTGGAAAATAAAACCAATATGTTCCTTACGATAAACATCCATATCATTTGAATTAAAATACGATGTTTCATTACCATAAAAGTACATTTCTCCATCTTCATATGTATCAACACCACATATAACATTTAATAATGTTGATTTACCACTACCTGAATCACCAACAATAGCAACAATTTCATTTTTATATAATTTTAAATTAATATTTCTTAGACCTAAAGTAACTAAACCATTATTATTATAATATTTAGATACATTTTTTAATTCAATCATAATCTCCCTCCAAAAAATACAATATTATAACAAAAAAGAAACTTATCAAAAAATGATAGGTCCCTTTTAATAATTCTTTTGTTATGCAATTTTATATAAAATATAAAACACAATAGCAACAATTAAAAATAAAATACCTACTAACAACCCAGCAAATCTTGGTTGTTTTCTTGATTCTTCTTTTGACATCTTATATTTATAATAATCATCTTTTTGCATTGGTTTAACTAAAAAAGGAATTAATGTTTGACCAATAAACTTAAATGAATATGTTAACCCATCAAAAAATCCTTTTCTTGCGACAAAAGTTAAAATATATAAAGAAATCAAAATAACACTAGGAATCATAAAAGAATCACTATAATATCTCATCATATCAGAATAAGTCTCAGCTGCAAATGGTTTAAATGTATAAAACGAAATAAACCACATTACTAAACCAATACCTAAAAAAACAATAGAATCAATTATATGTTTTTTCATTATTCAGAAACAATCTTCTTATATTTAGCATATTCTTCGTCATTACATAATACGAAGTGATTTGGAGAAACTTCTCTAAATGATGGCTTATCTACAGTATAATCATGTTCAGCAATAGGATTGTAAGCGAATCTCTTTCTTTGCTTTTCATAGTGAGGATCTGGTAAAGGAATCGCAGATAATAATGATCTAGTATATGGATGAAGTGGATGAGCAAATAATTCATCTGAAGAAGCTAACTCAACCATTTTACCAAAATACATTACCCCGATACGATCTGAGAAATATTTAACAACTGATAAGTCGTGGGCAACGAATAAAATCGTCAATCCCATTTTTTCTCTTAACTCATTTAATAAGTTAATAACTTGAGCTTGAATAGAAACGTCTAAAGCTGAAATAGGTTCATCAGCAATGATTAATTCTGGATTCATAATAATTGCTCTAGCAATACCAATTCTTTGACGTTGTCCACCAGAGAATTCATGAGGATAACGGTCAGCATGATCTCTTACTAAACCAACTAATTCAAGCATTTCATATACTTTTTCTTCAATATATTTTTTATCTTTAATACCTTGAATTTGTAATCCTTCTGCAATAATATCTTTTGCAGTCATACGAGGATTTAAAGAACCAATAGGATCTTGGAAAATCATTTGAATCTTATTAATTAATTTTTCACGAGATACCTTTTGTTTTTCTAAAGCAAATTCTGATTTTAATTTATTTAATTCATCTTCATCTTTACAATTAGCAAATAAATCATTATATTTTTCATCTAACTTCTTAAGTTCAGTATGAATGTAATCAGCATCACATTTCTTTTGATCATGATTAGCTTTTTTAATTTGTTTTTTAAGTTCAGCAATTGTTTCACTAGAAGCTTTCTTAACATCCTTAATTTGATCAAAATTACCTTTTTCTTTTAACTGAGCAACTTTTGCAGCACATTCAGTTCTTTCATTCTTTATAGCTTGTTTATAATCTAAAGTACCAGCAACAATTCTATGTCCTTTAAAATAAACATCACCAGTTGAAGGTTCATAAATTTTAATAATAGTTCTACCAGTAGTAGTTTTACCACATCCTGATTCACCTACTAAACCAAAAACTTCTCCTTTTTTAATATCAAAAGAAACATGGTCAACAGCTTTTAATGTTCTACGACCTAACTTAAAGTATTGAGATAGTTCATTGACTTCTAATAAAACTTCTTTATTTTCATTCATTTTTCTTACCCTCCATACCTTTTTTCATTCTTTCAATTCTTTCAACTAAAGATTTTGGCATTTCTATCTTAGGTGCATTTGGATGTAATAACCATGTGGCAGCATAATGTGTGTCAGAAATCTTAAAAAATGGTGGTTGTTGCTCAAAATCAATCTTCATTGCATATTTATTTCTTGCAGCAAAAGCATCTCCAATAGGAGGATTGATCATGTTAGGAGGAGTACCTGGAATAGAATCTAATTTATCCTTAGTATCTAAATCTGGCATAGAAGATAATAATGCCCAAGTATATGGATGCTTTGGATCATAGAATACTTCATCTGCTGTACCTGTTTCAACAATCTTACCAGCATACATAACTGAAATTCTATCAGCCATATTTGCAACAACACCCATATCATGAGTAATAAAGATAATTGATAAATTACGTTCTGCTTTTAACTTATTAATTAATTCAAGAATTTGTGATTGAATTGTAACGTCTAATGCAGTTGTAGGTTCATCACAAATTAAAATTTCAGGATTTGCAGCTAAAGCAATAGCTATAACTATTCTTTGTCTCATACCACCTGAGAATTCAAATGGATATTGTCTATAACGTTTATTAGGCTCAGGAATACCTACTTCTTCCATAAGTTTAATTGCACGTAATTTAGCAGCACTCTTAGTTAATTTATTAACTACGTTAGAAGCATTTTGTTTTAAATAATCAATCATATCGATAGCTTTTTGATTATAATTTTGTCCAACACTTAAATAATTATGACAAGATTGAATCATATCTTCAATAGTTTCAATTATCTCATTTTTAACTTGTTCCTTATCCCATAATGTGACAGGAACTAAATTCCAGTTTGGAACTTTACCTTTTGCAATAACCTTATCATATGCAACTTTATCTTTATCATATTTCTTTTGTAAAGCAGCATTTATATCATCAACACTATAATACATTTTCATTGAATCAATAAGGCTTGATCTAAATACATAACCTTTACTCTTACGATAAATATCAAGCTTATCAATACTATTTTCAACATCTTCTACTGCTTTATAAGATAAAGACATAATTTGTTTTTTATCTAAACTATTTTGTCTAAAAGCTTGTAACAATTGATTTAAAGAATCAATACTCTTTTTAGTATTATCAATTGATTCATTATGACTGTATGCTAAAGCTTTTTCAACTCTAGAAATAAATTCTAACATGAATTTATCATCTAAACATTTACGAGTCATAGCATTCAATTCAGCGATTGGATATTCAGGAATATTAGAATCAACAAACGTTAAATAATATGCTAATGAGAAGAAATTAGGTTTTTCATATTTTCTAGCTTCTTCAATTTCTCCTTTAATAATATTACAATTTACAATAATATCATTAAAAGATTTCTCTTTAATTGAAACATTAATCACATTTTGAATAGCTTGTACAGCTGTTGTTACTCTTGATAAATCTCTAATAAAGAATCTATCTTGAATTAACATAGCGTATTTACAAATATTTGTGACATACTTTCTAACATTAACAAGTGAATTTCTACTAATTTCATATGTTAAATTTTCAATATCAGAATATACATCATCAGCGAATGAAACTGCACTATTATATGCATTTTCTAATTCAAGATGTTTATACTCAAATTGATTAAAATCTTTTGCTTTTTGTTCATTACTAATTTCATAATTAGTACCAGTATAATTCATATACTGAACTAATTTTTCCATGATTTTATTAAATTTCTTTCTACTTTCTTTACGATTAGCTTTGTTTTTTAATAACATAGCTTCAGTTAATTGATTACCTATTCTCATGATAGGATTTAAACTTGAAAGTGGATCTTGGAAAATCATGGCAATTTTATCTCCACGAATTTCATGGAATTGTTCTTCATCAATTTTTAATAAATCTTTACCATCATAAAAGATTTTTCCACCTTTTACAATAGCATTATTAGCTAAAATACCTAAAATAGCTCTTGATGTAACTGATTTACCTGAACCAGATTCACCAACGATAGCCATTGTTTCTCCCTTATGAAGATCGAAAGAAACACCACGAACAGCTTGTACTTGTCCATTTACGGTTCTAAAATTAATAGATAAATTTTTAACAGATAAAACTTTTTCCATAAATTAGTCCTCCGTTCCTCTTAATGATGGATTGAATGCATCTCTTAAACCATTACCAAATAAATTAAATGTAATCATCAACAATGAAATAAATATTGCTGGGAATAAAATTATATGTGGGAATGTTTGAAGGAATTGTCTAGCATTAGCTAACATTGTACCAACTGATGTCATTGTATCACTTTCTAAGTTAACAATACCTAAATATGTTAAAGATGATTCAGAGAAAATAACAGAAGGAATAACTAATACTGAACTAGTAATAATTGTACCTAATGCATTAGGGAAAATATGTTTAAACATAATTCTCTTATGTTTTGCACCTAAAGTTCTTGCAGCTAAAATATATTCTTGATTCTTATATCTATAGAATTGCATACGAACTGTACTTGCAGTACCAATCCATCCTGTTGTTACGAATGCGAATAGTAAACTTGGTAAAGCTCCAACTTTACTAGCCAAGTGTAACTGGAATAACGATGTAACAACCATGAAAGGTACATTACCTAATACGTCAGTAATACGTTCCATAACTAAGTCAATAGTTCCACCAAAATAACCAGCAATTGAACCCCAAATTGCACCAATTACTAAGTTAATAGATGCAACGAAAATCGCTAATAAGAAACTTAATCTAGCACCTGATGCTAAACGAGTAAAAATATCATAACCTGATGCATCTGTACCAAACACAAATGAAGGTTCATAACCATAACGATAAATGAAATAGTTATATAATGAAACTCTACACTTATATGAAGGTGCAGCTGATGTACCAACTAATACTGAATATTTATATGAACCATCATCTCCAGCAATTCTCATCTTTGAAGTATATTCATCATTATATTTATTAGCTGTTTCAGTTTCCTTAATATAAATATCTGTATATTTTCCATTCTTCATTTCAGGTAAACCATTTGGTTTATGTGCGAACCAAATATTTGCATCACTAGCAACCATTCCCGATAAATTTCCAACTGCAGGATAAATAATTTGGATATTATTTTCATCTTGAAACTTTTGAATCTTTACATAAGTTTCTTCAGTAAAAGTCATATAATACATTCCTAGTCCATAATATGAATCATACTTAATATTATAGTAAGGAAGTCCATTAAACATGTATTTATCACTTGTTTCAACAACTGGATTCATCCCTGTTTCTACTCCAATTGCATTGTAATAATAATAATTACCTTCACTAACTTCTAATGATTTAGTACCATCCCAAAATCCAAGTTTAGAAGTTAAACCAATCTTAGGTAATAATTTTTGATATAATTGAACATCAACGTCATTTCTAGTTTCAGTATATGTTGTTGATGATACTTCAGGTGCAATTATAGCAAATAAAACTAAAATTAAAATAATAGCACTTGCAGCAATAGATGCTTTATTTCTACAAAAACGAATAAAAGCATCTTTAAAATAACCAATCTTTTTTGTGGCCATTTTTGTATCTGTAATACGAGAATCAATTTGGACAAACTCAAATAATGATGGATCAACATTATTGTGTAAAACTTCTTTTTCCATATTATCTTTCCCCCATTCTGATTCTTGGATCAATAAATCCATAAGATAAATCTATAACAATTCCTGATAATAAACCAATGAAACAGTAGAAACAGTTTAATAACATAAACATATTATAATCTAATGCAGTAATAGAGCTTACGTATAAACCACCTACACCTGGAATCACGAAAATATTTTCTATAATTAAACTACCACCAATAATTCCAATAAATTGACCTAAAATTGAAGGGAAAATAGGAACCATCGCATTACGTAATGCGTGACGTGATGTTGCTTGAGCTTTAGTTAAACCCTTTGTTCTTGCAAGTAACATAAAATCACTTGTTAAAACTTCTGTTAATTCCGCACGTGTAAATCTAGTTAAGCCGGCAATAGTACCAAATGATAGTGATAATACTGCTGGAACTACAGAGATAAACATACTCCATGAAAAATAATTACTTCCTGAATCCATATCGAATGGGAACCAACCTAGTTTATAACACAAGAAATATTGCACTAAGAATGCATATACATATGATGGTACAGATATAAATAACATTACTAGGATGTTAACCAAATGATCTTGCCATTTATTCTTCTTTAATGCAGCAAAAATACCACATCCTAATCCTAGCGGAACACTAAAAACCATTGCAAGAATGTTTACATACATTGTTGCAGGTAATTTACTAACAAACACATCCCATACAGGTCTAGCAGTATATAACTTTTCACTATATCCCCAGTCACCATAGAATGTTATTCTTTTTAAGAAAATAAAATATTGCTCAATTAATGGTTTATTATAACCCATTAATTCTCTCTTTTTTAATAATGCTTCATAATCTTTACCAAATGCATCTAATGGTTCATTAGGTAATAACTTGATTAAGAAGAAACACATAGTAAGAATTACAAAAAATACAAAGACTAAAAGTGCTAATCTTTTTAAAACGTATTTTAGCATTTTAGACAACTCCTTTCCTTAACGGTCAAAATATGTAGGCAGATACCCACCTACATATTTTCAACCAATAATTTAATTAATCTTACTTATATTGAAGTTGGCCATTATTTGAGTCAACGAATGCTTTCCATTGAGCATCATCGTAGTTATAAGTCATGTACTTAACACCACCACGGCCTACACCATATACATATTGTTCAGTATAATAATTAATCTTCATACTCTTTAATGCAGCAGAAGCATCATCATTTAATGGTAACATTGTATATTGTTCAAGAATTGCAGCTTCACAAGCAGCTAAGATCTTAGTTCTGAATGCTAAGTCTGCTTTTGTACCAGCACTTACTGATACGATTTCGTCTGTAGCAACACCATCAACAACAACATATGCATTGATTGCATTACCAGCTAAACAGTCAATTGACCATGCAGCAACTGAAGCACGTAATGTAATATTAGTATGTTTAACACCATTTGCATCAGTCATTTCTTCAAAGTATACATCTTTATTAATCTTTGTATAATCAATTGAATCATCATATTGGTAGCTTGGCTTAGTATAAGCTTCAACTAATCCGAATGGGTCTAATGCAGAACCAGTCCATCCAACACCGAATAAGATATCAACTTTGTTATCTCTTAAAGCGTCAGCGAAACCAGTACCTAAAGTATCATCCTTAGTGAATGTTAATTTACCTTCTAATGGTGTACCAGTAACAGCATCTGTCCAACAATTTACTAAATAGTCATAACCTTTCTTATAGAAAGGAGTTGTTGAATTTGGAGTACCGATCTTTAATTCAACAACATCGTCTGCATCTAATAAACCATTTTCAAGTGCTTTATTATAAGCAGATGTGAATAATTCTTTAGCTTGAGCTAAGTCTACACCTGTAATTGAAGCGATTGCATCATCCTTAGTTGCATATCTCTTACCTTCACCGATTTCATCAGTTAAGCCCCAGAATGCTAATAATACGTCTTTAGCTTCTTCGTTTGTTCTATATGCAATACCATTTTCAGGGTCAGAAATGATTAAGTTGTTGAATACAGCCTTACCAGGGATACCTGTTGGGTCACAAGCTAAACAGAATGCAACACGGTCAACAGCGAAAGATAAAGCCTTACGGAAATCTAATTCAGTTAAAATAGTCTTATTCTTATTTTCACCAGCAGCTTCTTGTTGAGCAGCTAAGTTGTTTGCATCTGGATTTAAAGCGATGAAGAATGTAGAAGCACCTTCAGTATAGTATAAGTATTCAGACTTACTATAATCAGCCATATCATCAGAAGTTAAACCATAAGAATCTAATTCACCTTTTTCGAACATTTGAAGTCTTGTAGCAGCTTCAGGAACGAAAGTAACTACGATATCAGTTGTTTGATATAGAGGAACATCTGATTCTTCTTTATGACCATACCACTTTTCATTCTTAGTGAATGAGAATTCTTTATCCATTTGGAAGCTTGTTAAAGTATATGGACCATAGCTCTTGAATGTTTCAACAGATGTACCATAGTTATTTTGATAAATACCATTTTCATCGATTGTTTCACAGTTCTTATAAGTTTCTTCATGAACTAACCAAGAACCAGTTAAGTTGTATAATAAGTAGAATCCAGATAATTCTTTTTCTAAGATGATTACTAAATCACCATCAACAACTTTTAAACCAACGTCTTCAAAAGACATTTCAGGGTAATCATATCCTAAGTAAGCCATTTCTTGCCATTCAATGTAAGCATAATCACCAGCGCTAGCTGCATATGATTCTACATCGTTATGACCATGCATACAAGCGATAACATCTTGTAAATCCTTAACTAAAGATGTAGTTAAAACAACAGTATCAGCTTCGTTAGCAGCAGCAACTAATCTATCCCATTGTGCAGCAACAGCAGCTAATTGACCACCTTCTTTAAAGTAACCAGCATTAGCATAGTCTTGTAAACTGTTAGAAGACCAGTTACCTCCTGAACTAATCTTTAAAGCAACGTCAGAACCAGCAGGTGTTAAGATAACATTATTTTCACCTACAGTGAAGTCGCTCATTGGAATATATTCATCATCACCAAATGCTTCAGAAACAATTGGAGATGGATATGCATGTGAACTTTGATAGTAGTAATTTCTAGCGTTTGTAACTACGAAATTTCCTTGGTATAAAGTATCAGCACGGTAGTTTTGTGCAACAGGATTTAATAATAATTGAGCAGAAGTAACGAAGTCTTGAGCACCGATAGCAGTACCATCTTCCCACATAAGATCATCTCTTAAGTCAATCTTCCAAGCACGACCAGTTTCTCCTTCAGCAATTCCCCATTTTTCACCTACATATTGTGCAGAAACGTCTTCAGGCATTCCTTTTGCCATAGCTGGAACGATTTCATAACCATCTTTTGTATCATTGTAATCAAAAGTGTAGAAACCATCTGTAGTATACCCTTGAATTTCAGCATCTGTTGCTGTTTGATAAGTATGAGGGTTCCAGTTATTTGGGAATACAGACATTGCATAATTGTATGTATATTTGCCAACGCCTTCTTTTGGTTGACAAGATGCTACAGAGGCTACCATAACAGCAGCTAATGCAGCTAAACCAATTTTCTTCATTTTCATTTTTCTCTCTCCTTTTCTAATGAAATATATAGTCATTATAATCCTATCTTAAAACCATTGCAATACTTTTTCTTTCTTATATATAATGTAAACGTTTGCATTTTAATTTTTCATCAATTTTTCGAATTTTTATAAATTTTCATATCCAAAAATATAATCTTCAACCTTAAATGAACTTTATTTTTGAATTTAATTCGTTTGACACCTACTTTAATAACTACTTTTTATATTTTATTCATTTCTTAGCTATTTATTCCTAAAAAACATCAAAAAATATAAGAAAAATCAATATTTTTTCAATTATTTTTTCTTCAAAAGAATAAATTCAACCAAACTTAAATAATTTCTAAAAAAAAGAAAAAACACTTCCTAAAATAAAATAGAAAGTGTATAAATATTTTTTTACTTACCTGAAATACTCATTTTTCTAACAATCACACTAGGAGCTCCAACGCTACCTCTGAATTCTAAGTCATTTCCAATTTCAACAATATTGTTCATCATATATTGGAAACTAGAAGTTAAAATAATTAGAGTAACAGGACGAGTCTTTTTACCATTTTCAATCATATATCCAGAACATTTTAAAGAAAAATTACCACTAACTTGATTAACACCAGCATGTAATCCATCTAAACCAGTAATATATAGACCATTACCTACAGTTTCAAATAATTCCTCTAACGTCTTTTCTCCTGGTTTTAAGTAGAAATTATCAACACTAACATTAACAGGAGCAGATACACTCGCTTTAAAACCATTACCTGTAGAAACAGTTCCCATCATTTTAGCTGTAGTTAAATTATGTAAATAAGTCTTCAATACACCATTTTCAACAACTATTTTAGTCTTAGTCGCCACACCTTCATCATCAAAAGAATCTTGTTTCATAGCTAGGCAATGTAAAGGATCATCAATAATAGTAATATTATCTCCACAAATTTTTTGTTCAATCTTACCTTCTAAAAAAGACATTTTCTTTAACACAGTAGTTGCACAAAAAACACCAGAGAAAACAGAAAGTAAACTTCTAGCAGCACCTTTATCTAAAACAATATCATATTCTCCTGATGGAACTGAATCAGCACCAAATTGACTAACAGCTTTTTCAATAATTTTATCAGTAAATTCTTCCAAATTAATATCTTCCATTTTAGTAATATATAAGAAATCATAAGAAGTCTTAACATCTCCATCCTTAGAAGCAATAAGTTCAGCAACCAAAGAAGCTCTCTTTCCTTTCTTACTAACATTTAAACCATTACTATTAACAATATTATATTCAAAAGAAGATTCAGAATATGCAGTTTCAGTTTTATAAACATAAGGACATTTTTTCTTTAATAACTCATCAACTTCTTTACATAAATTAATTTTATCTAAAGTAGAAGCTTCTTCAAAGTTTGTTTCTTTTTCAGTTAACACAGGATAATCATCATCGCCACCATATATAAAATAAGGTTCTTCTTTTGTAATTAAGCTAGCATTACGAATAATCGAATTTAAAACAAAATCAACATTATCATTATTTTCAGTATATACAGTAGCAATATGACCATTGTATACACCTCTAACACACATAACATCAATCATCTTAGTAGTATTAGCATCGATACTACCATCAAAAAATTCCATATCGATACCACTTTGTTTAACAGAATAAACTTCAATTTCATTAATACCTAATTCTTTAGCTTTTGTAACTAATTTAGCAAATTCCATTTTAGTTACCTCCCTTTCCACCAACAGTCATAGCCTTAACACGAATAGTAGGTTGACCAACACAAGTAGGAATACTACCAGAAGCAGACCCACACATACCATAGCCAAAGCTTGCATTATCAGCAACCATATCAATCTTTAATAAAGTATCTTTACCATTACCAATTAAAGTAGCACCTCTAACTGGATAAGTAATCTTACCATCTTCAATCATATAACCTTCTGAAACACTAAAGTTATATTCACCAGTTGCAGGATTAACAGATCCTCCACCCATTTTCTTAGCAAAAATACCATATTTAGTATTAGCAATAATTTCTTCAAAAGTAGAATCTCCATTTGCAATATACGTATTAGACATACGAGATGTTGGAGAATATTTATAGCTTTGACGACGAGATGAACCAGTAGCATCCATATTCATTCTTCTACCATTACGGTAATCAATCATGTATGATTTTAAAATACCATTTTCAATTAACACTCTTTTTTGTTGAGGATTACCTTCATCATCTACATTTTCACTTCCCCATTCATTAGGCATAGTACCATCATCAATTGCAGTAACAACATCACTAGCAATCTTTTGTCCAATCTTATTAGAAAAAACAGATAAATTTTTAGAAACACTAGTAGCTTCTAATGAATGACCACAAGCTTCATGGAAAATAACTCCACCAAAAGCATTATGAATAACAACATCATAAACACCACCAACAATATCCTTAGCAGTTAACATCTTAACCGCTACACTAGCAATTTCTTTTGCAAAATTTTCATAATCAAAATTCATTAATGTATCAAAATCACAGTTACCACCATGAGAGTCATTACCCATTTGCATACTTGCCTCATCACGTGATACAGCTTGAGCAGCTATTCTTTGATTAAATCTAACATCACTAGCATAGACACCATTTGAATTACAAATAGTAACATGTTGGCAAACACCAGAATAAGTAGAAATTGCTTGAACAATCTTATTATCATATGAAAGCATGACATTTGTCATCATCTTTAAAGTATCACATAATTTATTAACGTCTACATCTAAAGAATTAAACTTAGTATGATAAAAAGAATTATCCTCAGTAAATCGAACATCATTAACAACAACGTTTAAATCAAAATTTGATTTTAACTTATTAGCTAACGTAACTAACCCTTCATATGAAACATCATTAGTATAACCGTAAGCTTCTTCTACTCCATTTAATAAACGCATACCACATCCATATTCATTTTGACTAACCGCATCGTCCACTTTGTCTTGAACAACACGAATATTAGTAGAAGTCTTATCTTCTAAATAAATTTCAGCAAAATCAGCACCAGTTGAACAAGCTAGTTTTAAAATTTCGCTCATTTGATTTTTTGTAATCATATAAAATCCCTCCTGTAAAAAACTTATATACTAGTATATCATTGATTAGAAAAAAAGAAAAGAATATTAAATAATATTTTAAAATGAAAATGTTTTATCTACTAATTTTCAACAATTATTCAAAAAAATCTATTTTCATTTAAATGAAATAACAATAAATAAAAATGACAAAAAACTTGAAAAATCAATAATGATTTATTATAATATATATCAGTACTATTTATATTTTAGTTTCTAGCGATTGATGGATGGTGAAAGCATCAAAACGATATATTTAGGAATTGGTTTACAACATCATAAAAGAGCTAATCAATTGATTAGAATTAAGGTGGCACCGCGGAATTTTTTCGTCCTTAAAATTAATTTTTAAGGGCGTTTTTATTTTTTTATAGAAAGGAAGATTAAAATGAAAAGATTAATATCAGGAATTCAACCAAGTGGAAACATAACACTAGGAAACTATCTAGGAGCAGTAAAAAACTTCGTCAAACTACAAGATGAACTTGAAGATACAGACATTCTTATCTTTATAGCTGACCTACACGCAATTACAGTACCTCAAGATAGACAAGCACTAAGAACAAACATCAAATCACTTGCGGCACTATATATAGCATGTGGATTAAACCCTGAAAAAGTTCACCTATTTGTTCAATCAGAAGTACCATGTCACACTCAACTAGGTTGGGTATTAGAATGTAATACATATATCGGTGAACTTGAAAGAATGACACAATATAAAGATAAAAAAGTAAAACAAGTTGCCGGAGTATCAGCAGGATTATTAACATATCCATCATTAATGGCTGCCGATATACTATTATATGATGTTGATATCGTTCCCGTAGGAATCGACCAAAAACAACATCTAGAATTAACAAGAAACTTAGCAGAACGCTTCAACTCAAAATATGGTGAAACCTTTAAAGTACCAGAACCATTCTTACCAAAAGTAGGAGCCAAAATCATGTCACTTACTGATCCAACAAAAAAGATGAGTAAATCAGACCCTAATCCTAAAGCCTACATTTCATTACTAGATGATTTAAACATAATAAAGAAAAAGATTAAATCAGCAGTAACAGATTCTGATACAAAAATCATTTTTGATGAAGAAAATAAACCTGGAGTATCTAATTTAATTACAATTTATTCTTGTATAACAGGTTTATCAATTAAAGAAATTGAAGAAAAATACAAAGACTCTAATTATGCTGTATTTAAAGAAGATGTAGCAAATGCAGTAGTATCTGAAATTGAACCAATTCAAACAAAATACAACCAAATCATTAACTCAAAAGAATTAGATGACATATTAGACCAAGGTAGAGATTATGCATATATGCTAGCAAGTAGAAAAATAGCAAAAGTTTACCAAAAAATCGGTTTAGGAAGAAAAAGAAAATAACTAACAAAAACTGTTTCAAAAAAATGAAACAGTTTTTTATTACTCTTCTTTACTCTTCTTTTTCAAATACTTATCTTTATTAACCTGTCTAGCTCTAGCAATTGCCAAACTATCTTCTTCTACATCATTTGTAATAGTAGACCCTGCTGCTATAAAACCATTCTCTTTGATAACAACAGGAGCTATTAAATTACTATTACAACCAATAAAAGCTCTATCTTTAATAACCGTTTTATGTTTTGTTTTACCATCATAATTAACAGTTATACTACCACATCCAAAATTAACACCAGACCCACAATCAGTATTGCCAATATAAGCTAAATGACTAGCATTAGTATAACTATCAATGACACTATCTTTAATCTCAACATAGTTACCAATTCGATTAAAATTGCCAATATTAGCATAATTTCTTAAATGACTAAAAGGACCAATATTGTTACCTCTACCAATAAAAGAATCACTAATATCACTACTAATAATTTTATTATCATCGCCTATAACACTATTAATAATCCTTGAATTAGCTAATATTTTATTGCCTTTTCCAATTCTACTATGATAAATAATACATCCAGGCTCAATAACCGTATTTTCTTCAATTATACAATCAGGACTAATATAAGTATTATTCTTATCTACAATATAAACAAATGAGTTAATAAGTCTTTCGTTTGTTTTATTTTTAATAATTTCATTAACCAAACATACTTCATGTAAAGTATTTACTCCATAAATATTATCCTGTTTAAAAACTCCAACCTTTAAACCAGCTAAATATTTTACAATATCAGTAAAATAATATTCACCCTTACTATTTATCTTAATCTTATCAATATGTTCTAATAATACCCTTTTATTAGTAATATATATCCCTGAGTTACATTCTTTTATATCTTTATCTTTTAAATAACAATCTTCTACAATATCAATATCATTACCTTTTATAATTCTACCATAACCACTTGGATTTTCTTTTTCAAAACTCATAATAGAAAAATCATTATTATTCTCATAATGATATCTAATAAAGTTATCTAATGAATCCAAAACCAAAGTATCACCAGGTATAATAATAACATCATCTTTTATATAATCTAAGGCTATCTTAACCGCATTACCAGTACCTAATTGTTGTTCTTGAACAATATAATTATACTTATGCTTTGTACATTTAATAATATCATCTTTTTTATACCCAACCACAATATTAATATCAGAAATACCAACTTCATCTAATGAATTAATAACATAATTAATAATAGGAATATCTAAAATATCAACACTACACTTAGCAATATCTAAACCCATTCTACTTCCTTTACCACCAGCTAATATTAATGCTTGCATAACTCATCTTCTATCATTAAAAAACACTCATCTAAAACCCTTTGTAATTCAGCCTGTAAAAACACTCTTAACACACCCTCAGTCCCAGATTTTCTAATATAAGGAATAACATTACTAAATTTATTCTTAATAATTTCATATAAATAATTAATATCAGCATCAACATTATAATTTCTTAACTCACTAGGATAATAACAAACATCACTATAATTAAATTCATAACCTAAAGATAAACATTCCATAATATCTAAAGCATTCAAAACACCATCACCACTAGTTCCATATTTCCTATGAATAATATGCCCTGATGCCTCACTACCAATCATAACATTATTTTTTTCCATCATATCTAAAATAAATTTATCTCCACTATCAGTTAAATAAACTTTAATATTATGCTTCTTACATTCATTAATTAAACCAACATTTACCATCCTACTAAATACTATAGAAGAATATTTATAAACTCTAGCCAAATAATAAGCTAAAAAATCTCCATCTAATACATTTCCAAACTCATCAACACCAATAACCCTATCAGCATCACCATCAAAAGAAAAACCACACTTATACTTATTTTTAATTACTTCATCTTTAATAACTTCAGCAAATAAAGATCCACATCTATCATTAATATTAAAACCATCATAATTTGTATTAATTAAATGAAAATTATCCCCAAAATACTCTTTTAAAAAACATGCTCCACCATTATCTAAATCTAAACACACATCAAATTTTATATTATCAATCTTATCTTTAATAACATCTTCATATCTTAAATGATAAATATTGTTTTCAATCCTCTCTTCTTCTAAATTATTAATCTTTTTACCGGATTTAAAAACCTTAATTCCATTATCATAGTAAGGATTATGAGAAGCAGTAATCATAACCCCAAAACAATCATAATATTTAGAATAATATTCTACCCTAGGCGTTGTAGAAAGACCTAAATCTAAAACATCAATACCATTAAACTTAGCACCGCTTATTAAACTGTTTTTTAAATCAAAACTAGAAAACCTAGTATCATATCCAACAACAACCTTACTACACCCTAATAAACTCAAATTATAGCCAACCATAAAAGCTAAATCTAAAGTTACAACCTCACCATATTTACCTCTTATTCCATCCGTTTTAAAAAGTTTCAAACAAAAACACCTCTATATAATTTATTATAAGAACAAAAGAAAAATGCTAACAATGTTAGCATTCATCAATACATTTATTAATCTTTTGTTCAATAATAAAAGACACATTCCCTAAAATTTCATTAGCCAAAGCTAATAAACTTAAATATTCTTCCATAAAAGGATAATCTAAAATTTCACTATAAATAACATCATATTCTTTTTTATAAATAGAATATTGATTCCATTGATTAAACTCTTTAGCATTAATCATTTGTTTTTGTTTGCTCTTTAAACAATCAATTTTTTCTTTTAACACATTATCAGAATCAATCTTATCTTCAAGTTCATGAAGTCTTTTAGTAAGTGGTAATTCATTAAAAGCATTAATGATATTATTCACAAAGCTCACCAATCATAAACCAAGTCTTTGCCTCAGTAACCTTAACCTTAACAATCTTACCAACTAAAGATAAATCATCAGATTTAAAATGAGTAAGTTTTAAATGTTTAGAATAACCACACATCATACCTTCACCATTTTTAGACGGACCATCAACTAACACTTCAACAACAGTATCAACAAAACGCTTATGACCAGCTAAATATCCCGCATTAATATAAGTGTTTAATCTAGTTAAACGTTCATGTTTTTCACTTTCGCTTACAACATCTTCCATTAATGCTGCAGGAGTACCTTCTCTTTTTGAATAAATAAAAGTAAAAGCACCTTCAAACTTAGCATTTTCTACTAACTTAATAGTATTTAAGAATTGTTCTTCTGTCTCGTTAGGGAAACCAACAATAATATCAGTAGTTAAAGCCAAATCAGGAACTAATTCCTTTAATCTATTAACCTTAGTCATATAATCATCATAAGTATACTTACGATTCATCTTCTTTAAAATATAATCATCACCAGATTGAACAGGTAAATGTAAGTGTGGCATAACACTCTTACACTCAGCCATAGCCATCATAGTCTTTTCATCTAAATCCCTAGGATGAGATGTAGTATATCTAATACGCTTAATACCTGTTTTATCTAAATCATATAATAAATCACCAAAAGTATAATCACTACCCAAATCCTTACCATATGCATTAACATTTTGACCTAGTAAAGTAACTTCTACATATCCCTTACTAACAAGATCTTTAACCTCATTAATAATATCATCTTTATCTCTAGAACGTTCTTTACCTCTAGTATAAGGAACAATACAATAAGTACAGAATTCATCACAACCATACATAATATTAACCCAAGCCTTATGCTTAGATTCTCTAACCTTAGGTGCATCTTCTAAAATATCACCTTCAATAGATAAAACCTCAATAACCTTAGCCTTAGATTCATATACCTTAGCAATTAACTCAGGTAAATGGTTTTTATTATGAGTACCAATAACCAAATCAATAAAATCATAAGATTCTAAAATTCGATTAGTAGTCTTTTCTTCTTGAGGCATACAACCAGCAATACCAACAATCATATCAGGATTTTCTCTTTTACGACCCTTTAACTGACCCAAAACACCCCAAATACGTTGTTCAGCATTCTCTCTAATAGCACAGGTATTTAAAATAACAACATCAGCATTCATAGGATCACTAGATTTAACATATCCAATTTCTTCTAAAATCCCAGCCATAACCTCACTATCAGCTTCATTACCTTGACATCCATAAGTGAAAATAGCATAAGATTTACCTAAACCTAAATCCTTATACTTACTATCTAATCTATATCTAATTGTAGGAATTTCTTTTAATCTTTTTCTAGCATCTTTTAAAGATGGCATAGCAATCTTAATATTTTTCATATACATCACCGATTCTAAATTATACAGTATATTCAATCATTTTTCAAGAAAAAGAAAATCTCATCTTAAGATGAGACAATTTCTTTATTCTTATGAAAAGTTGATAAAAACTCAATTATAAACAATATACCAGTAAAAATAACAATCCATGCAAAATATGGTTCTTTTACAAGTTTCATTGAAAAAGTAATACCTAAAATATAAAAAATAATACCACTCCAACCAACAACATAATTGACAATGCTTTCCTTTTGATCAAGAATAAAAATATATAATAAATTATGAATTATCTTAACAAAAAAATACACAAAAAGAAATGGAAAAATAATAGAATTATCATATGATTCTTGTTTACTTATCTGTAAAACAAATGAACATACAACAGGCAATATACAACAAAGGAATGATAATAGCCATTTAATAGTTCGATTTTGGATTTTCTTCACATAAAACAAAGCTAAAATACTAACGATTACTGCAATAATAACTATCATAAAATATTCTCCTATAATTTATTATTTTTATAAAATGATAAGAAAAACTCCACAACAATTAAAATATAAAATCCACAATAACATAAATAATAATAAGATGAAGTTTCAGGATGAGTATTCATAAAGAAATAACAATTTAATACTAATAAAATTAAAATAATAGCTTTAATAACATGCATATACCATTTCTTAGAAAAATCTATGAAAATATTAAAATATAAACTATGAATTATTTTAATAATAATATGGAAAAAGTTTAATTGAAATAAAAATAAAACATCAAATTCTTTATCTTCAAATAAACCAACAATTTCAAAAATAATATAAAATAAAACAAAAGGCACATAACTCACTATTAAAGATAATATATACTTAATCTTTAAATTATTATATTTTTTAGATTTAAAATAAAATAAAATATAAATAATTAAATTAGATATTAATATAAATTCCATATAAAATCACCTTCTTATTTATATAATATAATACCTGTGACAAAAATACAAGTACTTTATTGTAAAATACTGTTTTTTTTACACTTTTGTACAAATAAACTAACTTATATATTTTAATTCATAATATGAATAACCCAAAAATCCGTCATAATAATATAAACTAATAGATGATTCATCTTCATAATCATAATATGTAAAAGATGATACACTTAATTTTTCTTCTTTCCCATCTTTTAATATTACAATATAATAACTTCTTCCATTTCTTCTATGACTTATATACCTATCTACAATTTGATAATTATATTTTTCACCACTAGATTTATCAAAAGAATAATTAATAGTATTTACAGTAAAGAGTGGTGTTAGAACAATAGTAATTAATTAATTTTTTCATTAATTACTCTAGGCTTCGCCTATTTTAATGATATATTAGTTTCATTTAAGCATCAAATATGTAAAATATTTGGTGTTTTTCTTAAAGCTTAACTAATATTCGATTAGGTATTGTTAGACCCCTACTCATTAAATAATCTATTTTA